>JAUIIJ010000032.1 GCA_030431825.1 Alphaproteobacteria bacterium
GGATCACATAGGCGGTGCCGAGGATGAGGCCGAAAATGCCAAGGGCAAACTGGGCAAAGTGATAGATGCGCACCGCGTCCTTGGATTGATAGCCGGCCTGTCGCAGTTTCAGTTGCACGGCGGATAATTCGGCCTGGTTCTTGGGTTCGAGAAATGTCGCGAACTTGTCGAGCTGCACGTTGCGCCCGCGCTGGCGCAGCCGTTCCTTTTGCGGTGTGCTGCGCTTTTCGGGCGTATTGGCGCGCTTGAGCTTTTTGAGCGGGTCTTCCGGCTGGTTCAGGATCAGCGAGACCGCCAGCAGGATCATGAACAGTCCAAGCACACCGATCACGATAACCGGACCGAAATCACCAAGCGAGTCGGTGAACAGTGTCTTGATTTCGGCAATGAACTCCATCGGTTCCTCGCTAAACCTTGATATCGGTCAGGATGCGCATCACGATCAGGTTCGCGATCAGCAATATGGCGACCAGGAAACAGGCAGGTATGAACCAGGGATGGTCCACGACCTGATCGTAATAATGCGGGTCTTTCAGCGTGATGGCAATCAGGCAGAAAACCGGGAAAGCGGACAGGAACTTGCCGGACCATTTGGCCTCGGCGGTGATTGCGTTCACCCGCCGAAACAACCGGAAACGCGCCCGGATCACCTTTGCCAACCCGGCCAGGATCTCGGCCAGGTTCCCCCCGGATTGCTGCTGGATCGAAACCGCCACGGACAGAAAGCGCAGGTCCTGCATGTCGAGCCGTTCGGCCATTTCCTTGAGCGCCTCGCCGATGTCGCGGCCATAGGCGTTTTCGTCGGCAATGATCCCGAATTCGGTCGCCAGCGGGTCTTCGACTTCCTGAGAGACAATCGCAATCGCCGACGAGAAGGGATGCCCGACACGCAGGCTGCGCACAATGAGTTCCACCGCGTCCGGCAGCTGTTCCTCGATCATGCTGAGGCGTTTGCGGGCCTTGGAATTGATCCAGAAATAGACGGCGCCGACACCGATCACGGCCGAAGCCACGATCCGTACGCCAAGTTCCGCCGCCGTCGCCAGGCTCAACCCGACAAAGGCGACGGTGGCCAGCGCAGCCATGATCATGACCAGTTGCCTTGGGGTAAAGGCAATCGCCGCCTTCTGCGCCTTGTCCGCGAGCAGCGAATAAAGCGGGATCGAGCGTGACCTCATGTGCTGGCGCATTTCCTTGCGCAGCTGTTCCAGCACCTGTTCGCGCCCGGCGCCCTTGTCCAGCATTTCGAGCCGACGGTTGACCTTGTTGTTCAGGCTGATGGATTTGCCAAAGGCGACAAGGTAAATGCCCTCGACCAGCACCAGAACACCGATGAAGATCAGTCCGTAGATGATCGGTTCCGGGCTGATCTGCATCAGAAACTTTCCACCACTGTAGGCTCGTATATCGCCGCCGGCAGGTCATACCCCCACATTCGGAACCGTTCGGAGAAATGGCTGCGCACTCCGGTCGCGGTGAAATGGCCGACGATCTTGTTGTCGGGTGTAAGCCCGACGCGCTGATAGCGGAAAATCTCCTGCATCGAGATGACATCGCCCTCCATCCCGGTAATCTCGGTGATCGAGGTCATCCGGCGGCTTCCGTCCTGCAGGCGCGACACCTGCACGATCAGGTTGACCGCCGAGGAAATCTGGCTGCGCATCGCCTTGAGAGGCATTTCGATACCTGCCATGGCGATCATGTTCTCAAGCCGGCTGATCCCGTCGCGCGCACTGTTCGCGTGAATTGTCGTCATCGAGCCGTCATGGCCCGTATTCATCGCCTGCAACATGTCGATGACCTCTTCGCCGCGTGTCTCGCCGACGATGATCCGGTCCGGGCGCATCCGCAACGCGTTTTTCAGACAGTCGCGCGGGCTGACTTCGCCCTTGCCCTCGACATTGGGTGGTCGGCTTTCCATCCGGCCCACATGGGTCTGTTGCAGTTGCAGTTCGGCGGTATCCTCGATCGTGAGGATGCGTTCGCCATTGTCGATGAACGAGGACAACGCGTTGAGTGTGGTGGTTTTACCCGAACCGGTGCCGCCTGAAACGATGACGTTCAGGCGCGTCGCCACCGCCGCTTGCAGATAGGCGGCCATTTCCTCGGAAAAGGCGCCGTAATTCACCAGGTCGTCGATTCCGAGCTTGTCCTTGCGAAACTTGCGGATCGAAACGAGGCTTCCGTCCACGGCAATCGGTGGCACCATGGCGTTGAAGCGCGATCCATCGGCAAGCCGCGCATCGACATAGGGGTTGGACTCATCCACGCGCCGTCCCACGGCGCTGACGATCTTGTCGATGATCCGCAGCAGGTGACGTTCGTCCTTGAAGGTGACCTCGCTGAGTTCGAGCCGCCCATTGCGTTCGACAAAGACCTGCTGCGGTCCATTGACGAGAATATCATTGATCGAGTCGTCCTGCAGCAGAGCCTCGAGCGGGCCCAGCCCGCGCACTTCGTCGTAAAGCTCCTTGTTGAGGGTCTGCCGATCTTCGCGATTCAGCACGATTCCCTGCTCTTCGAGGATTTCTCCGGCAATGCTTCCGATTTCGTTACGCAGCTCGGTTTCGCTTGCCCTGTCCAGTGCCGCGAGGTTGAGATTGTCAAGAAGTGAGCGGTGCAGTTCGATCTTGATTTCGCCCAGCCGTTCCTTGCGTTTGCGATCCTTGTCCGGAATTCCGGCCTCGTCCGGTTTCAGCGGCATCGGTCGGCGCAGCGATACGCTCGGCTGGCTGGTCGGGGCCGCGGATTCGGGTTTCACCTCGGCGAGGTTGGTGATCTTCGCGGCGGGTTTTGCCGTTTTCTTGGCGGCGTTGGGCTTCTTGTATTTGGAAAACATATGAGAAAGTCCTCCGGGACGTTACGCCGCTTCGGCCTCGGCTTGGCCGAGCTGGTGCAGCGATTGCGCAAGTTTCGCGATTTCCTTGCGCAGCGGGTTCTTGGCGGCGGACATCGCCATTGGATGCCCGTGGTCGCCGCATTGCGTGACTTGCTTGCCGCCCTCGGGAAGTTGCAGGTCAATCGAAATGCTCAGGCTCTCGGCCATCCGCTTGACCCGCCCCTTGCCGGACAGGTCGGTGAATTTCGGGGCGCGGTTCAGTGCAAAGCGGAGTTTCTGCAGGGGCAGGTCTTCGGACTGCAAGGCCCGTTTCATCCGCAGGGCGTTCTGGGCCGAGCGCATGTCGAGTTCGATCAGCGCGAAATAGACATGCGCGGCCTGCAACACCGTTTCGGTCCATTGAACGAGCGTTGTGGGCATGTCTATGATCACATAGTCGAAATGGCTGCGCGCAAGGGAAATGACCCGTTCGACGTCTTCGTTCGAGACAATGTCGAGTGGCACGATATCCGAGGGCGCGGTCAGCACCTGCAGCTTGTCTTCAAAGCTCTGCAGCGCGTAACCGAATACCTCTTCGTCCATGTTCTCTGTGTCGGTCAGCATTTCGAGGATCGCCTCGCGCCGCGGCAGGTCGAGATAGGTCCCGATGGTGCCGAATTGCAGGTCCAGATCGAGCAGGCAGACGCTGGGCGCGTCTTCGCCACCGGTTGTTGCCAGTTCCCACGCGAGGTTCACCGCCAGCGTGGTCGACCCGACTCCGCCGGCAAGACCGTGAACGACGATCACCGCACCCTCGCGCGATGTACCCGATTGCAGGTGCATCTTCTGGTGGCGCGAAGACTCCGCCTGCGGCGGTGGCGCGTTGAGCCGGTCAATCGCGGATTGCAATTCGTTTTCGGGGAGCGGGTAGGGGACAAACTCGTCGGCGCCCTGCCGTAACAGCCTGTGCAGCGATGCAGGAGAGACATCTTCGGCGATCAGGATCACACCGATCTGTTGCGCCTTGGCCTGCGTGATGATTTCGCCAACAAGGGCAATATTGTCTTCGTCCTGCGAATCCAGCGCAATCGCCAGGAAATCGAGTGCCCTGGCGTCCGGTTGGTCGAGAAAGGTCAACGCCTCGGCAAACCCGAGATCGCCCCAGCTTTCTCCGAGCGCGGCTTCCATGTCTTCGATCAGCAGGTCGAAATTCTGTACGTCCCGGCTGACCGTGCAGGCCACGATAGGGGTGCTTTCGCTGTGTGGCAGTCGACTGCTCATTGCCGTGATCCTCATGACCCTTGTATGGCGAACGGCCCGGGCATTTGCCGGGATGCCCCGATCGTCTCGCCCCACCGTCACCAATGCACGCCCTCAACTGGACGCACCTCACCTGATGATTATGAATATTGCCGATAATCTAGGCGAGAGTTAGACCAAATAAACCCAATTGTCTGAAATTGGGACACGATCCATCAAAAATCGGCCTATTGTACGTCGCCAAAGCCTGCTGTGTTGCTGCGACGGGTCAGGCCGTCCACGGGCCGCGCACTCTCGACGTAATCGCGATAGACGATCTCGGCATATTTGCCATCCAGAACCGTCGGATGACGCTTGAGAAATCCGCTCACCTCGGTGACGCTGCGCCGGTTGGCGCGCTCAGGTTCCGGAGAGTCGATCACCGGGCGGGTTTCACCGTAAGACACCAGGGCCTGCAGGCGCGATGTGCTGATGCCGCGGGTTGACAGATACCGCACGACCGCGCGGGCGCGGCGTTCCCCGAGCCCGTAATTGTAAGACGGAGAACCGACCAGATCGGTATATCCGTAGACGTTGAAGCGCACTTCCGGGAATTGCCGGATCCAGTCTGCCTGCCGATCCAGGATTTGAAGTGCCGATGCGTCCAGGACGTCGCTGTTAAAGGCGAAATTCACGGTCGTCGGGACGTCCCGCGCGAACCTCTGACCCAGAGCGACGGAATAACTGCGCACCCCCTGCATCACCAGCGCGTTGTTCTCGGTTGCATTGCCAAAGTCCGTGGTGGTGACAAAGTCGCCAGCTGTTTCATCGCACCCCGCCAGGGCAATGGCCAGGCCGGTCGCAAGGATCAGTTCTCTCTTCATCCCGTCTCTCCGCCTAGTCCATCACATAGCCGTAGGAGCCGCTGAAATCCTGTTTCGCGACCTCTTGCGCGCCCTGTGTCGACCCGCGCAGCTCCTTGCTCATCTTGCCGAACAGGAACAGATCGCTTTCGCTCGGAGGGGTGATCCGATCGGTGGGCAATGCCAGCGCCTCGCCCAGTGTCGGCGAAACGAGATGTGCCGTCACGATGATCACGAGCTCCGTCTGTTTGCGTTCGTATTCCGCACTTCGGAACAGCGCACCGAGCACGGGCACATCGCCCAGCCAAGGCATCTGTGCCGCGTTGTCCAGGAATTCGTCCTCGATCAAACCGGCGATTGCAAAGCTTTCGCCGTCGCGCATTTCGACGGTGGTCGACGTCTCGCGACGGGAAAATGCCGGGACGGTCAGATCGTTGATGTTCGCACCCTGGGTCGGGTCGATGTCGGACACGGCCGCCATCAGTTCGAGATTGATGACACCCTGGTCGACGACGCGTGGTACAAAGTTCAACTCGATTCCGAAGGCTTTGTAATCGACCGAAAAAAGACCATCGCGCTGCGCAACCGGAATCGGGAATTCGCCACCGGCGAGAAACTTGGCTTCCTGACCCGACAGCGCGCTGAGATTGGGTTCCGCAAGGGTACGGACGACCCCCTTCTGTTCCAGCGCCTCGATCAGCAATCCGACCTGTACGGACCCCGCGTTGAAGCCGAAGAGGATGGCTCCGGTGTTTTCATTCGCGAAAGGAATGTTGCCTGCACTCGAATTGATGAGTGCGCCCTGGTTGTTCAAGGTGCCGGTGCCGCCGTTCAGGCCGGTGTCACCGCCGAAAATGGATCCGTTGAAGCCCAGAGATGAACTCAGCGATTTCGAGACCGAACGCTGCATTTCGGCAAACCGCACCTTGAGCATCACCTGCTGAACACCGCCGACACTCATCAGGTTCGAGACCCGTTCCGGCGCGTACCGTTCTGCAAGATCGAGCGCGCGCTGCAGTCGGGCCGAACTTGACACGACGCCGGACAGGACGATGCCGTCATTGGCCGTGCGCACCTCGATCTTTTCGCCGGGCAGGATCTGACGCAGCCGTTCCTTGAACTCCGTCACATCCGCCGCAACCCTGACATTGACGTTCGTGATCAGGCGCCCGGTTGCATCCAGCAGGGTCAGCGTGGTCAATCCGGGGGATTTCCCCAGGACATAGATTGTCCTGTCCGAAAGCGAGGAAATATCGGCGATGCCGGGATTCGCGATGCTGAGTTCGGCAAAGGGAACCTCGCTTTCGACGACGATGGCGCGGTTCATCGGGATGTCGAGCGTGCTTTCGGAGCCGGTCTTGACAACGGTCAGCGCCTCGGCGCCAAGCGGCGCGCTCAGGGCCGTGCAGGTCAACGCGACCCCCAAGACCGCGGCCTTCAGGAACTCTTCGAATTTCATGTGACCCGCCTCTCCGATCACGCCTCGTTACCGGGTCTTGTTGCCCGAATTTTGCAACACTCTGCGTCAGTTCCCATTTTATTTCAAGAATCAATGGTTTCCGCAGACATACGAATGTGGAGTTAGGGCAACAAAGCCACAATCGCAGCGCGCATGCACAGGGTCGGCGGCGTTCTAAAGCGTTGCAAACGCTCTAGTTTGTGCAGGGGATCGGGATGTCAAAGACCTCGGCCCCGCGCCGCGTTCGGATGGTACAGACCTTTTCCTCGATCTGCTGCGGGGCGGCCTCGATGGCGCCAAGCCCCAGGAGCGAGCGTTGATCGACCTCGATGGCGGACGCAATCGTGTCGTCGCGCGCACCCACCAGCGACAGGGACAACCTGCCGGTGGATTGCGCCTGCGCGAGGGCGGCGACCTGTTCGGGCCGAGCGGCAACGGTGACGGTGCGGGCGATGATTGCGCCGTCGAGATCGCTGCTTGCCGTCTGATCGACGGCGATCAGGGGGACATTGGCTTCGATCAGGCGGGTCACATCCCCCCGAACCCCTTCGATTGTGCCGCTGACGCTGCCGGTCCAATAGACATCGACCCGGTCGCCCGGTCGCAGAAAACCGGACACGCCGGAAGCGACATCAACCCGAATGGCAAAGGCCCGCATGCCCCGCGATAATTGCGAGGTCAGCCCGGCGTCTTCGCCGGGTCTGGTTACTTTTGCGGCCAGGATCGCCTCGTCTTCCTCGATTGCGCGCAAGACCACGCGCTTGCCGGTCACCTCATCAGGGAAAAGCTTGGCTATGTCGGTAAACGTCCCTTTCGGCACCGCATCCAGTGGCCAGCGCACCTTGCGGACATCGTCGCGTTCGAGGGTTTCACCATATCTGAGCGCGCGCGATGCCACATAGACATTGATGGTCGGCACAACCTCGGCCCGCGCCTGGCGTTCCCTTTGCAGTTCGATCTGATAGGCCGAGATGTAATTCCTGGCCATCATCACTGCCCCGCCCGCCAGGACAATGCCGACAATCAGAACCAGACCGAATATCGCTCGCATCGTTATAACCTCTCCAAGAACCGGTAGCTCTTGTTATTGATGCTGCCTATTTATGCATGATCGGTCTGATTTACAAAGATTGTGTCAACAACGCCACCAATAAACGTCATGCAACATGCATCTGACCTGACGCATATTCGACTGCGAAGCGGATCAGTCTTTTGCTCCAACCGGAAGAGTGGACAGGTATTGGCTAAGGCTGCTACCGATCCCACCGGACTCGGATTGCAGGGATGCAAAGGTGACTGCCGCGAGGGCCACGACCGCTGCGGTCAGGACAATCCAGTCAACCGTAACCGCGCCGCTCTGGTCCCGAAGGAATGTTTTCAGATTGTTTCGCATGGCAACCTCTAGGTTTGCTGCGGCGGGCCCTTTGAAAAAGGCCGCGCCTTACGTAAAAGACGCAGCCCCCACACATTTATCAATTTATCTTGCAGTCAGCGATCACTGAGTGCCGTCACCGCCGCCGCCACCACCGCCACCGCCACTACCACCGGCGTCTGGCGTGACCTCATTGAGTTCTGTCTGAATCCTCGTGCTGAGATCGTCAGTGCCGGTTTCAATGGCACTGTATGCGGCGGCGGCGAGCGCAACGACTGCTGCGGTCAGAACGACCCAATCGACGGTGACGGCACCATCGTCGTCCTTGCGGAACTTATTGAATACTCTGATCATGGCTTTGTCCCCTCAAAGGATCATTGTTAGAGTTCGTTTCCGTCCAATCCGTGTGTGCAAGAGTTCGGCTGGATCGGCTTTTCTATTAACTTGCTCTAATAATTGAGGCGGAATGAGGCAGCAATTTGACTACAATCCACCATTTTGATGCTTTTCGGGGTTTTTAGCGGGTTTTTTCGCGATTTTTCTCCAGATGGTTGTCGAAAATCTGTCTCTTAGGTTGAATTGACCGCGAATCGATCAGCCTGGCCCTATCCCTGCAATGTGCCTGAATTTACCCGGGTTTCTTGTCAACCTGAGGTAGTGATGGCCGGCGTCAGACCGATTTGGGCGCCGTCCCGGGAACTGCCTCTGGTTGTGGCGAGGCCGTCCCACGGGGGTCGCGGCGGGGTATCGAACGACCGAAGGCCCGTTGTTACTGGGTGGTCGGCGATTGTGCCGTGATGAACGCGCCGGTGTTGGTGGTCAGGGTTTCAGACCCGGTTTCGATGGCCGTGTAGGCCGCGCCAGCCAGCGCCACGACGGCTGCGGTCAGCACGACCCAGTCCACGGTCACGGCGCCACATTCATCTTTGCGGAAGTTTCTCAAGAGTTTGATCATCGTTTCGTCCCTCCAAAGGATCTCACATTGCAACATCAAGCGGCGACGTTCTGGTGGGCCGTCTCTCACCTGGCCCGCGTCTGCCGTTGTGTAGAAACACTTAACCAATGGGCGATGTCAGGAATTGGGCAACACAGATAAACCGCACGCGATGGTTAACGCTTTGATAACACCTCGCGCACATATTTGAATTTCCGTAACTAATGCCGCTTGTGCGCGCGCCGATGTGCGGTGTCATGCGATGCAAATCGGAGTCAAATCTGGCAAAAATGACAGATTCCGGCCAACAGGTCTGGCTTCGCGGTCCGACTGGGGCAACACTGCGCAAAAAACACGAGCAGTGAGACAGAGACATGAACAGGCCTGTGCTGATTGCACCGATACTGGCCGTCGCCCTATTGTTCCCGGGTCTGCCAGGGGCCGAACGGCTCGTGTTCCGCGATGCGTCCCGAGATGCGACCGAAACCGACCTTTCGAAAGATGCGCCCGCCGTCGCGCGCGACGATGCGTCAGCTTCGCCTCCGCGCCCGTTTCAGGAATTCGCAGCGCGCAGGGTCAAGCCGCCCCAACCGGGCACCACGCGTCGCATAACCATTCAGATCGACCCCGACGAGCAGAGACGACGCCTTGCACCGCCACCCGTGGCAAAGCCGGCACCCGTCGCCAGGGTGCCGCTTGCGCCGGTCGAACCCATCGGAAAATACACCTGGTTCTGGGATCGGGTGTCGCCGGACATCGCCAATAGCCGTCCCGGTCGCCTGGAAGAAGCGCTGATCACCCTGAACACCTCCGGAGAGATCGCCGCGCCACGCCTGCAGGCGATGCAGGAGATTGCCAGCGAGCAGGGTATTTCGATCTTGAGATCGACCGTCGGCACCCGTGTGTCGCCCGCTCTGGTTCTCGCGGTGATCGCGGTTGAGTCCTCGGGCCGCGCATCGGTGACAAGCCATGCGGGCGCGCAGGGGCTGATGCAGTTGATGCCGGATACGGCTGCGCGCTTTGGCGTCACAGACAGCATGGTTCCGGCGCAGAACATCGACGGAGGGGTGAAATATCTCGACTGGCTGATGGGCAAGTTCAACAACGACCCCATCCTTGTGCTGGCCGGATACAACGCCGGCGAAGGATCGGTGATGACCCACGCGGGCGTGCCGCCCTACGCGGAAACACGCGACTATGTCCCAAAGGTTCTCGCGGCGTTTCAGGTGGCCAGCGGATTGTGCAGGACCCCGCCCGAACTGATCAGCGACGGTTGCGTGTTTCGCACGCTGAACTGATCACGCTGCACCTTTCGTGCAGGCCGCCGCCACAGTCGAAACGCAATTCCAGACGTAAAAAAGCCGGGCAGCGCGCTGCCCGGCGGATGTTCTCGTCATGCGTTTTGACCACGTGGTCAATCGACGATGGTCGCCTGAGTTGCGGCGCGGAGTTCGTCTTCGGTGACGCCGTCGGCACATTCGACGATCCTGAGACCGCCCTCGACCACGTCCAGCACACCAAGATTGGTGATGATACGGTCGACCACGCCCTTGCCGGTCAGCGGCAGGGTGCATTCGCGCAGAACCTTGCTGTCGCCATGCTTGTTGGTGTGGTCCATCACCACCACCACGCGCCCGACGCCCGCGACCAGGTCCATCGCGCCGCCCATGCCCTTGACCAGCTTGCCGGGGATCATCCAGTTCGCCAGATCACCGTTCTCGGCCACTTCCATCGCGCCCAGGATGGCCGCGGCAATCTTGCCGCCGCGGATCATGCCAAAGCTGGTGGCGCTGTCGAAATACGATGTGCGCGCCAGTTCCGTGATCGTTTGCTTGCCCGCGTTGATCAGGTCGGGGTCTTCTTCCCCTTCGAAGGGGAACGGCCCCATGCCAAGCATGCCGTTTTCCGATTGCAGGGTGATGTCCTTGTCGCCGACATAATTGGCCACCAGCGTCGGAATGCCGATGCCGAGGTTCACATACATGCCGTCTTCGAGTTCTTCCGCCGCCCGTGCGGCCATCTGGTTGCGGTCCCAGCCCATCATGCGTCCTCCCGCTTGCGCGTCGTGCGTTGTTCGATGCGTTTTTCGTGCTCGCCCTGGATCAGGCGGTGCACATAGATGCCCGGCAGGTGGATGTGATCGGGATCAAGGCTGCCGCGCGGAACGATCTCCTCGACCTCGGCGACACAGATCTTGCCGCACATCGCAGCCGGAGGATTGAAATTGCGTGCGCTCTTGCGGAACACGAGGTTGCCGGTGTCATCCGCTTTCCATGCCTTGACGATCGCGAGATCCGCGACGATGCCACGCTCGAGAATGTACTCTTCGCCGTCAAACTCCTTGACGTCCTTGCCCTCGGCGATGACGGTGCCCACGCCGGTCTTGGTGTAGAAGCCGGGAATGCCACAGCCGCCCGCCCGCATGCGCTCGGCCAATGTGCCCTGCGGGTTGAATTCGAGTTCGAGTTCGCCCGAAAGATACTGCCGCATGAACTCCGCGTTCTCGCCGACATAAGAGCTGATCATTTTTTTGACCTGCCGGGTTTGCAACAACAATCCCAGGCCGAAATCATCGACACCCGCATTGTTGCTTGCCACGGTCAGATCCTTGGTTCCCGCATCCCGGATCGCCGCGATCAGCAATTCCGGAATACCGCATAGCCCGAACCCGCCAGCCGCGATCAGCATGCCGTCAAACAGCACCCCGTCCAGCGCTTCCGATGCGCTGCCATAGACCTTCTTCATGAAAAACTCCCTTCAAACGGTGTCTCAGCGGTTTTGACGCGCTGCAGCAATAGAGTCAACAAACCCGGGCCGGTGGAACCGACCCGGGTCTGACCTCTTACTCTGCCGCTGATTTGCTGGACACGGTTTTCTTCTTGCCCGCGGGCTTCCTGGCCGGGGCTTTCTTGGCCTTGGCCGCCGGTTTCTTGCGTTTGCCCTTGGTCGCAGCCTTGGCGGCAATGAGGTCGATGGCCTGCTCAAGCGTCAGCGCATCCGGCTCGACATCCTTGGGCAATGTGGCGTTGATCTTGTCCCACTTCACATAGGGGCCGTACTTTCCTTCCATGATGTCGATGGGGCCGCCTTCTTGCGGATGATCCCCGAGCGAGCGCAGCGTCTTGGCCGCCCCGCCGCGCCGTCCACGGCTGGCCACCTTTTCCGCCAGAAGCTGCACCGCGCGGTTCATGCCGACGGTGAACACCTCGTCGAGGCTTTCGAGATTGGCATTGGTGCCGCCCCTGTGCGAGGTGCTCTCGGCGTGTTTCAGATAGGGGCCGTAGCGCCCGATATTGGCCCAGACCATCACGCCATCCTCGGGATGTGGTCCGATTTCGCGGGGCAGGGACAACAACATCAGCGCGCGTTCTAGCTCAAGCTCTTCCGGCGGCCAGTCCTTTGGCACGGACTGGCGCGGCGGTTTCTTGTTGTCCTCGGTCACGGCGCCGCGCTGCACATAGGGGCCGAACCGTCCCTTGAACACGCGGATCTCGTCACCGGCGTCCTCGCCCAGCAGTTTGCCCTCGGGGGGAATCGAGCTTTCCTCTTCGGTGCCCGGAGGACCGAACGCGCGTGTATAGCGGCATTCCGGATAGTTCGAGCATCCGATGAACGCACCGCCCGACCGCGCGGTGCGCATGCTGAGCCGCCCGACGCCGCAATTCGGGCAGAGGCGCGGATCGCTGCCATCCTCGTTCGGCGGGAACAGGTGGGGTTCGAGTACCTCGTTGATCTTCTCAAGCACATCTGTGATGCGCAATTCGCTGGTCTCGGCGATGGCTGCGGAAAAATCGCGCCAGAAGCGGTTCAGCACGGTCTTGTAGTCGGTTTCGCCGGCGCTGACCTGGTCCAGCTCGTCCTCGAGTCCGGCGGTGAAATCATAGCCGACATATTTGCGGAAGTAATTCTGCAGAAACGCGATGACCAACCGGCCCTTGTCTTCCGGGATCAGCCGGTTCTTGTCCTTGCGCACATATCCGCGATCCTGGATCGTCGTGACGATGCTGGCATAGGTCGAGGGGCGGCCGATCCCCAGCTCTTCCATGCGCTTGACCAGGGTCGCCTCGGTGTATCGGGGCGGCGGTTGGGTGAAATGCTGTTCCGGGGTCACGCTGCGCTTGTCGGTGCGATCACCGACCGCGACCTGTGGCAGGCGCTTGTCGTCATCATCGACAACCGCGTCATCCCGGCCTTCCTCGTAAACACGCAGGAATCCGTCAAACAACAGAACCTGGCCCGTGGCACGCAGTTCGACCTGCCCGTCCTTGCTGCCGATATCGACGGTGGTGCGCTCAAGACGCGCGGCTGCCATCTGGCAGGCCAAAGTCCGTTTCCAGATCAGATCATAGAGCTTGCGCTGATCCGCATCGGTCAGCTTGAGCGCGGCGGCGTCCCGGGTCATGTCCGTCGGGCGGATACATTCGTGGGCTTCCTGCGCGTTCTTGGCCTTGTTCTTGTACATGCGCGGGCTGTCGGGAACATAATCATCGCCATAGCGGTCCCGAATCGCATCCCGCGCCGCGTGGACCGCTTCCGGGGCCATGTCGATCCCGTCGGTCCGCATATAGGTAATGTGACCCGCCTCGTAGAGACGTTGCGCCACGCTCATCGTCTGGCGGGCGCCCATGCCGAACTTGCGGCTGGCCTCCTGCTGCAGCGTCGATGTCATGAACGGGGCGCTCGGATTGCGGTTGGCCGGTTTCGCTTCGACCGACGTGATTTCAAGATCGCGGCTGTTGATCGCCTGAACCGCGAGTTCGGCCTGGGTCTCGTTCTCGATATCGAACTTGTCGAGCTTCTTGCCGGCCAGGACCGTCAGCCGGGCTTCGAATTCCTGGCCGCGCGGGGTTCCGAGCAGCGCCTTGACCGACCAGTATTCACGCGGGCGGAAGGCTTCGATCTCCATTTCGCGCTCGACGATCAGCCGCAGACAGACCGACTGCACGCGGCCCGCCGACTTGGCGCCGGGCAGCTTACGCCACAACACGGGCGACAGGTTGAATCCCACGAGGTAATCCAGCGCCCGGCGGGCGAGATAGGCCTCGACCAGCGGCATGTCGACCTGGCGCGGCTGTTTCATCGCCTGGGTCACGGCGTCCTTGGTGATCGCGTTGAACGTCACCCGCGAAACGGCAGTGTCCTTTTTGATCGAACGACGTTTGGTCAGGGCTTCCTGCAGGTGCCAGCTGATCGCCTCGCCCTCGCGGTCGGGGTCGGTTGCGAGGATCAGCGCGTTGTCTTCGGCAAGCGCGTCGGCAATCGCCTTCACGTGTTTCTTGCTGTCGCTGGCGACCTCCCATTTCATGTCGAAATCATGCTCGGGATCGACCGATCCATCCTTTGGCGGAAGGTCGCGCACATGCCCGTAGGACGCCAGAACCGTGTAGTCAGAGCCGAGATATTTGTTGATCGTTTTTGCTTTGGCTGGTGATTCTACAACAACTACAGGCATTTACCCAGTAACCTCATGCGGCGATTGATGCGCGTTCTATGGCGAGGCAAGATGTGGGGTGCAAGGGCCTATTGTCAATCCGCGTGATTTGGGCGCATCGCTTACGGTCTTGAGTCGACGCAATTATTCGATCGATCGGGGCGGCAGGACGAGGTGCAAGATACCTGTTATACGGGAATATTTCCTGTCTTGCTCGCGCATGTCGGGGTCAGGTTTCCAGCGATAGCAACCCGCCCGACTGGCGGCGGATCTTGCCGTCAAGCTCCAGGTCCACCAGAGCAGGCCCCACATTCCCGGCCGACTCTTCGAGATCGCGAATCAGCTGGTCTTCGGCAACCGGTGACGGGCCGAGGCGCGAAAGGATCTGTTCGTGCAGCTTTGCCGTTTCCGCCAGGCTCCGCCGTTCGGGTGGCGGTGGGGGCAGGTCCGACAGCAGGTCGCGCCGAGGTGATGCGACGGGTTCGGTCATGTCGGGCAGGGCGGCTATGATATCGTCCGCATTGCGCACCAGCGTCGCGCCATCGCGGATCAGCAGGTTGCACCCCGACGCCCGCGCATCGAAAGGATGCCCCGGCACGGCCAGCACCTCGCGACCCTGATCCAGGGCGTCGCGCGCGGTGATCAGGCTGCCGGACTTTACCGCGGCCTCGACCACCACGACCGCCTGCGCCACGCCGGAAATGATCCGGTTGCGACACGGAAAATGGCGGGCCTGTGGCGTGGTGCCCATCGGCTGTTCGGAGATCAGCAGGCCGGTCGCGGCGATGTCCTGTGCCAAGGTCCCGTTTTCGGCAGGATATACCACGTCGACACCGCCTGCCATCACGGCGACGGTGCCGGTGCCGATTGCCCCGATATGGGCGGCGGTATCGACACCGCGAGCGAGGCCCGACACCACACAATACCCTTTTTCGCCCAGTTCATGCGCCAGTGCGCGGGCCATGCGGGTGCCAAGCGACGAGGCGTTGCGCGCACCGACCAGCGCGATGACCGGGCGTGAAAGGATCGCTGTATTCCCGACGCTCCACAGCATGGGCGGCGCGTCCGGCAATTGCGCCAGGAGAGCCGGATAATCCGGATCGCCAAGGCACAAAAGCCGCGCGCGCGCGGCTTTTGCGGCCTTGATTTCGGCATCGATCACACCGGCAGGACAGATTTCATAGTCCCGGACCCCGGCGGCGCGCGCCACTTCGGGCAACGCGGCCAGCGCCTTCTGCGCTGTGCCATGCTCTGCCAGCAGGCGGTAGAATGTCGAGATACCAACCCTGCGCGAGCGCAAAAGGCGAAGCCACGCAAACCGATCGTCTTCCGTGGTGGGTAGGAGTGGGGGGTGAGTGGAAGAATTGGTTTCCTCGGTCATCCATCGCTCCGCCTTGTTGCAAGACCGGTGTAGCGCCCGCTCGGTTAACAGGACGTAAAGCGTGGAAAATTCTTTGAGGATTTTCCGGAAAACCCATCAATGGTCCGCTGCCGCGCCGAACATGCCGCGGCACGGGACGAACCCGCGCCGCTCAGGCGGCGGACCCGCCCACTGTCAGCCCACCGATCAGCACGGTCGGCTGGCCGACGCCGACCGGTACCCACTGGCCTTCCTTGCCACAGTTTCCCATACCCGGATCAAGCTGCATGTCGTTGCCAAGTCCGCGAATCCGGGTGAGGGCGGTGGCACCGTCACCGATCAGCGTCGCGCCCTTGACCGGTGCACCCACCTTGCCGTTCTCGACCCTGTAGGCCTCGGTGCAGGAGAACACGAACTTGCCGCTGGTGATGTCGACCTGGCCGCCGCCGAAGCCGACCGCCCAGATACCGTCCCTGATCTCGGACACGAGGTCGGCGGGATCGGCATCGCCGCCCATCATGTAGGTGTTGGTCATGCGTGGCATCGGCGCATGGGCATAGCTTTGCCGCCGACCGTTACCCGTTGCGGGCACTCCCATCAGCCGGGCGTTCTGGCGATCCTGCATGTAGCCCACAAGCGTCCCGTCCTCGATGAGCACGTTGCGCCGGGACGGGGTTCCTTCGTCATCGACGGTGATCGAGCCGCGCCGGTCGGGCAGGGTGCCGTCATCAAGCACGGTCACGCCGCGTGCCGCCACCTGCTTGCCCATCAGACCTGCAAAGGCGCTCGCGCCCTTGCGATTGAAATCGCCCTCCAGCCCGTGACCGATGGCCTCGTGCAACAGGATGCCGGGCCAGCCGGGGCCAAGCGCGACGTCCATGACACCGGCGGGCGCGGGAACCGCATCGAGATTGACCAGCGCGATACGCAACGCCTCGCGCGCCTTTGCCTGCCAGTCGGCGGGCGCGATCAACCCTTCGAGCCCGATGCGTCCGCCTCCTCCGGCGGTGCCGGTCTCGCGGCGTCCGTTCTGCTCGACGATGACCGACACATTGACCCGCGTCATCGGGCGCACGTCGCGCACCTGGACCCCGTCGGGACGCAGGATTTCGATTTCCTGCAGGCTCGCCGCGAGGGTGGCCGACACCTGCACGACACGCGGATCGAGATCACGCGCAAAGGCGTCGATCTCGCGAAGGGTTTCGATCTTGACCGGGAAGGGCTGACCGCTCGTGGGGTCGGCGTCGGTGTACAGCCGTGCGTTGGTGGGTGCCGGCGCATCGGCGAGCGTTCCGCCACCCGCGCCAACCGCCAGCCGCGCGGTCTGGCCCGCCCGTTCAAGGGCGGCCAAACTCATTTCGGTCGAATGGGCATAGCCGGTGACTTCACCGTTGACCGCACGCAGTCCGAACCCTTCGGACGCGTCGTAGCTGGCGCTGCGCAGGCGGCCGTCGTCAAAGACCAGTGCTTCGGACTTGCGCCGCTCGACAAATATCTCGCCATCCTCCGCCCCTGCGGTCGCGGATCGCAATTCGCGCAACGCTTCGTCACGCGGCAAGGTGGTTTCAAACGGTCTGAACGGTGTGTTTTGCATGTGCGGCTGGCCTCGGACCATGATCTGAATCAAAAAAAGCGGCTCTTTGACGCAATCTGATGGGTTTATCTGCTTCGCGGAATATGATTTCTACAGGCAGCAAATACAACGGGGCAGGTGCGTTTGGTGAATCATGCCGCTGGCAGCCCCAAAAAACGATCAACCGATCAGGATGGAACATGAAGAACGCTTTTTCGCTCGCAGGGCTTTTCAGCTCCCTATCGGTCCTCCCCGCGATGGCGCAGGACGGCCTTGAGATCGTCGGTGCTCCGGTCGACGGGGCAATGGGTTTCCAGCCAGCCGCCTCGGAACTGGCGCGCGACCAGCAATCGCTTGATTGGCTGATCCTGGTCATCATCACCGCGATCTGCGTCTTCGTGACGTTGCTGCTGATCTATGCGATCGTCCGGTTCAACAGCCGCGCGAACCCCACGCCGGCCAAGTTCACGCACAACTCCCCGCTCGAAATCGCATGGACCGTCGTTCCGATCGTGATCCTGATCTTCATCGGTGCGTTCAGCCTGCCGGTTCTGTTCAAGCAACAGGAAATTCCCGAGGCGGACATCACCATCAAGGTCACGGGCTACCAGTGGTACTGGGGCTATGAATATGTAGATCATGAATTCGGCTTCGAGAGCTTCAAGCTCGAACGCGACGAACTGGAAGAATATGGCTATGGGCCGGATGAATACCTGCTGGCGACCGATACCGCGGTGGTCGTGCCGATCGGCAAGACGGTCGTGATGCAGGTTACCGCCGCCGACGTCATTCATTCGTGGACGATCCCGGCATTCGGCGTCAAGCAGGATGCGGTTCCCGGTCGTCTCGCCGAACTTTGGTTCGCCGCGGAAAAGGAAGGCATCTATTTCGGCCAGTGCTCGGAGCTCTGCGGCAAGGACCACGCCTATATGCCGATTACCGTCAAGGTCGTGAGTGAAGAGGCGTATGCCGAATGGCTGGACGGTGCGATCGAGGAATATGCCGAAGCACCCCGCAGCGTGAAACTGGCATCGAACTGATCGGGAGGGGCGGGACACCCTCCCGCCCGCTAGCTACGGCAAGGAGCCAGCGATGAGCGACGTCAGCATCAACAGCGCCATCCGCGAGGACGAGGCGGGCTTTGGCGACTTTTTCGCGCTGCTCAAACCGCGCGTGATGACGCTTGTCGTGTTCACGGCCTTTGTCGGCCTGGTGGCCGCACCGGTGCCGGTGCATCCGGTGGTCGGGTTCTGCGCGGTTCTGTTCATCGCCCTCGGGGGCGGTGCGTCCGGCGCCCTGAACATGTGGTGGGACGAGGATATCGACCGCGTCATGCGGCGGACCCGCAATCGTCCGATCCCGTCGGGCAAGGTTGCCGCATCCGATGCAATGGCCATCGGTCTGGGGCTGTCGGTGCTGTCGGTCACGATGCTGACGCTCGCGACCAACATGATGGCGGGCGCGATGCTTGCCTTTACCATCTTCTTTTACGTTGTCGTCTATTCCATGTGGCTCAAGCGGCTGACGCCGCAGAATATCGTCATCGGCGGTGCCGCGGGGGCTTTCCCGCCGGTCGTCGGCTGGCTCGCCGCAACCGGTTCCATGGCGGTTGAACCGTGGCTCATGTTCGCGATCATCTTCATGTGGACGCCACCGCATTTCTGGGCACTCGCCCTGTTCATGCGGGGCGATTACGATGATGCCGGTGTGCCGATGCTCACCGTGACCCACGGCCGCCGCGCGACCCGTCAGCATATCCTGATCTATACCGTCCTGCTGGCGGTGCTGGCGGTAGGCGCCGCCTTCAGTGCGATCGGCGGGCCGATCTATCTTGCGGCGTCGCTGGTGGTGAACCTGATGTTCCTGCGCGGTGCGATCCGCATCTGGCGCCGTGACGAAGCGGCGGCAGAGGCCGATAACTTTGCGGTCGAGCGCGGGTTCTTTCGTTTGTCGCTCTTGTACCTGTTCGTGCATTTCGGCGCGATTCTGGTCGAGGCATTGCTATGGCCCTACGGGCTTGGAGGTTGGGGATGAGCATTCGCGCCACACACGAGATTCATGAACGGCGGTTTGGTCGAAACCTGGGCGTTGGTCTCGCCCTGCTGGCGTTTGTCGTGATCGTCTTCGGTCTGACGGTCGTCAAGGTCACACGCGGTGACTTCGACGCTATGATGGCGAACGAGGAACAGAACTGATGGCACTTTCCGGTCCGGGCAAGACCGTCGTGCAACTGGTCGCGGTGGTTGTCACCATGGGCGCGCTGGCCTGGGCGTCGGTGCCGTTCTACGACTGGTTCTGCCGCGTCACGGGCTTTGGCGGAACCACAGCTGTCGCCACGGCGGATTCCGCCGATGTGCTGGATCAGACCATCAAGATCAAGTTCGATGCCTCGCTTGAGCGTGACATGCCCTGGACCTTCAAGCCCGTCGAACGCGAAATGGAAATCCGCATCGGCGAAACCGGTCTGGCCTTTTACGAAGCCTATAATCCGACCGACGTTCCCGTGGCCGGACAGGCGAGCTATAACGTCTTTCCCTACGAAGCGGGCGGCTTTTTCAACAAGATCGAGTGTTTCTGCTTCACTGAGCAGGTGCTGGAGCCGGGCGAGCGGGTCCAGATGCCGGTGACATTCTTCGTGGATCCGGAAATCGTTACCGACCGGGATGCAAAATACGTGCATTCGATCACGTTGTCGTACACATTCTATCAAATCGACCTGCCGGAGGGCTTTGCCGCCCTTGAAACCGGGGCAGGCAATAATACTACGAACTAACGCCGCAAGGTAAGGGACACTCAATGGCACACGCTAAGAACCACGACTACCACATCCTGCCCCCGTCCATCTGGCCGCTGCTTGGTGCCCTGTTCGGGTTTGCCATGCTGTTCGGTGCCGTGCTGTGGATG
The DNA here is from genome assembly GCA_030431825.1 of Alphaproteobacteria bacterium. Classification (GTDB taxonomy): domain Bacteria; phylum Pseudomonadota; class Alphaproteobacteria; order Rhodobacterales; family Rhodobacteraceae; genus Sedimentitalea. The sequence continues at coordinate 19,954 of JAUIIJ010000032.1, forward strand.
CATTCCATCACGCCTTATCTCTTCTGGATCGGTCTGGCCGGTGTTCTTTACACCATGTTTGGCTGGTGGGCCGATGTGGTGCACGAAAGCCATGCCGGGGATCACACCCCCGTGGTCCAGATCGGTCTGCGCTACGGCTTTATCCTGTTCATCATGTCCGAAGTGATGTTCTTTGCGGCGTGGTTCTGGTCGGTCTTCAAGCACCTGATGTACTCGATGAGCGACTATGAGGGCAGCGAATATGTGATCCCCGTCATCTACCCGGTGGATCCGTTCAGCCTGCCGCTGATCAACACGGTGATCCTGCTGCTGTCGGGCTGTACCATAACCTGGGCGCACCATGCGCTGGTGCATGGCAACGTGCGCAAGGACCTGATCGCTGGCCTGGCACTGACCGTGGCACTGGGGATCGCCTTTACCGCCCTGCAGGCCTATGAGTACATGGAACTGCTGCACGAAGGCTGGAAGTTCGGCGAAGACATCTTCTATTCCAACTTCTTCATGGCTACGGGCTTTCACGGGTTCCACGTGATCATCGGAACGATTTTCCTGATCGTCTGCCTCGTGCGGGCCAAGCGGGGCGACTTTACGCCCAAGCAGCATGTCGGCTTCGAAGCGGCGGCCTGGTACTGGCACTTTGTCGACGTGGTCTGGCTCTTCCTGTTCTTCGTCGTCTATATCTGGGGTACGTCGCAACTCGGCTAGGTCGATTGCGGTTGAATCTCCGCTGACAGAACGTATCAAGCATGGCGCGCCGGTTCACTGCGCGCCATGCTTCTTTTCGGGGTCGTGCTGACAATGCGTCGAACTGTTTTTATGCTGCTTTTCGGTGTGGCCGGATTCGCCACCCTTATCGCGCTCGGAATCTGGCAGATGCAGCGGCTGGACTGGAAGCGGGGCGTTCTGGCCGAGATCGACAGCCGCATCTCCGCAGGGCTTCAGCCGCTGCCGGCGTCGCCGAATGTGCAGACCGACAAATACATGCCGGTATCGGTATCCGGAACCGTGGGCGCGCAGGAACTTCATGTGCTGGTGTCCGTCAAACATGTCGGCCCCGGATACCGCATCATCGCGCCGTTCACGGATGACACGGGCCGCACGATCCTCCTGGACCGTGGTTTTGTCGCCACCGAAGACAAGGACCGCGCGCGTCAGGCGGGCCAGATGACGGTCACCGGCAACCTGCACTGGCCCGACGAGATCGACAGCTATACCCCCGAGCCGGATATCGCCGGCAACATCTGGTTCGCTCGCGATGTGCCACGTATGGCAGAGGCTCTGGGTACGGAACCCGTGCTGCTGATCGCGCGCTCGCAAACCGATCCGAATGTCAGGCCGCTGCCGGTTGACTCCGCCGGGGTGCCCAACGATCACTTGCAGTACGCAATCACCTGGTTTTCACTTGCCCTGATCTGGGCAGCGATGACCGCATATTTCCTGTGGCGCACCCGCACACCATCCGAGAGCCGAGGCCAATGAAATACGTATCCACGCGCGGTATCGCGCCCGAACTGAGCTTTGAAGAGGCGATGCTGTCCGGTCTGGCCCGTGATGGCGGACTGTACGTGCCCTCCGAGGTGCCGCAGATGACCCGGGAAGACATCGCGGCGCTTGCCGGGCTCAGCTATGAGGAAACGGCATTTCGCATCATGCGGCCCTTTATCGGCGACACGTTCACCGATGCCGAATTTCGCGCCATCATCGACCGCGCCTATGCTCCGTTCGGCCATGCCGCGCGCGCGCCTCTCGTGCAGCTGGATTCCAACCATTTCCTGCTGGAGCTGTTCCACGGCCCGACGCTGGCGTTCAAGGACTTCGCCATGCAACTGATCGGTCAACTGTTCCAGGCCGCGCTGGCCCGTCGGGGCGACCGGGTCACCATCGTCGGTGCGACAAGCGGCGACACCGGGTCGGCGGCAATCGAAGCGTTCAAGGGGCTGTCCAACGTTGACGTGTTCATCCTGTTTCCGCATGGCCGCGTCAGCGAGGTGCAGCGTCGCCAGATGACCACGCCGGGCGAGGCAAATGTCCACGCGCTCGCCGTGGACGGGGATTTCGACGATTGTCAGGCCGCGCTCAAGGACATGTTCAACGATTTCGAGTTTCGTGACGGGGTGAAGCTCGCCGGTGTGAACTCGATCAACTGGGCGCGGGTGCTGGCGCAGGTGGTCTATTATTTCAGCGCGGCGGTCAGTCTCGGCGCGCCGCATCGCGAGGTGAGCTTTACCGTCCCCACCGGCAATTTCGGCGATATCTTTGCCGGCTATGTCGCCCGGCAGATGGGCCTGCCGATCGACCGGCTGGTGGTTGCGACCAACCAGAACGACATCCTGCATCGCTGCCTGAGCGGACAGGGCTATTACAAGGGGCCAACCCACCCCTCGATCAGCCCGTCGATGGATATCCAGGTCAGCTCCAATTTCGAACGGGTGCTGTTTGACGCCTATGGGCGCGACGGGCGCGCGGTGTCGCAATTGATGGAAGAACTGCGGCAGGGCGGCTTTGATCTTTCGCAAGGCGCGCTTGGCTACCTGCAGGAGAATTTCGCCTCCGGGCGCGCGTCGGAAGAGGAAACGCTGGCCACCATCGCGGGCACGCTCGCGAGCAGCACCGAATTGCTGTGTCCGCATTCGGCGGTCGGGGTCAAGGTTGCCAACGAACACCGCACCGCCGAGGTGCCGATGATCACGCTTGCCACGGCGCATCCGGCAAAGTTCCCTGCCGCGGTCGAGCAGGCCAGCGGCATTCATCCGCCTCTTCCCCCGCGCATGTCCGATCTGTATGACAGGCCGGAACGGGTGACGCGGATCGCCAATGATCTCGCTGCCATGAAGGATTATATCAGGGGACATATCGCCAAGTGACGGTTGAACAGCATACTTTGGGCAACGGGTTTCGCATCGTCAGCGAACACATGCCGGGCCTGCAATCCGCCGCCATCGGAATCTGGGTTTCTGCCGGGGGCCGCCATGAACGGATCGAACAGAACGGCATCGCGCATTTTCTCGAACACATGGCATTCAAGGGCACGCGCAAGCGCACCGCGGTTCAGATCGCCGAAGCCATCGAGGACGTGGGCGGCTATATCAACGCCTATACCAGCCGCGAAGTGACGGCCTATTACGCCCGCGTATTGCAGAATGACGTATCGCTGGCGATGGACGTGATTTCGGATATCGTTCTCAATCCGATCTTCGACCCCAAGGAGATCGAGGTCGAGCGCGGCGTGATCCTGCAGGAGATCGGTCAGGCGCATGACACGCCCGATGATGTGATCTTTGACTGGTTGCAGGAAGACAGCTATCGCGACCAGGCGCTGGGGCGCACGATCCTGGGGCCGTCCGAACGGGTGCGGAGTTTCTCGCGAGAGGACCTGTCGGATTTCGTCGCCGAGCACTACGGGCCGGGCCAGATGATCCTGTCGGCGGCCGGCGCTGTCGATCACGCCGAGATCGTGCGTATGGCAGAGGACCTTTTCGGCCATCTTGAACCCAAGCCCGGGCTTGCGGCGGAGACCGCGCGCTTTACCGGCGGGGAAACCCGGCGGTCCAAGGCTCTGGAGCAGGCGCATTTCGCGCTCGCCGTGGAAAGCCCCGGCTATCGCGACGATGAAATCTACACGGCCCAGATCTATTCGAGTGCGATGGGTGGGGGCATGTCGTCGCGCCTGTTTCAGGAAGTCCGGGAAAAACGCGGGCTGTGTTACACGATCTTTGCGCAGACCGGTGCCTATGCCGATACCGGCACGACGACGATCTACGCCGGAACCAGCGCCGAACAGATCGCCGAACTGGCCAATATCACCTTTGACGAGATGAAGCGCGCCACCGAGGACATGAGCCCGCAAGAGGTCGCCCGCGCGCGCGCCCAGATGAAGGCGGGAATGCTGATGGGGCTGGAGAGCCCGTCCAACCGCGCCGAGCGGCTGGCGCGTCTGGTCCAGATCTGGGACGAGGTGCCGTCGCTTGACGATACGGTCGCCCGCATCGACGCCGTATCAACCGGCGATGTGCGCGAGTTTGCCGAGACCGTCGCCGCCCGGGCCGGGCTTGCACTGGCGCTCTATGGTCCGATCGACGCAGCGCCGACCCTGGCCGAATTGCAGGGAAGGCGCGCCGCCTGATGACGGTCTGATGCTGCTGGCCAAACGCAAGCTCAAGCTCGAAACCGAGCGGCTGACCCTGCGGCCGCCGGGGCATTCGGATTTCCGCGACTGGGCGGCCATGCGCGAGGACAGTCGCGATTTCCTGGTTCCGTGGGAACCCAGCTGGGCCACGGACCATCTCAGCCGCAAGGGGTTTGCCAATCGCGTCTACTGGGCGCAGCGATCCATCGGAAACGGGTCGGCGGTGCCGCTGTTCCTGTTCCGCCGCCACGACCAGAGCCTTGTCGGTGCGATCACGCTCGACAACATCCGGCGCGGACCGGCTCAGGCCGGGACCCTGGGCTATTGGACCGGTGCGCAATTTGCCCGTCGCGGATACATGCGCGAGGCGATCGGGGCAGTGGTACATTACGCGTTCTCGCAACTCGATCTCAGCCGGATCGAAGCAGCCTGCCTGCCGGAAAACGCCGCCTCGCGCGGGTTGCTCGAGAAATCGGGCTTCAAGTACGAAGGTGTGGCGCAGTCCTACTTGCAGATCAACGGGCGCTGGCGCACCCATGTCCTCTATGCGTCGTTGCGCAGCGACCGACGCGGGCGCACCGACGCAGGCTAGAGGGGCCAAAGGCGGCGAAATCGCGCGGCGGGGGCTGACTTTTTCGCCGTTTCGCCTATCCTTCTTGCAGATGCTGGTCCTGCGCGCCCTTACGTCGATGCTGCTGGTCCTGTGCATTGCGCCGCTGGCGGCGCAGGAGCGCAGGCCGAGCCACTGTATTGCCATCGCGGATTCCGCACCCGGTCTCGGCTATGTTTACAAGACTGCATTTCGCGACCCGCTTCCGGACTTCTCGGTGCGGCTGTCCTATATCGACCATTCGAGCTTTTTGCTGCAAACCCCCGGTGGACTGAGTGCGGTGACCGATTTCACCGGGTTTATCGGTTCGACCCGGATGATTCCCGATGTCGTTACCATGAACCACGCGCATGAAACCCACTGGACCGCCTTTCCCGATCCGGCGATCCCGCATGTGCTGCCGGGATGGGGAGCGTTCGGCAAGGGTATCGAACATCATCTCGATCTCGGCGAGATGCTTGTGCGCAATGTCTCGACCGACATCCGCTCCCGGTCCGGGGGCGTCGAGGAGAATGGCAATTCGATCTTCATCTTCGAGGTTGCGGGGCTCTGCATCGGTCACCTGGGTCACCTGCATCACATTCCCAGCGATGAACAATTCGCTGCGATCGGGCGGCTGGACATTGTCATGGCGCCGGTGGATGGCAGTATGACATTGCCGCTTCCCGAGATGATCAGTATCCTGAAACGGCTCAAATCGTCGGTGGTCATTCCGATGCACTGGTTCAGCAGCTATACGCTCGACACATTTCTGGGTGGCATGACAGATGAATTCGCAATCCGGCGTTCCGACGCGTCCCATATCGAGTTCTCGCTGCGCGACCTGCCGGATCGCCCCACCGTGGTTGTCCTGCGGTCATCCTATCTCTCTGACGACGACTGAACCCGTCGCGGCCGCCTGCAGGTACATGACATGGTGCTGAAACCGGCGGACGCCGATTTTGCCGCGGCGCTGGACGGTGTGGTTCCATCCAGCGTGTTCCGCGAAATCGAACCGCGCTATCTCGAAGAGCCACGCGGTCGCTTGCAGGGGCGGGCGGGCCTGCTCGCCTGCCCGCGCACGACACAGGAGGTTGCTGCGCTGATCTGCGCAGCGCATGACGCGCGGGTGGGGGTCGTGCCTTATGGTGGCGGTACAGGCCTTGTCGGTGGACAGGTGATGACCGAAGGCCCGGCGCCTCTGATCCTGTCGCTGGAGCGCATGACTGCCATTCGTGCGGTCCATGCCGACGAGAATGTCATTGTCGCGGAAGCGGGCGCGATCCTTGCCGACCTGCAGGCCGCGGCGCGGGCTGCAGACCGACTGTTCCCGCTGTCGCTTGCGTCGGAGGGATCGGCACGGATCGGCGGCAATCTTGCGACCAATGCGGGCGGGGTCAATGTCCTGCGCTATGGCAATACACGGGATTTGTGTCTGGGGCTCGAGGCGGTGCTGCCGGACGGGCGCATCTGGAACGGGCTGACGCGGCTGCGCAAGGACAATACCGGCTATGATCTGCGAAACCTGCTGATCGGTTCGGAAGGCACGCTGGGCGTGATCACCGCGGCGGCGCTCAGGCTGGCCCCGATCCCGGCACGCAGCGGAACGGCGATTTTCGTGGTGCCGTCGCCGCGCGCCGCAATCGACCTGTTGTCGCTGGCCCGTGATCGCGTCGGTGAAGGGATCAGCGCCTTCGAATTGCTCGGCGGGCAGGGGTTCGACTTCCTGTCTGAAACACTGCCGGATATCAGGCAACCCTTTGATACGCCGCCGGAATGGTGTGTTTTGATCGAGCTCGGCCTGATCGACGCACTGGACCCGCAAGAGCAGCTTGCCGAACTGTTCGAGGCGGCGCTTGCGCGCGACCTTGCGTCCGACGGGCTGATTGCGCGGTCAGAGGCGCAACGCGATGCGTTCTGGATGGTGCGCGAACAGATTCCGGAGGCAAACCGCAGGATCGGTTCGGTGTCGAGCCACGATGTCTCGATACCGCTGGGCGCGATTCCCGAATTTATCGCGAAAGGTGCGGAAAGGATTTCCGGGATCGGGGATTTCCGCATCAACTGCTTCGGTCACCTGGGCGACGGCAACCTGCATTACAATATATTCCCGCCGAAGGGGGCGGACCGGGCGGCATTCAAGTCGCAAAGCGGCATCGTGACACGCGCGGTTCACGATCTGGTCGCGGAGTTCGAAGGCTCGATCAGCGCCGAGCATGGCATCGGACGGAACAAGGTCACCGAGCTTGAAATCTATGGCGATCCCACGAAGATCGCGGCCATGCGTGCCATCAAGTCCGCACTTGACCCGCAAGGCATCATGAATCCCGGCGCGGTCCTTCGGCGTTAAGCGTTCCGCGATGCGACCGTCGATGACAGTCACCCGGCCGGGCCGGGTGACCTTTCTCAACAGCAGGTCATCACTTGGGCATGATCACCTTGTCGATGACGTGGATGACGCCGTTTTCGGCCTCGATATCGGCGGCGACAACCGTCGCATCGTTGACCATGACACCGTTATCAAGATCGATCGTGATATCGCCACCCTGTACGGTGGTTGCGGTCATGTCGTCACTGAGATCACCGGACATGACCTTGCCCGGAACCACGTGATAGGTCAGAATCGCGACCAGTTGATCCTTGTTTTCGGGTTCGAGCAGCGTTTCGACGGTACCCTTGGGCAGCGCCGCAAAGGCTGCGTCCGTGGGCGCGAATACGGTGAACGGACCTTCGCCTTTCAGCGTCTCGACCAACCCGGCGGCCTGCACCGCGGCAACGAGCGTGTCGAAATCGTCAGCCGCAACCGCCGTGTCCACAATATCCTTGGAAGCGTCGTCGGCAAATGCTGCGCCGGCAATCATCATGGCAGAGGTAACGGAGAGTATGGTCTTGCGGAACATGGAAATAATCCTCGATTTGTCAGAGATGCCTTGGTGACATCGAGTGGATTACGTCCTGTCAGCCTTATCGGATCATGCCATTTTTGTTGCCGACGCGCTTGACCTTGCGCGCTTTGACCCTAAGCAACGGCAGTTTGGAATATCCAGTCAACTGATTGTGATGACTTCGCGATCAGTCGCCCTCGTAAGCACAGAGCGCATGGACGTCCATGCCAAGGTCTTCGAGCAGCTTGCGGCCGCCCAGATCGGGCAAATCGACGATGAAGGCGCAACTGATGATCTCTCCGCCCAGACGCTCGATCAGCCTGATGCCGGCGGCTGCGGTGCCGCCGGTGGCGAGCAGGTCGTCGACCACCAGGATTTTCTCGCCCGGCTGGATGGCGTCGTCGTGAATTTCAACGATCGCCTCACCGTATTCCAGCTTGTAGTCCTGGCTTATCGTGGTGCCGGGCAGCTTGCCCCTTTTGCGGATCGGCACGAACCCGACACTGAGTTGGTGCGCGATGGCCCCGCCCAGGATGAAGCCACGGGCTTCCAGCCCGACAACCTTGTCGATCTGCTCGCCGGCATAGGGATGCAGCATCTGGTCGATCGCCATGCGAAACCCGCGCGGATCGGCAAACAGAGTGGTGACGTCACGAAACATGATCCCTTCCTTGGGGAAATCGGCGATCGTGCGGATATAGTCGCGGACCGAGGTGTTCCTGGGCATGTTCGCTCCGGTTTGCTGTGACGCTCGTGCACGGTTTGGCCTATTGCGCGCCGCGGTGCAACCGTGGCTCAGGCCGGGCGGCGCAGGAATGCGGTAAACAGGCCCATCCCGATCAGCGTCACACCGCCGCCACGCGTCAGCGCGGTGATCACCCCGGGCTTGCTTACGGTTTTCCGAAGCTTGTCCGCCAGCAACGCGTAGGCCAGAGCATTTATCGCCGCGAGGATCACGAATGTGCTGATCAGGAGTGCGAACTGCGGCAGCATCGGTTCGCCGGCCTGAATGAACTGAGGCACGAAGGCGATGAAAAAGGCGATGGATTTCGGGTTCAGCGCGGTAACGCCCGCCGCGTGAAGAAATACGCCTCGGGGCGTGACGTCCCGTCCGGTTGCGATGGTCTCGAATGAGTCCGATGGTGCGCTGCGCACCAGCCTGACGCCGAGATAGACGAGATAGGCGGCACCCACCCATTTCAGTATCGAGAACAGGGTTGCCGAGGTCGCCACCAGGGCCCCGAGCCCGGCAAGCGAGGCCGTCATTGCAATGAGATCGCCCATGGCGACGCCACTGGCCGACGCGATCGCGACGCTGCGCCCCTTGGAGAGCGCGTAGCTGAGAACCAGCAACACGGTCGGTCCCGGAATCAGCAACAAGGCAGTCGAGGCGGCGGCAAAGGCGAGCCAGAGATCAAGGGACATGGTTTCCTCCGGTCTGGAATTGGGAGGACAGCACGCCCGGTGGTATTTGTCCACCGAGAAAGATCAGCAAGCAGCGCCGAAATGTCGGCGGGAAGATCGACCAGCCCCGTGGTGGTGTCTGGCATCCATGCGGGAAGCGGATGCAATGCACCGGCTTTGGGCGCTGCCGACATGGCCGCGGCTGGCTCAGCGCGTCAGGACCCGCCCTGCGACAGCATCCAGACGAGCCACCAGTTCCGGATCCCGCGCATCGGGCGCGGTCAGTATCGCATGGTCGAGCGCACGGTCACATCCGTGAGGACATGGCTGGCGGTCTGCCCCGACAAGGTCGGGCATACGGCGGACCAGCGACCGGGCCTTGTCCGCGTTGCCTGTCAGGGTGGTGATGATGTCTGAAATGTCCACTTCCCCATGGTCCGGGTGCCAGCTGTCATAGTCGGTGATCATGGCCACGGATGCATAACACAGCTCGGCTTCGCGGGCCAGCTTCGCCTCTGGCATGTTGGTCATGCCAATGACATCGCAGCCCCAGCTTTCACGGTACATGCGTGATTCGGCCAGCGTCGAGAATTGCGGCCCTTCCATTGCCAGGTAAGTGCCACCGCGATGTACCCTGACGCCAGCATCACGGGCTGCAGCTTCGCAGGCATCGCCGAGCCGGGGACAGGTGGGATGCGCCAGACTGACATGACCCACACAGCCCGTACCGAAGAATGACGTGTCGCGTGCAAATGTACGATCAACGAATTGATCCACGATCACGAAATCACCCGGGGCCATCTCGTCGCGAAAGGAGCCGCAGGCGGAGACGCTGATCACATCCGTGACACCCAGACGCTTCAGCGCATCGATATTGGCGCGGTAGGGAACGGTGCCCGGCGCGTGAACGTGGCCTCTGCCGTGCCGGGGCAGGAATACGATGTCGACACCTTCGAGGATACCGGTGAGCATCGCGTCGGAGGGGGCGCCCCAGGCGCTCTCCACGTGCTGCCAGGCGGCATCCTCCAGACCGTCGATCTGGTAAAGACCCGATCCGCCTATGACACCGAGTTTGGTTTTTGTCATGGCTACTCCCGATGATATTGCGCCTGCACCCTGACGAGGTTGTCTATGGAAATCAACACATTGATACCGGGTCCGGGAAAAGGCCGTTCGAACGGCCTTGGATACGCGAATTCGAATTCGCGTGAAAACGTCTGTGAAGACGTTTCCCCAAGCCGCTTCACAGCGGCTTACCCGGTTGCAACTGTCGCGTAGAACCCGGTTCATCTGCGCATAGAGTAGACGGACCAGACACCGGCACGCGCTGTCTCTGGACCTTTGCTGATGGATACGGCATACCGGTGATGATTTCACGGAGACTCCGATGGGCATTCTCAACTCTCTGCTTCGCGCTGTGACCTGGTGGAACGGTCAGACGCTCAACACCCAGATCTTCACCTGGCGCAAGGGCATCCGGGTAGGCGAGGATAACCAGGGCAACGTGTTTTACAGGAATGCTGATGGCAGCAAGAGATGGGTCATCTTCAACGGCGAAGTCGAGGCCAGCCGGGTTGGCCCGGATTGGCATGGCTGGCTTCATCATACATGGGATGCGCCTCCGACCGAACAACCGCTTGCGCATAAACCCTGGGAAAAGCCACACCACGAAAACCTGACCGGTACCGCTTTGGCCTATGCGCCACCGGGTTCGCTTCGCCGGGCGCATCCGGCACCCCAGCGTGACTACGAAGCATGGAGCCCGGAATAGGGTCGGCACATCAACGGAGCGCGACATGTCGCATAATACAACTGAAATCGCCGTTGGCGGTGCTGTTCTGGCCGGAGCGATTGCATTTGCCTTGTATGCCGGACAGGCAACGGGTCTTTCCGGTTCGGGAACCGGGTACGAACTGAACGCGAGTTTCCGGTCGCTGGAGGGTGTCAGCGTCGGCACGGATGTGCGCTTGGCCGGGGTCAAGATCGGCACCGTGACCAATGTGGACCTCAATCCCGAGACCTATCGCGCCGATACGACATTTTCGGTCCGTGACGGGATACCGGTGCCGGATGACAGTGCCGTCGTGGTGTCTTCAGAGGGGTTGCTGGGCGGCAATTTCGTCGAAATCATGCCAGGTGGTTCGCCATTCTATCTGGAAGCGGGCGACACGATCGAGGACACGCAGGGTGCCGTGAGCCTCATTTCTCTGCTGGTCAAATTTGTCGCCGGAAGCGGAGACAGCGAGTGATCCGCAACCTGGCTGCGCTGGCGCTTTGCGCCCTCGTCGCGTCGCCTGTTGCGGCGCAGCACCAGAATGCGGTTTCGGCGGCGGGGGCGGTGCTCCGTGCGCTGGACAAGGTGGATGGCAAGACAATCGATTTCAGCGTGCAATCCGGCGGGGCGGTTGACGCATTCGGCCTGACCGTCGAACTCGCCGATTGCCGGTATCCGGCCGAGAACCCGACCGGGGATGCCTTTGCGTATATGATAATCCGCGATACCGGTGAGACCGAGATCGACTTCCAGGGCTGGATGATCGCTTCATCCCCCGCCCTGAACGCGCTTGATCACAGCCGCTACGATGTGTGGGTGTTGCGCTGTATCACGTCCTGAGGGGCCGGCACCTGCGGGGCAAGAAAGTCGCCGGTCTCACTGATCGCCTTGTCCAGGCGGTGATGATAATCGCCACGCGGGATCTCGATTGCGCCAAGCGATGCGAGGTGATCGGTCAGAAACTGCGTGTCGAACAACCGGAACCCGGCGAGGCGAAGCCGGTCGACCAGATAGGCGAGCGCAATCTTTGAGGCATCGGTACGGCGCGAAAACATGCTCTCGCCAAAGAACGCGGCACCAATCGCGACACCGTAAACACCGCCGACAAGCTCGTCATCGTCCCACACCTCGAGCGAATGCGCGTATCCCGCGTGGTGCAGCGCGATGTAATGTTCGCGAATCTCGGCGTTGATCCATGTTTCGGCGCGATCGGCGCAGCCGTCAACGACCTCGGCAAAGGCCGTATTCACGCGTATCTCGAACCCGCACCGCAGAAGGCGGCGGCGCAGCGATCGCGAGATATGAAAACCGTCCAGCGGAATGATGCCGCGACGTTTGGGATCGACCCAGAAAATCTCGGCGTCATCACGTTGCTCGGCCATCGGGAAAATCCCGATCGTATAGCCGCGCAACAGGATCTCGGGTGTCAGGGTCATCCGCGTATCATGAGAGCGGCCGGGCTGCTCCTGCCTTATCCCTCGGTGAGATTGGTTTCCAGCCAGTGTTCCAGCCAGTGGATATTGTAATCACCGCTGTGGATGTCCGGTTCGGCCAGCAGGGCCCGGAACAACGGAATCGTGGTGTCCACCCCATCGACGATCAGTTCGCCCAGAGCCCGGTTCAGCCGCGCCAGCGCTTCGGGACGATCGCGGCCATGCACGATCAGCTTGCCGATCAGGCTGTCGTAATAGGGCGGGATGGAATAGCCGTCATAGAGCGCCGAATCCATTCGCACACCCAGCCCGCCGGGCGCGTGATACTGGGTGATCTTGCCAGGGCAGGGCGAGAAGCTGGGCAGTTTTTCGGCGTTGATGCGCACCTCGATCGCGTGGCCGTTGATGGCGAGTTCGTCCTGCGTGAACGACATCGGCAGACCGGCGGCCACGCGTATCTGTTCCCGCACCAGATCGACTCCGAAAATGCCCTCGGTGACCGGATGCTCGACCTGCAGGCGGGTGTTCATCTCGATAAAATAGAACTCGCCGTTCTCGTAGAGAAACTCGATGGTTCCGGCACCGATATAGTTGATCTTGGCGACTGCGTCGGCGCAGGCCTTGCCGATCCGGGCCCGCTCTTCGGCAGTGATCGTCGGGCCGGGGGCCTCTTCAAAGACCTTCTGGTGGCGCCGCTGCAGGGAACAGTCGCGTTCACCCAGGTGCACGGCCTTGCCCTTGCCATCGCCAAAGACCTGGATCTCGATATGGCGCGGTGTGGTCAGGTATTTCTCGATATAGACTTCGTCATTGCCGAAATTGCTCTTGCCCTCGGCGCGCGCGGTCTGAAACGCCCGCTCCATTTCGGCGGCGCTGTTGGCGACTTTCATGCCCTTGCCGCCCCCGCCGGCCGTGGCCTTGATGATGACCGGATAGCCGATTTCCGCGCCGATTCGTTCGGCCGTGGCGAGATCGGGAACACCTCCGTCGCTGCCAGGTACACAGGGAACGCCAAGCGCCTTCATGGTATCCTTGGCTGTGATCTTGTCGCCCATGATGCGGATATGCTCGGCGGTCGGTCCGATGAAGGTCAGTCCGTGATCTTCGACGATCTGCACGAAATTCGCGTTTTCGGAGAGAAACCCATAGCCGGGGTGGATCGCCTGTGCGCCAGTGATTTCGCATGCCGAAATGATCGCGGGCAGTGACAGGTAGCTCTGGCTGCTTTGCGGTGGACCGATACAGATCGATTCATCGGCCATGCGGACATGCATCGCGTCGCTGTCGGCGGTGGAGTGTACCGCAACCGAGCCGATGCCCATTTCACGCGCCGCACGGACCACGCGCAAGGCGATCTCCCCGCGGTTGGCAATTAGTATCTTGTCAAACATGGGACCGCCTTATTCGATGATGACCAGCGGGGTGCCGTATTCCACTGCTGCGCCATCCTCGACAAGGATGCGCTTGACCGTGCCCGATTTCGGGGCGGGGATGTGGTTCATGGTCTTCATGGCTTCGACGATGAGCAGGGTATCACCCTCGGAAATGCTGGCCCCCACGGTGACAAACGGTGCCGCATCGGGTTCGGGTTGCATATAGACCGTGCCGACCATCGGCGACAGGACCGCACCCGGATCGCTGGCAGGGTCCTCGATCACGTCGCTTGCGGGGGCTGCTCCGGCGGCTGCCGGCGCGGCGGGTTGTGGGGGGGCCGCGGCAACCGGAAGCGGCGCGGCAGCGACGGGGGCGACCGGGGTCACGCGGCTGACGCGGACATTCAGGCTGTCATCCTCGCCGTAATCGCGCTTGACCTGCACTTCCGTCAGGTCGTTTTCGCGCAGCAATTCGGCCAGTGCCTTGATGAATGCCACGTCCGACTCGTGTTTGGTGTCTGTCATGATGTCCTCGACCGGTTCTGCTGTGCCCGTCTGTCCCGCGGGTTTTCGTCAGGGCGCTTATAGGACAAGGTCTTGCCTGTGAAAAGCGCCGTTCGCTCTGCTCAACATGGCGGCTTGTCGCCCGGATTTCCAGTGCGTGCCCGCGCAGAGCGGCCGGCACGGCGGATGCGGGCGTGTGGTGCGGTGAACGCGAGGTGGCCAGAGGCGGCAAAATCTGTCTACATCCGGTCACGAGGGGTGAAAGGGGGGCGTCATGAATTTGGGTAACTGGTTGTTCCGGCAGGCACAGGCGCATCCCGGGCGTCCGGCGCTGTTCCTGGGCAAGGCGCAGGTTGCGGATTACCGGGGCTTTCATGATCGTGCCGCCCGGATCGCGGCATGGCTGGCGACCGAGGGCATTTCGCCCGGCGATCGTGTCGCGATCTTCATGAAGAACTGCCCGGATTATCTCGTCGTGCAATATGGCATCTGGTATGCCGGGGCCGTGGCGGTGCCGATCAATGCCAAACTGCATGGTCGCGAGGCGGATTTCATCTTGAACGATTCCTGCGCGGCTCTGGTTTTTGCGACCACCGAACTGGCCGATTCCCTGCACGACGCCCGGGTGACATGCCGTGTCGTGACGGTCGGTGCCGACCAATACCGGAGGGCGCTGACGACATCGCCCATCGCGGCGCCTCTGGCCCGGACTGCCGACGATCTGGCGTGGTTGTTCTATACGTCAGGCACCACCGGGCAACCCAAGGGGGTGATGATCACCAACCGCATGCTGATCGCGATGTCGCTGGCCTATCCGGTGGATGTCGATCGGGTGAGTGCCGAGGATACGGCGATCTATGCGGCCCCGATGAGCCACGGTGCCGGTATCTACAACATGGTTCACGTGCTGCATGGTGCACGCCATGTCTGTCCGGTGTCGGGCGGGTTCGAGACATCCGAGATTCTCGACCTCGCGCGGCATTTCGGACGCGTTCATATGTTCGCCGCCCCCACAATGGTCAAACGCATGACCGAAACGGCGCGGGCGACGGGCGAGACAGGCACGGGTTTGCGCACCATCGTCTACGCGGGCGGGCCCATGTATAACGCCGACATCATCGAGGCGGTCGCGCATTTCGGGTCGGTATTCGTTCAGATCTATGGGCAGGGGGAATGCCCGATGGGGATCACCGCCCTGTCGCGACACGATGTGACCGACCGCACGCATGTCCGCTGGCGCGAGAGGCTGGCCAGCGTGGGACGGGCGCAATCCCCGGTCGAGGTCCGGATCGGCGATGCCAGCGGGGCGCCTCTACCCGCCGGGACGCATGGCGAAATCATGGTGTCCGGAGATGTGGTGATGCCGGGTTACTGGCAGAACCCCGAGGCGAGCGCGAAGACTCTGATCGATGGCTGGCTGATGACCGGGGACATGGGGTTCATGGACGCGGATGGCTATGTGACGATGCAGGACCGTTCGAAGGACGTGATCATCACCGGAGGTTCGAATGTCTACCCCCGCGAGGTCGAGGAGGTGTTGTTGACCCATCCTGACGTGCGCGAGGTATCGGTTGTTGGCCAACCGCACCCGGAATGGGGCGAGAGCGTGATCGCGTTCGTCGTGGGGACCGCGCCGTTCGAGGAACTTGACCGTCTCTGCATCGACAATATCGCCCGGTTCAAGCGGCCGAAGGCGTATGTGACGCTCGATGAGCTGCCCAAGAACAACTACGGCAAGGTTCTCAAGACCGAGTTGCGAAAGAGTTTGGACGATCAGCGATGACGGAGCTGAACGGAAAAACGGCGCTTGTGACCGGCGCGGTTCCGAGCCGTCGGAAATCGGTGCTCTGGCGCTTTGGCTGTGCAACCCGGTTGCACATAACGTCACCGGTGCGGCCATTCCGGTTGATGGCGGCTGGACCGCGCAATAGCGCTGGCTAGCTCTGCGTCTCGTCCATTTCGCGGGCCTGCATCTCGAGAATTTCCATGATCTTGATCTGCATCGCGGATGGCGGCGCGGTTTCATGCTGCTCGCCGCTGCCGGTCTGGCGCTGGCCGGCTTCGCCCGATGCTGCGCCCTCCGATGCGGGGGTTACCTTTTGCGTGTTTCCCGCCCCGACAGGGTCCGCAGGAAGCGAAGCCGGATGGCCGGTCGGCTGTGGCGCCATTGCCGGTAGCGCAATGGAGATATTCATTTGATTGCTCCAATCATCTGATCGAGCCCTCACCCGGTGATCAGCTTGCGGATCAGAGATTGCCAAATGGTTAATGCCGGGGTGTAACTATATTGAAAAATATAGATTAATTATATCTTTCCGGTCTGTCGTCCCGGTCTGGCCGCAATCGACCGACCGGATCGGATGATCGACCGGACAGGTGTGTTCCCGGGCGGGTCCGGGCCGGGCCAGTTTGTTGGTTGGATCGACGTTGCCGCGCACCGCACAGAACATGCGCGACGCAGCATTGCCAGCCCCGGCGATTGAAAACCCTGCGATAAGCCACTTGAAAATCATCAGAATATTGTAAATAAATCCACGGGATTCAGGGTTTCTTGTAAATCACCCCTTGCCGGGATGCGGATTGCATCCGAAACCACTGGAAATGGAGTTGAGCGCGTCATGGCCCGCGACACCCTGACCGGAAGCCGTATCCGCGAACGCAGGTCGATTGCGGGTATGCGGCAGGCCGATCTTGCCCGGCAGGTAGGAATTTCGGCCTCGTACCTCAACCTGATCGAGCATAACCGACGCAGGATCGGCGGCAAGCTTCTGCTCGATATCGCGCAGATCCTGGGGGTCGAGCCTTCGATGCTGACGCAGGGCGCAGAGGCGGCATTGATCGCGACCCTGCGCGAGGCGGCCGCTGATGCCGGACCCGTGGCGGCCGAGATCGACAGGGCCGACGAATTTGCCGGCCGTTTTCCGGGATGGGCCGAGGTTCTGGCTGCCGGGCATCGGCGCATCGCATCGCTGGAGCGGGCCGTGGAAACTCTGTCTGATCGCCTGACGCATGATCCGCAGCTTGCGGCGTCGCTGCACGAAGTGCTGTCCACAGCGGCCGCGATTCGGTCCACCGCCTCGATCCTTGCCGAAACCGGAGAACTCGAACAGGAGTGGCGTGAGCGGTTCCACAAGAATCTGAACGAAGACAGCCTGCGCCTGGCGGAGAGCAGCAAGGCGCTGGTCACCTATCTCGACGAAAGCGAAAACGCCGATGAACGGCGCGGCTCGCCACAGGAAGAGGTCGAGGCGTTTGTCGCCCGCTGCGGCTTTCACTTTGTCGATCTGGAGGACGGCACGTCCGAGCCCGAAGCCCTTGCAGACGACGCGCCCGAACTGACATCGCGTGCGGCCCGGTTGATCGCCGCCGAAGTTCTGTCGCGCTATGCCAAAGACGCGCGGGCCATGCCGCTGGGCGAATTCCGCGAGGCGATCGCCGGGGTCGGCCCGGATCCGGTCGCGCTGGCCCAGGTCTTTGGCGCGGAGTTGTCGGCGGTGTTTCGTCGCCTCGCCGCGATGCCGGACGATGTCTTGTCCGGCGATGTGGGGCTTGTGGTCTGCGATGCCTCCGGGAGCATCCTTTATCGCAAGCAGATCGAAGGATTTGCGCTGCCGCGTTTCGGCGCATCCTGTCCGTTATGGCCGGTTTTTACGGCACTCAGCCGACCGCTGATGCCGGTGCGTCGCCGTGTGTCGCAACTGGGGCGTTCCGCGATGCTCTTTGATTGCATGGCAATCGCGCAACCCGTCGGTACACCGCTTTTCGATGAAGACCCGCTCTATCAGTCGACGATGCTGATCCTTCCGATCTCGGGGAACGGGGCGGACCAGGCACCGGTGCAACCGGTCGGCAGCAGCTGTCGGGTTTGTCCGCGTTCCGACTGCCGTGCCCGTCGTGAACCCTCGATCCTGAGTGAAGGCTTTTGACAGGGTTATGAAAGCAAGGTTAGGTTGGCTGGAAAAACAATAAAGTTGCGCGGCAAGCGCGCGCCCTGGGGAGGAACGGCGCATATGGGGCGACATGTCCTGCTGATCGAGGATGAACCGAACATCATCGAGGCTATCAGATTCCTGCTCACCCGCGACGGGTGGGACGTCGGGACGCATTCCGACGGGTCGGACGCGATTGAAGTCATTCAGGCGGCCTCGCCGGATCTCGTCATTCTGGACCTGATGCTGCCGGGCAAGAGCGGCATGGAGATCCTGCGCGGCCTGCGCGAGATTCCCGCGCTTGCCGGTCTGCCGGTGCTGATGCTGACGGCGCGGGGGCAATCGCGTGACCGGGACATGGCGGAAAAGGCCGGGGTAAGCCGCTTCATGACCAAGCCGTTTTCGAACGCCGAAGTTCTGACAGCGGTGCGCGACCTGCTGGCACATGCGTCGCGGCAATGACACAGGGTCGCGCCGATGGTGATCCTGCCGTCCAGATGCAGCCATCGGTGTTTCTGGAACGCCAGAGTTACCGCCGCCGTCGGCTGATGGATGCCGCGCGCATTCTGCCGCTCCTGGGGGCGGTGCTCTTCGCGCTGCCGCTGCTGTGGCCCTCGGTGCCGGACGGCACGGCGCAAGATGCGGGCGTCACCATGTCGGCGGCCATCGTTTATGTCTTTTCGGTCTGGGTCGCGCTGATCGTCGCGATTCTGATTTTCGGCAGGATGACGCGGGCCTGGTCGCGTCCGGGTGACGCACGGAGGTGACAGGGTGGCGTCGCTGAACCTGCTTGTCCTAGTGTGTCTCGGATACGTCGTGATGCTTTTCATCGTCGCCTTTGTCGCCGACCGGCTGGCGGCGCGGGGGCGCAGCCGCTGGTTGCATACGCCGCTGATCTATACGCTGTCGCTGTCGATCTATTGCACCGCGTGGACGTTTTATGGCGCGGTCGGCTATGCGACGCGTTCGGGGCTCGAATTCGTGACGATCTATCTTGGCCCGACGCTGGTCATGGTGGGATGGTGGTGGGGCCTGCGCAAGCTGGTGCGCATCGGGCGGAGCCAGCGGGTGACATCGATCGCCGACCTGATCTCGTCGCGGTACGGCAAGTCGAATTCGCTGGCGATCTGCGTGACCCTTCTGGCGGTGATCGGTGTCACGCCCTATATCGCGCTGCAACTGCAATCGATCACCCTGTCGTTCTCGATATTCGCCGAAGCAGACCCCGGCAGCGTCTACAGCGACGGCGCCAGCGTGTTCTACGTGGCATCGGGACTGGCGGTTTTCGCAATCCTCTTCGGAACGCGCAACCTGGATGCCAACGAACGCCATCATGGCGTGGTGACGGCTGTTGCGCTTGAGGCGATTGTCAAGTTGTTGGCGTTGCTGGCCGTCGGCGCCTTTGTGGTCTGGGAACTGGCGGGCGGTATCGGTCCGGTCATGGCCCAGATCGATGCATCCGAGATTGGCCGGTGGAATGTCGCGTCCGGACGATGGATCACGTTCACCTTTCTGTCCGCCGCCGCCTTTGTCTGCCTGCCACGCATGTTTCAGGTGCTGGTGGTCGAAAACAGCGACGAACGGCATCTGCGCACGGCGGCATGGGCGTTTCCGCTCTACCTGTTTCTGATGAGTCTCTTCGTCATCCCCATCGCGGTGGTGGGGCTGGACCTGATGCCCGAAGGCGCCAATCCCGACCTCTTCGTGCTGACGGTGCCGCTGAGCCAGGGGCGCGAGGGGCTGGCGATGCTGTCGTTTCTCGGGGGATTCTCGTCCGCGACCTCAATGGTCATCGTCGCCGCAATGGCGTTGTCGACGATGGTGTCCAACCACGTGGTGATGCCGATCTGGCTGTCCTGGCATGGAGAGGGTGCCTCGGTATCGGGAGATGTGCGCAACGTTGTCCTGCTGGCGCGGCGCATCTCGATCGCGGGCGTTCTGGCGTTGGGCTACTTTTATTACCGGCTTTCCGGTGGGGGTGACGCGCTCGTTTCGATCGGTCTCATCGCCTTTGCAGGGATCGCGCAGATCCTGCCGGCCCTGGTCGGTGGGCTGTTCTGGCGTGGTGCCACGCGGACCGGTGCGCTTGTGGGGCTCGTGCTGGGCTTTGCCGTGTGGCTGTATACGCTCTTGCTGCCGGAACTCGGCGGCAATTTCCTCTCTGACAGCGTGATCCGGGACGGACCGTTCGGCATCGGCTGGCTCAGGCCGCTGGCCATGTTCGGTGCCGACGACCTTGATCCCGTGGTGCATTCGGTGATGTGGAGCCTTCTGCTGAATGCCGCGGGATTCTGCATCGTATCGCTGGTGACCTTTCCAAGTCCGCTCGAGCGTTTGCAGGCCGCACAATTCGTCAATGTTTTCGATCATTCCGTTGCACCCAGGGGCTGGACCGGCTCCATCGGCCAGAGCGAAGATCTGATGATCATGTCGCAGCGCATCCTCGGCGCGCAACAGGCGCAGGACCTGTTCCACCGCGAGGCCGAGGCGCAGGGGCAGCGGGGATACCTGCCCGAGCCAAGCCCGGCATTCCTGACGCGGCTGGAGCGCGAGTTGTCGGGATCGGTCGGTGCGGCCACCGCTCATGCGATGATCGGACAGATCGTCGGAGGCTCGTCGGTCTCGGTCGAGGACCTGCTGGCGGTGGCAGACGAAAGCGCGCAACTGCTGGAATATTCCGGCAAGCTCGAGGCCAAGTCCGCAGAACTCAGCAAAACGGCGCGTCAATTGCGCGAGGCGAATGCCAAGCTGACCCAACTGTCGGTGCAGAAGGATGCGTTTCTCAGCCAGGTCAGCCATGAACTGCGAACGCCGATGACCTCGATCAGCGCCTTTTCCGAGATACTCCGCGACACCGATGGGCTGGGAGAAGCGGACAAGACACATTACGCGACGATCATTCACGACGAAGCACTGCGCCTGACGCGGCTGCTGAACGATCTGCTCGACCTCAGCGTTCTGGAAAGTGGTCAGGTCAGCCTGAACATGCGGAGCGGGCAACTGTTCGAGGTGCTCGACAGGGCAGAAGCCGCCGCGTTGGCAGGGTCGGAGCGCCCGCTGCTGGTGAGGCGACAACGGGACGAGGAACAGTTCGCCCTTCATACCGATCTCGACCGGCTGGCACAGGTGTTCATCAACCTGATTGCCAACGCCCAGAAATACTGCAACGCCGATCACCCCGAGTTGCGGATCAAGGTGCGCGCGGTTTCGGACCGATTGCTTGTCGATTTCGTCGACAACGGCAGCGGCATACCGCCCGATTCCCGCGCGGTGATCTTTGAAAAGTTCACGCGCGTGAGTGGTGAAAAGGCCGGTGGCGCGGGGCTCGGGCTGGCGATCAGCCGGGAGATCATGCAGCGCCTTGACGGCAATGTCAGCTATCTGCCGGGGAAATCGGGCGGTGCGTTTCGGGTGATGCTCCCGCTGGGCGCGAGGGTCGCGGCGCAATAACACACGGCGTAAAGCTCTTCGTAACCAACCCTGCGCTAGACCGGAAACAATATCGTTGCACGAGCAGGCCGAAATTCATGGGTACCTCCGGGTCAAATTCTGCGCTGAAACGCAAGACGGACACCAACCGCGCAAGCGGCGCGACGGTCGGCAGAACCGCGGCCGGCGCGCTGCGGCTGGGTGTCGCGCGGGCTTCCGCCAACCTGTTCGATCTTGTGGTCTCGGTCATCGGCATCCGGCAATCGCGGGTGGACCAGGAGGCGGTCGAGCAGAACCTTGCCGACGCCAGGTTGTTGGTTCTGCTGGATGGGCCCGACGGGTTGACCGGTGCCATCGTTCTGGATCGGGTGCTGGTCGTCGCGCTGGTGCAGCAGCAGACGATGGGGCGCGTCACGGCTGGCGCGCCGGACGATCGCCCGTTCACCGCAACCGACGCGGCGATGGTTGCGCCGCTGGTGGATGGGATGCTCGAGCGGGCCGCCAAGCTGGCCGAGGTGCCGGCAGATCAGAACTGCCTGACCGGGTTCCGTTTCGGGGCGCGGGTCGAGGACAAGCGGGCGGCCATGCTGGCGCTGGATGCGGATACCTATCGGACTTTCGATCTGACGCTCGAGCTTGATGGAGGTGTGCTGCAGGGGGAAATGTGCCTGATCCTGCCGGAACCGAAACCGCAGACCGAGACCGGCAAGGAGGTTGCTGCCGCGCAGGATGCGCCAACGCTGGGGCAGGCGATTGGAATCGCGCGCGCCGATCTGGTGGCGGTTCTGTCGCGCGTGCGCGTCCCGCTGGCGGAATTGTCCAGGATGCAGCCGGGCGACATGCTGCCGCTGGTGCAGGAACGGTTGGATCGGGTCGAGCTTGTTTCGATCTCGGGGCAGAAGATCGCGATCGGCCGTCTGGGTCAGTCCGGTGGATTGCGCGCCCTGCGTTTGAACGAAATTCGCACGCCGATGCAGGGCGATCAGGAGAGCTTTGCGAGCGGTCTTGCCAGAAAGGCCGCTTTGGATGACCCGATGACGGTGGACGGTCATCTGGTCGAAGCGCAGGCCGGGCCCGTCGATGTGCACGTGGACCCCGCCGCCGAAAGCGAAGAGGACAGTTTTTCGGGGATGAGCGCGGAAGATGCCGCGGTGGAGATCTCCGCGCTTGCCGGGCTGGACGCCGAAGAGGTTGACGAACTCAGGGAGGCTGCAGGGTGAGCTCTGGCTAGGCGTCCCCGTCCTGGTGCAATTGTTCGAGCGTCGGGCGCAGCCCCTCGAGCTGATAACCCGCCGCCGAGACGTCTGCGAGAATGTCATCGGCGCTGCGTGTCGCAGCTTGCCCCAGGGCCCAGACCACCGAACACCTGGTTCCCGACGCACAATAGGCCAGCACCGCCCCTCCGGCTGATGCGACCAGTTCCGCCTGGCGCGCAACGTTCTCGGGGGTCATGGTCTGATGCGTCAGCGGCAGGACTTCAAATCGCAAGCCGGCATCGCGCACTGCGGCCCCGATCGCCTCGGCCTGATGACTTGGCGGCACTTCGCTGTCAGGTCGGTTGCAGATCACGAGTTTGATCCCGGCCTCGGAAAGCGCGGGTACGTCTTCGACCGAGATTTGTGGCGAGACGGAATAGTCGGGGGATAAGCTGCGCAGGTCCATGCCCCGCTGTTTACGCGCGCTCCGGCAGGCTGTCCAGTCGGCAAACGATCCGATGGGCACGCATGTCTGACGACACAGTGGGAACGGTGAGCGGGTGCATGGGCCGCATCGCACACAGTCACTCTGCCGCTCTACGCATTGAGAGCTTGCGCAACAGGCCAGCCCCCAATCGCTCCGTATCGCAGCACGATCGGGATGTTCGGTCATGACATCCGCAGAGCTGGTATCGGTACGCCCTCGCAGTGCTGGTCCGTGCGGGGCGTTTTCCATCGATTGCGGCGATCATTGTCTGCCGGTTTGACCTGTATCAAGGCAACCACGCCCGTCGGATGCGAGATCTGTAAAAAAGAGAAGAATCACCTTGGGGTTGTGCAACTTTTCTGAGAACATGACAGGGTGGTGCATCTGTTTTGTGTGACGGTGTTGTGCAGCCGTTACGATTAAGGTGTACCGATGGCGAACCATTCGGGGGAAATGAGATGAACATCGACGAGTTGCAACTCAGGGCAGAGCATCTGGAAGAGCGGATCTCTGCGGCCAAGGCCGAAACGCGAATTGCGCTTCAGCCCCAGTTTTCAAGCGTTCTGAGCAAGATCGCCGCAGAAGGCGCCAGGGTGCCGAGGCGGATGCGTCAGCTGGACGCGGCATTGCTCGACGAAGCGATCGAAGCGCGCTTTGACAACATGCCTGTCTGAACGTCTAACCCAGCATCACACCCACGACGACGAGCATCAGTCCGATCACCGACAGGAAAAGCGCGCCAATGTTCATCGGCAGCACCGATTGCAACGTGGCGCGCATCTCGTCGTCGGGGAGCTTGGCCCGCCGTGCCTTGGCGACGCGCAGGATGCACCATATCAGGCCGACAAGACCGGCAAGTGACACCGCCGCACCAACCCAGACCATTGTTTCAAACATGCCGCCCCCGGGGAATTGTCCATTGCGACGCGCCTAGCGGATCGACCGGCCATGCGCAACAGGCTTCAATGCCGCGCGCGACGGTTTGAGCCTTGCAGCGGGACCGGGGCAGCGTTATCCCGCAGGCTCTGACATCCAATGATCCACGGAGCCCGCAATGAGCGATACCAATACCGATACCTCCTATCGAGTGACTGCCGATGAATTGCGCCAGTTCATCGAGCGGGTGGAGCGGCTGGAAGCGGAAAAGCAAGACATCGCCGATCAGCAGAAGGAAGTGATGGCAGAGGCCAAGGCGCGCGGCTACGACACCAAGGTCATGCGCAAGGTCATCGCCCTGCGCAAGCGTGACAAGGACGACATCGCCGAAGAAGAGGCGATCCTGGAAATGTACAAGGAAGCCCTCGGAATGTAAGGGCTATCCCGCCCCGACATCGGTGCGCGCGATTGAGACCGACTTGATGACCGCGTGGATGGGATCGCCGGGTTGCAGGGCCATCGCATCGGCGGATCTGCGGGTGATGCGCGCGAGCAGGCGATCCTCGCCGCATTGCATCTGGACGATGACGCCCGGCCCGTCGCCTTCGCGAAGGGCGAGGATCGTTGCCGAGAGAATGTTCAGCGCCGACAGCCCGCGTGGCAGTTCACGCGACAGGATCACATCATGCGCCAGGATACGCACGCGCGTGGCAGTGCCCGGCGGCGTCTCCATCTCTGGCAGGAACAGTCGCCCGCCGGACACGGCGAGTTCGGTCAGCCCGTCGTGATGATGCCGTGCGACGGTGGCCGGCAGAACGGCACCGGCCTCGCGCACGCCAAGCTGGCGCACCATGTCGGGATCGGACAGCACCTGTTCGGCGGGGCCCGATCGCGTGACGCGGCCGTTTTCTAGGACAACGACGGTGGTTGCGAGGCGGGCGACCTCGGCGACCGAATGGCTCACATAGAGGATCGGGATGTCGGTATGATCGCGCAGCCGTTCGAGAAAGGGCAGGATCTCGGCCTTGCGTGCAGAGTCGAGCGCGGCGAGCGGCTCGTCCATGAGCAGGATCCGGGGCTGTGACAGCAGCGCGCGCCCGATTGCCACCCGCTGTTTCTCGCCCCCCGACAGGGCTCCGGGGCGACGATCCAGAAGATCGGATATTCCGAGCAACTCGCTGACCTCGGCAAGCGTGGTGCGTGGCGCGGCACTGGCGAAACGCGCGCCATAGGTCAGGTTCTGGCGCACCGAAAGGTGAGGAAACAGCCTGCCGTCCTGAAAGACATAGCCGACGCGGCGTTTGCGGGTGGGAACCGCATGGCCGGATCGGGTGTCGAGCACCAGTTGCCCGTCAAGTGAGATGCGCGCGCTGTCTGGGGTCAGCAGGCCCGCGACCGCATTGATGACCGTTGTCTTGCCGGCACCGGATCGGCCGAACAGGGCGGTGACGCCACCGGGTGCCTGAAACGCGATCTCCAGGTTCAGAGCCCCGAGACGATGGCGCATGTCGACCGAGAGGCTCATGCGCCGGAGACCCTTTGGGCAGCCCGCCGTGCCAGCCATTCCGACGCGAGCAGCGCGCCCATCGCCACCGCGATCGACACGACCACGAGGCGCAGCGCAGGCGCTTCGCCGCCGGGAACCTGCAGGAACGCATAGATGGCGGAGGGCAGGGTCTGGGTCTGTCCCGGAATATTGGAAACAAAGGTGATCGTCGCGCCGAATTCGCCCATGGCCTTGGCAAAGGCGAGCACGGCCCCGGCGATCAGCCCCGGCAGGATCAACGGCAGGGTCACCGAGGAAAACACCCGGATACGCGAGGCTCCGAGCGTGGCCGCCGCCTGTTCGAGCTTGGGGTCGACCGCTTCGATCGCCAGCCGCAGCGCCCGGACCATCAGCGGAAATGCCATGATCGCCGCCGCCAGTACCGCCCCGGTCCAGCGAAACGCGAGCATGATTCCGAAGCTGTCATAGAGCCAGCCGCCGATCGCCCCCTGCCGTCCGAAGCCGAGCAGCAGAAGGTATCCGGTGACGACCGGCGGCAGGATCAGGGGCAGGTGGACGAGCACATTGAGCAGTTGCTTGCCGCGAAACTGCCAGCGGGCCAGCGCGTAGGCGACCAGTATGCCAAGTGGCAGGCTCAGCAGCGTGGCAAAGAAAGAGACCCGCAGGGACAGCAAGAGCGCCTGCCATTCCTCCGGGCCAAGCCAGTCGCTCATTCGCCGTCCCCGGGCAGCCCGAAGCCATGTGATCTGAACACGTCACCGGCGCGTGGCGAGGCGAGGAAATCCAGAAAGGCCTGCGCAGGGTCGGCCTGGCCCCCTGCCACCCGCGCGGCGGGATAGCGGATCGGCGGATGGGTATCCTCCGGAAAAACGCCGACAACCCGCACGTCGGGGCTCGCCGCCGCGTCGGTCGCATAGACGATGCCATAGGGGGCCTCGCCCAGAGCGACCAGCATGAGCGCGGCGCGCACGTTGTCTGTCTGGGCGACACGGGGCGCGACCTGCTCCCACACACCGAGCGCGCGCAGCGCGGCGGCACCGTAGATGCCCGCCGGCACCGCATCGACCAGCGCCATCGCCAGATGCTCCTGACCGAGAACGCCGGCCAGATCGAATCCCGGTTCGATCACCAGGTCGGTCCTGACCTCGCGGCCGGCGATCAGAACGAGCCGGTTGGTCAACAACGTCTTGCGGCTGGCGTCGACAATCAGCGCGTCCTGTTCCAGCACATCCATCCATGCTGTGTTGGCCGAAATGAAGAGATCGGCGGGCGCACCCTGCTGGATCTGGCGTGCCAGCGTGGAACTTCCGCCGTAAGACACCTGGACGGGGCCGTCATATATCGACACCAGTTCGTCCAGCGCCGATTTGAGGCTGGCAGCGGCAAAGACCGTCACCGGCGTCTCTGATGTCGCGGGCGCGGGCATCGACAGCATTGCCAGCGCAGCCGCCATGAAAAGCCGTCGGGTCAATGTATGCAGCATGATCGGACGCCTCCGTTCCAAAGTTCTCGCCGAGATATGGCAAAGCCACGGACCGCGTTGCAAGTGGATAAACACGCGAGGTGTTTCAGGGATCAATCAGGGTGACTCCGGGAATTTGCCGGATGCGCCTGAGATCGTCGTCATAAGCGTCGCTCAGCTCCTCGACGAGCTCCTCGGTCCAGCCTGGCAGGTCCAGTTCCTCTTCCATCCGCTCCGGAATTGCGAAACTCTCCAGAAAGGCCGCGATCACGCTGCGCTTCTGGTTTTCGTTCAGCCCGGTGTGCTTGTGCAGGTAGGCGCGGAACTTCTGCATGCCTTCGCGGGTAATGAGATCGGACAGGAGGTCGAACCCGCCGACGATCTTTTCATCGGGCTGCAGGCCGGCCATCTGGCGGATGATATGCGCCCACAGCAGCGGCGTATCCTCGTTGCACCAGACGATCATCTCCATGTCCGGGGCCGCCGCATGGATCCGGCGCAGACAATCGGACCAGCGCAGTTTGCCCGGATCGGTACCGCCAAGCACTTCGGCAAGCTGTTCGCGCGTCGGATTTCCCATGACCGCAGGCAGAAAGCTCGCCGGATTGCGCAGCCCCATGAACAGGGTCAGCCGATCTCCTTGGAACAGCTTGTGCAGATACCTCACCCGTTCCGGCGCCGCCGGATAGAGCTGTCCGTCGCGGACGGCAAGACGCCGCGAGCCGAAAAAATAGGCGTTGGACAGGATCATCCGGTCGGCATGTTCCTCGTCCAGAATGGCGTCCATGAGAACTTCGCGCGCATCCGGGGCGGGTGCGGCGGCAGACATGGCGCGAAACGAATGTCCGAGCAGCTCGCGATACCTGCCGGGGCCGGGCACCGCGATGCCACGGTCCGCAAAGGCCTGTTTGTTGCGCAGCAGGCATTTCAGGATACGATCACCATCGGTGCAATGCGCGCCTGTATGAATGATGACCTGCATGCCCGCCTTGTCGCTCGTCTCACGATGGATCGGGATTTCAGGTATCCTGTTGTCCGGGGCGGGTCAAATGGCTTTGCGCCGCGCGCGGCATCCGGGGGGGGTGCGACTTATGTGGCGTTTGTGGCCGCAGAGGGGATCGAACGCTTGACCCCGCGACCCGGCACGGCCATGAAGCAGGGCCAGTAAATGCCCCGGAAAACGGGCATGCCGCAGGACCAAAGGAGGCGAGATGGCCCGCCGACCCAAGACAAGCCAAGCCGTGCCAGCAGTGGCCCCCAATGCCACCGAAGAGCGCGCGCGGTCCAGGGCAATCGGCGGTCTTCGGGAACTCTGGCCCTTCATGGCACCCTATCGCGGCTTGATCGTCGCCTCGATCATGGCGCTGGTCCTGACGGCCTGCGTGTCGCTGACCCTGCCGCTGGCGGTGCGCCGCGTGGTCGATAACTTCCGGGCGCAGGATGGCGCGATCCTGAACCAGTATTTCATTGCGGCGCTTGCGATTGCGGCGCTGCTCGCGGTGGGGACGGGGTTGCGATATGCGCTCGTGACCCGACTGGGCGAGCGCGTCGTCGCGGATATTCGCATGGCGGTGTTCGACCGGGTGATCGGCATGAGCCCGCAATTCTTCGAAAAGATCATGACCGGCGAGGTCCTGAGCCGGATCACCACCGACACCACCCTGATCCAGTCGGTACTGGGCTCGTCGGTGTCTATCGCGCTGCGCAACCTTCTGCTGTTCATTGGCGGGCTGGTGCTGATGCTGCTGACATCGGCCAAGTTGACGAGCCTTGTGCTGCTGGTCGTGCCGGTGGTGGTGGTTCCGATCCTGGTGCTGGGCCGCAAGCTGCGGAGCATCAGCCGCGAGAACCAGGACTGGATCGCCGCCAGTTCCGGCAATGCCGCCGAGGCGCTGGGGGCGGTGCAGACCGTGCAGTCCTTCACGCATGAGCGGGCAAGCCGGGCGCAGTTCGCAGAGATGACCGAGACCTCGTACGAGGTGTCGCGCCGCCGCATACGGACCCGCGCATTGATGACGGTGATTGTCATTTTCCTGGTCTTTACCGGAGTTGTCGGCGTGCTGTGGATGGGCGCGCTCGACGTGCGGACCGGCAACATGACCGAAGGCACGCTGATCCAGTTCGTGATCTATTCGGTGATGGTCGCCGGCTCGGTTGCCGCGCTGTCCGAGATCTGGGGCGAGCTGCAGCGCGCGGCCGGGGCGACGGAACGGCTGGTGGAATTGTTGGCGAGCGTTGATGCGGTGCAGGACCCTGCGCAACCCGCCGTGTTGCCCGAACCGGTACAGGGGCACATCGCCTTCGAGAACGTGTCTTTCCGCTATCCCTCCAGGCCGGAGACCGCGGCCCTGTCGGATGTTTCGCTCGAGATCGCGCCGGGCGAAACGGTGGCCTTTGTCGGCCCCTCGGGGGCTGGCAAGACCACCATCATCCATTTGATCCAGCGTTTCTACGACCCCGATAGCGGCCGTATCACGCTTGACGGGGTGGCGCTGAACGCACTGGCCCGTGACGCCTTCCGGCAGCATATCGCGCTGGTGCCACAGGACCCGGTGATCTTTGCCGCCTCGGCGCGTGAAAATATCCGCTTCGGTCGCCCGGATGCCTCGGATGCCGAGGTCGAGGCGGCCGCGCGGGCGGCGGCCGCACATGATTTCATTGCTGCCTTGCCCGAGGGGTATGACAGCTATGTGGGCGAACGGGGCGTCATGTTGTCCGGCGGACAGAAACAGCGGATCGCCATTGCCCGCGCGATCCTGCGCAACGCGCCGGTGCTGTTGCTGGATGAGGCCACCAGCGCATTGGATGCCGAAAGCGAGCGCCTCGTGCAACAGGCGGTGGACGAGTTGAGCGCCGGTCGCACCACGCTGATCGTCGCACACAGGCTGGCGACCGTGAAAAAGGCCGACCGGATCGTGGTGATGGATCAGGGCCGGATTGTCGCCACCGGACCGCACGAGCAGCTCGTGGCCGAAGGCGGGCTTTATGCCCGGCTCGCACGGTTGCAGTTTACCGACGGCAGCGTCGCGGCCTGAGGTCCGGGCCGCGCAAGTTGCGCGACGTCATTTCCGCAAGCTGCGCCTCAGCGCGGCTTGCGCCCTTGCACGACTGTATTTTTCCCCGCATCCTGACCGGCAAAGTCACGCCCGAACCGAGGGCGACCCTGGGAGGAAATCACGATGTCGATTGCGAATCTGGCGGATCGAAACGCTATTGAAAATGAAATGCCCTGGGCGGATCGGGAACTTCCCAAGACCCTTTTCCAGATGATGTCGCGGACCGCCGACAGGTTTCCGGATCGCAACGCGGTCAGCTATCAGATCCTGTCCGGTCCGACGGACAAGGCGGAAACGCTGACCTGGTCCGAGCTTTTGCGGCGCAGCGTGCAGGCGGCCAACCTGTTCCGGTCGCTCGGGGTCGGGGAAAAGGACACCGTGGCCTTCATATTGCCCAATTGCAACGAGACGGTGCTGACCATCATGGGCGGGGCCATCGCGGGGATCGTCAATCCGATCAACCCGCTTCTGGAACCTGAACAGATCGCGTCGATCCTGCGCGAGACAAAGGCCAGGGTGGTCGTGACCCTCAAGTCGTTTCCCAAAACCGATGTCGCTCAAAAGACCGCCGAGGCGGTGCGCCACGCGCCCGATGTCGATACGGTTCTCGAAGTCGATCTCAACCGTTACCTGACGCCGCCGAAATCGTGGATCGTCCCCCTGATCCGCCCCAAGATGCCCAACAAGGAACATCTCGCCCACGCGGATTACAAGGATTTCAATTCCGAGTTGGCGCGCCAGCCCACGACACTGTCCTTTGAGGACAGCAAACAGGACCGCGTGGCCTTCTATTTCCACACGGGCGGCACGACCGGGATGCCCAAGGTGGCACAGCACACCTATGGCGGGGTGGTCTATAACGGCTGGGTCGGCGGTGAACTGCTGCTGAGCGAAGAGGACAACATCATGTGTCCGCTGCCGCTGTTCCACGTGATGGCCTGCCATGTGATCCTGATGGCCGCGGTCTATTGCGGCAGCCACGTCATCTTTCCCACGCCGCAGGGGTATCGCGGCGAGGGGGTTTTCGACAATTTCTGGAAGCTGAACGAGCGTTACAAGACCACGTTCATCGTGACCGTGCCAACCGCCATAGCGGCCAGCATGCAGCGCCCGGTGGATGCGGATATCTCGACCGTGAAAAAGGCGTTCTCGGGGTCGGCCCCCCTGCCGCTCGAACTGTTTCGCCGGTTCGAGCAGGCGACGGGGGTCACCATCATCGAGGGCTATGGTCTGACCGAGGCGACATGCCTCGTATCCGGCAACCCGGTTGACGGGGAAAAGAAGATCGGCTCCATCGGCATTCCGTTCCCCTATACGGATGTCAGGATCATCAAGGGATCGGCAGACGGACCGGCCGAGGCGGGTGTGGACGAAATCGGCGAAATCTGCATCAGCAATCCCGGCGTTTACCCCGGCCACACCTATACCGAGACCGCCAAGAACGCGGATCTCTACTATCAGGACAAATATCTGCGCACCGGTGATCTTGGCCGGATCGACGAGGATGGCTACCTGTGGATCACCGGTCGCGCCAAGGATCTGATCATTCGCGGGGGGCACAACATTGATCCCGCCGAGATCGAAGAGGCGCTGCTGGGCCATGACGCGGTGGCGTTTGCCGGCGCCATCGGCCAGCCGGATGCGCATTCAGGCGAACTGCCCTGTGCCTTTGTCGAGCTTGTCGAAGGTGCGTCGGTCACCGCAGAGGAACTGATGGAATATTGCCAGGTGCATGTGCACGAACGCGCCGCCCGGCCCAAGCATATCGCGATTCTGGACGAGTTGCCGAAAACCGCGGTGGGCAAGGTGTTCAAACCGGATTTGCGCAAGATCGCCATTACCCGCGTCTACGATGCCGCGCTCGAGGAGGCGGGCAGCGCGGCGCGCGTCAGCGAGGTTATCGACGACAAGAAGCGCGGGCTTGTCGCGCGGCTGCAGAGCAATGGCGCGAAGGACGAGGAGGTCGCCAAGGTGCTTGGGGATTTCACGCGCCCGTGGGAATGGGCGGACAAGGCCGAGGCAACAACCTGAGCGGAGGCGGCAATGGATTACGACTCGCTGATCGACGCGCAAACCTGGGCGTTCATCCGGCGGACGCAGGAAACATATCCCGATGATCCCGCCGGCCGAACGCTGGCGCAAGAGCGTGCGGCCTATGATGCGATGTGCGCCGAGTTCCGCGCCCCCCGTCCCGACATGGTGCAGGTGCGTGACGTGTCCGCCGACGGTGTGCCGGTGCGTGTCTATTCGGCGGGCGGGCCGACACGGACCGTGATGTATTTTCACGGCGGCGGCTTTGTGGTGGGCGGTCTTGACAGCCATGACGATGTTTGCGCCGAAATCTGCGCCCAGACCGGATACCGGGTTGTCTCGGTGGATTATCGTCTGGCCCCGGAACACAAACACCCGGCGGCCTTTGACGATGCCTGGACGGCGACATGCTGGGCCGAGAACGAATTTTCCGATCCGATCATTCTTGCCGGAGACAGCGCCGGCGGCAATCTCGCCGCTGCCGTGGCCGCGCATGCGCGGGGGCGACGGGGCAACATCCTGGGGCAGGTTCTGATCTATCCCGGCCTGGGCGGGGATGTCGACGCGGGGTCCTACATCGAACATGCCGAGGCTCCGCTGCTGCAACGGGCCTATATCATTCAATATGCGGGGGTGCGCGCGGCGGATGGCAAGGCCCCGGAAAACGATCCGACCTATGCGCCGCTGCATGACAGCGATTTTTCCAACCTGCCGCCCAGCATCGTCATTTCCGCCGAGTGTGATCCGGTTAGGGATGACGGGCGCGTGTATTGCGAGCGCATTCGCGCCGCCGGGGGGCAGGCGCACTGGATACTCGAACCGGGGCTTGTTCACGGTTATCTGCGCGCGCGCACCACTGTCGATCGCGCACGGGACAGTTTCGAACGGATCGTGTGTGCGATCGAGGCACTTGGCCAGGATGTCTGGCCCTACGACTGACCGGGCCGCGTGTCAGGTCAGAAAGGGCCGTGCCTGCATCGTGTCGGGAACAGGGGCACCCAAGCGCGACAGGATGGTCGGTGCGAGCTGCAGCTGATCGATCACCGTGTCCTCTGACGGGCCTTTGGCGGGGCCGAAATAATAGAGCGCCGACTCCTGTTGCAACGGATCGCGTCCCCCGTGGTGCCCGCGCGCATCCTGCCCGTGATCCGCGGTGACGATGACCTCGTACCCTGCCGCCAGCCATTTCGGAATGAAAGGGGCAAGCATCTCGTCCATCACGAAACAGGCGTGGTCCATCTGCGTGCAGTCGTGAAAGAACCGGTGCCCCATGCTGTCGAGGGTGCAGGTGTGCAGCAATCCGTAATTCAGGCCGAAGCGCAGACACAGGTTGGTCAGTGTCGCAAACAGATCCACGTCGGACGGTGTCATCTGGTTGTCATGGCCATAGCCTGTCATGGTGTGAAAACGGCCATGATTGATCGTATCGCTCTCGGGTTCGTCATATTCGATATCGCGGACGTAATCGAACGGGTGACGGTTGAAAAATTCCGACCAGAAGGAATGCGCCACCGCACCGGTGACGCCGTTCGCGGCGCGAACCTGGCTGAAGATGTCGGGCTGGCTCAGGCGGAACACGTTGCCGTTACCGGTACAGCCGTGAACCTGCGGACTGACCCCGGTATGGATCGAGGCATAGCAGCTGGCCGAGATCGAAGGCAGCACCGCCCGATGGGTCCAGACCCGCGCTTCGCCGGATTGCACCCAGCCCTCGAGATTGCCGAACAACCGTCGCCAATTGCGATGCGGTACGCCGTCCAGGATAATGAGGAGAAGTTTGTTCTGCATGCCCGGTCCCCCGCTTTCTGCTCGACGTGACAAGAGCCGAGAGCGCAGGCAAAAGCAACCGCCCCGCGTGCAAAAATGATATACATCCGAACCGGCTGCGCCGCAGCGGGCACAGGCCGTATTCATATTTACAGATGTCGGATTTGGGCGTTCAATGGCTGCACTCACCACGTGCTCTAGACACGTTTCATTCAGGAGAAATCATGGACATACTCCGCTATACTCCCGCCGTCCTTTCGGCCACGCTGATTGGACTTTGCGGCGCGACGTTTCCGGCGACGGCGACGGCGCAGGCAGACGTTCAGCCCGCCGAGGTGACGCTGAGCGACACGGAACAGGCAATGATCGCCTGGGTAGACGAGAACCGTCAGGCCATTCTGGACGAGCTTGAACAACATGTCGGGATGAATACCGGCACAGAGAATATCGCGGGGCTGGATGCCTATCGCGACCTGTTGCAGGCGGATCTCGAACAACTGGGCTTTGAGACCGAAACATTTCCGGCACCCTCTGTCGAAATCCTGACTTGCGCCGGCGGCGAGATGGCGTTTGCCGACAATCTGGTCGGAACGATGCGTGGCGATTCGACACGGCGGATTTTCATGAACGGCCATATGGATACGGTGTTTCCGGCCAGCGACGAATTCCAGTCTCTGGTCATCGAAGAGGATGGAACGCTCAAGGGGCCGGGCGTTGGCGACATGAAGGGCGGTATCGTCGTCATGCTCAACGCCCTGCGTGCGGTCCAGGCCCAGGGCCTGCTCGCGGATGGCCATATCACCGTTGCCTTCAACAGCGACGAGGAAATCGGATCGCTGGGCTCGCGTGAATTGCTGCTTTCGCTCGCCAAGGATCACGACATCGGCCTGATCTATGAGCCCTCGCCTCCAGGCAAGATGACGCGGTCGCGCAAGGGGCTGGGTCAGGCGCGACTCAAGATCACCGGCCGCGAGGCTCATGCCGGGGCCAATCATGAACAAGGCGTGTCGGCGAATCTGGAACTGGCCCATAAGGTGATCGAGATCGAGAAGCTGACCGACTACGAGGCCGGGTCGACGGTGAACACCGGCACCATGAGCGGCGGCGAAAAGCGCAATACCATTCCGGGTTGCGCCGAGGCCTATATAGACATGCGGTATCTGACGGCCGAGGCGGGTGAAAAGCTCAAGAACGGTATCGAGGAGATCGCCGCCAGCACCTTCGTGAGCAATCCGGATTATCCGGAATTTCCGACAACCGAAAGCTGGGTCGTGTTGCACCGTCCCGCGAAGCCGCCCCATGACGAGGTCGACGCCTTGATTGCACAGGCCATGGGCCTGTCGAAGCTGCTGGGAGATGACCCGATCGTCGAAACCAACGTGTCCGGTGGCGGCACGGATGGTTCGATCGTGCAAAGCGCCGGGCTGCCGACGATCGACGGGCTGGGCCTGAACGGGACCGGGATACATTCCTCTCGCGAGGCCTCTACCGTCGACACGTTGATCGAGCGCACCAAGATGGCGGCGATCATGCTGGCCCGCCAGATCCAGTCGGGACAGTAATTTAAAAACACCGTGGCGCCCGGACAGGGCGCCACGGTTCAGCCGGTTGGACCGACGATCAGTTCCCGGCGCTTTCCATCTTGCGATGGTCGAGCACTTCTTCCAGCCAACCCAGTTTCATCTTGGGCACCGAGGACAGGAGCAGGTCGGTATAGTCGTCGAATGGCGGGCTCAGGACCTCGGTTTTCGAGCCGTACCGCTGGACCCGGCCCTGATACATCACCGCGATCGAGTCGGAGATGGCCCGCACCGTCGCGAGATCGTGCGTGATGAAGAGATAGGCCACATCCTCGATTTTCTGCAGTTCGAGCAACAGCTTGAGAATGCCATCCGCGACTAGCGGATCCAGCGCGGAGGTCACCTCGTCACAGATGATCATCTTGGGCTTGGCCGCAAGCGCGCGGGCGATGCACACACGCTGTTTCTGCCCCCCAGACAATTCCGCCGGATAGCGATCCTGAAAGCCCGTGCCCAGTTCGATCTCGTCCAGCAGCTCCTGAATGCGCTTCTGTTTCTCGGCCCCCTTGAGGCCGAAATAGAACTCCAGCGGCCGGCCGATGATGGTGCCGACCGTCTGGCGCGGATTCATCGCCACATCGGCCATCTGATAGATCATCTGCAATTCGCGCAGATCCTCGCGGGTCCGGCTCTCGAATGCAGGCGACAGGGTGCGTCCCGCAAAGTCGATGACCCCATCGCGCGGCGGCAGCAGGCCGGTGATCACACGGGCGAGAGTGGACTTGCCCGAGCCACTTTCGCCGACTATGGCGAGGGTCTGCCCGGGATGCAGGTCAACGCTCACATCGTGCAGCACGTCGAACTTGGTGCCGGGGTAGCGTGCGGTGATGTTCCGCACAGACAGCACCGGTTCCGGCGTCGGTTTCTTTTCCTCGTGCTTGATCGAGCGAACCGAGACCAGCGCCTGTGTGTACTCTTCCTGTGGCGCATTTATGATCTGGTCGGTGGTGCCGTATTCCACCGTTTCACCCATGCGCAGCACCATGATATGGTCGCTGACCTGCGCCACCACCGCAAGGTCATGGGTGATGTACAGCGCGGCGACACCGGTATCGCGGATCGCGTCCTTGATCGCGGCCAGAACGTCGATCTGGGTTGTCACGTCCAGCGCCGTGGTCGGTTCGTCGAACACGACGAGATCGGGTTCGGGACACAGTGCCAGCGCCGTCATGCAGCGTTGCAGCTGCCCGCCCGACACCTGGTGCGGATAACGGTTGCCGATGGTTTCGGGATCGGGCAGGCCAAGCTTGGTAAAGAGTTCGACAGCGCGTGCCTCGGCCTCCTTGCGGCTGAACTTGTTATGCCTGATCGCGGCCTCGGTCACCTGTTCCATGATCTGCTTGGCCGGGTTGAACGACGCGGCGGCGGACTGGCTGACATAGGTGACTT
Organism: Alphaproteobacteria bacterium; assembly: GCA_030431825.1. Classification (GTDB taxonomy): domain Bacteria; phylum Pseudomonadota; class Alphaproteobacteria; order Rhodobacterales; family Rhodobacteraceae; genus Sedimentitalea. Next base: position 56,751 of record JAUIIJ010000032.1, read on the forward strand.
CGCTGCCGCGCAACCTGCGCACATCACGCAACCCGCTTTTCAGGATGTCACGGCCATTGACCCAGACCTCACCCCCGGTGATCTTAACGCCACCCCGCCCATAGGCCATGGTGGCAAGGCCGATGGTTGACTTGCCGGCGCCCGATTCTCCGATCAGCCCCAGAACCTCGCCCTTTTGCAGGTCGAAATCGACGCCGTGCACGATTTCGATGTCATGGGGCTTTTCCCCCGGAGGATAGACCGTCGCACCGATCTTGAGGCCGCGGACCTTGACGAGTGGTTCTGACATTATCCGCGCCCTCCTTTCAGGCTGGTGGTGCGATTGAGCACCCAGTCGGCGACGAGGTTGACCGAAATCGCCAGCGTCGCGATGGCAAAGGCAGGGATCAGCGCGGCAGGAATGCCATAGACGATACCTTCCTTGTTTTCCTTCACGATCCCGCCCCAGTCGGCCTCGGGAGGTTGTACGCCGAGCCCGAGAAATGACAGGGTCGAGACGAACAACACCATGAAGATGAAGCGCAGGCCCATTTCCGCGACCAGCGGACTGAGCGCATTGGGCAGGATTTCGCGAAAGATGATCCAGGCGGTCTTTTCGCCCCGCAGGCGCGCGGCCTCGACATAATCCATGACCGTGATGTCAACCGCGACGGCGCGCGCCAGGCGGTAGACACGGGTGGAGTCGAGTAGACCCATCACCAGGATCAGCACCGGGATCGTCACCGGCATGACCGACAGAACCACCAGCGCAAAGATCAGCGTCGGGATCGACATGATGAGATCGACAAAGCGTGACAGAACCTGATCGACCCAACCGCCCGAAACTGCGGCGAGAAAGCCGAGGACCGCACCGGTGACAAAGCTCAGGACGGTGGCCATGGTCGCGATGAAGATCGTGGTGCGTCCGCCATAGATCATGCGACTGAGAAGATCGCGCCCGATGCTGTCGGTCCCGAGCAGGAACTGTGACGACGACGGCTCCCACACGTCGCCGACGACTTCGGCCATGCCGTAAGGGGCAAGGAGCGGCGCAAAGATGGCCATCAGGAAATAGAGGCTGGTGAAGAACAGGCCGATGAGTGCCGAGATGGGAATATTCTTCATTTCGGATGCCTCAGACGCGGATTGGACAGGATCGAGACAATATCGGCGAACATGTTGAGCGCGATGTAGACCGCGGCAAAGATCAGCCCACAGGCCTGCACCACCGGCACGTCACGCTTGGAAACATGATCGACGAGGTACTGGCCCATGCCGGGATAGACGAACACCACCTCGATCACCACGACGCCGACCACGAGATAGGCGAGGTTGAGCATCACCACGTTCACGATCGGTGCGATGGCGTTGGGAAAGGCGTGTTTGCGGATCACGTCGAAACCGGACAGCCCCTTCAGTTCGGCGGTCTCGATATAGGCGGATTGCATGACGTTC
>JAUIIJ010000033.1 GCA_030431825.1 Alphaproteobacteria bacterium
GCTGTCGATCACCGGTCTCGGGGTCAAGATCACCTCTCTGATCCTGTCGGCGTCCGGGGGGGTGCTCTGGCCCTCGCTGCTTCTGACCGCGCTGGCCTGCCTCGTGCTCGGGATGGAGGTGCCGACGACCGCGGCCTACGTGATCTGTGTCTCGGTTGCCGGCCCCGCCCTCATCCAACAGGGTCTGGAGCCCTTGCAGGCGCATCTCTTCGTATTCTGGTTCGCGTTGCTCTCGACCATAACGCCGCCGGTTTGCGGCGCGGTGTTCATCGCTGCGGGCATGATCGGCGAAAGCTGGGTCAAGGTGGCGCTGACCGCGATGGCGCTTGGTGTGGGCCTGTACGTGATCCCGCTGGCGATGATCGCGAACCCGAACCTTCTGAACCTTGCCGATGCACCGTTTTCCGCACTGTTCGCGATGGGCCGCGTGGCCATAGGTCTGGGTTTGCTGAGCTACGGGTTGATCGGGATGCGCGGAATTGCGGGGAAACTCGCCCTTGGCGCTGCCGGGCTCGGGATCGCGATGTCGGGCCTCTGGATGTGATCCGGGCCGACAGTTGCGAATACGCCTTTGGTCCCGGTTCCGCGCCACTGTCGCTTGCGGCAGGATCGACATGTCAGGCGGGGGGCGATCCGTGCAGGGGTGTCGTGCTCGCCAATGGCATCGGGGAGAGATTTGATGAGACTGATCAACTGTATCGGCGTTCTGCTGGCGATGTGCTGGACCGGTCTGGCGACCGTTGCGGGCGCACAGGAGATGCCGGTGGTCCGGGTTGCGGTGCTCAAGATCGGAACGGTCAACTGGGAACTGGATACCATTCGGCGCAACGGGTTCGACAGGGCAAACGGATTCGAGCTTGCGGCGCTGCCCTATGCCGATAACGGCGCGACGCGTGTCGCTTTCGAGGGGGGTGACGCCGATGTTGCCGTGGTCGACTGGATCTGGGTCGCGCGACAGCGTGCGGCGGGCAAGGATTACGTGTTCATCCCGTATTCCAGGGCCGTTGGCGGGCTGGTTGTTCCCGCTGACAGCACCGCGCAAACGCTACAGGACCTCGCCGGTGGCAAGATCGGTATCGCGGGCGGACCGCTCGACAAGAGCTGGCTGATCCTGCAGGCCTATGCCGCGCGTGAATTCGGCATGGATCTGGCGCAGGACACCGAGCAGGTCTATGGCGCGCCACCGTTGATCTACAAGAGCGCCCTTGCCGGAGACACCGACGGAGCCATCAACTTCTGGCATTTCCTTGCCAAGATGAAGGCTGCGGGCATGCGAGAGCTGCTGTCGGTCGCCGAGGCGTCGGTCGCGCTGGGGCTGGACCCGGATGTGCCGCTTCTGGGCTATGTGATGAAGGAAAGCGATCTGGCCGAGAATCCGGGATTGTCGCAGGCATTTTACGAGGCGACCCGCGCATCCAAATCGCTGCTGGCCACGGATGATGCCGCATGGGAGCCGCTGCGTGCCGCGATGAACGTGCGTTCAGACAGCGAATTCGTGGCGTTGCGCGATGATTTCAGGGCGGGCATTCCGGCCAGGGGGCCTGTCAATGCGGAGAGCGCGGACCAGCTCCTGCGGTTGATGGCGGAACTCGGGGGCGAAAAACTGGTGGGCAATGCGACCACGTTGCCGCCCGGATTGTTCGCGCAGATTCAATGATACCGTGATCGTCCGCCTGACGTCCCTGATCGGCCTTCTGGCACTCTGGATCATTGCCGCGTGGATCGGCAATGATCCGGAGGTGCTGCCCATGCCCGGCGCGCTGCTGGGGCCGTTCCGGGCCGAGGTCGCGTCGGGCGCGTTGCCCTATCATCTTGCCATGACATTGATCCGGGTTGCCTGGGCTTTTGTACTGGCCATGTCGGTGGGGCTGGCGCTCGGGCTTGTGATGGGGCTGTCTCCGCGCGTGGACAAGTGGCTTGATCCGTGGCTGGTGGTGTTTCTCAACCTTCCGGCGCTGGTCCTGATCGTGCTGTGCTACCTGTGGATCGGATTGAACGAGACCGCCGCCATCGTCGCTGTGACCCTGAACAAGATACCGAATGTGACGACGATCATCCGCGAGGGCGCACGGGCGCTCGATCCCGACCTCAGGGCGATGGGTCAGGTCTATCGCATGTCCCGGCGCAGCTATCTGCGTCACGTGATCTTGCCGCAGCTTGCACCGTTCATCGCGGCGGCGGCGCGATCGGGAGTCGCGGTGATCTGGAAGATCGTGCTGGTGGCCGAGTTTCTTGGTCGCTCCAGCGGGATCGGGTTTCAGATACACCTGTATTTTCAGCTGTTCGACGTCGCGCATGTGCTGGTCTATTCACTGTCCTTCATCGCGGTGATGCTGGCGGTCGAGTGGCTGTTGTTGCAGCCCTGGGAACGCCGCGCCCGCCGCTGGAGGCGCGCATGATCACGGTAGACGTCAAGAGCAAACGATTTGGTGAAAGCGAGATCCTGCGCGACATCCATTTTGTCGTCGCGGCAGGGGAAACCGTGGCATTGCAGGGCCCATCGGGCATCGGCAAGACCACGCTGCTGCGTCTGATCGCGGGAATTGACGGGGCGTTCGAGGGCCAGATAGACCGGCCCGACGGGCTGGCCATGGTATTTCAGGAGCCAACGCTGCTGCCGTGGCGCAGCGCGCTTCAGAACATCACGCTGGTGCATCCGAGCCTTGGCGAGGAGCGGGCGCGCGCGGCACTGGATCGTGTCGGGATTGGTGGCAAGGCCGACCTGTTTCCCGGTCAGTTGTCACTGGGACAGCAGCGCCGCCTGGCCCTTGCGCGTGCCTTTGCCGCGCGGCCGCAGGCGTTGATCCTGGACGAACCCTTCGTATCGCTCGATCCGGATCTTGCGTCGGAAATGATCGAACTTGCGCGCGCGCTGATCGAAGAGGTGCGACCGGCCACGCTCTTTGTCACCCACTCCCGCGAAGAAGCGGCGAGCCTGAGTGATCGCGTGCTGAGACTCGCCGGTCAGCCCGCAACTCTGGAAGCAATCGCACCCGGCTGACCGGTCGTCCGAATGCCGACGGCGCGTGGCAGGTTGTCCAGAGCGTTCCGCGGCCAAATCGCAATACCCGGCTCGGAAAGCTCTCTGATTACGGGTCGCGTCCGGTGATCCGGCTTGTCGCGCGTTCAACTATTCTCGCGCCCCTGAAAACCGTGTTTCCCACTCTTCGCGCTGCTCATCCGTGATCTTCGCGAACAGGACATCGGGCACGGTGAACGCATGCCCGCCGGGAAGAGCGGACAGCGCGGCGGGGACGTCATCGGGCCAGGTGCCGTCGTCGGTCTGCAATGCCGCGAGTATCCGCGCGCTGGTATCCGGGATGAAGGGCGCGCTGAGCACCGCGTAAAGCCGCACAAGGTTCAGTCCGAGCCGAACCTGCGCCGCCGCGCGGTCGGGATCGGTCTTGAAAGTGGTCCACGGCGCGGTGTTTTGCAGATACTCGTTCCCGGCCACCCAGATTGCGCGCAATTCCTGCGCCGATTTACGCACCTCCATTGCCGCCATATGTGCCTCGTAGGCGCGGACACGTTGCGTCAGATCGGCAATCAGGGTCTGCTCTGCCGTATCATAGTCACCGGCCTCGGGAACGGTCTCGCCGAATTTGCTGCGGCAGAATTTGGTGATGCGGCTGACGAAATTGCCAAGCACGTCGGCAAGATCCTTGTTCACCGATTGCTGGAAATTCTCCCAGCTGAATTCGCTGTCGCTGCTTTCGGGCGCATGGCTGAGCAACCACCAGCGCCAGTAGTCGGCGGGCAGGATGTCGAGCGCCTGATCCATGAACACGCCGCGGCCCTGGCTGGTCGAGAACTGGCCGCCGTCGTAATTCAGGTAGTTGAAGGATTTCAGGTGATCGACCATTTTCCACGGCTCGCCCGAACCGAGTATCGTGGCCGGAAAGCTGAGGGTGTGAAAGGGCACGTTGTCCTTGCCCATGAACTGGACGTACTGAACGTCATCCGCGCCCTTGTCGGTGCGCCACCAGCGTTCCCAGTCTGCCTCCGTCCTGCCGTTGGCTTCGGCCCATTCGGCAGCGCAGGCGATATATTCGATGGGGGCATCGAACCACACGTAGAATACCTTGCCTTCCATTCCCGGCCAGTCCGCGTCGCCCTTTTTCACCGGCACCCCCCAGTCGAGATCGCGGGTGATACCGCGGTCCTGCAGGCCGTCGCCGTCATGCAGCCATTTCCTGGCGATCGACGTGGTCAGGATCGGCCAGTCGGTCTTGCTGTCGATCCATTTGTCCAGATCGTCCTTGAGGGCCGACTGCCGGAGATAGAGATGCTTGGTTTCGCGTATCTCGAGATCCGTGGAGCCCGACACCGCGCTGCGCGGATCGATCAGGTCGGTGGGGTCAAGCTGCTTGGTGCAGTTCTCGCATTGATCGCCGCGCGCTTTTTCATAGCCGCAATTCGGGCAGGTACCCTCGATATAGCGGTCCGGCAGAAAGCGGCCGTCGGCATTCGAGTAGACCTGTTTCTCGGACACTTCCCGGATCAACCCGTTCTCGGCCAGCTTGCCCGCGAAATGCTGTGTCAGTTTGTGGTTCTGCGGATTGGACGAGCGTCCGAAATGATCGAAGCTGAGACCAAAGCGCCGGGCGATATCCGACTGGACCTCGTGCATTTCGGCGCAATATTCCGCCACCGGCTTGCCGGCCTTTGCGGCGGCCAGTTCGGCGGGCGTGCCATGTTCGTCCGTGGCGCAGAGGAACATCACTTCATTGCCGCGACAGCGCATGTAGCGGGCGTAGAGATCCGCGGGCAACTGGCTGCCGATGAGGTTGCCAAGGTGCTTGATGCCGTTGATGTAGGGAATAGCCGAGGTGATGAGTATGCGTGCCATTGGTCCGTCCGCGCTGAGTTGGGCGCTGTGTAGCGCAGGGCAGGCGGATCGTCACCCCGTCTTTTGCCGACCCCGGTGCGTCACTCCGGATCCCGCTGGCGGCGGAACAGCCGGCCCACGGTAAAGGAGGTGCGTGGCGTGTAGACATATGGGGTTTTCGTGCTGCTGGTCGGGCGCATCCGCATCCGGGCAATTCCGAATACGACGAGCACGACATGCCCGAGCGCGATCATCGTGAACATGGCATGCGGCCCGAACCACCCGATCAGGAGCGAGGCGACCGCCGGGGCGGCGATGGCGCCAAGCGCGTAAAAGAACATCAATGCGGCCGAAAGCTCGACCCGTTCCTCGCTCTTGGCGAAGTCATGGGCATGGGCGGCAGCGACCGAGTAGATCGGAAAGGTGGTCACGCCGAAGATAAAGGCGCTGGTCATGACGCCGGTCATTCCGAAACCCGGCGCGGCCATGGTCATGGCGCAACTGGCAATCGCCGCGACCGACAGCCAGATCAGCACCCATCGCCGGTCAAAGCGATCCGCCAGCCAGCCCACGGGATATTGCGCCACTGCGCCGCCGAGCACGAAGATCGCGAGGAACCAGCCGATCTGCCCGGCGGTCAGCCCGACCTCCTGACCGTAGACCGGACCGATCATGCGAAAGCTGGCCGAGGACAGCGCGGCCACCACCACACCCGCCGCGGCAAGCGGTGACATCTGGATCGCCAGCTTGGGGCGAAGACGCGGGGCATCGGGCGTTTCGGGCTGTCTTGCCGTCGTCAGGGTCAGCGGCAGCAGCGCCGCGCAGCACAGGATTGCCAGTATATTGTAGCTGACATAGCTGGCGGGCGCGAGCACACCGATCATGAGCTGTGCAACGAGCGACCCGCTCATGTCCACCACCCGGTAGACACCCATCGTGCGACCCCGGCTTTCATTGGTGACCTTGGCCTGCAGCCAGGCCTCGATCACGGTGTAGCATCCCGCCACGCAGAGCCCGGACATCACCCGCATCACTGTCCAGGCGTAGGGGTTGATCACCAGCATATGAGCCAGCAACCCGATCGCGCCGGTGGCTGTAAAGGCGGCAAAGGCGCGGGAATGTCCGACGCTGCCCATCAGGCGCGGCGCCCACCAGCAGCCGATGAAAAACCCAAAGAAATGCGCCGATCCCAGCAGGCCGATTTCGGTGGTGGAAAATGACAGTGCGATGCCCGAGAGAGCATCCAGCGGACCCACGCCCCCCGATGACAGTTGCAGCAGAATGACAGAGAGAAAGAGGGCGGCGGAGGAAATCAGGAGGCGCATGATGCGATCAATCTGGCGGGCTGGCCGCGCGGGGCTTGGTTTTTCTCGACAAAAACATGTCGCTTTTGCGGATAGTTGGGTCATGGCTATGCGCTCGGCCCGGCGACTGCAGGCGCTGCCGGGCGGGCAGCGGCCTCGCGGGTGCGGATGCCCGGATATGGTGCCAGTGGAGAATTCGGCCCTGTCGCGTATGTGGTCGGCGCGGGAACCGAATTGCCATCCGCGACGCAATCGCTAGGTTGCAGGCCAAGCAAGCGAGGAATGCCGCAATGAAGATGAATCCACTGGGCCGGACCGGCCTGACCGTTTCCGAGCTGTGCCTCGGCACCATGACCTTTGGCACCCAGACGGATGAGCGCGAATCCCACGCCCAGATCGACAAGGCGCTGGCGGCGGGAGTCAATTTCCTGGACACCGCCGAGATGTATCCGGTCAATCCGGTGCGCGCGGAAACCATCGGTCGGACCGAAGAGATCATAGGCACCTGGAACGCCGCCAACCGCGCGCGGCGCGGCGATTACATTCTGGCGACCAAGCATTCGGGCGAGGGTTTGGCCCATGTGCGTGACGGCGCGCCGATTTCCTCGGCGACGATACCGGGCACGATCGAAGGCAACCTGCGGCGGCTGCAAACCGACTATATCGACCTTTACCAGTTCCACTGGCCGAACCGCGGCAGCTACATGTTTCGCAAGAACTGGACCTACGATCCGTCAGGCCAGAACCGCGAGGACACGCTCGCCAATATCGAGGATTGCCTCGAAGCGCTGCAGAAACAGGTCGACAAGGGAAATATCCGGCATTTCGGCCTGAGCAACGAAAGCGCCTGGGGCACCGCGCAATGGTTGCGCGTCTCCGAGCAACGCGGCTGGCCCCGCGTGGCGTCCATACAGAACGAATATTCCCTGCTGTGCCGGCTCTATGACACCGATCTCGCCGAGCTGAGCGTGAACGAGGGTGTCGGATTGTTGTCTTTCTCTCCGCTGGCGGCGGGGCTGCTGACCGGCAAATACGCCGATGGCGCGGTGCCAGACGGCTCGCGCAAGTCGCTGGTGTCGAACCTGGGCGGACGTGATACGCCGCGCGCGCACGAGGCGGTGGCGGCATATCTCGACGTGGCGAAACGCCACGGGCTCGATCCGGTGCACATGGCGCTGGCCTGGTGTCGCACGCGCCCCTTCATGGCGTCGGCGATTTTCGGCGCGACCCATCTGGATCAGCTGGATCACATCCTCGCATCCGTGGATGTCACCTTGAGTGATGAGGTACTCTCCGATATCGACACCACCCATCGCGCCCATCCGATGCCCTACTAGGCATTCTTCTCAGGGCGCGGAGTGCTGCGCCCGCCGGATGGCGCGGGCGGATCGACCATGCGCCAGTTGAAAGGCGCGCGCAAAGGCGGCGGCCGACCCGAATCCGGTCGCCAGGGCCACGTCGAGAAGAGGCATGTCGGTATCCCGCACCAGCCGCATGGCCTCGGCAAGGCGCAGTGAGAGGTAGTATGCCTTGGGTGTGGTGTTCAGCCGTGCCCGAAACTGCGTCTGCAGCGTGCGCGGACCGGTGCCCGCGCGGCGGGCGATGTCGGGGATCGACAGGGGGGCATCGAGGGTCTGCTCCATCAGCGCGCTGACCCGCGCAGTCAGGACGGTGTGCCCCGGATTGCCGCTGCGGCTCTGGGCACGTGCGGGATCGGGCGCGCTGTCATAGATGAAGGCCCCGGCCACACGGGCCGACAGTTCCGCGCCATAGCGGCATTTGATCAGGTAAAGCATCATGTCGATTGCCGGCGTCGCGCCGCCGCTGGTCATCCGGGTGCGATCCACGTGGAAGCGGTTGCGCAGGGTGGTCACCTCGGGGAATTTTCGGGCAAACTTTTCCAAATCTTCCCAGTGTGTTGTTGCGCTGAATTGATCCAGAACACCAGCTTCCGCCATCAGCCACGGACCGCCGTCGATCCCCGCCAGCGTCGCACCGCCGGCCGCGATCCGGCGCAGGCCTGCGCGCAGTGCGGGGGTATCATGTGCCCTGAGATTGAACCCGGCGACGACCACCAGGAGATCACATCCCTGAAGACGGCTCAGGGCGGGACCGGGCACCGCGAGGCCCGAGGTCAGCCGCGCGGGTTTCCCGGTTGCGGTGACATAGTTCCAGTCGAACAAGCGCCGATCCGACATCCGGTTGGCAGCGCGCATCGGATCGACCGCTGCCGCAAAGCTGAGCGTGTTGCTGTCGTCGAGAACCAGCACGGCGGCATGCAGCGGCCGTGACGTGGGTTCGAGAATGTTAATTGCGGATTTCATCAAGAACACTGCCTAAATTGTAAATTCTGTCTTGCCAAGCCACGTCATCTTTCTGCCAGCAAACAGGAGGATCAGCCGATGCCGCTCACCATGAACAAGGACGTGTTCATCACCTGCGCCGTGACCGGTTCGGGCGGAACCCAGGATCGCAGCCCGCATGTGCCCCGCAGCCCCCGGCAGATCGCCGAAAGCGCGATCGCGGCGGCCAGGGCAGGCGCAGCGGTGGTGCATTGTCACGTGCGCGATCCGGACAGCGGCACGCCCAGCCGCGATCTGGCCTATTATCGCGAAGTGACCGAGCGTATTCGCGATGCCGATGTGGATGTGGTCCTGAACCTGACGGCGGGGATGGGCGGGGACATGGTGTTCGGATCGACGGAAAATCCGCTGCCGCTTCAAGAGGCGGGCACGGACATGATCGGTGCCGCCGCGCGGGTCCAGCATGTGGCCGAATGCCTGCCGGAAATCTGCACGCTGGATTGCGGCACGATGAATTTTGCCGAAGCAGATTACGTGATGACCAACACGCCGGGGATGTTGCAGGCGATGGGGCGGATGATGACCGACCTTGGTGTCAAGCCCGAGATCGAGGCCTTTGACACCGGGCATCTGTGGTACGCCAAACAACTGGTCAAGGACGGCGTTCTGGACAGCCCGGCGCTCGTGCAACTGTGCATGGGGGTTCCGTGGGGCGCGCCGGATGATCTCAACACCTTCATGGCGATGGTCAACAATGTGCCTGACGACTGGACCTTTTCGGCCTTCGCGCTCGGGCGCAACCAGATGGCCTATGTCGCGGCGGCGGTTCTGGCCGGTGGCAATGTGCGGGTCGGTCTGGAGGACAACCTTTGGCTGGACAAGGGCGTTCTGGCCGAGAACTGGCAATTGGTCGAACGGGCCGGGACGATCATCGAGAACATGGGTGCACGGGTGATCGGGCCGGATGAGGTGCGCGAAAAACTGGGCCTGGTGAAACGCGCTCCGGCGACGAAATAGAGCGGTCCGGGGGCGGTTGGAGGGCGACCTTCAATCGCCCTGGCGTCTGCAATGCAATGGCCCGCGCGGGCAAGGGGACGGGATGTCATGAGAACGGCAGCAATCATCGGTGGTGGCGTGATCGGCGGCGGATGGGCCGCGCGATTTCTGCTGAATGGATGGGATGTCCGGGTGTTCGATCCGGATCCGGAGGCCGAGCGCAAGATCGGCGAGGTGCTGGACAACGCACGCCGTTCCCTGCCGGGGCTGAGCGATGCGCCGCTGCCTGCGGAAGGGCGGCTGAGCTTTCACGCGCAGATGGCCGAGGCGGTTGCCGGTGCCGAGTGGATCCAGGAGAGCGTGCCGGAGCGGCTGGATCTCAAGCACAAGGTGTTTGCCGGATTGCAGGCGGCCTGTGATCCGGATGCGATCATCGGGTCGTCGACCTCGGGATTCAAGCCGAGCGAGTTGCAGCAGGGTGCGCTTCGGCCCGGCCAGATCGTGGTGACGCACCCGTTCAACCCGGTCTACCTGCTGCCCCTGGTCGAGCTGGTGACGACCGCGGAGAATGACGCGGACCTGATCGGGCGGGCAACCGATGTTTTGAGCGGGTTGGGCCTGTTTCCGTTGCATGTGAAAAAGGAGATCGACGCGCATATCGCCGACCGGTTCCTGGAAGCGGTCTGGCGCGAGGCCCTGTGGCTGGTCAAGGACGGCGTTGCCACCACCGCGGAGATCGATGAGGCGATCCGCATGGGCTTTGGCATCCGCTGGGCGCAGATGGGGCTGTTCGAGACCTATCGCGTGGCCGGCGGCGAGGCCGGAATGAAGCATTTCATGGCCCAGTTCGGCCCGGCGCTGAAGTGGCCATGGACCAGGCTGATGGACGTGCCGGAGTTCACCGACGAACTTGTCGACCTGATCTCGGGGCAATCGGATGCCCAGTCGGGCGTCTATTCGATCCGTGAACTGGAACGCATTCGCGACAACAACCTCGTTGCGATGATGCGGGCGCTCAAGGGGCAGGACTGGGGTGCGGGTGCGGTGTTGAACCGGCAGGATGCGCGTCTGCGTCAGAGCACTGCGCTGTCGGGCGGGGTGGAACAGGCCAGTGACCTGTCGCAGCCGATTCTCACCCTGTCACGCGCGGTTCCGCTCGACTGGACCGACTATAATGGCCACATGAACGAGGCCAGGTATCTGGAAGCATTTGCCGCATCCTCGGACCGGTTCATGGAAATGATAGGGTGCGATGCCGACTACATCGCGTCCGGTGGCAGCTATTTTACAGCCGAGACCCATATTCGCCATCTTGCCGAGGTGCATGCCGGCGCGCGTATCGAGGTGCGGACGCAGATGCTGGTCGGGGAGGGCAAGAAACTGCATCTGTTTCACAGCATGTACGAGGGTGAACGGCTTCTTGCGACCGGCGAGAGCTTTCTTCTGCATGTCGATCTCAAGAGCAGGCGGCCCTGCGCACCATCCGCAGAGATCGAGTCTGCGATGCAGCGGATCCGCTCGGCGCAGGCAGGGTTGCCCTATCCGGACGGTGCGGGCCAGGCAATCCGTCGCCCCGGATAGGCCGGGTTGAATAATGGTGATGCGGTTGGGGGGCGCTGCCCCCGTCGCCCGACGGGCGACTCCCCCGGAGTATTTGACCAAAGCTGAAGATCGGTTTTGAGTTACCTGACGCAAGCACCGTCGCATCGCAGGGCGATCCGGGATTTCGACCTGCGATATTTCAGCCGTTCGCGAGACAGGTCTGGCGCAGCATTTGCAGATGCGCGGACAGATCGCGGGCGGGCAGGGTCGCTTCGCGTACCAGCCGGTCAAAGTGGCGGGTAAAGGTTTCGATGCGGTCGCGATCGCGGAAGGCGATGTAGTGACCGCCCGCGTAGAATACGCAGAGCAATGGACCGAAAATCGTCACCGGGGCGCTGTAGAGCCGCTGGGCGTCAAAGAGGTAGAGGCGCATGCGCGGATAGAGTTGTTCGCCCAGTTCGATGAGACGATCGAGTTGTTCGCGCCGAATGTCCGGTGGCAGGCCCTCGTAGTACCCAACGCCCTGCGCGAAACTCTCCAACTCGTAGCGCGGCATGGCGATCTCGTAGTCCGATTGCGCGCTGCGCATCCATTTGAGGCGGTCTTCGGAGGCGCCGATCGCCTGGTCGGCGGTTCGTCCGAGATGCGGGGCGTATTCCCATTCGAGCAGCGCACGGGTCTTGAGCATATCGGGCAGCGCGGCCGGGACGTGACGGATCTTGTAGCCGGCGGCTTCGCGATGCCATTCGAAGATGCGTTCGTCGACCAGAGCGCGCGGGGCTTCGCTGAGACTGAGACTGTTGGCCAGAAGGTCGGCGGCGCATTCCGGCCGGTCGGACAGCGACAGCAACCAGTCTGCCGACACCCCGAGTGCCGCGGCGCACGCCCCGACGACGTGACCATTTGGCAAGCGGGCACCCTCATCGGTCAAGAGCTGCGATATCGTTGAACGATCAACCCCGATCTCACGGGCGAGGGCGCTCTGGCTGGTGCCGGTTTCGCGCATGGCGCGCGACAGGCGGGTGCGAAAGTGATCGGCGCGGATGCGCTTGTCGATATTGTGCGGCATTTGCTTATTTTTATCACATAAGTTGATTTTTGTTAATCAAATTCGGAATTCTCACATTCGATTTCATACCATAGCACAGGCATGCACGATGACGGATTGGAAAGCATGGAGACAAGGCGGTGCGCGGGCATAAGGGCGATGAGCTGAGACCTGATGGGGCTGTCGATGATGGCCATTGTCAGCGTTATCGCGACGGGGGCATGATGCCTGAGTGGCGCGGTTCGTTTCACCGCGTCGAATGGATCACGTTCCTGTTGATCGTCGGGTGCTATGGGGCGTGGGCCGCCGTGCTGTTTCGGGCGCCCGTTGGGCTTGCCGTACCGGCGACGGCCTTGCTGGTGGCGCTGCACGGTTCCTTGACACATGAGGTGCTGCACGGGCACCCGTTTCGATCGCGGATCGCCAACGAGCTCCTGATGGCGCTTCCGCTCAATCTCAGCGTTCCCTACAATCGTTTTCGCGACCTGCACCTGGCACATCACCGTGATGCCAACCTGACCGATCCCTACGATGACCCCGAGAGCAATTATCTGGATCCGATGGTGTGGCGCCGACTGCCCGGCTGGCTGCAACGGGTCTATCGTGTGAACAACACCCTGTCTGGCCGGATGCTCATCGGGCCATTGATCGGGCAGATTGGTTTCCTGCGCGATGAACTGCGGGGCATGCGGCGCGGCGATCGCGCGATCTGGCTGGCCTGGGCCCTGCATCTGGCGGGTGCTGCGGTTGTCCTGCTGATTGTCGCGGTTTCGCCGATGCCGGTCTGGGCCTACCTCGTTTCGGCCTATCTCGGGCTCGCAGTGCTCCGGATCCGGACCTTTCTTGAGCATCGGGCACATGATCGGGTGCGGAGCCGGACGGTCGTCGTCGAAGATCGGGGCGTGCTGGCATTCCTGTTTCTGAACAACAACCTGCATGTGGTGCATCATATGAACCCCACCGCACCGTGGTATCGGCTCCCGGCGATCTATCGCAAGGGACGCGCCCGGTATCTCGCCATCAATGACGGCTATGTCTATCGATCCTACGGCGAGGTCTTTCGACGTTATCTCTGGCGGGGCAAGGATCCGGTCGCACATCCGCTCTGGCCCAGCGAGTGAAAACCGGTCACTAGGGAGGCATGAGTCTCTGGATCCCCGTCACCCTCGCAGCCGCTGCCTTTCAAACCTTGCGTTTCATGCTGCAAAAGAGCCTGAGCACGACGCAATTGTCTGCGACGGGCGCAACCTTTGCCAGGTTTGCCTATTCCGCGCCGCTGGTCCTCGGATTGCTGACACTCTACCTGGTGATGAGTGGTCGCGACCTGCCTGCGTTGCCTGCTGCCTTCTGGTTCTTTGCGGTGGCGGGCGGGCTGGCTCAAATTCTCGCGACGATGTGTGTCGTGGCGCTGTTCAAACAACGCAATTTCGCGGTGGGCATCACGTTCAAGAAAACCGAAGTGATCCAGACCGCGCTGGTCGGGTTGCTGGTTCTGGGCGAGGGGGTCAGCGCCGGCGGCTTTGTCGCGATCCTGATCGGTCTGCTCGCCGTCGGGCTGTTGTCCCGCACACCGGGCGCAGACGGCTCCTGGCTGAAGCAGCTGACCAACCGCGCCTCGATGCTCGGATTGGGATCGGGCGTGCTGTTCGCCATATCGGCGGTGACCTATCGGGGCGCATCACTGCAATTGGGCGAGACCGAGCCGGCGCTGCGCGCCGCCATCACGCTGGCGGCGGTGGTCACGATTCAAACCGTCGTCATGGCGGTCTGGCTGGTGCTGCGCGACCGCGACGAACTGAAGGCCGTCTGGTCCACCCGGCGCGTCGCACTCTGGGTCGGCATATTCAGCATGGCCGGATCGTTTTGCTGGTTTCTTGCGTTCACCTTGCAGAACGCCGCCTATGTCAAGGCGCTTGGACAGGTCGAACTGGTCCTGAGCCTGCTTGCCTCCACGCTGTTCTTCAAGGAAACGATCACCGGGCGCGAGATCGCTGGCATGGCCTTGCTCGGTGTGTCGATCGTGCTGCTCGTACTCGCGATCTGAGATCGGACCGAGCGGTCGCAGCTTCATCTTTGGTCAAATACTCCGGGGGAGCCGCCGTCAGGCGGCGGGGGCAGCGCCCCCATCACGTCATCCTGTCTCAATCATGCTCCGGCATGGCGCGCCCACGCAGGCGCAGGAACAGGCTGGCCTCGTCGCTGTTGCGGAAATAGGGCACGCTTGCTGGCGGCGCCGGATCATCCACGCGCCCGGCGACCTCGGCGAGAACCACCTCGGTAATGAACGGCAGATCAAATCGCCGCGCGTCGCTCAGCCTGATCCACTGCAGATGCGAAAGCTCGTCGCTTGCATGGGTGAAATCGTCAAGATCGCCCTGGATCGCGTCCGCATCGACCAGGAAGAACCTTGCATCGAAACGGCGCGGTCGGCCCGGCGGCGTCAGCGCGCGAAAGACGAATTGCAGGGCGTCGGCAGACGGCAGGTGGCCGGTTGCGGCAAACCCCTGCCAATCCTCGGGCACCGGCCCGGGCCATTCCCCGGGTGTGCCAAGGATCAGCCCCGTTTCCTCCCAAAGCTCGCGAATGGCGGCGGCGGCAAGCGCCTGCTGCAATTCTACCGGCGCATCCTCGCAAAGACGATCACGGCAAAGATCGGGCAGGGGGCGGGCCAAGGGAATCCCGGCGTCGCCTGCATCGACCGCGCCGCCGGGGAAGACGAACTTGTTGGGCATGAACGCCGCCTTTGCGCCGCGCTGTCCCATCAGGATCGACGGATCGCCGTGACGGTCGCGCAGCACGATAACCGTGGCAGCATTGCGGATTGCGGATTTGTCGATGGTCATGCTCTCTCCTGCCGACGCGGGGCAGGCCGGTTTCCCGAATGCCTGTGCTAGAAGCCGTGCATGTGCCGCGCCCACTGGAACCCGACAATCGCCCCTTTCAGTCTCGGCAGAAGATAGAGCGACAACCCGACGCAGCCAACCGCAAAAATGGTGAACAGGGTCAACGGTTCCGGCCGCCACATGGTAAAGCAGAACAGCAGCAGCGGTGCCATGATATGCCCGACGATCAGAATCGTCAGATAGGCAGGCCCGTCATCGGCCTGGTGATGGAAAAACTCTTCCCGGCAGACCGTGCAGTTCTCGTTCACCTTGAGATAGCTGTGCAGCAGCGGGCCATTGCCGCATTTCGGGCATTTGCAACGCCATCCGCGCGCCATGGCCGGCCACAGATCGCGGTCGGATGAATGTGCGGCGTCGGCCGTCAGGTTCTGCGAATCGTCAGTCATGTCTTTTCCGTTCTCCCGGCGCCAAGATGGGGCCGATCGGGCGCGACGGAAAGGGCGCATCATGCAATTGCGTCGGGATGTCGCGACGTGCCCGCTCTCTTGCGTCTTGCCGGCGGCGGCGCGACGCAAACGCCGTGATCGAAAAAAGTGCAGTTTCAGCGACGGAAAGCGACCGGCGCCGCGTTTTGTAGACATGGTTGACGGCACCGGGCCGTTGCAATGAAGGAAACGACAGATGAAACATACAGGCTTTATCCTTGCGATCGTCGCGGGCGGCATCGCCTTGACGGCGGGGTCGGCGATGGCCCAGAAACCCGACGGGATGCATCGGGCACCGATCTCGTTCGAACAGGTGGACCTGGATGGAAATGGCGAGATTTCCCAGGAGGAATTCGCGACGCGCCACCAGGCGCGGTTCAACGAAGCGGATGCCAACAGCGATGGGTCGCTGGATCGCGACGAGCTGCTTGGCGCCGCTGTCAGGCAGGTCGAGGATCGCGTTGACAGGATGATCGAACGCTTTGATGCAAACGCGGATGGTGTATTGTCGCAGGACGAGATGCCGAAACCCCGCGACGGCAAGCGTGCCGGCAAGGTCTTTGACCGTATGGACAAGGACGAGAACGGCAGCATCTCGAAGGCGGAATTCGACGAGGCGCAGGCGCAGATGGACAAGCACGGCAAAGGCAAGTGGCGCAAGAACTGAGCCAGTGCCCGAAGGCGGCTTCATATCCGGGGATCGGCGCGGGTCGACTGCGGTGATCCCCACCGGTGCGGCACCTTCGGATGACGCGCTGCTGGTCCTGTTCGCCAATGGCGAGCAGGCCGCCGCGCGAGACCTGACCGAGCGCCTTGCGCCGCGCGCCCATGGCGTGGCGATGCGGGTGCTCGGCGATCGTGCCGAGGCCGAGGACGTGGCGCAGGAGGCGATGATGCGCCTGTGGCGCATGGCGCCGGACTGGCAGCCGGGCACCGCCAAGGTCAGCACCTGGCTCTACCGGGTCACCCTGAACCTGTGCCTGGACATCAAGCGCCGTCGCCGCGGTGGCATGGCACGGCTCGACGATGTGCCGGACCCGCCGGATCCGGGGCAGGGCGCCGCCGAACGCCTGCAGCAGACCGCGCGTGCGGATGCGTTGCAAGCCGCGCTGGGGCTGTTGCCGGACCGGCAGCGCGAGGCCGTCGTGCTGCGGCATCTGGAGGGGCTGTCCAATCCGGAAATCGCCGAGATCATGGAGATCAGCACCGAGGCGGTCGAGAGCCTGACCGCACGTGGCAAACGTGCATTGAGCCGGGCATTGTCCGGGCGAAAGGACGAACTGGGGTATCGCGATGACTGACAGTGACAGGGACTTGGTTGATCTGGACATGTTTTTTGACGCCGCCCGGAGAGAGACCACGGTCTTGCCGGGCGATCTGGAGCGCCGGATCGTGGCGGATGCCGCGCGGGTGCTGCACGAGAGGCAGATAGCTGCCGTGGCACCGCGTCCCGGACGCTGGCGGCAGCTTTATGACATGCTCGGAGGCTGGCCGGCGATCGCTGCGCTGGCAACGGCCTGCGCGGCCGGGGTGTGGCTCGGGTTTTCGCCACCTTCGACGCTGCCCGATCCGGCGCAGTATCTTGTCAGCGACAGCATATTTCTGGATGAGGACAGCCTGGTCATCGCGATGGCCGAGGAAGGATAGATGAACATGCAACAGGACAAACCCGCACCAAGGCGCCGGTTGTGGCTTCGCATCCTGCTGGGGGCGTCGCTGGCGCTCAACCTGCTGGTGGTCGGGCTCGCGGTCGGGGCGGCGCTGCGGTTCGGCGGCCCGGACGGTGCGCGCCGCCCGCCGCCCGTGCTCGGCGCAATGTTGTACCGCGAGTTGCCGCGGGAAGAGCGCAAGGCGGTACGCCGGGAAATGCGCGAGCGGTCGGTCGATCCCGGTCCGGGTCGCAAGGCCGCGACACGTGAGGTGGCCGCCCTGATACGCAAGAGCCCGTTTGATACGGCTGCGCTGGAGATGCTGCTGCAGGAGCAGTTTGAGCGGCGCGAGACCTGGCAGGCCATGGCGAATACGGTGCTGATCGAGCAGTTGGGCCGCATGTCCGACGACGCGCGCCAAGCCTATGCGGATCGTCTCGAAGACGCCCTCGAAAGATCGCGCGACCACGGCAGGAAACGCAAGGACAAACACCAGTGACCGCACTTGCGATGCGAAAAGCGGGAATCGGCAGGGATGCGGTCCAATCTGACGATGGTAGGCTCGTGCGGACTGGCGACGCCAGATGATGTGGTCATCGCTTGGAACAAAGGAGCCTGAATGGGAGAGAGGCCATGTCTGTTGTGCTTGAGCCAGGCGGTGTCGTGAAGGTTGATGGGCTGCCCATTCCGGGCGGCTGGCATCATGTCCAGCTTGGGGCGGTATGCTTCGAAGCCCCCGGCGTTCTTTCGACCGATGTGATGTCTAACGATGCGCTGCGCGTGAAGCTGGCCGAGATGTACTCGGCACAATCCAAATAGCAGCAATGGCCAAAGGTGGCCCACATGGATAATCTCGTGGGTCACCATTGTTGATTTTATTTGGAAAAAAGCGGCTATTGGTAGGCCCGGCAGGACTTGAACCCGCAACCAAAGCGTTATGAGCGCTCTGCTCTAACCAATTGAGCTACAGGCCCGCCTTTGCGTTGCGTATCACGATGAGCGGGCGCGTCAAGTGCGTGTTCGTCAGGATATGTTGCAAGCGGCAACGCAATGTTCTACCCCGCGCGCAGGCAGCACAGGGACAGCGCGCATGACAAACGGCAAGAATGGCATCACCTACGCCCAGGCGGGGGTGGATATCGACGCGGGCAATGCGCTGGTCGAGCGGATCAAGCCTGCGGCCAAACGTACCGCGCGCCCCGGCGTGGCGGGCGGTCTCGGCGGGTTCGGGGCGCTGTTCGATCTCAGGGCGGCGGGGTTCGACGATCCGGTTCTGGTTGCCGCCACCGATGGCGTCGGCACCAAGCTGCGGATCGCGATCGACACCGGTCACGTGGATGGCGTGGGTATCGATCTTGTCGCGATGTGCGTCAACGACCTCGTCTGCCAGGGTGCGGAACCTCTGTTCTTTCTGGATTATTTCGCCACCGGCAAGCTCGAGACCGAAACCGCCGCGCGCATCATCGAGGGTATCGCGGCGGGATGCGAGGGCTCGGGCTGTGCTCTGATCGGTGGCGAAACCGCCGAGATGCCGGGCATGTATCCGGAGGGGGATTTCGATCTTGCGGGGTTTGCCGTCGGTGCGATGGAGCGCGGCACGGCGCTGCCCGAAGGCGTGGCCGAGGGCGACGTCCTGCTGGGGCTGGCGAGCGATGGCGTGCATTCGAACGGGTATTCGCTGGTGCGCAAGCTGGTCGGGATGTCGGGGCTTGACTGGGCGTCGGACTGTCCGTTTGGCAGCGGCACCCTGGGGGAGGCGCTGCTGACGCCGACACGGCTCTATGTCAAACCTGCCCTGGCGGCGGTGCGTGCCGGCGGGGTACACGCGCTGGCCCATATCACCGGTGGCGGGCTGACGGAAAACCTGCCGCGGGTGTTGCCCGACGGGCTGGGGGCGCGCATCGACCTCGGGGCCTGGCAGCTGCCGGGTGTCTTTGAGTGGATGGCCGGGATCGGCGATATCGCCGAGGCCGAGATGCTCAAGACATTCAATTGCGGCATCGGCATGATCCTTGTCTGTGATCCGGCAAGCGCCGATGAACTGGCTGCCTTGCTGAGCGAGGCGGGGGAAACGGTGCACCGGATCGGCACAGTCTCCGGCTCTCCGGGCATTCAGTATCGGGGCGCGCTGGCGTGAGTCACAAGCGCGTTGCGATCCTGATTTCCGGCGGCGGCTCGAACATGGTTGCGCTGCTGGACAGCATGACCGGCGATCACCCGGCCCGACCCTGTCTGGTCCTGTCCAACGACGCCGACGCGGGCGGTCTGGCCAGGGCGGCTGAGCGCGGGGTGGTGACGGCAGTGGTCGATCACAAGCCGTTTGGTGCGGACCGCGCGGCGTTCGAGGCGGAGCTTGTCAAGCCGCTGATCGCGGCAGGGACCGATATCGTGTGTCTCGCGGGGTTCATGCGCGTGCTTACCGCCGGGTTCGTCGGCCAGTGGACGGGACGCATGTTGAACATTCACCCGTCGCTCCTGCCGAAATACCGGGGCCTGCACACACATGCGCGCGCGCTCGATGCGGGCGACGCCGAGCATGGCTGTACCGTGCACGAAGTGACGCCCGAACTGGACGACGGTCCGATCCTCGGGCAGGCGCGTGTGCCTGTGCGCTCTGACGACACCCCGCAGACATTGGCCGCGCGGGTTCTGGTGCAGGAACACGCGCTCTACCCGGCGGTGCTGCGGCGTTTCTGCGAGGGGAACCGCGAACCGCTCTGGTTGCCATAGTCCGCTGCGGCATCCGGTTTGCAATTTGCGCGGATTGAATTAAGGGTTGAACAAGGCGGCGCGTCACATGCGTCCACCGCGCAAGAACAACAACAAACAAGCAGACGACAGCCCAAACATGCGAACCCTCACAACGACCGAAGACCTTGCAGCCTTTTGCAAGGACGCCCATGGCCAGCCCTATGTCACCGTCGACACCGAGTTCCTGCGCGAGCGGACCTATTATTCCAAGCTGTGCCTCGTGCAACTCGCGTTGCCGGGCGAAGGAGATGAGAACGCGGTTCTGGTCGACCCGCTCGCCAATGACATGTCGCTGGAACCGCTCTATGACCTGTTTCGCGACACCAGCGTCGTCAAGGTCTTTCACGCCGCGCGCCAGGATCTCGAGATTTTCTGGGTAGAGGCGAGGGTTTTTCCAGAGCCGCTCTTTGACACGCAGGTCGCCGCGATGGTCTGCGGATTCGGCGAACAGGCCGGATATGAAACGCTGGTGCGCAAGATCGCGCGGGCTTCGGTCGACAAGTCGAGCCGTTTCACCGATTGGTCGCGCCGTCCGCTGAGCGAGGCGCAGAAGAAATATGCCCTGGCTGATGTCACACATCTGCGCGGGATTTACGAATATCTGGACGCAGAGCTGAAGAAGACCAATCGATCCCGCTGGGTCGCCGAGGAATTGCAGACCCTGACCAACCCGACCACTTACGAGATCGAGCCGGAGGAGGCGTGGAAACGGGTCAAGACGCGCACCAATTCCGCAAAGTTTCTCGCCATCGTTCAGGCACTGGCGGCGTTTCGCGAACGCTATGCCCAGAGCCAGAACATCCCGCGAAACCGGGTGTTCAAGGATGACGCGCTGGTTGAGCTGGCATCGGCCAAACCGCGCTCGGCCTCGGATCTCGGGGGCTTGCGGCTGTTGCAGCGTGAAGCGCGGCGCGGCGCGATTGCCGATGGCATACTGGCGGCGATCGAACGGGGCGTGACCTGTCCGCCCGAGAAGATGCCGAAACCCGACCGGGCACGCGAAAAGCTGCAGGTCAACCCGGCGCTCGCGGACCTGCTGCGCGTTCTGCTCAAGTCCAAGACCGAGAGTTCCGGCGTCGCGGCCAAGTTGATGGCGACGAGTTCGGAACTCGACCAGATCGCCGCCGGCGAGCGCGACGTGCCCGCCTTGTCCGGTTGGCGGCACGAGGTGTTCGGCGCGGACGCGCTGCGGCTCTGCGAGGGCAAGATCGGATTGGCGGCCAAGGGGCAATCCGTGGTTGTTGTGGAGCTTTAAGTTTTACATTTAAAATATTGCTAAATAAATGAAAATTATCATGCAGAAGGGGTAGCGCCACCTGTTGCATGATCCCGTCCAGAACGGTTTCCGGCGCGGCGGGCTATGCGGTGGTAATACCGGAATCCGACGCGCAATAAGGTCGGCGACCTGTCTGGCTTGACCCATGCGGGCGACAATCCTGAACCGGATGCAATCCGGGCAAGCGGCCCGATCAGCGCCGGCGCGATTGCATCGAGTTCTGCGCCCCCGTGACGATCACCTGGTTGATTCCCGCCAGTTCCTGACGGGACAGCGCAAGCCCGTCGGTGACCTTGCGGGATTGTTCCGATCCGATGATCGTATCGTAAACCGGGTAGGCGACACGGAAATCCAGACGCAGGATGCCGTCCTCGGGGATGAGGGTGCCGCCCGACGGTGTCAGAATGGCGGCGAATGCGCCCTGCCTGCTCGCCACCCCCTCGGCCAGAATGATCGCCCCTGTTGGCGTGCGGTCAATCTGCAGCTTGGTGACCTTGGCGATCAGCACGGTGCTGTCTGCCGCCTTGGGGCGCCGGAACAGGCCTTCGCGTTGGACGGGAATCAGCGGATTGTTGGCTTCGATTGCTGTGAGATCCGCGTTCGGTGGCGCATCGCCACCGCCGAACCAACTGCGCCAGCCGCAACCTGAGAGGATCAGGCTGGCGGCAAGAAGGACTGTGAGGGTCTTTTTCATCTGATGCGCCGTTTGTATTGTCTTGCATCGGGTTATCGCATCACGCCGCCGTTGAAAAGGTTCAAGGCGGGGGTGGACAGTACCGGTGTCGCGACATACCTCGGCTGCATGCAGTTCTGAGGAGCCGAAACATGGCCAGCCCCGCGTTTGAAGATATCGTCGAGGATTTCGAGTTCCTGGAAGACTGGGAAGATCGCTATCGCTACGTGATCGAACAAGGCAAGGCGATGGAACCGCTCCCCGACGCACTCAAGGTGCCCGCGACCAAGGTCGATGGCTGCGCCAGCCAGGTCTGGCTGCACCCGGTCATCGAGGGTGGCGTTTTCCGGTTCGATGGCGAAAGCGACGCGATGATCGTGCGCGGACTGATCGCCGTCCTGCGGGCGCTGTATAACGATCTGCCGGTGGCCGATGTGCCGGCGGTGGATGCGCGCGCCGAAATGGCCCGGCTCGGCCTGAACGATCACCTTTCGGCGCAACGGTCCAACGGTTTGCGTGCGATGATCGAGCGTATCCGAAAAGTAGCGGCAGAGGCAGGCTGATCCCGTCAGTCGCCAACCGGCGTCACCCCGTACCTCTTGGCCAGAATCCTGCTTTGCGGCTGCCAGTCGTAACGCGTGTCCTCTGTTACCCTGGCCCAGAACAGCCGGCCTCCGTTCCGCCAGGGATCAAGGACGATCCCGCTCTGCATGGGTTGGCCCCGGGCGCTGACCAACGCGGTTGAATGATCGATGCGCAGGGGGTTGTCGGCATTGGCGATCGCGCGCTGGATGTCCAGCGTACGGAAGTTCTCGGCGTCCAGACGCTTTTGCATGTCTTCCGCCCAATGCCAGCACAGTCCGCGCGGCTTGAGGCCCATGTTGACCTTGGTGTTGTGCACCAGCGGCGGGTCGCTGATTTCATAGGCGATCGCCAGTTCCCGTGCGTGGGAATAGGAGATCCGTGCCGCGCGGTCGGCTTCGCCGGGATCGACACCCGGACCAAGCGCGCGGATCGCATCGGCAAGGCGCCGGGTGTCTTCAGCCTGGTATCCGGTTGAACCGGCGCATGCGGACAGGGCCAGGAGCAGCAGTGCCGAGCAGAGATGGAAGAGATTTTGCCAACGCACCGTTGATTGCCCGCCCTGTCTGGATCGGTTCCATCGCTATCGCTCAGCCCGGCGTTTGTCGAGCGTTACGGCCGGCCCATGAGGCCAGCGTGCCTTCGAGATCGCCGTAGCCCGTGGCGCGGTACTCAAAGGTCAGACCCAGCCGCGCGGCACATTCTTCGGCTTTGGCGCGCAGGGCGGGGTCGTCGGTCTGGGCCTGGTAGACAAGCTTGGTGTAGTTGCCAAAGAGCATGTCGCGTAACTCGGGGTGCCGGTCCAGCCCCATCGGTTTCCACACGAACGCATCGAACTGGCGGACCAGGAAGTCGGTCAGGTAGAAGGCGCTGATCTCGTCCTCGGCGCGCGACTGAAAGGCTGCATTGCCTTCGAAGAAGGAATAGCAATGGGGGCCTTCGACCATCTGCACCCCCAGTTCATCGCATCGCGCCCGCAGCAGGCCGCCGGTGCCGCAATCGGCGTAGACCACGAAGATGTCGTCATATGCGCCCCGATGTCTGGCCACGGTTTCGGTCACGGCTTCGGTGATCTTTTCCGGGTAGAGGTGCAGTTTTGCGGGAAGGCAGGTCAGGTCGAGATGATCCCAGCGGTTGCGTGTCTTGAGGTCGAGGATTTCACGCGCCAGAGCCCCGCAGGCGATCAGCAGGATTCTTCCGGTTCCCGAAGCGGGCAGGCCGGTGTCGGTCAGGCTGCGGTCGCTGATCTGATCCATCGCGTCTCCTGACGAAAAAGGCCCGCCGTGGGGCGGGCCGGTGTTTCTCGTTCCTGGCCCGATCAGGCGCTCAGACGATTGTGCTTGCGCCCGATCCAGTCCTTGGCGGTTTCCACCGCAACCGCGGCGTCGCGGCAATAGGCGTCGGCCCCGATTGCCTTGCTGAATTCTTCGTTCAGAGGCGCGCCACCAACCAGAACAATGTAGTCTTCGCGCTTGCCCTGTTCAACGAGCGTGTCGATCACCACCTTCATGTAAGGCATGGTCGTTGTCAGCAGCGCGGACATGCCCAGAATGTCGGCATCTTCGCGCTCGAGCGCCTCGAGATAGTTTTCCACGGGGTTGTTGATACCCAGATCGACAATCTCGAACCCGGCGCCTTCCATCATCATGCCGACGAGGTTCTTGCCGATGTCGTGAATGTCGCCCTTGACGGTGCCGATCACCATCTTGCCGACCCGCGGCGCGCCGGTTTCCGCGAGCAACGGCTTGAGAATGGCCATGCCACCCTTCATCGCGTTCGCCGCGAGCAGCACTTCGGGAACGAACAGGATACCGTCGCGGAAATCGGCACCCACGATGGTCATGCCACCAACCAGTGCCTCGGTCAGGATCTTGTAGGGTTCCCAGTTGCGTTCGAGCAGGATGTTCACACCCTCTTCGATCTCTTCGCGGAGACCGTCATACAGGTCGTCAAACATTTGCTGGACAAGCTCTTCGTCGTCCAGTTCCGACAGGATGATGTCATCTTCTTCCGACATGCGCACACTTCCTTGCTGGGGGGCGATCCCCGTGGCCCTAATGCTTCGTTATTGCCATTTGGTCGCAGGCAGACTCGGTTAATTGCGACACTGGTGGCCCTGCAACCGACTTCTATCGCCGAATCCGGCGGATTGATAATGAAGTTTACACATGGAGATCATGGGGATCTTGTTAATGTTCCCAATTTGTTCTATTTGTGACCCATGGGCAAAAATGTCGGAAACCGGCGGCAGAAGACCCTTGGGCGTGGCGCGCTTGGCAACGCCAGCGGGCGCTATGATCTGACGCGGGAAGAGATACATGACGGCTGGGACCTCTGCGATGATCCGCAAGTCCTGCGCACCGAGGTCGCGACCGAAGTGCCGCGCCGGATCATCACCTGGAACAAGTCGCCCGATTTGCCGTTCGATCGCTCGATCAATCCCTATCGCGGCTGCGAGCACGGGTGTATCTATTGTTTTGCCCGCCCGACGCATGCCTATCTGGGTCTGTCACCGGGATTGGATTTCGAAACCCGGCTGGTCGCCAAGCCGGACGCGGCACAGGTGCTTGAACGCGAGCTGCGTGCGCCGCGTTATCGGGTCGCCCCGATCGCGATCGGCACCAACACCGACCCCTACCAGCCGATCGAGCGTGATCATGGGATCATGCGCGCCTGTCTCGAGGTTCTGGCGGCACACCGGCATCCGGTGGCAATCGTGACAAAGGGGGCAATGATCGAACGGGATATCGATATCCTTGGCCCGATGGCGGAACAGGGGCTCGTTCGGGTCGGAATATCGCTGACGACACTGGATGCCGGTCTGAGCCGGCGCATGGAACCCCGTGCGCCGGCACCCCGCCGCAGGTTGCAGGCGATGGCGCGCCTGACCGGCGCGGGTATACCGGTGCGCGTCATGACGTCGCCAATCGTTCCGGGATTGACCGATCATGAAATCGAAAGGCTGCTCGAGGCCGGGCGCGATGCGGGCGCGGATGCGGCAAGCTGGATCATGCTGCGCCTGCCGATGGAGGTGTCCGAACTGTGGCAGGACTGGCTGGCTGAACATGAACCGGGGCGTGCGGCGAAGATCATGGCGCGTCTGCGCGACATGCACGGTGGCAAGGATTACGACGCCCGGTGGGGCCGGCGCATGCGCGGTGAAGGTACTTATGCCGAGATGGTGGCGCAGAGGTTCAGCGCCGCAGCGCGACGGCTGGGACTGGACAAGCCGACCGCGCCCCTGCGTCGTGATCTGTTCCGGGTTCCAAAGCGGGTCGGGGATCAGCTATCCCTGTTCTGAAACCTGTGGGCGGCGAGGGAGACGGACCGATGACGGCGGAGACGAGGATGTGGGGCGCGGACTTCTGGGATTCGCGCTATGCCGGTGCGGGCTTTCGCTTTGGCACCGACCCGTCGGAGTTTCTCATCCGCAACGCCCATCACCTTGACGCGGCTTCGAACGTGCTTTGCGTGGCAGATGGCGAGGGGCGCAATTCGGTCTGGCTGGCGGGGCAGGGACATCGTGTCACCGCCTTTGACGCATCGGGCGTTGCGGTGAACAAGGCGCGTGGCCTTGCACGCGAAGCCGGGGTGACAGTGGCGTATCGGCACTGCGGTATCGAGGAGTGGGACTGGTCCCAACCCTACGATGCGGTGATCGCGATTTTCGTGCAATTTGCGCCCCCCGTCCTGAGGGACAGGTTCTTTGGCTGGATGGCGCAGGCCGTTCCGCCGGGCGGGCTGCTGATGTTGCATGGGTATGCCCCGCGACAGGTCGCTTACGGAACCGGCGGACCGGGCCGGCAGGATCACATGTATACCGAAATGATGCTGCGCGACGCGTTCGCCGGTTTCGACGTGAGGCACTTTGCCGATTACGATGCCGAGTTGCGCGAGGGAAGCGGCCATTCCGGGCAATCCGCGCTGATCGATTTCATCGTCCGCAAACCGGCCGCGCAGGAGTCTGCCAACCGGACCTGACGCGCGGCGTCGGCCGATTGAATACCATGCGCGGCGGCGGCCGATTGGATACTACGCGCGGCGGCGGCCGCGACGGGCGCGGGGTTTCGCTTCTGAGTCACCGGTTCCGTCGCTCGCCGAGGAAAACGCGCCCAGCGACGCGGTGATCTGGTCCAGCGTCGGAGCCTCGCCGCGTGGACGGGAATCAAGAGCCTCGCGCATGTGGCGCAGGTGCTCCGGCATGGTTCCGCAGCAGCCGCCGATGATCCTGGCACCACAATCGCGTGCCATCACCGCATAATCGCCCATCAACGCGGGCGTGCCGTCATAGTGGATGTGGCCGTCGACGAATTTCGGAATGCCGGCATTGCCCTTGGCGATGATCGGGCGCTCGGTCCCCTGCGCGACAAAGCCGAGCACGGTGCGCAGCAAATCCGAGGCTCCCGTGCCGCAATTCGCGCCGAACCCGATGGGGCCATTGTCAAGCCCGTCGACCATGGACACCATGTCGGCCGACGTCACACCCATCATGGTGCGCCCGGCGGTATCAAAGCTCATCGTTCCGCACCACGGCAACCCGGCAAGCGCAAAGGCTTCCGCCGCCGCGCGGTATTCCTCGGGCGCGGATATGGTTTCGAGCCACAGCACGTCCACGCCCCCTTCCTTGAGGCCGTCAGCCTGTTCGTGAAACATCTCGACAGCCAGCGCATGGCTGAGAGTGCCGACCGGCTCCATGATTTCGCCGGTGGGTCCGACCGATCCCGCTACGACGACCGGATGCTCGGCCTTGTCTGCCACCTCGCGCGCCAGTTCGGCACCCACACGCGAAAGCTCGCGCACGCGGTTCTGCGCGTCATGCAGCTTGAGCCGGGCCGCGGTGCCGCCGAAGGTATTCGTCAGGAACAGATCGCTGCCCGCGTCGACCGCCCCCTTGTAGAGCGCGGTGATCTTGCCCGGCTGATCGACATTCCACAGTTCCGGCGCTTCACCCGACATCAATCCCATGTTGAACAGGTTGGTGCCGGTCGCGCCATCCGCCAGAAGAACGTCGTGGCTGTCGAGCATGGATTGCAGCTTGTTGGTCATGGGGTGGGGTGTCCTGGTTTCTGAGGCCGTGCGAACGGGCGCAATCGCGGCGTTGCCCGCGTGTTGCATACGGGATGCGCCGCTGGCAAACCGGAATTTCTCATCTTGATTATGAGTCTGAATGGGGCGCGCGTCAAATTGGATGGATGCGCGCGGCAGTCACGACAACGCGCCCGCCGTTGACAATCCGGCGACCGGCCCGTTGTGGATTTGCGCGGATCGCTGTCAGAGCGTTCCGCGCCAGACGTGATGAAAGGTGTTTCTAATTGGCTTCCTGCATGATCTGGCCCTTGGCGACCGGCATCAGTTCGTCCATCTTGGCGCGAATGGTATCCGTATCGGCCCTGGAGCCAAGGTCGGCGGCGAGTTTGCGCACGACGTCTTCATGTCCCGCTTCCTCGAAATCGGCGATCACGACCGTCTTGGCATAGGCCTCTGCTTCTTCGCCAGACTTTCCAAGCAGTTCCGCGGCCCAGAGCCCCAGCAACCGGTTGCGTCGCGCGACCGCCCTGAACTGCATTTCCTCGTCATGGGCGAACTTGTTTTCAAAGGCACGTTCGCGATCATCGAATGTAGACATGGGTCGGACCCCTCCGGTTGCAACTGTCACGAGTGATATGCAGTCACGCGCGCCCCGGCGCAAGGGGCGGTGCGCGGCTTGCGACACTGCGGCCCTTGCACTATAGCGGCGGCTGAGGGTCCGGGACTGAGTCCGGATCGGATAGTCCCGAAAGGCTGCTTATGGCGCGTCGCAAGAAAATCTACGAAGGCAAGGCGAAGATCCTCTATGAGGGCCCGGAACCCGGAACCATCGTCCAGTATTTCAAGGACGACGCCACTGCGTTCAATGCCCAGAAGAAGGATGTGATCGACGGAAAGGGCGTTCTGAACAACCGGCTCAGCGAATTTTTCATGACCGGCCTGAACGCGATCGGTGTTCCGACTCACTTCATTCGCCGTCTGAATATGCGCGAGCAACTGGTGCGCAGTTGCGAAATCGTGCCGCTCGAGATCATCGTGCGCAATTTTGCGGCCGGGACCATGTCGAGCCGTCTTGGCATCGAGGAAGGCACACAGCTGCCGCGCCCCATCGTGGAATATTGCTACAAGGATGATGCTCTGGGCGATCCGCTGGTCACCGAAGAGCACATTGCCGCCTTTGGCTGGGCCAGCCAGCAGGACATGGACGATATCCTGAGCCTCGCGTTGCGGGTGAATGATTTCCTGTCCGGTGTCATGCTTGCGGTCGGCATCCGGCTGGTCGATTTCAAGATCGAGATCGGCCGCGTCTATGACGGCGATTTTCAGCGCCTGGTGGTCGCAGACGAGATCAGCCCCGACAGCTGCCGCCTGTGGGACATCGAAACCGGCCAGAAACTCGACAAGGACGTGTTCCGCCGTGATCTGGGCAGCCTGACGGACGCCTATTCCGAGGTGGCGCGCCGCCTTGGAGTTATGCCCAAGAATTCGGCCCCGGTGACCAAGCCGACGCTGATCAACTGAGACACGCATGGCAAGTTCCGTGCGCAACCTACAAAGGACGACATCATGAAGGCACGTGTGCATGTGATGCTGAAGAACGGAGTTCTGGACCCGCAGGGCGAGGCGGTGCGCCATGCGCTGGGGACCATGGGCTTTCAGGGCGTTGCCGGCGTGCGGCAGGGCAAGGTGATCGAGCTCGACCTGGAAGAGGGCACCAGCGAAGCGGACGTCACCGCCATGTGCGAAAAGCTGTTGGCGAACACGGTGATCGAATCCTACACGGTGGAGCTGTCCTGATGCGTGCCGCCGTCGTCGTCTTTCCCGGTTCCAACTGTGACCGCGACCTTGCCGTGGCCTTTCGCGAGGCGGGGGCCGAGGTGACGATGGTCTGGCACAAGGAGACCACGCTCCCCGATGGTGTCGATATCGTCGGCGTGCCGGGCGGGTTTTCCTATGGTGACTACCTGCGCTGCGGCGCGATTGCGGCGCAATCGCCGATCTGCCAGGCGGTCAAGGCCCATGCGGATCGTGGTGGCTACGCGATTGGCGTGTGCAACGGCTTTCAGGTGCTGACGGAAACCGGCATTCTGCCCGGTGCCCTGCTGCGCAACGCCGGGTTGAAGTATATCTGCAAGGTCGTTGATCTGAAAGTGGAAACCAGCAGCAGCGCCTTTACCTCGGCCTATAATGCCGGCGATGTGATCGGCATTCCGATTGCGCATCACGATGGCAATTTCTACGCGGATGACGCCACCCGCGCTGAATTGCGCGACAGCGATCGCATCGCGTTTACCTATGCGGACAACCCGAACGGATCGGTGGATGACATTGCCGGTATCCTCTCCGAGAACCGCCGGGTGCTCGGTATGATGCCGCACCCCGAGCGGGCCGCAGATGCCGGGCATGGTGGCACCGACGGGGTGGCAATGTTTCGCGGATTGATGGGCGCGTTGACGCCGGCATGACTTGAGCGGCGCGCGCGACAGGCTTAGCCTGTTACAATGAAACTTCCGGTCCGGACAAACCAACGACTCTCAGGCTGGCCGCGCTCTGACAACATCGGGTGGCGGGTGCGTCTGGCGCTCGTGCTGCTGCTGGTGATTGCCGCCGCGACGATCTGGGTGACCAATCGTCTGATGACCGACCGTTTTACCGAAAGTACCCGCAACCGGGCCGAGCTGCGCCTCGCGCTGTATAGCGGCAACCTGGTCAGCGAACTGCGCGGCAACCGCAGCATGCCGCAGTTGCTGGCGCGCGACCCGACGCTGATCGGGGCGCTGAATTCACGCGACTACAGCCAGTCCACCCAGCGGTTGATCTCGTTTGTCGAGGACCTCGACGCGGCCTCGTTGCTGTTGCTCGATCTGGATGGGCGCATCGTTGCGGCAACCGACCGCAACCAGCTCGGATCCCAGCGGGGCGGCGAATCCTATTTCGTCGACGCGATCCGGTCGAATGCGACGATCTTCTCGGTGAAGGAACTGGAGACCGGCGGCTACCAGTTCTTTTATGCCCGACGGGTCGAAAGCGGCGCCAACGTGCTCGGGGTGATCGTGGTCGAGGTCGATCTCAAGAAATTCGAGCGCGCCTGGGGTGGAATCTCGGACGCGGTGATGGTCACGGACAGCACCGGCACGATCATCCTGTCGACCGAGACACGCTGGCGCGGGCTGAGCGAGAAAGAGGCGTTGCAGCGGGAAACGCCGCACAGCGCCATCGAGCGGGCAATCAGTGCCACGTCCGACTGGGGTGCGGAACCGGCAGAGGCCTATCTCGCCGGCGAGGCGGTGATGCGGATGGAACTGCGGATGCCCGTCTATGGCTGGCGCATAACCTCCTTCACGACCTATGCGTCGATCCGCGAACGGGTGAATGGCATCCTGGCGCTTGAAATCATGGCATTCGCCATATTGCTGGCGCTGGTCTTCTACGCACTGAGCCGCCGCACCGCGCTGCGCATGGCGCTGTTTCAGCGCGAGTCGGCAGAGCTTCGCGCACTGAATGCAAGGTTGCAGCGGGAAATTGCCGAGCGCAAACGCGTGCAGGAAACCCTCGCGGTGACCGAACAGTCGCTGGCGCAGTCGAGCAAGCTCGCGGCGCTTGGGGAAATGTCGGCGGCCGTGAGCCACGAGTTGAATCAGCCGCTTGCCGCCATGAAAACCTATCTCGCGGGGGCGCGGCTGTTGTTGCGCCGGAACCGCCCGGAAGAGGCGATATCGTCCTTTGGACGGATCGATGACCTGATCGAGCGGATGGGTGCGATCACCCGCCAGCTCAAATCCTATGCCCGCAAGGGGGGCGATGCTTTTGCGCCTGTAAACATGGGCGATGCACTGGCGTCCGCCCTGTCGATGATGGAGCCGCAACTGCGTCACCGGCAGGTCCAGATCACGCGGATCCTGCCGGATCACGATGTCTGGGTCATGGGCGACCGGTTGCGGATCGAACAGGTGATGGTGAACCTGTTGCGAAACGCGCTGGATGCGACCAAATCGGTGTCCGAACCCGAGGTCGAGATCATTCTGGCCGCGGGTGAAACGGCGACCCTGACGGTGCGTGACAACGGCACCGGGATCGAGGATCTGGAATCGCTGTTTGAGCCGTTTTACACTACCAAGCAGCCCGGCGATGGCGTCGGCCTGGGGCTTGCCATTTCCTCGGGGATCGTGAACGACCTCGGCGGCAGGCTGATTGCCCGCAACGCCCGCGAACGGGGCGCGGTATTCGAGATGCAGTTGCCGATCCTCGAAGATGACATCGAGGCGGCGGAATGACGAGGAACAAGTGATGGCACAGGCGATGAAGATTGCGATCGTGGATGACGAGCAGGACATGCGCCAGTCGATCAGCCAGTGGCTGGCATTGTCCGGGTATGACACCGAGACCTTTGCCAGCGCAGAAGAGGCGCTCAAGGTGCTGGGCCCCGACTATCCGGGCATCGTGATTTCCGACATCAAGATGCCGGGCATGGACGGTATGCAGTTCCTGAAAAAGCTGATGGGTTCTGACAGCGCGCTGCCGGTGATCATGATTACCGGTCACGGCGACGTGCCGATGGCGGTCGAGGCGATGCGCGTCGGGGCTTTTGACTTTCTCGAAAAGCCGTTCAATCCCGACCGTATGTCGCAGCTGGCCAAGCGCGCGGCAGGCGCGCGCCGCCTGACGCTGGACAACCGGGCGCTGCGCCGCGAACTCAGCGACGGAACCCAGTTGATGAACAAGCTCATCGGGGTCAGCCCGGTGATGGAGCGTCTGAAGGAAGACGTTCTGGACCTGGGTCAGGCCGACGGGCACGTGTTGATCGACGGCGAGACCGGTGCCGGCAAAACCCTGGTGGCACATGCCTTGCACGCGGCCGGCAGCCGGGCGGGCAAGAAATTCGTTCTCGTCAACTGCGCCGCGCTCGAAGAAGAGGTGTTGGCCAAGCGGCTTTTCGGTCCGATGATGCCAGAGGATGAACAGCTTCCGGCCATGGAAGAGGCGCGGGGCGGGACCCTTGTACTCGAGGATATCGAGGCCCTGAGCGAAAGCCTGCAGGCGCGGCTGCTGAGTGCCATCAACGAACAGGGGACGCCGGCGGAAACGCGACTGATCTGCATCAGCAACCTGCAGGAGGCGGGGCGCACCTGCGAAGACGCGCTGCGGCCCGACCTGTTCTATCGCCTTGCCGCCCTGCGGATCACGGTGCCGCCGTTGCGGCAGCGCGGAGAAGACATCCTGTCGCTGTTCACGCGGCTGTCCGAGCAATTCGCCGAGGAATACGGCTGCGACGCGCCGAAGATCACGGCACAGGAGGCGGCACAGCTGTTGCAGGCGCCCTGGCCGGGCAACGTGCGGCAGCTCATCAACATCGCCGAGCGTGCGGTCCTGCAATCGCGGCGCGGAAGCGGAACCATCGCGTCGCTGCTGATGTCGGATCACGAAGAGATGCAACCGGTGATGACCACCGAGGGCAAGCCGCTCAAGGAATATGTCGAGGCATTCGAACGCATGCTGATCGATAACACGATGCGGCGTCACAAGGGATCGATCGCGTCGGTGATGGACGAGCTTTGCCTGCCGCGGCGCACGTTGAACGAGAAGATGGCGAAGTACGGGCTGCAACGCTCGGATTATCTCTGACGCGGGACTCATGCGCGCGAAGCGATCGATGTGACCCGGGGAAATTCGCCCCGGTTCACGAAACCCCATTGTAATTGCCTGTTGACTGCCATTATGTTGACCAGACGGACGCTACGCATTGCGGCGTACAGGTCCGATTAGGAGTTTTTCTGTTTCAGGCGTTGGCGATACCGTTCCGAATGACTGAACAGACCGCTTGTGCCCCCTAGGGGCAGATACCTTCCTGTACCCGAAAACGGGGGACGGGGATAAAATGGGCAGGCCGGGGATAACCTCGGAACTGTCGGAGAAGAACCGCGATGACGCGCGCGCGAACATTGAGAGATGATGCAGGGGGGCTGAGGCCCACACCTTGCCGCGCCGCGTCCGAAATCGCCCTGACAAGACACTCTCCCATGCGTGCCGGCCCGCCAGGACGGGCGCCAATGCGATTGTGCACCAAGGAAACATGGCAAAGAAAATGCTCATCGATGCCACCCACGCGGAGGAAACCCGCGTTGTGGTGGTTGATGGAAACAAGGTCGAGGAATTCGACTTTGAATCCGAAAACAAGCGCCAGCTTGCTGGCAACATCTATCTCGCAAAAGTAACACGGGTCGAGCCGTCGCTTCAGGCGGCCTTTGTCGACTATGGCGGAAACCGGCACGGTTTTCTGGCGTTTTCCGAGATCCATCCGGACTATTACCAGATCCCCATCGCCGACCGCGAGGCGTTGATGGAGGAAGAGCGCGCCTATGCCGAGGCGATGAAAGCACGCGACGAGGAAGAGGAAAGCAAGCCCAGCCGGTCGCGCCGGTCATCCTCGTCGTCGCGCTCGCGTTCGCGCTCCAAGGCCGCGGAGACGGTGTCGGACGACGCCAAGGTCTCCAAGGAGGTCGAGTCCGAGATCAATGGCATGGAAACGATCGACCTGACGGATGACGAACCCGCAGAGACCGCGGATGTCGGAACCCCCGAAGGCACCTCGCCCATGGAACTGGTCGCGGAAACGCCCGTCGAAGAGCCGGCGGACGATTCCGCAGACAAGGACGCCGCGGATCACGCTGAACCGGTGGAAGACAGGGGCGAAGATGACGCGGCCGGTGAGGATGACACAGACGACAGTTCTGACTCCGATACTGACGACGCAGACGCGCCGAAGGCCAAGAAGGGCAGTGACGCCGCCGCCAAGGACGACAGCATCGAATCCGTCGCGGACGACGATGATGTCGAAGATATCCGGCCGCCGCGCAAACCGCGCCCCAAGCGCTATAAAATCCAGGAAGTCATCAAGGTTCGCCAGATCCTCCTGGTGCAGGTGGTCAAGGAAGAGCGCGGCAACAAGGGCGCGGCACTGACCACCTATCTCAGCCTGGCCGGTCGCTATTGCGTGCTGATGCCCAACACGGCGCGCGGCGGCGGTATCAGCCGCAAGATCACCAATGCGGCCGACCGCAAGAAGCTCAAGGAGATCGCGTCAGAGATCGACGTGCCCAAGGGGGCGGGGCTGATCGTTCGCACCGCGGGGGCAAAGCGGACCAAGACCGAGATCAAGCGGGATTACGACTATCTCAAGCGGCTGTGGGAACAGATCCGCGAGTTGACGCTCAAATCCATCGCGCCGGCCAAGATTTACGAAGAGGGCGATCTGATAAAACGCTCGATCCGCGATCTCTATAACCGCGAGATCGACGAGGTTTTTGTCGAGGGCGAGCGCGGCTATCGCATCGCCAAGGACTTCATGAAAATGATCATGCCGTCCCACGCCAAGAACGTGAAACAATATGCGGATCCGATGCCGCTGTTCGCGCGCTATCAGGTGGAAAGCTATCTCGCCGGCATGTTCAACCCGACGGTTCAGCTGAAATCGGGTGGCTATATCGTGATCGGCGTGACCGAGGCGCTGGTGGCCATCGACGTCAACTCGGGGCGGGCGACCAAGGAAGGATCGATCGAGGAAACGGCGACCAAAACCAACCTTGAGGCCGCTGAAGAAGTCGCGCGCCAGTTGCGCTTGCGCGATCTTGCGGGCCTGATCGTGATCGATTTCATCGACATGGACGAGCGCAAGAACAACGCCGCCGTTGAAAAGCGCCTGAAGGAAAAGCTCAAGACGGACCGTGCGCGCATCCAGGTCGGCCGGATCTCCGGCTTCGGCTTGCTTGAGATGAGCCGCCAGCGCCTGCGACCGGGCATGATCGAAGCGACGACACAGCCCTGTGCGATTTGTCATGGCACCGGCCTGATCCGCTCGGATGACAACATGGCGTTGTCGATCCTGCGCCAGATCGAGGAAGAGGGCGTGCGCCGCCGAAGCCGCGAAGTGCTGGTCAAATGCCCGGTGAACATCGCGAATTTCCTGATGAACCAGAAACGCGAGCATGTGGCGCAGATCGAGATGCGCTATGGCCTGTCGGTCCGGATCGAAGGTGATCCGCATCTGGTCAGCCCGGATTTTGCCATCGAGAAGTTCAAGACCGCAAGCCGTGCCGTGCCGGCCGCTGTTTCACCCGTGGTTTCGGTCGATACCTCCCTGATGGATCAGGTGGACGCGGATGACGAGACGGAGGCCGAGGCCGAAGAGGTTTCGGTGGCGGAAGCGGACGAATCGGAATCCAAGCCCAAGCGCAAGCGTCGTCGCCGTCGCCGTCGCAGCAAGTCGGGAAGCTATTCCAACGGCACGGATGACGAGGCGCAGGACGCCAGCGGCGAGTCCACGGACGACAGTTCGGAAGATCAGGCCGAAACGCCGGCGGCAAAGGCCGGAGACGACGGCGAGCCCGAAGCGGAGGCCGCGGATAAAGAAGAGGCCAAGCCCTCTTCCAGGTCGAGTCGCGGGAAATCGTCGAAATCGAAATCGTCGAAATCGAAATCGAAGTCCAAGTCGAAAGACGCCGAAGACGCAGATGCGGCATCCGAGAGCGCAGCCGAAGCCGCCACGGCGGACGATGCCGACACGGAAGACAAGCCCAAGCCAAAGCCGACCCGCACAAGGTCGAGCCGCAGCAAGAGCAAGTCCAAGGCGGCTGCGGAAGCCAAGGCCGAGGCTGATGCCGACGCCGTGCCGGACACGCCGGAAGCGGCAGCAGAACCGGTCGCCGATGAGCCGGTGGCGCCCGCGAATGCCGACGCTGCGCCCGAACCCGTCGCGGCGGAAGCGGTGCCGGAACCGGCTGTTGCCGAAATTCCGCAGGAAGCGGTCGTGGCTGACCCGGAGACTGAGGCCACCCCGAACGAGGATGCGGTACCAGAGCCGGTTGCCGACCCCGAGCCGGTCGCGCCCGGGCAATCCGACGAACCGGAAGAGATTCCTGCCCCCGCAGAGCCGGCCAAGCCGAAGCGTCGCGGCTGGTGGTCTTTGGGAAGCTGAAGGAAACGCGCCGCTTCCTTGTCGCGCCGGTTCGTCGGGCGATAGGGGAGCGGGGTGCAAAGCGGGACCGGTGATAATCTTCCGAGGCAGGCGCACGCGCCTGTTTCGCGCTTTTAAAGCGTTTCGCGATTGACTCGAAACATCTGGCGTCACCTAACGCGTTGAAATCCTTGATTTCAGGCAGCGTCAGGTGATTCAGATTTGTCGCGAAATGCTATAGGCCGCTGTTTCAGGACGCCTGTGCCGCGCCGCCCTTTCTGATCAGGTAAACCTGATGCGGCCCCTCGTCATTTTGCGAAACCAGAGTATGCCCGGCCTCGAAACAGAAATGCGGCACGTCCACCAGGGCCGCGGGATCATCCGCGAGCATTCTGAGCACGGCACCAGAAGGCAGCGATTTCAATCGCTTGCGGGCTTTCAGTACGGGCAGGGGGCACAAGAGCCCGGTGGCGTCCAACGTATCGGAAACTTCGGTCATACGCGGCAGTTACTGCGGATATTTCATCCTGTCCACAGGGTTGTGACCACGATGGCGCTTTTGCACCCGTGACCTTGTTTGCGCGATGCCCTATGGCGGTGGCATGTTTGGAATAGACATCTTTGACGCGGCCTTGCTGCCGGCGATGATCGTGGCGCTGAGCGCGGGGATCATCAGTTTCCTGTCGCCCTGCGTGCTTCCCATCGTGCCGCCCTACCTCGCCTACATGAGCGGCGTGTCATTGCAGGACCTCGGCAGTGACACCGGCGCGCGCAACCGGGCCCTCGTCCCGGCGCTGTTTTTCGTGCTGGGGCTGTCCACGGTGTTCCTGCTCCTGGGTTTTACCGCATCGGCAATCGGCTCGATGTTCCTGCAATACCAGGCATGGTTCAACACGATTGCCGGTATCCTGGTGATGATCTTCGGCGCGCATTTTGTCGGGGTCTACCGGATCGGTTTTCTTGACCGCGAACTGCGTATCGATGCCGGCGACCGGGGCGGCAGCGCCTTTGGTGCATATGTGCTCGGCCTCGCCTTCGCCTTTGGCTGGACGCCCTGCATCGGTCCGCAACTGGGCGCGATCCTGTCGCTTGCCGCCTCCGAGGCGTCGGTGCTGCGCGGCACCGCTCTGCTGGCGGTCTATGCCGCCGGTCTGGGTATTCCGTTTCTGCTGGTTGCTGCGTTCCTGCCGCGGCTGGGTGGTTTGATGGGCTGGATGAAGCGGCACATGGAACAGATCGAGCGTGTCATGGGGCTGTTGCTCTGGACCATCGGGCTGCTGATGCTGACTGGCGGCTTTTCGAGCTTTTCCTACTGGCTTCTCGAACGTTTCCCGGCGCTTGCCACGCTCGGCTGACCGGTTAAGCTGCCTGAAAAGGCAAGAGGATGCAGATGAGCAGCGAGCCAGAGCCGCGGGTCTATCGCCGCCGGGTATTCTATGTGCCCGGTTATGATCCGTCCCACCCGCGCCGCTATCGCGAGCTCTACCGCAAGGAAGGTGCCGAACAGGCCCGGATATCGGGCTATCGATTGCGGCTGTCGGCGGCGCAGGGGGCCGGCCCGTTTGGCTGGACCGTCAACGCCACCGTCGATGGCTCAGAGATCGAGACCCGGTTCAGTGTCCTGGTCTGGTCCGATCTCGTGCGCGAAAGCATGGATGGATCGATCCTGACCAGCTATCGACATCTTTTGCGGACGGCGTGGACCTATATCGCCTCGGGGGCGTTGTGGCGCCTGATGCAACTTCGCAAGGGGCCGGTGATTGCGGCACTCTACCCGGTGGGGATAATGCTGCTGCAACTTCTGGCGGCGGTCGGGGTTGGTTGGGCGGTTGGCTCTGTCCTTTCGTGGGGATTGATCGAGCTTGAACGCGGCCTTCGACCGTTGCCGCATCGCGAAGTCGCGGTCATCGCGATTCATCTGGCGGCGTTCCTGGCCGGTGTCCTGGTGGCGCTGGCCCTGTTGCGCTGGTTCCGGTCGCTGGACGGTCGCGTCTTTGCCTATTACCTGATGCATGACTATGCCTATGCGGCACAGGACAACGGGGCCTATCCGCCAGCACTCGAGGCGCGGATCGCGCGGTTCGCCGATCAGCTGGCCGATGCCATGCAGCAAGACGTGGATGAGGTGTTGCTGGTCGGTCATTCTTCGGGCGCACATCTGGGCGTGTCCCTGCTCGCGGATTTGCTGCGCTCGGGCCGATTGCCAGAGGAACGCCCGGCACTCGGGTTCCTGTCGCTGGGGCAGGCGATCCCGATGCAGTCCTTTCTGCCTGATGCGCATCGGCTGCGGGCGGATCTGCATGACCTGTCGGCACAGGACAAGATCACCTGGGTCGATGTCACGGCCCCCGGTGACGGTTGCGCCTTTGCACTGTGCGATCCTGTTGCAGTCAGCGGTGTCGCGCCGCAAGACAAGCGGTGGCCGCTTGTCCTGTCCGCCGCGTTCACGCAAACCTTGTCGGCCGAACGCTGGAAGGCCATGCGCTGGCGCTTCTTCCGGCTGCATTTTCAGTATCTCTGTGCCTTCGATCAGCCCGGAGAGTATGATTACTTTCGCGTCACTGCCGGCCCGATCACTCTGGCGAACCGGTATTCGGGGCGCCACGGCTCGCCCTCGCGGATCGAGCGCGCAGTGTCGAAATACACCGGAATGTCGCGGTCATGATCCCGCCAAAGCCGCCATCGCGCCCGGACCGCGTTTCGCTCTGGCAATATGGACGGCTGTTTCGCAAGGACATCCTGTCGGCCCAGCCCGCGCGGCTCTACCGGGCATGGATGGCCGAGTTTCGCACGCCGTTCTTTCGCTCTTATCTGATCAATCAACCCGAGCTGTTGCGGGCTGTGTTGCGAGAGCGGCCCGACGACTTCCCGAAATCCGATCGCATCAGCGAAGGGTTGCGCCCGCTGCTGGGGAATTCGGTATTCCTGACCAATGGCGAGGCCTGGAAACGGCAGCGCAGGATCATCGATCCGGCGTTCGAGGGAGGGCGGTTGCGCGATGTGTTCCCCGCCATGCAAGCCGCCGCCGAGGCCGCCGCGCTGCGCCTGCGGCAGCAAGCGGGGGAGTGCGTCGATATCGAACCGATGGCCAGCCATATGGCCGCCGATGTCATTTTCCGGACGTTGTTTTCGATTCCCATCGAACATGAAACGGCTTCGCGCGTGTTCCGCCTGTTCCGCGATTATCAGCGTAGTCAGCCGATCCTGAACCTTGCCGCCTTCGTGCCTGTGCCCCGCTGGATGCCCCGGTTCTTCAGCCGGCGCACGCGGCAGACCGCGCGCGAAATTCGTGCATTGATCACGGATCTCACGCGGCAAAGGATGTGCCGGATCGAGGCGGGGACGGCACCGGATGATCTGGCGACCAAGATCATGACCACGGCGGATCCGCAGACGGGCCGGCGATTTGAAACCGGGGAAATGGTCGATCAGGTCGCGATCTTCTTTCTCGCCGGTCACGAAACCAGCGCGTCCGCTTTGGCCTGGGCGCTGTATCTGCTGGCGATTTCACCCGACTGGCAGGATCGCGTGGCCAAAGAGGCGCAGAACTGCGCGGCGGAAACGTTTTCCGACATGGGCAAGCTGCGTCTGAGCCGGGACGTGTTTCGCGAGGCGCTGAGGCTATATCCACCGGTTCCGATGATGGTGCGCGAGGCACGATGCCCCGAGCGGTTCCGCGATCGCGACGTCCCGCGTGGGGCGCAGATCGTGCTGAGCCCCTGGCACCTGCACCGCCATGAGCGTCTGTGGGAGCATCCGGACGCATTCGACCCGGATCGTTGGAATACCGGGAATGGCAGGCAATGCCAGCGCAGCGCCTATCTGCCGTTTTCCGCCGGTTCGCGGGTCTGCCCGGGGGCAGGCTTTGCGATGATCGAGGGGCCGCTGCTGCTGTCGACGCTGTTGCGTGATTTCCGGGTCGAGCCGGTTGCAGGTCGCGAGCCGGTGCCGGTTGCGCATTTGACCGTGCGGGCGAAAGACGGAATCTGGCTGCGCATCACGCCGCGAACATGAGTTCTGGATGTCACGAACGGCTGTCATGGCCACCGCGGCCGGCGCATCCGACATGTAGTATTTCGCGATAAACCTGACTCACCCAACGCTGCCTGAAATCAGCGAATTCAACGCGTCAGGTGATGCCAGATGTGTCGAGTCAATCGCTCCCGGCGGTGTCTTCGGCTTTTCTCTCGGCGATTGCTTCGGCGACGAAACCCGAAAAAATCGCGTCGGCGACCGATGTGTCGTAATCCGCCGTCCAGTTCGCCGAGGCTTCACGGTCGACAAAGCCGATGAAATCCTGCATCGCGGTGCAGGCGAGAAACCTGTCGGGAAGATCGTCAGAGCCCAACCGCGCCGCGGCGTTTTCCATTTGTGCAAAGCTGGCGATCAGATCGTCATATCGGGTGTCGTGTACCCACTGCCGGAATCGCCGGCGGCCCTGGCGTTCGCGCATGTCCGATTGCTTGCGGTCGTGCAGGTCCGCCGCAAGCGCCTGATGCGTTCTGGTTTCGCGGCCCAGGGTCAGAATTCTCAACACTGTCTCACTCACGTCTTTAAGGGCGATGTGCCTGCCTCCGGCTGGTCAGTCTTCCCGGTGATCTGTCAGCCGCGATGCTGTGCAACGGACCCTCGATTTCACAGTGTCGTGAAATGCTGGCCCAATTTGGGCGTGATTTTGTCAACCCTTCCTCAATCGGGCTTTCCTCAATCGGGCCGTCGCCGTTTCACAGGTGCAGAGCACCGGTACACCAGTAATAGCACGCCGCTGCGTTTAAAGCGTTAACGCGCGCGCAGGTGTTCGCGTGGGCATATCCGCGCAGCCGCGACGGCGATGTCTTGCCCCGGCGCGGGGGTGGCAGTATGGCAGAGCCGGATTTTCGGAGAGCCACATGCCAAACCCCAGCCCGCCGCCCGCCTTTGTTCTCGTGCGCCCGCAGATGG
This sequence comes from Alphaproteobacteria bacterium, assembly GCA_030431825.1. Taxonomy (GTDB): domain Bacteria; phylum Pseudomonadota; class Alphaproteobacteria; order Rhodobacterales; family Rhodobacteraceae; genus Sedimentitalea. The sequence goes on from JAUIIJ010000033.1 coordinate 41,200, forward strand.
GCGAGAATATCGGCGCGGCCGCGCGTGCCATGTGGAATTTCGGTCTGGACCGGATGCGCATTGTCGCGCCGCGTGACGGCTGGCCGAACCCGGCCGCCACGGCTCTTGCGAGCGGCGCGGGGCGGTTGCTCGACGAGGCACAGCTTTGCGATGATGTCGCCCACGGGATCGCCGATTGCAATTTTGTCTTTGCGACCACGGCGCGATCGCGGGATCTGACCAAGCCGGTGGTCAGCCCGGAACGCGCGATGCAGATGGCCGGCGAAAAGATCGCCGCGGGTCAAAAGGTGGCGGTGCTGTTCGGACCGGAACGCGCCGGGCTCGAAAACGAGGACATAGCCCGTGCCAACGCGTTGATTTCGGTGCCGGTCAATCCGGAGTTTCCATCGCTCAACCTGGCGCAATGCGTGCTGCTCGTGGCCTATGAATGGCGGCGGCAGACCGAACAGGTCACGCCCGAGATCGACGATCCGGGAAAATCCGGCTGGGCGCAGGGAATCGAAGTTGAAAAGCTGGCGCAGCATTACGAAACACGCCTGCAGGAGGCCGGGTTCTTTTTTCCGGCGACCAAGGCGGACAGCATGAAGGTCAACCTGCGCAACCTGTGGTCACGGATGCCATTGACACAGGCGGATGTGCAGATGCTGCACGGGATCCTGCGCCAGATGGTGCGCTGGAAAGAACGGGACGGGTGATGCCGCTGGACGGCAAAGGCGGAGCGACCTAGGGTCTGAGCAAATCGCGAGCGAGGCGGAGATGAGCGAAAAACGGAGCATTTTCGAAGAGGTATCCGGCGAGGTGGCGGCGCGGCCCGCCGCGCAGCCCGGATTGATCGACAAGGGGCGCAAGGGCGCGCGCAAGGGCATTCGGCTGTGGTTGATGCTCCTGTTCGTGCTGGTGGTCCTGATGATCGCGGTCGGAGGTCTCACGCGTCTTACCGATAGCGGTCTTTCGATCACCGAATGGCGTCCGGTGACCGGGGCACTGCCGCCGATGTCCGAGGCGGATTGGCAGGCCGAGTTCGACAAGTACAAGCAGATCGACGAATTCCGGGTTCAGAACCGATGGATGGAACTGTCGGATTTCAAGGAGATCTACTGGTGGGAATGGGGCCATCGGCAACTCGGCCGCGTGATCGGGTTGGTCTGGGCTGTCGGTTTTCTCGGCTTCCTCGCGGCGCGGCAGATCCCGGCAGGGTGGACGGGCCGCCTGTTCCTTGTTGGCGTCCTTGGCGGATTGCAGGGGGCGATCGGCTGGTGGATGGTGGCGTCTGGCGTCACGCAGGGCGAAGGCATGACCGATGTGGCAAGCTATCGTCTGGCGGTGCATCTGGGGCTGGCCTTTGTCATTCTCGGCGTGATCGGCTGGTTCGTGTTCCTGCTCGGTCGGGAAGAGCGCGAGTTGATGCAGGCGCGGCGCGCCAGGGAAACCCGGTTGTTCGGGTTGTCCACGGGGCTTCTGCATTTCACCTTTCTGCAAATCCTGATAGGGGCACTGGTTGCGGGGATCGATGCGGGGCGCAGCTATACCGACTGGCCGCTGATGGGGGGGCAGTTTATCCCGCCCAACCCGTTCCTGTTCGAACCGCTCTGGCGGAACTTCTTTGAGAATCCGGGGCTGGTGCAGTTCATGCACCGGATCATCGGTTACCTGTTGTTCCTGTTTGCCGTCATTGTCTGGCTGCGCGGGCGTCAAAGCGCCCATGCCGCCACAAGATTTGCGTTCAACGCGGTTTTTGCGGCGCTGTCGTTTCAGGTGGTGCTGGGTATCGTGACCGTTCTGTACGGTGCGCCGTGGCAGGTGGCGATCCTGCATCAGCTTGTGGCGGTCCTGGTCTGGACGCTGATCCTGCGGGCCCGCTTCCTGACCGCCTATCCCATTGCGACATCGGTGAGAGGATGATCCACATGACCGCATTCGACTCTTTGATGGCGTTTCAGCGCGACACGTCCGCACTGGCGCAGGTTGCCGGGCGACTGGGCTGGGATCAGGAAACCATGATGCCACGCGGCGCGGCGCAACAACGCGGCGTCGAAATGGGCGCGATGGAAGCCATCCTGCACGCCCGCCGCTCTGCCCCGCAGGTCGGCGAATGGCTGGCAAAGGCAGAGGCGAAGGGCCCCGTCGACGCCGCCCAGCTCCGCGAGATCCGACGCGCCTACGAGCGGGCGAACAAGGTTCCTGCGGAATTGGCCACGCGGATTGCGCGGGTGACGTCAGAAGCACAGGGCAAATGGGCGGCGGCGCGCGCCGACGAGGATGTCAGCGCGTTCCTTCCTGTGCTCGATGAGGTCGTCGCGCTCAAACGCGAAGAAGGTGCCGCACTCGCCGATGGCGGCGATCTCTATGACGCCATGCTGGATGATTACGAGCCCGGCACCACCGGCGCTCAGATTGCAACCATGTTCGATGCGATGCGCCCGCGTCTGGTCGATTTGCGGGCGGCGGTTCTGGAACGACCCCGACCCGGCGGTGTGACCGGCACGTTCGATGAGGCCCGGCAGATGGCGCTCAGCCGCGAGCTGGCCGAGGTGTTCGGCTATGACCTGAACCGCGGACGCATCGACAAGGCGGTGCATCCGTTCAGTTCCGGCAGCGGTGCGGATGTCCGTATCACGACACGCACCAGCGCGACCGATCCGTTCAACTGCATCTATTCGACGATCCACGAAGTCGGCCATGCGGGCTATGAACAGGGAATTGATCAGGACTATGCGCTGACGCCGCTGGGGCAGGGCGTGTCGATGGGCGTGCACGAAAGCCAGAGCCGCATCTACGAAAACCAGATCGGCCGTTCGCGCGCGTTCACCGGATGGCTATACGAGCGGATGGTGTCGATCTTCGGCACGTTCGGGATCGCCGATGCCCATGCGTTCTATGCCGCCGTCAACAGCGTCGAGAACGGCTATATCCGCACCGAGGCGGACGAGGTGCAATATAACCTGCATATCATGCTGCGCTTCGATCTCGAGCGGGCGCTGATGTCGGGTGACCTCAGCGTGTCCGATCTGGAAGCCGCGTGGAACGACCGGTTCCTGGCGGATTTCGGCTATGCGGTGGACAGGCCCTCGAACGGGTGTCTGCAGGATGTGCATTGGTCGGTGGGCCTGTTCGGTTACTTCCCGACCTATTCGCTGGGCAATGTCTATGCCGGCTGCCTTCACCAGGCGTTGCGCGCCGCCGTCCCCGATCTCGATGCGCAACTGGCGGCGGGCGACACCTCGGGTGCGACCGGGTGGCTGCGTGCTCAGGTGCAACGCCACGGCGGGCTTTATGCCCCACGCGAGGTGATCGAGAAAGCCAGCGGCATGCCTCCGTCCGAGGCACCGCTGCTGGACTATCTCGAGCGCAAGTTCTCGGACCTGTACGACCTCTGAGCGCCGCCGCGCAAGCCGGTCAGGTCAGGGACGCGCAGAAGGTCTGGATGCGGGTGCACGCGTCTTTCAGCGCCTCGTCCGCCGTTGCATAGCTGACCCGGAAATTCGGGCTGAGGCCAAAGGCCGCTCCGAAAACAACGGCGACGCCCACGTCGTCCAGCAACGCGGTCGCAAAGGTTTCGTCGTCCTCGATGACCACGCCCGAGGGCGTTGTCTTGCCGATCAGCCCGGCAATGGACGGATAGACATAAAACGCGCCTTCGGGGGTGGGGCAGGTGATTCCCTCGATCTCCGAGAGCATCGAAACCACCAGGTCGCGACGGCGTTTGAAGATCTCGTTGTTCGGGGCAAGGAAATCCTGTGGCCCGTTCAGCGCCTCGACAGCCGCCCATTGGCTGATGGAGCAGGGGTTCGACGTGCTCTGGCTCTGGATCTTGCGCATGGCCGCGATCAGCGGCGCGGGACCGGCGGCATAGCCAATCCGCCATCCGGTCATCGCGTATGCCTTGCTGACGCCATTGCAGGTCAGGGTCCGTTCGTAGAGGCGGGGTTCGACCTCGGCAGGGGTGCAGAATTCGAACCCGTCATAGGCGAGGTGTTCATACATGTCGTCGGTCATCACCCAGACATGGGGGTGACGCATCAGCACATCGGTCAGCGCCCCCAGTTCGTCGCGCGAGTATCCCGCGCCCGTCGGGTTCGAGGGCGAGTTGAAGATGAACCATTTGGTCCTGGGCGTGATCGCCGCCTCGAGCTGATCCGGGGTCAGCTTGAAATCGTTTTGCAGCGACGCCTCGACGATCACCGGGGTGCCGCCCGCCAGCAGCACCATGTCCGGATAGCTCACCCAGTAGGGTGCGGGGATCACCACCTCGTCCCCCGGATCCAGCGTTGCCATCAGGGCGTTGTAGAGGATCTGCTTGCCGCCGGTTGCGACGCTGACCTGCTCTGGCGCATAGGTCAGCCCGTTGTCGCGCAGGAACTTGGCGCAGATGGCCTGTTTCAGTTCTGCAAGCCCGTCCACGGCGGTATACTTGGTCTTGCCTTCCCGGATCGCGCGCATACCGGCGGCCTTGATGTTCTCGGGCGTGTCGAAATCGGGCTCTCCCGCACCAAGACCGATGACATCGCGCCCGGCCGCCTTCAGCTCTTGCGCCTTGTTGCTGACGGCGATGGTCGGAGACGGTTTGACACGCGACAGTGTCGTAGACAGGAAACTCATGGCGGCCTCGGTTTGAATGTTTGTCGCGACTGTCATAGGTTGCGCCCCAAAGCCGATCAAGCAGGTTTCAACGCGACTCACGGGAGAGCGAGAATGAACGATCTAGACACCGACTGGTATGGCCCCGATTCAGCGACATTCGGTGATCGCGTCGCCGGCGCGCGCGAGGCAGCCGACATGAGCCAGGCAGAGCTGGCGCGGCGGCTGGGCATCAAGAAAGCGACATTGATCGGTTGGGAAGATGACATATCCGAACCGCGTGCGAACCGGCTGTCGATGCTGGCGGGCTTGCTGAACGTGTCGATCAAATGGCTGCTGACGGGCGAGGGGGAAGGCCCGTCGGCACCGGATGAACTGACCGTCGGTGACGATTTTGCCGGCGTTCTGGCGGAACTCAGGGAAATTCGCGCCGTTATGCGAACCAATGCCGAACGCACGGCGCGGCTTGAGAAAAGGCTGCGCCAGCTTGTGCAGGACCATCGATGACCGAGCATCGCGAGACACGGATCAGGCGGCTCAGGATGCGCTCGATGCGGCGCGGGATCAAGGAAATGGACCTGATCCTGAGCGCTTATGCAGAGTCCAGCCTCGCGCAGATGAACACCGAACAGCTTGATCTCTACGATGCGCTGCTCGAAGAGAACGACCAGGACCTCTATCAATGGGTCACCGGGCAGGCCGCGACGCCGCCGGCATTCGCGGATCTCGTCGGCGAAATCGCGCAAACCTTTCAGAACTGAGGCAAATTCGGTTTAACAGATTATTCGGGTTTTACCGCCACTCTCTGACCCAAGCAGTTCGAGTCGGAGAGACGGATGAGTATGGAAATGCACGTAGGCCCGGTTGCCCAAAAGGGGTTCATGACCGGATATCTGGAAGCGCTGGCGCTGGTCGAACGGCTGCACCGGCTGTTGCTCGACGTGATCAAGGATGAATTCGAACGTGTCGGGGTTCTCGAGATCAACGCGGTTCAGGCGCTGTTGCTGTTCAATATCGGCGAGAACGAGGTCACGGCGGGCGAACTGAAGACACGCGGCTACTATCAGGGCAGCAATGTCAGCTATAACCTCAAGAAGCTGGTCGAAATGGGCTACATGCATCATCAGCGCTGCGAAATCGACCGTCGCTCGGTGCGTGTCAAGCTGACCGCGCGTGGCCGGGAGGTGCGCGAAATCGTGGCGACCCTGTTCGCCCGCCATGCCGAAGGGCTGGAAGGGCGCGGCGTGATCGATGCCGAGGGTATCGAGGGCATCACCACGTCGCTCAAGCGCGTCGAGAGGTACTGGACGGACCAGATCCGGTACATCTACTGAAACGACAGGAAGAAACGGCGCAGGTCGGGCCGCGCCCGGCACGCCGAAGAAGCGCGGTCTCAAAAGGCGCGCGATTGCCGGACCTGTCGGTCCGGGCGAATTCCCAGAGCGCTGCCCCGCGCCCCGGTTGCTTCATCTCTGCCCGTTGCTGCTCTTTGGCCCGGCCTTGTGGCGACTGGCGGCGGACCTGACAGAACCGGTATCATCTGCCGAGTTGGAACCTTGGATGTCAGGCAGCCTCGGGAGCATCAGGCATATCGCAAGGCGGTGGCCCGGCAGGGGCGGTTTTCGACCATGAACTGCGCGGGCAGTGTCCGAGCGGACAAATCGTTCCTGACAAACCCGACTGAAATTCGCCGACTGCCACTGGCACCTGCTTGCGCTCTCGCCTAAGAGGGAGAGCAGCAGGAGCAGTCGAAATGTCCCACATCACCCTCATTCGTCACGGTCAGGCCAATACCGGCGCGCGGGATGAAGCCGAATACGACCGGCTCAGTGAATTGGGCCATCAGCAAGCCGTCTGGCTGGGTGATTACCTGAAATCATGCGGCAGCCATCACCCGCGACTTTACAGCGGTACCCTGACCCGTCACGTCGAAACGGCGCGCGACATGGACGTGGGCGATGCGGTGCGGGACGAACGGCTCAACGAGCTTGAGTACTTCACGCTGTCGCAATTGCTGCAAGAGCAGCACGGCGTCGACATCCCGCAGGAGCGCGAGGGGTTCATCACCCATTTGCCCAGGGTTTTCACAGCCTGGGAGCAAGACGAACTCGAAGGTGCGCCGGAGCGATTTGCGGCCTTCGAGGCGCGTGTCACGGATGCCCTGCGCGAAATTGCCGACGGCAGTGGTCCGGCGCTCGTGGTGACGTCGGGCGGCTTGATCGCCATCGCCATGCGCCGGCTTCTGGACCTCAACATGTCGGCAACCGCCCGCGTGGCGCTCGCGATCATGAACACGTCGATGCATCGTCTTTTCCCGATCGGCGCACATCTCAGCCCGGTGCTGTTCAACGCCGTGCCGCATCTTGAAACACCTGACCGGCAGTTTGCCCAGACCCACTTCTAGAAAGAGCGAGGATGCTGAAGCTTTACTACGCGCCGGGGACGATCTCTATTGCAACGGTCATCACGCTGAACGAGGCAAAACTCCCATTCGAGGCGCTCAAGGTGGATTTCGCCACCGCGGAGCAGACCGGGGCCGACTATCTCGGTATCAACCCCAAGGGTCGGGTGCCCGCGCTGGTCACAGAACAGGGTGTCCTGACCGAAACCGGCGCCTTGCTGGAATATGTCGCGGCGCGCGCGCCGGCGGCCGGTCTGATCCCGCAGGATGCGTTTCTGGCGGCGAAAATGCGCGAAGTCATGTTTTATCTGGCGTCGACCATGCATGTGAATCATGCCCATCGCCTGCGCGGCAGCCGCTGGGCCACGCGACAGGAATCGTTTGACGACATGGCCGCCAGGGTTCCCGAAACCATGGCGGCGAGCGCGGACTATATCGAACAACATGGTCTTGCCGGTCCCTACGTGCTGGGCGAGGCGTTCAGTGTCGCCGACCCCTATCTTTTCGTGGTGTGTTCGTGGCTGAACGGCGATGGAGTCGATGTGTCGCGCCATGGCAGGATCACGGCGTTCATGCAGGCCATGAACGCCCGGTCGTCGGTGCAGGACGCGCGCGCCAAAGGTATGATCTGAAGGAATATTGTCATGACACATCTGTGGGTGCGGGCCGAACAGCGGGATAACGAGGAACGTGTCGGTCTGACACCGGACGGCGCGGCGCGGCTGATCGATGCGGGAATGCGGGTAACGGTCGAGGAAAGTTCGTTTCGCGCCATTCCCATCGAGGGGTATCGCGACGCCGGTTGCGAGATCGCGGCGGAGAACAGCTGGCCCGGTGCGCCCGCGGACGCGATCGTTTTCGGTCTGAAGGAACTGCCTGACGACGGCACGCCGCTGACGCATCGGCATATCCTGTTCGGTCACGCGTTCAAGGGCCAGCCAGCCGGGCAGGTCCTGTTGAAACGGTTCAAGGCCGGTGGCGGCACGCTTTATGATCTGGAATATCTGGTGGACGAGACCGGGCGGCGCGTGGCGGCGTTCGGCTATTGGGCCGGGTTCGCCGGTGCGGCGGTTGCGCTCAAATGCTGGGCGGCACAGCGACGCGGCGGGATTGCAGGTCCGGTATCGACCTACGCCAACTCGCAGGCCCTGCGCGATGAACTGTCGGCAGAGCTTGCGGAAATCGGGACTTCACGGCCCAACGCGCTGGTGATCGGTGCCCTTGGTCGGGTGGGGACGGGGGCCGCCGATCTGTGCGCGGCGATGGACGTAGAGGTGACCAGGTGGGACATGCAGGAAACCAGCCACGGCGGGCCGTTTCCCGAGGTTCTGGATCACGACATTTTCCTGAACTGCATCCTCGCCCGTCCCGACACGCCGGTCTTCGTGCCCGCCATTGCCAAGACAGCGCCGCGCCGGCTGAGCGTTATCGGTGACATCGCCTGTGATCCGGACAGCGTGTTTTCCCCGATCAAGGTCTATGATCGCACGACCACATGGGACGAACCGGCGCTGCGGGTTCAGGATGTGCCGGTGCTGGATGTCACCGCGATCGACAACCTGCCATCGATGCTGCCGGTCGAAAGCTCGCAGGATTATGCGCGGCAATTGCTTGGGTCGCTGCTGACCCTTCATGACCTCGAAGGGGGTGTCTGGGGCCGCGCCAGGGCGACGTTCGACGATCATGTAAGAGGACTTTGAGTGATGACGATTCACTGGTGTGGTACCGGTCTATCCGCTGTTCCCGGCCTGCGCCGTCTGCTCGAGGCGGGGCACGATATTACGGCTTGGAACCGTACCACGCAGAAGGCGCAGGCGGCGGTCGGAGACCTGACGCAACGGATTCACACGTTTGACATTCCCGCTCTGCAGGCGCAGCTTGCCGCCGGCGACGTGATCGTATCGATGCTGCCCGGTGACTGGCACGTGCCGCTCGCGGAACTGGCGATCGCGCATCGGGCACATTTCGTGAGTTCGTCCTATATCGCGCCGGAGATGCGCGCGCTGGATCAGTCGGCACGCGCCGCCGGGGTGGCTCTGGTCAACGAGGTGGGGCTGGATCCGGGCATCGACCACCTGATGGCGCATAGCTTGATGGATGATTATCGCGGATCGGACAGGTTCCATGCTGCCAATCACCTCAGCTTCATTTCCTATTGCGGCGGGGTGCCCAAGCAGGCGAACGCGTTCCGCTACAAATTCAGCTGGTCGCCGCTCGGAGTGCTCAAGGCACTGCGCTCGCCCAGCAGATCGATCCGCTCCTACGCCGAATTGCAGGTCGCGCGCCCGTGGGACGCGATCAGCAGCTATGACGCCCCGTTGCCGGTGCCGGAGACATTCGAAGTGTATCCCAACCGCGACAGCCTGCCGTTCATGGCGCAATACGGGTTTGACGCGGACTGGCCGGTCAGGGAATTCGTGCGTGGCACCCTGCGGCTGAACGGTTGGGCCGAGGCATGGAAGGATGTGTTCGCCGAGGTTGAAACCCTGTCGGGTGCCCAGGGTGACGCGCGTCTCAGGGACATGTCGGATCAGTTCTGGGCCGAGCACGCGTATGACGATGGAGAGCCGGACAGGGTTGTTCTGTGCGTCAGCCTCAAGGCAGAAAGGGACGGGGCTGTCGTCTGGCACAAGACCTACGTGATGGATGCCTGGGGAGATGCCCGCGGTACGGCCATGGCGCGCCTCGTGTCGATCCCGGTTTCGCTTGCCATCGAAGCGGTGCTGGATGGTGAAATCGGTGCCGGCGTGCATGCGGCGCCCAGCGATCCCTTGCTTGTTGACCGCTGGATGGCAGAGGTGGGCAAGCTGGCGCAGCATCTGGAGATCGTGGAGCACTGATCCGAGCGGCGGGCCGCCGTCACATCAGGTCGTCTTCCGCTGCGGTTGCCGAGATGCCGAGCGCATCCAGGCCGTTTTCCAGATGGTCGGACAGGTGCGGGGTGCCAAGAAGGTAATCGGCGCAGGGGATCGAGGCTTCTGCCTTGGCGGTTGCAATGGCATCGATCAGATCCTCGGCGTCGAAACTTTCGCGCCCGATCCACATGATGGCCACCAGTTCGGCTTGCTCATCCTCGCTCAGCCGGTCGATGAACGCGCGCAATTCGCCCTCGGCCCGGTGCAGTTCGCGCGACATCAGGATGACCTGTGCCACCTTGCGCGGGGAAATCTCAAGCATGACTTTTTCTCCGGTTCTCTGTCTTCGGGACAACCTGACACCGAGCGACGGCACGCGTCCTTGATCTTGCGCAAACATCAGGGGCGACAGGCGCGGCCGTGTCTTGCCCGAAACAGGCCCGGTTCCTTGCGAGAATGTCTGCGGTGGTGTCGTCAAGCCGGGCGGGATGGTGCGGATGACGCCGGGTGCCGCATCGCCGCGCGCGCATGTCGCGTCGCGGCAATCCGGTTCAGTCCCGCGCCTTGACACCGGGCAGCACGCACAGCATCTCGAACAGGATATTGGCGGCAAGCACCGCGGTCGCGCCGGTCGGATCATAGGGCGGCGAGACTTCGACAAGGTCGCAGCCGACGATATTCAGCCCGGCAAGGCCGCGGACCAACTCGATCCCCTGGTGCGAGGTCAACCCGCCCGGTTCCGCGGTTCCGGTGCCCGGCGCATAGGCCGGGTCGAAACTGTCGATGTCGAAGGTGACGTAGACCGGCCCATCGCCCATCTGGGCGCGGACTTCCTCCATGAGGGGGGCGAGCGATTTGTACCAGATCTCTTCGGCCTGAACCACGCGCCAGCCCTGCTCGCGGGGCCAGTCGAAATCGCCGGATTCGTAGCCCGTGGCGCGCAAACCGATCTGGCAGACGCGCGACGGGTCGAGCAGCCGGTCCTCGTGCGAGCGTCGGAACGGGGTGCCATGCGCGATTTTTTCGCCGAACATCAGGTCGTTGATATCCGCGTGGGCGTCGACATGGATCAATCCGACCGGGCCGTGTTTCGCGGCAATCGCCTTGAGCACCGGGTAGCTGAGCGTATGGTCGCCGCCGAGCGTCAGCGGGATCACGTCGTGGCGCAGGATCTCGTTGTAACTTTCCTCGATGATCCCGACCGAGCGTTTCAGGTCGAACGTATCGATGGCGATATCGCCGATATCGGCCACTTGCAGCGAGTCGAAGGGCGAAACCCTGGTCCACATGTTGTAGGGGCGGATCATGGCGCTCTCCGCCCGGATGTGGCGCGGACCGAACCGCGTTCCCGAGCGGTGAGAGGTGCCGATATCCATCGGGATGCCGACGAAACAGGCATCCAATCCTTCGGCCGTTTCCCGATGCGGCAGCCGCATCATCGTGTTCAGCCCGCCAAAGCGGGGCATTTCATTTCCGCCAAGCGGTTGGTTGAATGCCATGTCGATCTCCCGATTTGTCCGTTACCTGTCGTGCCGTATCCCGACATCACCCCATGTAGAGAGCATAATACTTGCGCATGGTCTCGACGACCCGGAAGGTGCCCCTGAACCCTTTCGGAACAAAATAGCTGTCCCCGGCCGAGAAGGTGAACACGTTGCCATTCTCGTCGGTCAGCGCAACCTTGCCGGACAGGACCTGGCAGAACTCATCGCCGGGATAGGCATCGAACACTTCGGCATAGGGTGTGCTTTCCCAGATGCCGACAACGAACTTGCCGTCGCCGGAGTCCGAGATCACGGCACCCTGCTCTTGCGGTTTGCCGTCGATCACGGTTTCCGGTGGCACGACGGAACAGGGTTCCAGCCGACGGTCGCCTGCGCCATCGGGGGTCATCTTGAGAACTGCAGTCATCGGTATCATGCTCCTTTTCAGCGTGTCGCGTCGGTGGAAAGCCCGGCCGCCCTGACGCTCTTGATTCCATCTGCAACGGGTTAAAGAGCTTGCCTGCCTGCTAAAATCATGAATGCAATGAGGCATTGGCGCGATAAAAATAGCGGTGAACCCATGCTGAACCAGGTCAGGGACGCGGATATCCACCTTCTCAGGGTGTTCGTGGCGGTTGCGGAATGTGGTGGGTTCGCGGCGGCGCAGGATCGTCTGAACGTTGCCGCATCAACCATCAGCACACAGATCTCGAATCTGGAAACGCGGCTGGGTTTTCGACTGTGCGCGCGCGGCCGGGCGGGATTTTCGCTGACGAACCAGGGCGAAATTGTGCTGACCTCGACCTACAAGCTGCTGCGCGACCTGGGAGAATTCGTCAACACGATCGAAGCCACGCAGGATGATCTGGTGGGGTCGGTCCGGATCTTCCTGATCGACAATATCCTGTCACATCCGGGCTGCCGGTTTTCCACGGCCATGGCCTGTCTGCGGCGCGAAAACCCCTATTTGCAACTGGAAGTCCGACAGATGGCGCCGGGTCGGATCGAGACCGCTCTGCTGAAGCGGGAAACCGATCTGGCCTTGGGCTGGTTCAATTCGTTGACCCCCAGCTTGCGCTATGAACTGCTGTTTCACGAACGGCATCAGGTCTATTGCGGCGCCGACAACCCGCTGTTTGCGCGTGCGCCACATGACATTGCCCCGGACGAACTCGAAAGGGCGGATTGGGTTGCGCGGGCCTATGAATTGCCGCAGACGATCCATTTTGCCCATCCGCCCGTGGCGTCGGCGGTGTCGCATTACATGGAAGGGGTCGCGCATTTCGTGCTGGCCGGGACGCATATCGGCTATCTGCCAGAACATCTTGCGGCGCCCTGGGTTGCGTGTGACCGGATGCGGGCCATTCATCCGGAAACCTATTTCTACGAATTGCCGATGAGCCTTGCGGCGCGGGACGACACCGCCAGCGAACGTCGCGTGCAGGCGGTGCGCGACGCCATCTGTGCCGCGCATCCGGACCCTGTTCAGGACAGCGGAAAGCCCATCGCCTGAACAAGTTTCAGCCAGCCGTGCCGCCAGCCACCCTTTTCGTCGGCGGTGTCCAGCGCATAGAGCGTGATCCTGGAGCCGATCCATCGCAACGGTTCGGGCAGGATCGTGTTGGGCATCGACGTGGCGAAATCCATCCCGAGTTCGGGAAGGTCTGCCCCGTCCAGTTTCGCAAGCCCCAGCCGCGCGCCGAACCGGCTGGTCGAGATGCCAAACCCCGAATAGCCACCGGCCCAGACCATATCGCCATCCATGTAGTCCTGAAAATGCACCGCCATCCGTGTGGTCAGCGCAATCGGGCCAGACCAGGCATGGGTGAACCTGATGTCGTCCAGCTGGGGAAAGGTTCGGTTGAACGCATCCGCCAGCCTCAGATACGGATCAACCACCCGCTCGCCCGCCGGATCCGTATTGTTGGTGCCGTCGTAATAATAGGTCAGCCGCCCGCCAAACGTGATGCGGTTGTCCTTGGTCATCCGCATGTAGTTGAGCTGGGTCCGGGTATCATAAATTCCCTGCCGGTTGGTCCAGCCGATCCTGCCGAGTTGCTCGTCACTCAGTGGTTCGGTGGCGATGATGCGGTCCCGAATGCCGGCAACGCGTTTCTTGATGTGCTTGTGACCCGCGGCAAAGGCGTTGGTGCCCAGCAGGATCTTGTGGGCCTTGATCGTACCGTCATGGGTCGTGACCCTGAGCACACCGTTTTCACGTTCGATCTTTTCCATCGGGGTCATTTCATGCAACCGCACGCCAAGGCTCAGCGCCGCCCGTTTCAGCCCCCAGGCCAGCAGCGCGGGATGCACGGTGCCGCTCAGGTCCTTGCTCCAGCAGCCCCCGGAGAAGATCGGTGAGTTGATCTGTGCCTGAACGGCCGACTTGTCGAGCAGTTCCACGTTGTGACCGTATTTCCGGTGCAGGTCGTGCTCGGCCTGAACGTCGGGCAGCGCGCGATCGCCGATCGCCACGGTCAATTCGCCGCCCCACGTGTTGTGGGCGTCTATCTCGTGTCGTTCGAGCGTGTCGAGAAAGCCGCGCATGTTCTCCTGTCCGAGCCGCTCGAGTTCGGCGATGTCGTTGGGAAACAGCCGTTCGGCGTTGTGCAGCCCGTGCATGATCGATGTCGACACCACGCCGCCGGGGCGGCCCGACGCGCCATAGGCGACCTTGCCCGCCTCGATCAGCATCACGTCGCGATCCGGATCGGCCTCCTTGGCCTGTATCGCAGCCCAGAGGCCGGTGAAACCGCCGCCAACAATCAACAGGTCTGCCGATGTATGGCCGATATGCTGCGGTCTCACCTCGGGGGCGGCGTCATTGTCGAGCCAGAACGGGAAGAACGTCACATCTTTCAGGGCGCCGGTTGCAAAACTCATCGTTTCTCTCACATCTGATCTCGTTTCCCGCATCCTGCCGGTCTGGCCGCCCGGCTAAAATAACCACCCGCCTATGCGTTACCGCGAGGATTGTCGGGGTTTCTCTGGCATAGCGGATGGTCGGTGCCGTTTTCCACGACAACCATCGTAGCAACACGATGAAGCTTCGTCATTCTTCCCGCGCGGGTCGCCGGGCACGGTCCGGTCGGACGCAAACGGGACAGCGGACATGGCCGAGGCTCTGCAGGAACGAGAGAACACCGTCCTCGCAATCGGTCAGTGGACAACCGGGCGCGGGGCCGGGCGCAGCCTGCGTTGCGGTCCCGGGCGGGCGGTTGAAAGGGCCTTTGCAGTAACTTCGAGAATCGTCGGTGTAACAATCCCTGACTTCGTAATTCGTCGTCACGATGCAGCAATGCACATTCGCACCGTCGATGGGCGGGCCGAGGGCGATGCCCGAATGCGCTAGGGAGTGTAAGCATGCAACAGACTTACGAATACGGGAGCTGGGTGATCGGAGGGCTCGGTATCTACATGATGATCCTGCTGGCTGTCGGATGGTGGGCATCCAGACGGGTGACCGACGAGGCCGATTTTCTTGTCGCCGGACGTCGTCTGGGCCTGCCGCTGATGGTTGGTGCGCTCGTGGCAACATGGTTCGGAGCCGGAACCACGATGGGAGCGTCCGGAGCCACCTATCTTTTCGGGGTGCAGGGGGTGGTTTTCGACCCGTTCGGGGCGGCCCTGTGTCTTGTCCTGCTGGGTGTGTTCTTTGCACGTGTCGTCCGGCGTTCGAAATTCATGACCCTCGTCGATTTCTTCGAAAGCCGCTACAACAGCAAGGTCGCGGGGCTTTCGGCCTTTGTCATGCTGGTTGCCGAAATGGGCTGGATTGGCGCGCTTCTGGTCGGTTTCGGATCGATCATCACCTTCTTTACCGGTGTTTCGCTGGCCTGGGGTATCGGCATCTCGACGCTGGTTCTGATCGTCTACACGTTCATGGGCGGGATGTACGCGGTCACCATGACCGACAGTGTCCAGATCGCGGTGGTCACCGTCTCGATGATGGCGATCTTTGTCATCGTGATGAGCCTGCCCGAAGTTGGCGGCTGGGATTATATCTTTGCCAATGATCCGTCGCACAACTGGATGGGGATCAACCAGTGGGATTTCCTCCCGACCTCCGAGGCGCGCGCGGACGCGGAACTGGGCAATGCGGGTTTCAACTACTACACCGGTCACATGGGCTGGTTCTACTGGCTGACTGCGATCATGGCTGTTGGCGTCGGGTCGATCGCGGCACAGGACGTGAACCAGCGCCTGATGTCGGCGAAATCCGAGAATGTCGGAGTGGCGTCGGCCATCGTGTCGGGCGTGGTCTATATCATCCTTGGCATGATCCCGGTGATCCTCGGAGTCGCGGCGTTCAAGCTCTATCCCGATCTCGAGTTCGACGTGGTGCAGAACCAGATGTTGCTGGTGATGGCGGCCGATTACCTGCCCGCCGGGCTGGTCGTCATCTTCGTCTGCGGCCTTGTCGCGGCGCTGATGTCGTCGGCTGCGGCGGCGACGCTCGCCGGTGCCTCGATCGTGGGTTATAACGGCGGCAAGATGGTGAATCCGGATATCTCGGATGCGGACTCGTTGCGCTGGACCCGTATC
>JAUIIJ010000034.1 GCA_030431825.1 Alphaproteobacteria bacterium
GGGTCTTTCGGCCCGGTCTTCTGATCTTCCACAGTCTGACGCTTGCGCCACTTCGCCACCGTCTTGGGATTGATCCCAAACTCCCGGATCAACTCCGCGACCGAAGCTTGCGATCGCTGTACTGCAGCTCGGATGACGTGCGTCGTCGTGGCGCTCCCGTGACGAACTTGTCCCATAATGCTTCCTTCCATTCCTGCGAAAGGATCAAGCCATCAAACCGTGGGATCAAACAGCTAACTGATCGTGAGAGTTGCGCGATGGCTGGTTGCGGATTGGATTGACGCGAAGCGCCGCAGCCCGCCCTTTGATCTGAAGTGCTGAGCCACCATTACCCTACCCGGTCAGGAGTCCGCGAAGGTCAGATGAACCTTGACCGACCGGCTTCGGTCGGCCGCGGCACGAAACGCTTCCGCCGCCTCTTCCAGCGGGTACCGCCGCGTCACGATGGGGCGCACGTCAATGCGGCCGGCAACAATGGCTTCAACGGCTGCGGCGAATTCCTCGTGAAAACGGTGGGTGCCCTGTACGCGAAGTTCCTTGGCCACCATCGCGTTGATCGGCATTGGCGTGTCGCCCACGACCCCCACCTGAACCAGCACGCCTCTCGGTCGCAGGGCCGAGATGGCGCTCTTGATCGCGGGAGCGGCGGCAGAACATTCGAAGACGAGGTGGAAGTACCCCTTGTCGGCGATGTAAGGGTCCATCTCGGCCCCGTCGCGATGCACGTTGATGACACGCGTCGCGCCCATTTTTCCGGCCACTTCGAGCACGGCATCATGAAGATCCGTCACGACGATCTCGGCGGCTCCGGCTTCTGACGCGACTGCCGCACACAGAAGGCCGATCGGGCCGGCCCCGGTCACCAGCACGCGTTTGCCCGCGATCCCGCCCGCCATTCTGGCGGCGTGCAGACAGACGGCCAGCGGCTCGGCACAGGCCACCGCACCCAGATCCGCGTCCTGGGGCAGCCTGATGCATTGTTCCGCCTGCACGGTAATCCGGTCGCGAAACAGGCCCTGTTCATGCGGCAGCCGTATGGCCGAGCCATTGAAGCGCATGTCGAGGCAGTGCATCGGCAATCCCTCTGCGCAATACGCGCAATTTCCGCAGGGGCGCGACGGATTGATCGCCACCTTGTCGCCGGCACTCAGCCCGTCAACGTTCTTGCCCACCGCGATCACCCGGCCCGAGGCTTCGTGGCCGAGAATGATCGGTTCGCGCACGCGGATCGTTCCGATGCCACCGTCGGACAGGTAATGCATGTCAGACCCGCAGATTCCGCCCGCGGCAAGCGCCAATTGCACCTCTCCCGCAGCGGGTTCCGCAACATCGTCAGTTTCAATTCGCAAGTCGTTTTGCCCGTATAACCGGCAGACTCGGGTTTTCATGGATTACCTCAATTGGTCAGGAGCGACGGCAGCCACGTAGCAAGCGCCGGGACATATGACACCGCCAGCAGAACGAGGATGTTGCTCAGAAGGAAGGGCAGGATGGCAACCACCACCGGCATCAGCGGCAAACGCGCGATCCCGGCGCAGACGAACAGGCAGACACCTACCGGCGGGGTGGTCAGTCCGATCATCAGGTTCAGCACCGCGAAGGTTGCAAAGTGCAGGGGCTCGATCCCGACGGCCTGCGCCAGCGACAGCAGCGGCACGAACAGGATGATCAGCGCGGCGATGGTTTCCATGAACATGCCGACAAACAGCAGCAGCAGATTGATCAGCAGGATCACCAGGAACTTGTTGTCCGTGATGCCAAGAACACCGTCAGCGATGGCCTGAGGAATGCGTTCGGACACGAGAATCCAGCCAAAGACGTTGGCAAAGCCCACCAGCGCGAGAATCCCGGCGGCCGAGGTCGCGCTTTCGACCAGAATCGCCGGGACCCTGGAAATCGGCAGTTCGCGATAGATGAACCCGCCAACGAAAAAGGCATAGACCGAGGCGACGACGGCGGTTTCGGTTGGCGTGGCCAGCCCCGACAGCAGCCCGTAGATGATAAGAAAGGTCATGGCCAGCGCCCAGAACGCTCCGGCAAAAGAGCGGCCGACCTCGCCCACGCCTTGCCATTCCTGACGCGGAAAGTTGCGACGGGCCGAGATCAGATAGGCCGTCACCATCATCGCGACACCCATCAGGATGCCGGGCACGGCCCCGGCAAGAAACATCTGGCCCACCGAGATACCGGACAGCGCGCCGACGATGATCATCGGCACCGAGGGCGGAATGATCGGTCCGACGGTTGACGACGCTGCCGTCACGGCCGCCGAGAAATCTGCCGGATAACCCGCCTTCTTCATGCCCGGAATCATGACCCCGCCGATCGAGGCGGCATCGGCGACGGCGGTGCCTGTAATGCCGCCAAACAGCATCGAGGCCGCGATGTTGGTCAGACCCAGCCCGCCCTTGATCCAGCCGACCAGCGCATTGGCAAAGCGAATGATCCGGCCGGTGATACCACCCTGGTTCATGAGGTTTCCGGCAAGGATGAAGCCGGGAATGGACAGCAGGACGAAGACATCCATGCCCGCGTACATCTTCTGTGGCATCACCACGGGCGGCGTTCCGGTCAGTAGAAGGTAGGCCAGCGATGACAGGCCCAGGGTAATCGCCACCGGAATACCAAGAACCAGCCCCCCGACGAAGACAGAGAACAGAACAGCGACTTCCATTGGATCAGAGGTCCTCTTCGGGTTTGACGGGTTTGCCGTCCTCGGTGCCGGTCAGCATGCCCAGCACCCTGAGCGCTGCGAAAATCGCCAGAAACGCGAGCAACAACCAGACGGTGAGATGTATGAAGTCCATCCGCACTCCAAGCGCGGGCGAGGTCTGCATCCTGCCGATGGTGACAAAGCGCCAGGCATGAGGCAGCAGGTATAGCGCCAGACCGCCCGTCGACAGCGCCGCAACCAGTCGCAAAATCCAGGGCATCCGTCCCGGAAGGGATTCACAGACCACGTCGACGTTGACGAGATCACCGGAGCGAAAGGCCAGCCCCGCGCCGAAAGCGACTGTGAACAACAGGGCGTAGCGGGTCAGTTCCTCGGTCCAGACCGGCGGGTAACCGGTCAGCCGGCCGACGACCTGGATCAGCACGGTGGCGATCAACAGGGCGAAAGAGAGCCCCGCTCCCCATTGGGCAAGCCGGGTGATCAGGTGCATGAACTTGTCAGCGCGTCGCACATCGGACCTCGGAATTTCTTTGAAAACGGGCGCCCCGGCGCCAACATTTGCGTGACGCCGGAGCAGCAATTTCGTCAGTTCGAGAACAGGCCTTCGACAATGGGTTTGATCTCGTCATTCACATTGGCGAGGACCGCATCCTTGGCAGCCGCCTGAAAGGCCGCGGCATCGACTTCGACAAAGGTCATGCCCTTTTCCTCGAGAAACGCACGATCATCCGCGAGGCTCTTTTCAAACAACTCGCGTTCATAGGCCTGCGCGCGCGACGCGGCCTCCATCACGGCCGCCTGATCGTCTTCGCTGAGCTTGTTCCAGGTGGATTCAGCGATCGTCAGGTAGATCCAGGACCGCACATGATCGGTCAGGTTCACGTGGCTCTGCACCTCGTAGAAGCTGGCCGAACGGATCAGAGCCAGAGGGTTTTCCTGAGCTTCGATGGTGCCGTTCTGAAGCGAGGTAAACACCTCGGAAAAGGCCATCGGGCCGGGGTTCGCACCAAGCGCGGACCAGACATCGACGAAAAGCGGCACGTTCGGCACGCGCATTTTCAGCCCGTTGAGGTCATCCGGGTGCGCAATTGGGCGGTTCGACGTCAGATCGCGTGCGCCACGGGCGAAATAGGCAATCGGGCGGATCTGTACTTTGTCGACGATCTGCGCCTCGATCTCGTCGCCGACCGGCCCTGATGCGAAGGCGTCCATATCCTCGATGGTCTTGAACGCATAAGGAACCGCCAGCAACGCCGCCTTCGGAGCCCAGTTCTGAAGGCTTTCGCCGGTGATCGTCATATCGACCGTACCCAGCTGCATGCCGTTGATGAGATCGATTTCCTTGCCGAGCGATTCATTCGGGAAAACCTCGACAGCGATACGGCCATCGGTCAGCGCGGACAACTCTTCGCCAAATTTCACCGACGCCAGATGCCAGGGGTTGTCCTCGTTCGCGAGGTGTCCCAGCTTCAGGGTCATCTCCTGTGCGGCCAGCGGCCCGGCGAGGAAAGCCGTGATTGCCGCGGCACATGCCGCGAATTTGAAGGTCGAATTCATCCGTTAACTCCTCCTTGGATGGGCGCGTTGACCGGAGCGGGCACATCCCCGTCCGGCAACTCGAAAAAACTGGTGTTGGCCGCCACGATTTGCGGCAGGTCCGACAGGACTTCGCGCAAGTGGTGGCGGATCGCGGAATTGCCCCCGGCAATGTCTCCGCGTTCGATCTGGTCGACAATCTCACGGTGCTGGCCGATCAGGTTCTTGGCGGGAAATTCACCCAGCGAAAGAAATCGGACCCTGTCCATCTGGGACTTCAGGCCTTCGATCTGTTTCCACGCCCCGGCCTTGCCGGCGGCCTCGGCCAATGTGCGGTGAAACTGATCGTCAAGTTGTATGAAGGTGCCGGGCTGGCTGGAGCCGATCTCTTCCTGCTCCTGCAATTGTGCCCGCAGATCCGCGATCACCGCAGGATCGGGCGATTGCGCCAGGATCTTGACGATATCCGCTTCTATGGCCTCGCGCAGAAAACGGGAGTCCAGGACAGACACGTAGCTGATGCAACTGACCAGCGTTCCCCGCTGGGGCAGAACCTTGACCAGGCCCTGATCGGCGAGGCGGATGAACGACTCGCGAACCGGCTGACGACTCACGCCATAACTGCGCGCGACCTCGGATTCGGTCAGGCGGTCGCCAGGCTTGAGGTCGGCGCGAATGATCCGCTCGCGCAGGATGCGCGATATCTGCGGCACAATGGGCGTGACAGGGTCAAGTCGCCAGCTTGCAAGAGATTCGATCTGCATGATTCGCTATCCTCCGCAGCCGACTTACCATACTTCCATACTAGCCAGCAATCATGAGAGGTGATATTGGTTCTGCCAACGCGACTCGGGAGGGCAAGATGAAACAGACTTGGCGCTGGTTTGGTCCGCAGGACCTCGTTTCCACAGACGATGTGGCTCAGGCGGGGGCCGAAGGAATCGTTTCGGCGCTGCACCACGTGCCGACCGGCGATGTCTGGTCGCCCGAGGAGATCCGCAAACGTCAGGACGAAATTGCACTGCTGCGCGATGGCGCGCCATCCGGGTTGAGTTGGGATGTGGTGGAAAGCCTGCCGGTTTCCGAAGACATCAAGAAACAGCAGGGCAACTGGCGCGAGCACATTGAAAACTACAAACAGAGCCTCAAGAACATCGCGGCATCGGGGATCGAGGTGATCTGCTACAATTTCATGCCGGTGCTCGACTGGACCCGGACCGACCTGGCCTGGCGGCTGCCGAGCGGTGCCACCTGCATGCGTTTCGACCTGACGGACTTTGTTGCCTTTGACATTCATATCCTGAAGCGCCCGGGTTCCGAAGCCGATTACGATAACGCCCTGCAAGAAGCCGCCGCCCGTCGTCATGCCGGAATGTCTGCGGCAGAAGCGGAACAATTGGCGGGCAATGTGGTCTTCGGCTTGCCCGGTGCCGCCGAGAATTTCAGTCTAAAGGACGTGCGCGCACATCTTGCCGAGTATGCTGCCATGCCGGAAGAAACGCTCCGGCAACATCTCGTGGATTTCCTGTCCGAGGTGGCCCCGGTCGCCCAGGATCTGGGCTTGCGGCTGTGCTGTCACCCTGATGATCCGCCCTTTCCGCTTCTTGGCCTGCCGCGCATCATGTCGACCGAAGCACATTACAAGGCGGTGATGGATGCCGTCGACCTCCCCGCCAATGGCATCACCTTATGTTCCGGTTCACTCGGCGCACGCCCCGACAATGACCTGCCGGGCATGATGCAACGGCTTGGGGACCGGGTGCATTTCCTGCACTTGCGCAACGTGAAACGTGAAACCGGCGATGTGCGCGGGTCCTTCCACGAAGCCGAGCATCTGGGCGGGGACACCGACATGGTGGCGCTTGTTCTGGCCGCGTTGCAGGAAGAAAAGCGCCGCAAGGCCGCCGGTCGTGCCGATTGGTCGATCCCGTTCCGGCCCGATCACGGGCAGGACATCCTCGATGATCTCGGACGTCGCGCCCAGCCCGGTTATCCCTCGATCGGGCGGTTGAAGGGGCTGGCCGAACTGCGTGGCATCATCGCGGCATTGGAGCCCAGGATTGCAGCCGAATGACGCACAGATTGACGTCCATCGACACGCTTTCCGACAACGTCGTCCGTCCCGCCTATCGTCGGGAAGATCATGGCTCAGGCATCGTTCACATCGGGCTGGGCGCGTTTCACAAGGCGCATCAGGCGGTCTATACCGATGATGCGCTGGCTGTGTCGGGCGGCGACTGGCGCATCATTGGCGTCAGCCTGCGCAGCACCACCGCCGCCGAAGAGCTGACGCCGCAGAACGGGCTATACACGGTCGTCGAACGCGGCAAGGAAGGCAGCCGGGCCCGGGTGATCGGTGCGCTGGCGGGTGCGCTGAGCCTGCAAGCCGATCGCCCGGCGGTTCTTCACGCATTATGTGCACCGGCAACCCGGATTGTCAGCCTGACAGTCACCGAAAAGGGCTATGGCATTGACCGATCTACCGGCGGCGCCAACCCGGACCACCCCGCGATCGCCGCCGATCTGGCCGATCCGGACAACCCGCAGGGCGTTGCCGGGCTGCTGGTCTGGGCGCTGAAGGCACGACGCGCGGCCGGTACCGAGCCGTTTACCGTGCTCTGCTGCGACAACCTGCCGGAAAACGGGCCGCTGGTGCGTTCTTTTCTGATCGACTTTGCCCGCAGGGCCGCGCCGGATCTGGTCGCTCATATCGAATCGGAGGTGGCCTTTCCCGCGACGATGGTCGACCGTATCACGCCGGCACGCGGCACCGGGACCCTGAAGCTGGCCGAAGACATGATCGGACTGCGCGACGCGGCCGCCATCGAATGCGAGGCGTTCCGGCAATGGGTCATCGAAGACAGCTTTCCGCAGGGCCGGCCAGATTGGGCTGCTGGCGGCGCCTTGTTCGTCAAAGATGTGCGGCCCTTCGAAGAGATGAAGTTGCGAATGCTCAACGGCACGCATTCCATGCTCGCCTATTCCGGATTCCTGGCGGGGCACACCTATGTGCGCGATGTCATGGCCGACCCGGCGCTGGCGCAACTGGTCAGGCGTCATCTCGCCGCCGCCGCGGCGACGCTCGACCCTCTGCCGGGCGTCGACCTGGGAACCTATGCCGAGGATCTGGCCCGGCGTTTCGCCAATCCTCACCTTGGGCATGAAACCTACCAGATTGCCATGGACGGTTCCGAAAAGATGCCTCAACGCATCTTCTCCCCGGCGCTGGACGCCCTGAAGCGCGGCCAGTCCATCGAGGCATTTGCCTTCGCCGCCGCCGCCTGGATGCGCTATACGCTGGGCCAAAGGGACGACGGGAGCACGTATGAGCTGCGCGATCCCATGCAGATCGCCCTGCAGGCCAGCCCTGCGCCAAGTTCAGCGGACGGGATCATCGGCCACCTCAACGGAATCGCCGGGCTCGTACCTGACGCGCTGAAAGACAACACCGCGTGGCAGACAGCCCTTGCCGTAAACCTAGATATCATGCTGACGCGGGGCATGCGCACGGCAATTGATGAAGCTGCCGCAAGCTGAGCTCCAGAACCGGGCCGGGGATGACGCCGCCCTCGCGCCGGTTCCGGGTCAAATGCCGACCAGTTCTGCCGCGAACCTCGCTGTAACGGATGCAGCAAGCAGCGCGGGCGCGGAGCAGACCTCGGCAGCAATCTGCCGGAATTTGCTCGAATAGCTGATGCAGTCAAAGACGACGAGATCCGGCGCCGCATCGGACATCCGTCTCGCGGCCTGGCGAGTGTCGTTCTCCCCCGCGTCAGGTTGGACGGCCAGCACTTCGACCTCATAGCCCATGTCGCCCCAGCGATTTTCCGCGTTCTCGACCTGAGACGGAGTCGGAATAAAGATCCCAAGCCGCCCCTTGGGAAGACAGCCGCTTACGGCGCCGGCGAGGAGATCCGAGGCGAAATGGATCCTAGGGGCCTCCAGCGTCGGAAACTTGCCGGTGCAGCAGACAAAAACCGCGCGCGCTCCCAGATCTTCGAGTTCCGCCCTTCGTGCGGCCATACCCTCGCTCACCACCTTCTTGCTGACGAGGATCGATCGGCCACTCGGTAGCGTGGTGTATAGCGTGTCGGTCGCTCCGGTTGGCAACGCCGCGGCCAGCCCCTCATTGTCGAGATGGTCAAGCGCACCGCGCATCTTCAACTCGGCCGCATCCCCCAAGACACGTTCGAATTCGGCGTGCAACGCGGGGCGCGGCGCCTGACCGATCACCAGAAGCCCGATGACCGGCCTTCCTGTCATGCGACGGCCTCGGCGTCCGGATGCATCACGCGGGCTTCGCCGACGACGCGAACGCGCGTGCGAATTGCCCGACCCGGAAGGTAGCTGAGGGGGAGGTCTTCGACATCGATGACCTTGATGGTGGCGGCATCGGCGCCGGCTTCGACCGCCGAGGCAATGGCGGCGTCACGAGCGGCCGCGATGGCGTCCTCGCGGTCCATGTCGCGATAGATCCGGTCGGTTTCACCGCTGATCTGCGCCATGGCGGCCCCGACGGCATTGGCGACTTCGTGATAGGGCACGTGGACCACGTCAGAAATGCCGGGCACCTTCTCAGGAATCAACATCGCGCCGCCCCCGACCGCAAGCAGCGGCACTTCGGTGGCATCCGTCTTCATCCGGTCGACGTTCTCAGAGATCGCCGCATGCATCAGAGACAGCGCTCCATTGACGATATCGGCGGAGAGGCCCTCGACACGGGATTTATCTCCCAGTTCGATCAGACCGCTTGCCACCGCGATGTCCGTTGCCGTGACCGTCTTACCGCCGAACACGAGCGCGTCCTGTCCAAGGAGGTAACCCACCGACTGCGGACCAACCGCCAGCGGATCGCGTCCGATGATGGTGCCTCCACCGACGGCGATGGACAGAAGGTCGGGCATCCGGAACAGCGTGCGCACGCCGCCGACTTCGACAACATTGTTTGCTTCTCGTGGAAATCCCCTTACCAGACAGCCGATATCGGCCGTCGTTCCGCCCACGTCACAGACCATCGCGTTTTCGATTCCTGCGAGTAGCGCCGCGCCACGCATGGAATTGGTGGGCCCGGAAGCGAAGGAGAATACCGGGTATTCCCGCGCGGCTTCCGCAAGCGCCACCGTGCCATCGTTCTGCGTGATGTAAAGCCGCGCGTTCAGCCCGGATGATGCCACGGCATCTACGAAGGCCTGCGTGGTTTCCCGCGCCAGCCCGATCAGCGATGCGTTCATCAAGGCGACGTTTTCGCGCTCCAGAAGTCCGATGCGGCCAAGCGTCGACGAAAGCGTCACGTGGACGTCGGGCGCCTCATTCCGCACGATATGCGCTGCGCGCTCTTCGCATTCGGCAGTCAGCGGAGAGAAGGTGGCGCTGATCGCGACCGCTTCGACGCCATCGGCACGGATCTTTCGCGCGGCGTCGGCCACGGCCTTTTCGTCCATCGGCACGATGGGGCGGCCGTCATATTCGTGCCCGCCTTCGACAAGATAGACGCCACCATTGACCTTCGCCGCCAGATCTTTTGGCCAGTCGCAGAAGGGAACCAGGCTTGCGGACGCCGGCAGCGACACGCGGATCGCCGCCGCCCGCCCGAGATTGCGCCGTTCGACCACGGCATTGGTATAGTGTGTCGTGCCTATCATGACCGCCGCGACATCCTCAGCTGCGTCGCCGGCTTTTGCGAGCAGATCTTTGAGTGCCGTGCGGACACCGGATGTGACATCCGAGGTGGTAAAGGTCTTGACGGCGGCGACAACCTTGTTGTCGTCGAGCAGTGCGGCGTCGGTATTGGTTCCGCCGACGTCGATGCCGATGCGCTTCATGCTTGCTCTCCCTTGAATACGGAGTTGAATTCCAGGTCGAAACCGAATGCTCGGGGACCGACCGCCGACAGACCTGCTTCAGTCAGGAAGACTTCCGGGGCCGGTAGCGCGAGGACGCTCACACGCTGGCCAAAGCGGAGGACATCCGTACCGATACCGTCACCGGACACCGTATCGAGAACGCAGATCAGGTCCGGCGTCATGACGATGGGCGAACCGTCTAGAAACGCGACCGAATATTCGTTCTGGAAATGGACAACGAGGTCCTGGCCAACATTCTCGTTCAGGCCTTCGATGCGTGCTTGCCCCCGAAGGAAACCTTCGGTAGCGCGGCGTTCGACATCGACGACCTTGCCGGTAAAAAGCAGCTGCCCCTGCTCAGCACTCAGTACGGCCTTGATTGGGTCGTCATGGGCGGCGCGGGCGGCGAGAACCTGCGCGCCTAGATCGATAGCCTTGGACACAGAATAAAGGATGCCGTGCTGCTTGACCTCCGCACCGGACCGTGGCGCCTTGCAGGTCGCGGCGACCGATCCGATTTCGGTACAGGCCTTGCGGCTGATACGTTCCATCCAGCGCCAGGACGCAGCGCGCGGAAAGATGATCTCGTTGTCGCGAATGTCCGCCATCGTGAGCGGGTAGCACCTCAGGCCGGCAACGGCGACGGAGGTCATCTGGGCCTCCGGATAGGCGCGGCCCATGGTGTCAGCGTCCACAACCGGATACCCGCCAATAGCGGCGACCTGCATCGGATGCATCCCGTTGCCGCCGCCGATCTCGAGTGCCATAACGGCATCGAACTTGCGGCCCAGGTGCTCTTCCATCATGCGCAGCGGCTTGATGGCAAACTCCGGATCGGCAAGGCGTTCCTGCCCGACCAGCGGCGCCCCCATGTTGGACAGCACGGCGACCAGCGCGTCGTCGGCCAGAGACATCGGATCAACAAGGGTGACTTCGTGACCCTTTTCGTAGAGAATCCGCATGTTGAGGAGCTTGTGATAGGGATCCCCCCCACCGCCGGTTCCAAGGATCCATGCGCCAACGGCAAGAGCCTCGATATCGTCCGCAGACAGGCTGCGGTGGGTCTGGCTGGGATTCCTATTGGCAAGGGTGTTCATCACGCAAAGATCCTTTGTACCGTCCGCGCTGGCTCACATTCTGAACATGGTTCATGTTCGGTCCGAGAGTGTTTGCTTTCGGTGTTGAAACTCACCGCGCACCGGCAACATCGCAAATAGTAATAGCCTATGAACCAGATTGCTGGCGCTTATGCAGAAAGCCGTTGGAGGGCATTTTCGAAGTTGAATGATTAATTTTTGTGCAGATCTGATGTAACTCTGTATAGTTTTTCGGCAAAAATGGGCGCGCCATAAATTTGCTGCATGTGGCCTATCGATATTCATTTATTTCCCTCTCGCGCGGGTTCTGCCTTCATTGGTGTCGTACTGAAGCCCGGACATCCGGACGCTTCGATCTCTCAGGCCCGTCCTGCGGGCCGCCAAAACGGAGCCGAACCATGAAACTCAAACGATTTTCATCAGCGTTGACTGCCGCCGCAGTCGCGCTTGCGCTGGCGATTCCAGCTGGGGCAGTCGAAAAGAAGGACGACAAGTTCTGGATGGTGATCGGCGGGCGTCAACCGGTTTCCCACATCGACCCGGGCCAGTCCTATGATTACGCGATCCGGATGATGACGCAGGCACTCTACGACGGCCTGGTTAAATACACCGGCAACCCTCCGACTGTCGAACCCTGGCTTGCTACAAGCTGGGAGACGTCGGACGATGGCCTGACCTGGACCTTCAACCTTGCCGATGGGGCGACATTCCACAACGGCGATCCGGTAACGGCAGAGGCCGTCGTCTACTCCTATCGCCGCACACTGGAGATGAACGAAGGCGTTGCATGGATGCTCTCCGATGTTGTCAAGCCAGAGAACATCACGGCAGTTGACGACACTACGGTTCAGTTCGTGCTCGACCGTCCCTACGCGCCCTTTCTGAGTTTCCTGCCATGGTGGTTCGTCGTGAACCCGGCGCAGGTCGAAGCCAACGTGGTTGATGGCGATTTCGGCAAGGCCTGGCTGGCGGAGAACGATGCCGGCTCCGGCCCGTACATGCTCGAGCGATTCGACCAGGGTACTTCCTACTGGCTCAAAAGGAATGCCGACTACTGGAAGGGCTTTCCTTACGAGAACGATGACATGGGGGGCATTATCTATCGTCTGATCCGCGAGTCCTCTTCGCAGCGGGCGGCGCTTATGTCTGCCGAGGCCGATCTGGTGACCGATCTGACCCCGGAGGAGATCGAGACCGTCGGCAATCGTCCCGACATCGAGATAACGTCCACGCCCGCGTTGACTGCGTTCGGCCTGAAGATGAACACACAAGGCGAGCATATGTCGGACATCAACCTGCGCAAGGCAGTGGCCTATGCATTCGATTACGACACCTTCGTACAGGTCTATAACGGCAATGCGAAGTTGCAGACATCAGCCTTCGCTGACGCCGTACAGGGCAAGGTAGATGTCGAAATGCCCCGGCAGGATATTGAAAAAGCAAAAGAATATCTCGCTCAGTCGAAATATCCCGACGGCGGGATCACGCTCGAATACGTCTACGTTCAGGGTCTGGAGCAGCAGCGCCAGATGGGCCTGTCGCTACTCAACAGTCTGAAGGAACTGAATATCGGACTGGAAATGGTACCACTGACCTGGCCGAACATGGTCGCCCGCGCTGCGGATGTGGAACAGAGCCCGGACCTGATGGCGATCTTTGCGACGCCGGTTTCGACAGACCCCGACGCGGTGGCGATCCAGTATCACCCGAGCAGCCACGGCAAATACTATAGCTCGCATTACCTGGATGACGCCGAACTCAACGCGATGATCGAAAAGGCCCGCAGCCTGTCGGAGTGGGACGAGCGCGCTCCGATCTACGCCGACATTCAGAAAAGGATCGTCGAGTTGCAGCCAGAGATCTTCGGCATGATGCGTCAGCGCATGTTCGCCTATCGCGACTACGTTCAGGGTTATTCCGACAGCCCGATCCGCATGACAAGCGAAGTGGATCTCTACCCGATCTACATTCAGCCGAAATAGCAGTCGCCGCTTGAGAAAAACCGCGGCCGTCAGGGCCGCGGTCGACGCTTCGTTCAGGGGCTTCACGAGGACTTCGACCCAATGCTGAAACTGATCGCCAAACGTATGGGCTTGATGGTGGTGATGCTGCTCGGCCTTGCCGTCATCACGTTTACCGTTGCGAACATCGCCCCCGGTGATCCGGCACGACTGGCCGCGGGCCCCGATGCAAACCAGGAAATGGTCGAGCAAATCCGGGTGGAGCGTGGTTTCGACCGCCCTCTGCCGGTACGCTTCGTGCTCTACATCGAACAATTGCTGAATGGCGACTTTGGCACGTCAGTCTATACCGGACGGCCCGTTGCCAAGGACATCGCGCAGTTTCTGCCTGCGACGGTCGAACTCGTGCTTTTCTCGATTTCCATCGCGATCCTTCTCGGTGTGCCACTCGGCGTCATCGCCGCCGTCAGACAGAACAGACCGATCGACCACGCAATCCGTTTGCTTTCCGTGTCCGGTGTCGCGCTGCCGATGTTCTGGCTCGGCCTCATGCTCCAGTGGTATCTCGCACTCAATCTCGACCTGTTCCCGCTCGGCGGTCGTCTCGGAATTTTCTCCGATGTTCCCGAGCCGATCACTGGAATGATCAGTCTCGACGCGGTGTTGCGCGGCCAGTTCGCCGTCGTCGGAGAGGCACTCTGGCACATGATCCTGCCGGCAACGGCTCTGAGCTTACCGGCACTCGCTGCGATCATCCGCGTAAATCGCGCCGAAATGCTGGAAGTGCTCGGGCGCGACTATGTCACCAATGCGCGCGCGCAAGGCATCGGACCGTGGCGTATCATCGCGGTCTACTCGCTCAAAAATGCGATCCTTCCAACGCTTGCGATGATCGGCCTGCGCTTTGGCTGGATGCTCGGCGGCACGGTGCTTGTGGAAGGCGTGTTCGATTTTCCGGGTCTCGGGCTCTATGCCGCCAAGGCGGCGATCTCTTCGGATTTCGAGCCAATAATGGCGGTTACGCTGACACTCGGCGCCGCTTTCATGCTCATCAACCTCGTGATCGACCTGCTGTATGCTGTGCTCGATCCGCGCGTTCGCAACCAGATCTGAGGCGGCCGAGATGACAGATACCGATATCACCCCCGGCGACGTTCCGGGTGCCACAGCTCCGGTGCCACGCAAGAGTTTCCGTGAAGCGCGGCGAATGATCCGAACCTATTCGCGCTCATTCTCCTCGATGCTCGGCCTCGCGCTGGTTACACTGTTCCTCTTCGTCGCGGTGTTTGGCCCGTGGCTCGCACCCTTCCCGGAAGACGCCTATGGGGCGGTGAATTTCGATATCAAGTTGCAACCGCCGTCGGCGGAGCACTGGTTCGGGACCGATCAGGTCGGGTCCGACATCCTCTCGCGTGTGTTGATCGGGGCTCGGACGACATTGCAGATCGGCCTGACGGTGACCGGCATTGCCATCCTGATCGGGGTGCCCCTGGGCCTGATCGCTGGTATGGTCGGTGGATGGATCGCAGAGACGATCATGCGGATCACCGATATCTTCCTTTCGATTCCCGGGTTGATCCTTGCCATCGCCATCGTGGGTGCACTCGGTCCCGGCATTCTGAACGCGATGCTGGCCCTTTCCCTCGTCTGGTGGCCCGGCTATGTGCGCCTCGTGCAGGCCAAGACACTCAGCCTGCGCAACGAGACCTACGTGGACGCCGCCCGTGCTCTGGGTGCCGGACCGTTCCGGGTCCTCTTCGTTCACGTCCTGCCGAACTGTTTGTCACCCATCGTCGTCAAGGCGTCGATGGACATGGGTATGGCGATACTCGGCGCCGCCTCGCTCGGCTTCCTCGGCCTTGGTGCCCAGCCGCCCTATCCGGAATGGGGGGCGATGATTTCCACCGGGCGCGCCTATCTGCCCGACTGGTGGTGGTGCTCGTTCTTTCCCGGTATCGCCATCTACCTGACGGTGCTCGGTTTCAACCTGCTCGGGGACGGTCTTCGCGACGTGCTCGACCCGCGCCAGAGGTGAAGACATGGACCCGCTGCTTGACATTCAAAACCTTTCGCTCGTCTTCGACACCTTCGATGGCACCTATCATGCCATCGACGACGTAAGCCTCAGCCTCAAACCTGGCGAAGCGCTCGGTCTCGTGGGCGAGACGGGATGCGGCAAGTCCGTGCTGACCCGCGCGGCCTTTGGCCTCGTGCCAAGCCCGCCGGCCCGTATCACGCAAGGGTCTGTGAAATTGGACGGAATGGAATTGCTCGGACTGTCGGATCGTGCACTGCGCCAGGTGCGCGGGCGGCAGGTGGCTATGATCTTTCAGGATCCGATGACGTATCTGAACCCGGTGTTCAAGGTGGGCACCCAACTCGTAGATGCCATTCGTGCGCAACACGGCGGCGCCATCGACCGAAAGGCAGCTCGCGAAATTGCGCTGGACATGCTCGAAAAGGTGCACCTTCCCAATCCGCTGCGGCAGTTTGAATCCTACCCGCACGAGTTGTCTGGCGGCATGCGTCAGCGTATTCTCATCGCCATGGCGCTCGCCGCCCGGCCCAAACTTCTTATAGCGGATGAACCGACCACTGCACTTGACGTCACCATCCAGGCGCAGATTCTCGACCTGATGGCTGAACTCGTGGACGACATGAACCTGTCGATGATCATGATTTCCCATGATCTAGGAGTCGTTGCACAGGTTTGTTCGCGGGTTGCGGTGATGTACGCAGGGAAAATCGTGGAAGATGCCCCGATCCGCGACATTTTCGACTCACCGTTGCATCCTTATACTCAGGGGCTCCTGGGCGCCTTGCCGCATCCGTTCCGCCCGGCGGACGATCTCGAGAGCATCCCGGGCAATCTGCCCGACCTGCTCGACCCGCCTCCGGGATGCCGGTTTGCCGGCCGCTGCACCTATCGTCGGCCGGAATGTACTGTCCCGATATCGCTGGAAAATGTTGAGCCGGGCCATTCGGTCGCTTGCGTGCTTCGTCCCGGCGAAGCCGCAACCACAGACTCCGCGACGAAGGATCTGAACCATGCTTGAGATCGAAAACCTGAAGGTGCATTTTCCGTTGCCCTCCGGTCAGACCGTCCGAGCTGTCGACGGCCTGACCCTGAAGATCGCACCCGGCGAGACAATGGGTTTGGTCGGCGAAAGCGGATCCGGAAAATCCACGGTCGGCAAGGCCGCGCTTCGCCTTGTCGATTCCACTTCCGGCGTGATCCGTATCGGTGATCTGGACGTGACGAAGGCCCGCGGGCGTCAGATGCGCAAACTGCGCTCACGGGCGCAAATGGTGTTCCAGGATCCCCATTCATCGCTCAATCCGCGCATGACGATACGCCGGGCGGTCGCGGAAGGGCTGATCCTGAACACCTCCTTGCGTGGCAAGGCTCTGCGAGACAAGGTTGCCGAAATGCTGGAAGCGATGGGCCTGCCCGCGCAGTTCCACGACCGGTTCCCGCACGAATTGTCCGGTGGCCAGAAGCAGCGCGTCTGCATCGCACGCGCGCTCGCTCTTGATCCCGAACTGCTGGTTCTGGACGAGCCGACCTCGGCGCTCGATGTCTCTGTCCAGGCGCAGATCCTTCGCGTCCTGCGCAGCCTGCACGAGGCGCGCCCGGAATTGACGCAACTCTTCATCTCGCACAACCTGGCGGTGGTCCGCTTTCTTTGCCAGAGCGTCGCCGTGATGTATCTGGGCCGGATCGTCGAAATGGGGCCGGTGGACCGCGTATTCGACGCACCAAGCCATCCCTACACGAAGGCGTTGCTCTCTGCCGTTCCCGTGCCCGAAGCCACGCGACGACCAGACCGAATTCGTTTGCAAGGCGACATTCCCAGCCCGACAGCGCTTCCGACAGGTTGCGCCTTCCACACGAGGTGCCCGATCGCGAAGAAAGATGTATGCAATGTTCAGGAACCGCCGCGGATCGAATTGCAAGACGGTCGGTTGGTTCGCTGTCACTTCGCCTTGGGGTCCGCGCCTGAATGAGCCTACGTCTTGATCGCCTCGCCGTACAACTCGACTGGAACCTTCTGCGTACCTTCATGGTGATTGTGCAGGAAAGGTCGATTACCGGTGCGGCGGCGAGGCTCAATGTCACGCAACCCTCTGTTTCCGCAGCACTCCGCCGTCTGGAGGAACGACTTGACATGCGGTTGGTCGAGCGCGGCTCTGGGCAGACCTTTGTCGTGACCCGCGCGGGCGAGGCCGTCTACCGGGAAGCTATCGAGATCTACGGTGGCGTTGTCCGGCTAAACAATATCGACGCCAGCGACGGGCTTTCACTTTCCGGGAATGTTGTGATCCACCGCTCGAGCCATCTGGAAATGGACCGGATCATGACAGTACTGGCCGAGTTTCGCCGCCAGCATCCGCGGGTCACGTTTTCTCTTCGATCCGTTCCCTGCGCGGAGGTGACGCAGGCCCTTCTGCACCGTGTGTCATCTGTTGGTATCTGTACACGCGTTGATCCAACCATACAGCGTCTAAAGTCGATGCCTCTTACGCCTCAGGAGTTCGGAGTTTATTGCGGCCCGGAACATCCCCTCTATCGCCA
This sequence comes from Alphaproteobacteria bacterium, assembly GCA_030431825.1. Lineage (GTDB taxonomy): Bacteria > Pseudomonadota > Alphaproteobacteria > Rhodobacterales > Rhodobacteraceae > Sedimentitalea. The sequence continues at coordinate 17,688 of JAUIIJ010000034.1, forward strand.
ACAGAACGTGGACACCGCTGCCTTGGCGAACTCCGATGTCGTGGGCTTCGAAGAAGACCAGATGGCGGGCGCACTGTCAGCAGTGGCGCGCTTTCGCCTGGACAACCGGATCGGTGGTCGATTGATCGCCGCTGCGACCGGGATCGTGGATCTCGTGGAATTGGTCGAGAGCGGCACGGCCATCGGCTGCATGTCGCGCGGGCACGCCGCGCGCTATGGCTACAGGCTTTGGCAGATCCCTCTCGACGTCCCGCCGCCAGTGGTCGAGGTGTTCTCGCTTGTTGACGGTGAACGCCTGATGACACCGGTCGAGGTTGCCCTTCTGGAAACCCTGGAGGCGGAGGGGCTGGCAAGAATGCCCCGTCCGAGATCCAATGTCTGATATTCCCTCGATGGGATTACATGCTTATTTTCGGACCGTGGTCTACGATTACCAACCACGGTGTGGTGAACCGCTCCAGAATGCCTGAAAGCTCCAAGTGGAGGAAGGTTGGGGCCTCACTTGGGGCAGGCGTAAAAGCGGTGCTGGCTCGCTGGCAAACGTGGTCAGGCCACAAGGCCCAGACACCATACATCGCGCCCCGTCAACGACCTCGATCAAGGTCGCTGACGGGGTCGGATAGCAAATCGTAGATACAGAAGGCTCCCCATGTGTACTGACCTCAATCAACGCCGCGTGGCCTGTGATCCGGTTCGTACCCGGCCATTCAGTGACTTGTCGCGCCGTCCGTGCCTGGGCAGTATTCTTTATGCGCGGCGTCGGATAAGCTCGGCAACACTGCTGCGGATTTGATCCGCGATGCGGCGATGTGTCTGCTATTTTTCCGGCAGTGGGATGAACTCGGACCTGTCATCCTGCGGCAGATCGAAAATGCCTTCGCCCCAGTTGGCGGCGCGCCATTCTTCCTTTGCGGCTTCGATCTTCTCCTTGCTGGATGAGACGAAGTTCCACCAGACATGGCGAGGACCGTTCATAGTGGCTCCGCCGAGCGCCATCAGCCTCGCGCCTGTCTCGCCTGCCTGAACCGTGATCTTGTCACCGGGGCGGAACACCATCATCCTGCCGGCCTCGAATTCCTGGCCCGCTATGTGAACCGAGCCCTGCGTGATATAAAGGCCCCGGTCTTCGTGGTCGTCCGGCAACGGAAAACGCGCGCCCGCATCAAGGGTCACATCCAGATAGAACGTCTCGGAGTATAGCGTCGCCGGCGCTTTTTCACCGTAGGCCGTACCGAGGATCAGCCGGGCGTTGACACCGTCCGATTCAATTTCCGGCAAAAGATCCTTTCCGTGATGTTCGAAAAGCGGCTCCATGTCCTCCCGATCCTCGGGCAGGGCCATCCATGTCTGTATGCCGAAAAGGCTGTGCGGCCCCTGTCGCGCCGTGCTGCTGGTTCGTTCCGAATGGGTCACGCCCTTGCCCGCCACCATCCAGTTCAGCGCACCGGGCCTGATGATCTGATCGCTGCCGATACTGTCGCGATGATGGAAATCGCCGCGATAGAGATATGTGACCGTGCCCAGACCGATATGGGGGTGCGGCCGCACATCGACGCCCTGTCCGGTCAGAAACTCGGCAGGTCCGGCCTGGTCGAAGAAGATGAACGGACCGACCATCTGGCGCTTTGGCGCAGGCAGGGCACGGCGAACCTCGAAATCGCCCAGGTCGCGGGCGCGCGGAATGATCAGTGTCTCGATGGCATCAACCCCGATCTCGTCGGGACAGCCAGGCTCAAGTGATGGGTTCCAGCTCATGGCGAATTCCTTTCAAAGCTCAGGTTACCTGCAGCAACGCATCTTTGAAAAGTGAATGCTGTTCCGTATCATGGAACGCGGGGTTCTGTCCGATCAGTGTTGAGCGACCATCGCGACACCCCCATCTGACTGGCAAATCTTCGTTTTTTCGCAATCTGGGGAGCGGCCATGACGACGGGCATTCATCACGTTACCGCGATCACCCGCGACGTGCAGAAAAATGTCGATTTCTATGTGGGGTTCCTTGGGCTCAAGCTGGTGAAGCAGACCGGCGGCTACGAGGATGCGGAACAGTTGCACCTGTTCTACGGTGACGCCGAGGGCGCCCCGGGTTCGCTGATTACCTTCCTCGTCTGGCAGGACGGTGCGGCGGGGCGTGTGGGGCTTGGGGCGCTGTCGGAAATCGCCTTTTCTGTGCCCCTGACGAGCCTTGGCGAGTGGCTAACCCGCGCGATGACGGCAGGTATACCGGTCACGGGGCCCTCGCGCGAACTGGGCGAAAGCACTCTGCGGTTGCGCGATCCGGACGGGATCGTGGTCAAGCTCGTCGGTGTCGATGCCGGGACCGATCCCGCACGGGCCGACCCCAACGCGCCGACACGCATTCACGGTGTGACCATCCTGTCGGAAGACGCACAGGCAACGGCGGATTTCGTGGCGCGCTTCGGCTATGAGGAGGACAGCAGAGACGGTCCGTTCATCCGGCTCCGCTCGGATCGTGATGTCGTCGACGTGCGTGCCTCGGCGGGGTTTGTTCCCGCGGTACCCGGTAGCGGCATGTTCGATCATGTGGCGTTTCGCGCACCCGATGCCGAAGCGGTGCGGCAGATGCGGCTGGATCTGCGCGACAACGACAGCGTGACCAGGGTGCATGACCGGAAGTATTTCCTGTCGCTTTATGTGCGGGAACCGATGGGGGCGCTGATCGAATACGCCACCGATGCGCCCGGTTTCACCGTCGACGAAGATGCCGGCCACCTGGGCGAGACCCTGATGATCCCGGCGACGGATGCAGCGCGTGCAGCGGATTTGCGCGTGCAACTGCCGCAATTCGCCCTGCCCGGCGAAGAGAGGAGACCAAGAAGGGACCTGCCGTTCATTCATCGGTTTCATACGCCGGACGATCCCGACGGATCGGTCCTCGTTCTGCTGCACGGCACCGGCGGGGACGAGGCGGATCTTATGCCGTTTGCCGCAAGGCTGAACCCGCGCGCCACCCTTCTGGGTGTTCGCGGACGATCCACGGAAGAAGGAACCGCACGCTGGTTCCGGCGCCTCGACGTCATGGCCTATGACCAGGAGGACATCCGCGCCGAGGCACGTGCATTTGCCGCTTTCGTCGAGGGCGCAATTGCGGGTTATGCGCTTGATCCCGACCGGATGGCCTTTCTCGGCTATTCCAACGGCGCCAACCTGTTGGCTGCGATCCTGCGGCTCCACCCCGGCCTGTTGCGTCGCGCGATCCTGATGCGTGCGGTCGAGATACTGGAGAATGCCCCCCAGGCGGATCTGTCCGGTGCGGAGGTGCTGCTGTTGACCGGCACGCAGGATCCGTTTGCCGGCATGGCCCCCGCACTCGAGGCATCGCTGAAGGCAGCCGGTGCGACGCTGGATGCGCGAAGCGTCGATGCGGGCCATGAGATTTCGGACGAAGATCAGCGGATCGCCGGCATGTGGCTGGCGCATATTGAGGAAGGAGAGCCGACATGAGCAAACTTCATCTTTCCAAGGAAGATGGCGAACGGCGCGGGCGATATATCGCACGACTCGACGGCATCGATGCCGAGGGTGAAATCACCTATCGCCATCACGGCGCGGACGTTATCAGCGCCGATCACACAGGCGTTCCTGACGAGATGGGCGGGCATGGCGTGGCCAAGGCGCTGCTCGACTTCATGCTGGAAGATGCCCGGCGATCCGGATTCCGCATCATACCGATCTGCCCGTTCGTGCGCGGCCAATACGCCAAGCATCCTGAATGGGCGGATCTGTTTACCACGAAACCCGGGGAAGACCCGTAAGGAGAATCTTGAATGGCCAAGACACAACCAGAACCCATCCGCGACCCGAAGTCGGACCACCTGCTGACGCCGGAAAACTGCGCCTTGGTGCTGATCGATTATCAGCCCGAGCAATATCGCACCATCACCTCATCGACCCGCGAGGAAATCGACCTGAACGTGATTGCCCTGTGCAAGCTCGCTCTGGCCTATGATGTGCCGGTGATCGTGTCGACCGTCGGCGTTGACATGGGCGTGAACACCGGCACCGCCGAGGAGATCCTGGCGGAACTGCCGGGTGTCTCGGAGATCGACCGGACCGGCGTCAATGCCTGGGAGGACGAAGAATTCCGCAAGGCGATCGAAGCGACGGGTCGCAAGAATATCGTGATGGCGGGATTGTGGACAGAGGTTTGCCTGACATTCCCGACGCTGGACATGCAGGCGGAAGGCTATCATGTCTATCCGGTCGCCGATGCCGTGGGTGGGGTATCCCCGGTTGCCCACGATCAGGCATTGGACCGGATGCGGCAGGCGGGCGCCACACCGATCACCGCGATCCAGTTTGGCTCGGAGCTGATGCGCAACTGGGCGCGCGAGAGTTCGGACAAGTTCCGCAAGGTGCTGCAATGGTACTTTCCGAAACGCTTCGGCCTGATGAAAGACGGCAAGATCGGTTGACGCCCGGTCCAGAGCGCATACTCTGATCCGTCACAACAGCGCAGAGGCGCGATCATGGGGGTTGCATGACAAAATCCGTACTCATCACCGGGGCCGGTTCCGGGTTTGGCCGCGACGTTGCCCTTGGGCTGGCCCGGCTGGGTCACAAGGTCATCGCATCCTGCCAGATCTGGCCGCAGGTCAGCGATCTCAGGGCCGAGGCGGCGCGCCTCGGCCTCGAGATGAAGGTTATCAAGCTGGACGTGCTGTCTGAGATCGACCGCAACCATGCGCTGGCATTCGATTTCGATGTGCTGCTCAACAATGCGGGCATCATGGAATCCGGCCCCGTCGCCGAACTTCCGCCTGAAATTGTCCGACGCATATTTGACACCAATGTATTTGCCGCACTGGAACTGGCGCAGGGGGCCGCGCGCAGGTTCATCGCAAGGGGCGCTGGGCGGATCGTCTGGACATCTTCGGTGGCCGGACTGGTCAAGGTGCCGTGGGACGGGGCCTATTCCGCCAGCAAATTCGCGGTCGAGGGCTTTTGCCTCGCAATGCGCGAGGAACTGGCCCCCTATGGCGTCGAGGTCTGCACGGTCAATCCCGGTGCCTTCCGCACCGGCTTCAACGATACCGGGATGGAAGCGCAGGACCAGTGGTGGGATCAGGGCGAAAGGGTCATGGACCACTGGCCGGTTCGCGAGCTGACAAAACAGGCAGATCCCGCCGAGATGGTCGAGGCGATGATCCGGGTCGTTACCCAGGAAAATCCCCCGTATCGTACCGTGCTGCCGAAAGCTGCGGAGGATATGGCCCGCAGGGAACAGGCCGAAGAATGGGAGAGGCAGCTGTGATCACGGTCACGGCCCGCTTCCGCGCCCGCGATGCCGATGCCCTGGTCCCGCTGTTACAGGCTCTGGCCGATCACAGCCGGTCAGAGCCGGGATGCCTCGCCTATGACTATTACCGCAGCGGGGATGACTTTACCTCGATCGAGCACTGGTCCGACGCCAAAGCGGAGGCCGCGCATAATGACACGGCCTTCCTGCGGGACAGCCTGAAGGCGATTCTGCCGCTGATCGACGGCTCTCCCGCCGTGACCCGCTGGCAGCGGCTATAGCCGGTCCGAAAAACCCCGGACAAAATCGCCCAGCATCCCGCGCGTCTTGTCGTCGGTCAGATCGCCTGACTCATCATAAAGATCGCCGGCACGCGACACCATCAGGCGGCCCTCTGTCCAGAGATCGCATTTCAGGGTTCGCAAGACCGGCAGCCAGTGGTTCTGCGCCATGATCGTTCCGAAGCCACCCGGTGAGGCGCCGATCACGGCCACCGGTTTGCCCACGAACATCTTCAACCCATCTCCGCGCGACATCCAGTCAACCACGTTCTTGAAGACGCCGGGGATCCCGTTGTTGTACTCCGGCGTCACCAGCAGCAGACCGTCCGCCGATCCAAGTTGCGCCTGCAATGCCTGCACTGCCGGCGGCAGTCCCTCGGACGCTTCGAGATCGGCGTTGTAGAGCGGCACGTCAACAATCGATCCGATCTGAATCGTCGTGTCGTCCGGGGCCAGTTCTGCCGCGGCGCGCAACAGGCCCGCGTTGAACGACGCCTTGCGCAGGCTGCCTGAAAGTCCGAGTATCGTTTTCATTCGTCATTTTCCGTCTGTTGAAATTCATAGCCACATCGTGGGCAGGTGCATTGTGCCCGTTGAAACTGCTTGCGCCGCACATCCTGGTGGATGCTTCGGGCGATCTGCCGACTGATCCCGAGCTCGCGTCGCAACTTTTCGATCTTGCGACCTTCTCCCAGGTCGATTTGCCCGTCTTCCAGCGCACAGCGGAATTCCTCGCGTAGCAGATCCCGGCGGCGATGCAAATGATCGGCCAGTCCGCTGGCGATGATACCGGCGGGCAGCGCGGCCATGCCGACACCGAGAATGGTGATCGCGCCGCCGAACACACGCCCGAGCGGCGTGATCGGCGTGACATCGCCATAACCCACGGTCGTCAGCGTCACCATCGACCACCACATCGCGGCAGGAACAGAACCGAAGGCTTCGGGCTGAGCCTCGTGTTCGACGAGATAGGCCCCGGCGGCGGCAAAGATGAGAAGGATCGTCAGGATGGAAAAGGCGGCGAATAGGGTGGCGGCTTCTTCCCTGATCACGGCCATCAGGACGGACAAGGCCGGCGAATAGCGCGTCAGCTTGTAGATGCGCAGCAATCTCAGCACTCGCAGAAGCTGGAAATCCAGCGGCATGAAAAGTGTGAGATAGAACGGCAGGATCGCGATGAGGTCGATAATCGCCATCGGCGAGCACATGTAGCGCAGCCGCGCCTGCCAGGCCGGCAGATGCGGTCGATCCTCGGCCGCCACCCAGACACGCGCGACATATTCGAGCGTGAAGATCAGGGTGACGAGAAGGTCGAAGCCGCGGAACTCGGCGCGATATTGCAGGAAAAGCTGCGGAACGGTCTCAAGAGCGACCGCCGCGACGCTCAGCAGGATCAGGGCAATAAGCGCAGCCTCTACGACGCGCGAAACCTTGTCCGCGCTGCTGGGATGTTCGAGTACCTGATAGACCCGCCTTCTGAATGGATGAGCCGTGGCGCTCATCCCTCTGTCCGCATTTCACGCAGGGCGGTGTTGAGGGGCCAGAGGATCTGGGAATAGAGGGCGGTCACCCACAACAGGTTTCCGATGATGGCCGGCACGTAGGGCAGCACCAGCAGCAGGACGAGGGTCACCGAGATGCCAAAGAGACGAACGCCGCCATGCACGTGGCGCCGGGTTATGTCGCGCCCTTCGACAAGGTGCTGCAACACCCAGACGGCAGCCAGAAAAGTGCCCAGCCCCGCCGTGCCGATGATCCCGTAGTCATAGGGATAGGGCGCAAGGAAGCCGACATAGATCTCGCCCGCAAGCGCGACTCCGACCATGACGGTGGACCACATGAGAACGATATGGCCGAACCAATAGCCAAGCAGCGTTCCGACGTCGCGCGACTTGGGTCTCGCATTGCCGACGCTGTCGAAATAGACCCAGGCCATCGCGAACAGCGAAAAACCTCCGATGGCCATGTTGATCAACGCCCCCGCGCCGGGCTTGTAGATGCCCTTTTCCGACAGGGTGACCACCAGCTTGAAGAATCCCTCGCCCAGAAGGATCAGCATGATCAGCCCGAAGCGTTCGGCGATATGGCCAAGCCGGGGCACGAAACGCTCCAGGCGCAGCGTGCCGATCTTCGGCATCATATATTGCAACTGTATCGCGACGATTCCCGCGCCAAAGACCCAATAGGCCAGCGGGCGCGGCAGGAAAGCGGAGACCGCGAACAGGATGGCGAGGACAAAGAAGTTCCGGCCCTGCTCATAGGCAAGACCGCAGCGAACATCCTCGTTTCGACGCGCGCGCCAGTAAAGCAACCCCGTCAGCGCCCGGTTGGCCGCGAAGGCCAGCGCGAAAAAGACCCATCCCTTTCCGGTGACGCTATTCAGCGACGCGGCAAAGAACATCACCGTCACGATCTGCGCCGACATGATGATACGATGGGGAATGTCGGTTGAGATATAGAGCGAATTATACACCGAACTGTCGGCCCACGCGAAAAAGAACGCGATGAACAGCCCGGTGAACACCAGGAATCCCTGCCAGTCGAGATGGTGAGAGAGATAATTTCCCAAGAGAAATATGGTGACCACATGGACAAGATCGAAGAACAGCTCGACCCAGTGCACATGGTCGGACGCGTCCTCAACATCCATATGGTGCCGCGGCTTTCGCCAGATCGGAAACTCTCTCATCGCTACCACCCCTTTTGAAACTGTCGCTTTTCGTTCCGCTCCACGTTTTCATTTACGCAGCCCGCGCTTTCAAGGCCAAGGGGCTTTTGCAGCCTGCGCCAAGCGTCTTCGGCGTGGATTTCGGACGCCGTTTACGCGTTCGAAGATGGTCGATCCGACTGCACGGCGCGTCGGCCGTTGCGAGCGTCGGATCAATTCTGCCGGTCCGGGCTCCGAGAGGGTCGCGGCGGCCCTGCCAGAACCGCCGTGTCCGCCGGGAACCCGCCCGGTTGCCGACCCGCGATCAGGAGAGGGCCTCGAGAAAGAGAACGATGCCGACCCCGGAAACAAGACCGATGAGACCGGCGACGAGACGGGGGCGCCATGTCGATTTGCGCGCGGGTTCGCCGTCAGAGGCCTGGCGTATCAGCGCGGCTTCGACCAGTCCGGGCAGGCGCGGCCCAAAGCGGGCGAGGACACGCGCGGTCTTGCCCAGATCGGAGAGCAGTGCGGGGGGACCGATGGATTGTTTGATATAGTCCTCGACCACGGGTCGCGCGACTTCCCAGATATTGGTGTGCGGATTCAGCGATCGGGCAACGCCTTCGACCACAACCATCGTGCGTTGCAGCAGGATCAGTTCGGTTCGGGTTTCCATCCCGAAACGTTCGGTTACCTCGAACAGGTAACTGAGCAGCCGGCCCATCGAAATCTGGGTCGCATCCATGCCGAATATCGGCTCGCCCACCGCGCGCAGGGCGCGGGCGAATTCGTCGACATCCTTGTCGGCGGGCACATATCCTGCCTCGAAATGCACTTCTGCGACACGCTTGTAATCGCGGCGGATGAACCCGAACAGGATCTCTGCATAGACGCGCCGGGTGTATTCGTCGATATGGCCCATGATGCCGAAATCATAGGCGATGATGTCGCCGTTCGATGCAACCTTGAGGTTGCCCTGGTGCATGTCGGCATGAAAATAGCCGTCGCGCAGGGCGTGCAGCAGAAACAGCCGCAGAACGCGCTCTGACAGGTCCGTGCGGTTATGTCCGGCGGCATCCAGCGCGGCGTTGTCGCCCAGCGAAACCCCGTCGGCCCATCCCAGCGTCATCACCCGCCGCGCCGACAGCGACCAGATGATGGGCGGAAGGCAGAATCCCTCGTCGTCTCGGGTATTGGCTTCGAACTCCGAGGCGGCGGCGCTTTCCAGTCGCAGATCGAGCTCTCCGCGCACCACCCCGTCGAAATGCTCGATCACCTCCATCGGGCGGAGCCTGCGGGCGCCGGGCGCGAACAGATCGACGATGCGGGCCGCGAAATAGAAGGCATCGATATCCTTGCGAAAGGCGCGTTCGATGCCGGGGCGCAGCACCTTGACCGCGACATCCTCACCCGTGTCGATCAGCCGTGCCTTGTGAACCTGCGCAATCGACGCGGCCGCGATGGGTTCGCTGAACTCCGAAAAGATCTCGGAGACCGGTCGGCCGAGTTCACGCTCGACCGCGGCCCTGGCTGTGTCGATCGAGAATGGCGGCAGCTTGTCCTGAAGAACACGCAGTTGCGCGGCCAGCTCGTCGCCGACCACATCCGGCCGTGTCGACAGGACCTGGCCGAACTTGATGTAGGCGGGGCCGAGCGCCGTCAAGGCGCGGGTGGCCGGGGGCATTTCGGGATCGCCCTTGTAGCCCAGCCACATGAAGGGTTTGCCAAGCGCGTGCGCCACGAAGCGCAGGGCGCGCGGAGCCTCGAACGCGTCCAGAACCACGTTCATCGCCCCGGTCCGTTCAAGCGTTGCGCCGGTGCGGATCAGCCGGACGATATTGTGAGGGCCACGCATGTCAGATTTTCCATCCCGAATGCAGGGCCGCGATGCCCATGCTCAGGTTGCGGTACCTGGCATTTTCGAAACCGGCCTGACGCACCATCGCGAGAAAGCTGTCCTGATCGGGAAAGTTGCGGATCGACTCGACAAGATACTGGTAACTGTCACGGTCGCCGGCAATCAGCTGGCCCATGCGGGGGATGATGTTGAAGCTGTAGAGATCATACAGTTTCTGCAACCCTTCGTTGGGCAACTGGCTGAACTCGAGAACCATCAGCCGACCGCCGGGGCGCAGCACGCGATAGGCCTCTGTCAGCGCCTGTTGGGGGCGGGTCACGTTACGTATGCCAAAGCTGATGGTATAGACATCAAAGCTGTTGTCGGGGAACGGAAGCGCCATGGCATCCCCCACGACCCAGTTCAGGCTGTCCGCCAGATTGGCGGCCTCGGCGCGTTTGCGGCCCTCGACCAGCATCGGTTCGGTCAGATCAAGAACGGTCGCGTGACCCTGGCCCGCGCGCTCGAGAAAGCGGAACGAGATGTCACCGGTGCCACCGGCCACGTCAAGCAGGCGCTGGCCCGGACGCGGCGCGAGCCAGTCCATCATCGCATCCTTCCAGAGCCGGTGGATGCCAACGCTCATCACATCGTTCATGATGTCGTATTTCGATGCGACCGAGTTGAAAACGCCCTGCACCCGGCCGGCCTTTTCGTTCTCGGGAATGGTCTCGCGACCGAAATGGGTGGTTTTGTCGTTGATCTCTGTCATCGGGTCTTGCCGCCTCGCCGTTTCGCCCTTGTTATAGGGCGCTGTGGGGCAGGCACAATGCGGCCCCTTGAACAGAAAGACGTGAAATGCCCGAATTGCCAGAGGTCGAGACAGTGCGTCGCGGTTTGTCCCCGGCCATGGATGGCCAGATCATCACCCGTGCCGACGTGAACCGGCCGGATCTGCGCTGGCCGTTTCCCGAACGGATGGCGGATCGTCTGACCGGGCGCCGTGTCTTGCGGTTGCGCCGCCGCTCAAAATACATCCTCGCCGACCTTGATAGCGGCGAGAGCCTGTTGATTCATCTCGGCATGTCCGGGCGGATGACCGTGTCCGGGGATCCGCTGGGCCAGTTTGTACGGAACCACCCGGCGGCGCAGAAACACGATCACGTTGTGCTGCACATGGGCAACGGTGCGCGGATCACCTTCAACGATCCGCGCCGCTTTGGCGCGATGGATCTGCTGGACACGCAGACCGCCGAGCAACACAAATTGCTTGCAGGGCTTGGCCCCGAACCGTTGGGCAACGACTTCAACGAAACCCGCTTGATCGACGCGTTTCGCGGGCGGCAGAGCCCGGTCAAATCCGTACTGCTCGATCAGAAAGTGGTCGCGGGGCTGGGCAACATCTATGTTTGCGAGGCGTTGTTCCGTGCCTCTTTGTCGCCGCGGCGCAAGGCGGGCAATATCGCTGTCGCCCGCGTTGCAACGCTGGTTCCGATCATCCGGCAGGTGTTGTCAGAGGCGATCGACGCGGGTGGATCGTCGCTGAGGGATTTCCGGCAAGCAGATGGAGAACTTGGATATTTTCAGCACAATTTCGACGTCTACGGTCGCGAGGGGCAACCGTGCCGCACGCCGGGTTGTACCGCGCAAATCAGGCGAATCACTCAATCCGGCCGGTCATCCTTCTATTGCGCGCAATGCCAAAGATAGCTTGAAACGCGAAATCTGCGTGGTAAGGCTTCGAATCTGATCGGAACAACCGAAAGCGAAATCCATGGCCTATGAGACAATCAATGTTGATGTCGATGATCACGTTGCACTGATCCGGTTGAACCGGCCGGATGCGCTGAATGCGTTGAACACGCAGTTGCTGCAGGAATTGTGCCAGGCGCTGGAAGAGGCGGATGCCAACGAAAAGGTGCGGTGTATCGTTCTTACCGGATCGGAAAAGGCGTTTGCCGCCGGTGCGGACATCAAGGAAATGTCCGAACTGGGTTTTGGCGATGTGTTCAACATCAACCTCTTTGCCGACGCCACAGACCGGATCGGGCGGATCCGCAAGCCGATCATCGCCGCTGTCGCGGGCTATGCCCTGGGTGGCGGGTGCGAATTGGCGATGGCCTGCGATTTCATTATCGCCGCGGACACCGCCAAGTTCGGCCAGCCGGAAATCAACCTCGGCGTCATCGCCGGGCTGGGTGGTACGCAGCGACTGACCCGTTTTGTCGGCAAATCCAAAGCGATGGACATGAACCTGAGCGGACGTTTCATGCCGGCGGAAGAGGCCGAGCGCGCCGGTCTGGTCAGCCGTGTGGTCCCGGCGAAAAAGCTGATCGAAGAGGCCACGAGCGCTGCTCAGAAGATCGCTGAAAAGTCGATGATGACAATTCTCGCGGCCAAGGAAGCGGTAAACCGCAGCTATGAGACGACGCTCTCGGAAGGGCTGTTGTTCGAGCGCCGCGTGTTCCATTCGATGTTCGCGACCGAAGATCAGAAAGAGGGCATGGCCGCCTTCCTGGAAAAGCGGCAACCGCAATTCCGCGACAGGTAGGGCTGCCGGCAGCGGCTGCGCAAATTGCGGGTTGGCAAATGCGCGGAAACTGGATAATGACCGCTGCCATACATGCGCGTGCGGCCCGCTCAGGCTAGAATCACACTGGTGGATCAGGAACCGGTTTGGGCTTGCGTTGCGCAATCGAAATGAACCGAAACCGAACAAAGGTCTGAACACCATGGCAAATTCGCCGCAATCCAAGAAACGCGCCCGTCAGAACCAGGCACGTTTTGCTGTCAACAAAGCCCGCCGCTCGCGGATTCGCACCTTCCTGCGCTCTGTCGAGGAAGCGATCGCATCCGGTGACAAGGAAGCCGCGACCACAGCCTTGCGCGCGGCTCAGCCGGAGCTGATGCGCGGGGTCTCCAAGGGTGTCTTTCACAAGAACACCGCGGCCCGCAAGATGTCGCGTCTTTCGGCCCGCGTCAAAGCTCTGGGCTGACCTCCGGTCCGGATAGGACAAAAGTTAAGTAATACAAAGGCGTTGCAGTGCAGCGCCTTTTTTTGTGGCGTGCATCCGTGCAACACCTGCCGCGCAAACCAGAGATTCTTTGAGCCGGAATCGTGAGTCAATAACAGAGTTTCATTGCCGCTCCGCACCCGAAATTGCTACCACTGTTCCAGCGATTCACTTGCTTGGGGGGACAGGCGGTGCGCGTTGCATGACTGAGCTGCATCAGCCATGAAACGGGTTCCATGCTGGGTGGTACGGCTGCCATACCGACCACTTTTGCTTGCAACGAAATTCCGGTTCCATACCGGTTTTCGCAGCCCTGTCATAACATGTCTGTGTAACAGTGCCTTGTCAGCCTGCGTATTCGATACGAATAGCGAACCTTGACCCTGTTACCTTGACTGCAGCGCCGATGGAACCGGCGCGTGCAGCATCGGTCCTGCGGCCGGTGCATGGCCTCGTGCGGCGTGAATCCAAACCGGGTTCTGCCCCGGTCAAACAATGGAAAAGGCCAAAAGGCCGATAAGCACGGGATGCGTGAGGCGCTGCATGACACAAGAAAAATGGGGTCAACTGAAACTTGGGCTGCTCAAGACGGTCGGACAGAGCAACTATACGACCTGGATTGAACCGCTGGAGTTCGAGCAGTTGCAGGACGGCGTCGCCGTGTTCAATGTTCCCACCAATTTCATGGGAAACTACGTCAGCCAGAACTTTGCCGATGTCATACTCTACGAACTGAACACCGCAGGCGAGAAGGTTCAGAGAGTCACGTTTCGCGTGTCGGCGAACAGCACGGCGAAACCGTCGCCCCGGCTGGTATCCGAAGCGCCCAAGGCGGTCGCCGCGAGCGTCGAATCCACCGTTTCGACGGGCGAAGAGCTTCCTGCTGCGCCGCTGGATACGCGTTTCACCTTTGACACGTTTGTTGTCGGCAAGCCGAACGAGCTTGCCCATGCCGCGGCGCGCCGCGTCAGCGAAGGCGGTCCCGTCACGTTCAATCCGCTCGTGCTCTATGGGGGCGTCGGGCTTGGCAAAACCCATCTCATGCACGCGATCGCGTGGGAATTGCGCAAGCGCCAGCCCGAACTCAACGTGCTGTACCTGTCGGCGGAGCAGTTCATGTACCGCTTTGTGCAGGCGCTGCGCGAACGCAAGATGATGGATTTCAAGGTTCTGTTCCGCTCGGTCGATGTTCTGATGGTCGACGACGTTCAGTTCATCGCCGGCAAGGACAGTACGCAGGAAGAGTTCTTTCACACCTTCAACGCACTGGTGGACCAGAACAAGCAGATCATCATTTCCGCCGACCGCGCGCCGGGCGAAATCAAGGATCTCGAGGAGCGCGTCAAATCCCGTCTGCAATGCGGTCTCGTGGTTGACCTGCATCCCACCGACTACGAGTTGCGGCTTGGTATCCTGCAAGCCAAGGTACAGCAGCATCGCGACACATATCCCGGCCTTGAAATCGCCAATGGCGTGCTGGAATTCCTGGCGCAGCGCATCTCGACCAATGTGCGTGTTCTCGAAGGGGCACTGACCCGGCTCTTTGCCTTTGCGTCACTGGTCGGACGCGAAATCGACATGGAACTGACGCAGGACTGTCTCGCCGATGTGTTGCGCGCGTCCGAACGCAAGATCACCGTCGAGGAGATTCAGCGCAAGGTCTCGGATTACTACAACATCCGGCTGAGCGACATTATCGGTCCAAAGCGGCTGCGGTCTTATGCCCGACCCCGTCAGGTCGCGATGTATCTCGCCAAGCAACTGACCAGTCGCAGCCTGCCCGAGATCGGCCGCCGGTTTGGCGGGCGCGACCACACGACCGTGATGCACGGTGTCAAGCGCATCGAGGAACTCAAGGTGATCGACGGCCAGATCGCGGAAGACGTGGAAATCCTGCGCCGCGCGCTCGAAGCCTGATCGACATCACCCTCAAAGTGACATGGGGCGCCCCCGTTGCCCCGTGTCGCCGCATTGCCCGGATGCTATTCAAGCGATCTGCCTGCCTGTCGCCTCTTGACGCACAAATCATTCCAGCGGACAAATTCACAAAAAACTTGTGCTGGCCGGGTAAACCGCTAGGTTGCCCATCCCGGCCCATGCAGAGGATCGAAGGACATGAAAATCAGCATCGAACGCGGCACGCTGCTCAAGGCCGTGTCTCAGGCGCAGTCGGTTGTCGAACGCCGCAATACGATCCCGATCCTTGCCAACGTCCTGATTGAAGCGGAAGGCGATCAGGTTCTGTTCCGCGCGACCGATCTCGATATCGAGGTTGTCGACAAGGCCCCGGCACAGGTTGAACGCGCCGGTGCAACGACGGTCGCGGCGACGACGCTTCATGAAATCGTGCGAAAGCTTCCCGATGGGGCGTTGGTGACGCTGACCGCAGATGCCGCCGCGGGTCGGCTGACGGTCGAAGCCGGGCGATCGAACTTTTCCCTTGCCACCCTGCCGCGCGAAGATTTCCCGGTGATGGCGAGTTCGGATTACGATACCAACTTCTCCGCGCCTGCCGGGGTATTGCGGCGCTTGTTCGACAAGTCGAAATTTGCGATCTCGACCGAAGAAACCCGCTATTATCTCAATGGTGTGTTCATGCATGTCGCTGATGCCGATGGTGGCAAGGTGCTGCGTTGCGTGGCGACCGATGGCCACCGGCTCGCACGGATCGATGCGGATCTGCCCGAAGGCGCAGCAGACATGCCCGGCGTGATCGTCCCCCGCAAGACGGTTGGCGAATTGCGCAAGCTTCTGGATGATGACGAAATGGCGATTGCGGTCTCGGTCAGCGAAACCAAGATCCGTTTTGCCACGCCCGACATCACTCTGACTTCCAAGGTGATCGACGGCACCTTCCCGGATTATTCGCGCGTTATCCCGCAGGGCAACTCGCGCCGTCTCGAGGTCGACGCCGCCGAGTTTGCGCAAGCGGTCGATCGGGTGGCCACGGTGTCGTCCGAACGGTCGCGGGCGGTAAAGCTGCAGCTCGAAGAAGACCGGTTGGTCCTCTCGGTGAATGCGCCCGATAGCGGTGCCGCCGAAGAGGAACTCGCGGTCGCCTATGGGGACGAACGGCTCGAAATCGGGTTCAACGCCAAGTATCTGCTGGAAATTGCCAGCCAGGTCGATCGCGAAAACGCGGTGTTCATGTTCAACTCCGCCGGTGATCCCACATTGATGCGGGAAGGCAATGACCAGAGTGCGGTTTACGTGGTCATGCCGATGCGTGTCTGATCCGGGCCGGCCTGAACGTCGCGCATCGCTGCACCAAGCACCGGCGTGACAGGCATGTCCCTGTCCCTGACCGAACTCACCCTGTCGCATTTCCGCTCGCACAAACTCGGGCGGATCGCGGTTGATGCGCGCCCGGTTGCGGTTTACGGCCCCAATGGCGCGGGCAAGACCAACATTCTCGAAGCCGTATCGCTGTTGTCACCGGGTCGCGGATTGCGCCGCTCCAGCGCCGAAGACATGACCCGCCGTCCAGAGGCGCTTGGCTGGAAACTGACCGCAATATTGCGCGCGCAAGACACGCTGCATGAGATCGAGACCTGGTCCGAGAAAGGCGCCGCCCGACAGGTGAGGATCGACGGGAAACCGACAAGCCAGATTGCGCTTGGACGAATTGCGCGCGTCCTCTGGCTCATTCCCAGCATGGACAGGCTCTGGATCGAGGGGGCAGATGGCCGGCGGCGATTTCTGGACCGGATGACGCTCAGCTTCATGCCCGAACACGCCCAACTGTCGCTGACCTACGAAAAGGCGATGCGCGAACGCAACCGGTTGCTCAAGGATCAGGTGCGCGACGCCCATTGGTACGCTGCGCTCGAGGCGCAATTGGCCGAAACCGGTCATCGCATCCACCAGAACCGCCTGCACGCGCTGGCATTGCTGTCGGCCGCGCAACACCGGTCCGAGACCGCGTTTCCGGTCGCCGACCTCGACCTGGTTCAGACCGAGGGGGTGATGCCCGATGACGAGGCCGATCTGCGCGAAGCTCTGGCAGAGAGCCGGTTCCGCGATCTGGCGGCAGGCCGCACGCTGGTCGGGCCACACCGGGCCGATCTCCTGGGGGTATATGCGGCGAAATCCGTGCCTGCACGCGATTGCTCGACAGGCGAGCAGAAGGCCTTGCTGGTGTCGCTGATCCTCGCCAATGCCCGGGCGCTGGCCGAGCAGATCGGCGCACCGCCGTTGCTGCTGCTGGATGAGGTATCGGCCCATCTGGACGCCAACCGGCGCGCCGCGCTATATGACGAGATCTGCGCGTTGGGCGCGCAGGCATGGATGACGGGCACCGGCCCTGAATTGTTCGAAGAGCTTGGCGAACGTGCCCAGAAGCTGGAAGTCACCGAGGCCGAGGGCATCTCGCGGATCGCCGCGTCCTGACCGCACTCGCGCGTATCGGTCTTCACGTCATCGCACCACAAAATATAGCGCAACCGCGTGACAATCCCCCCCATAATTCGTATAAGATGCAAAAAAGAAAAGGGATATTTCGGATGTCCGAAAACGCGAAGCTGCCGGAAGAATATGGCGCAGATTCCATCAAGGTTCTCAAGGGCTTGGAGGCCGTCAGAAAACGCCCTGGCATGTATATCGGCGATACCGATGATGGATCCGGTCTGCATCACATGGTTTACGAGGTCGTCGATAACGGTATCGACGAAGCGCTGGCCGGCCATGCGGATGCGGTAACCGTCAAGATCCACGCCGACAGCAGCGTTTCGGTCAGCGACAATGGCCGCGGCATCCCCGTCGGGATTCACGAGGAGGAAGGAGTGTCCGCCGCCGAGGTCATCATGACCCAGCTGCATGCCGGCGGCAAATTCGACAGCAATTCGTACAAGGTCTCTGGCGGCCTGCACGGCGTGGGGGTTTCCGTCGTCAATGCGCTGTCGATCTGGCTGGAACTGCGCATCTGGCGTGACGGCAAAGAGCATTACGCGCGTTTTGAGCATGGCGAGACCACCGAACATCTGCGTGTGGTGGGCGACGCGGACGGCAAGAGCGGCACCGAGGTGCGCTTCCTTGCCTCGACCGAGACCTTTTCCAACCTGGATTATTCCTTCGAGGTGCTCGAACGGCGCCTGCGTGAACTGGCTTTTCTCAACTCCGGCGTGCGCATCATCCTGATTGACGAGCGCCCCGCCGAACCCCTGCGCAGCGAGCTGTACTACGAGGGCGGGGTCAAGGAATTCGTCAAGTATCTCGACCGGCACAAGACCTCGGTGATGGATGAGCCGATCTTTATCACCGGCGATCGCGACGACATCGGTGTCGAAGTGGCCATGTGGTGGAATGACAGCTACCATGAAACGGTGTTGCCCTTTACCAACAATATTCCGCAGCGGGATGGTGGCACACATTTGGCCGGTTTCCGCGGCGCGCTGACCCGGACGATCAACAACTATGCCCAGTCCAGCGGAATCGCCAAAAAGGAAAAGGTGAACTTTACCGGCGACGATGCGCGCGAGGGACTGACCTGTGTGCTCTCGGTCAAGGTGCCCGACCCCAAGTTTTCGTCCCAGACCAAGGACAAGCTGGTCAGTTCCGAAGTGCGGCCTGCGGTCGAAGGGCTCGTGAATGAAAAGCTCGCGGAGTGGTTCGAGGAAAACCCGACCCAGGCCAAGACGATCGTGGGCAAGATCATCGAGGCGGCGCTGGCGCGCGAGGCGGCGCGCAAGGCCCGCGAACTGACCCGGCGCAAGACCGCGATGGACGTGAACTTCCTCGCCGGCAAGCTCAAGGATTGTTCGGAGAAGGACCCCGCCAAGACCGAGCTTTTTCTCGTCGAGGGAGACAGTGCCGGCGGCTCGGCGCAGACCGGGCGTGACCGGCGGACGCAGGCGGTGCTGCCCCTGCGCGGCAAGATTCTCAATGTGGAGCGCGCGCGGTTCGACCGCATGCTGTCGAGCCAGGAGATCGGCAATCTTGTCATGGCGCTCGGCACCGGTATCGGCCGGGACGAATTCAACATCGACAAGCTGCGTTACCACAAGATCGTCATCATGACCGACGCCGACGTCGACGGGGCGCATATCCGCACGCTGCTGTTGACGTTCTTCTATCGGCAGATGCCCGAGCTGAT
This sequence comes from Alphaproteobacteria bacterium, assembly GCA_030431825.1. GTDB lineage: Bacteria > Pseudomonadota > Alphaproteobacteria > Rhodobacterales > Rhodobacteraceae > Sedimentitalea. The sequence goes on from JAUIIJ010000034.1 coordinate 36,821, forward strand.
CGAGGGCGGTTATCTCTATATCGCACAACCGCCGCTCTACAAGGTCTCCCGCGGCAAGTCCGAGGTCTATCTCAAGGACCAGGCCGCCTTTGACGAATACCTGATCCAACAGGGTGTCGATGGCGCGATCCTGCGCCTGGACTCCGGCGAAGAGCTTTCGGGCCAGGACCTCGCGAGGGTCGTCGACGAAGCGCGGCAACTGCGCCGCGTGCTTGATGCTTTCCCGACGCATTATCCGCGCCATATTCTGGAACAGGCCGCCGTCGCAGGCGCGTTTGTACCGGGCGCTGTGGATGCCGACCTGCAGGGCGTCGCCGACAAGGTGGCAACCCGGCTCGACCTGATCGCACTGGAATACGAACGCGGCTGGCAAGGCCGCATCACACAGGATCACGGCATCCGGCTCGCGCGAATCCTGCGCGGCGTCGAAGAGGTCCGCACACTCGACGGCCCGATGCTGCGCTCCGGAGAGGCGCGCAAGACCGGCAGCTTCACGCAAAGCCTGCAAGAGATCTATGCGACACCGATCACGCTTGTTCGGCGCGACCGGACCCAAACCATCTACGGCCCGATCGGATTGCTCGACGCGATCCTCGACGAGGGCGCAAAGGGGCTGACGCTGCAACGCTACAAGGGCCTCGGCGAAATGAACCCGGATCAGCTCTGGGAAACCACGCTCGATCCCGACGCCCGCACATTGCTGCAGGTCAAGATAGAGGACATGGCCGAAGCCGATGATCTCTTTACCAAACTGATGGGCGACGTGGTCGAACCACGAAGGGAATTCATCCAGAAAAACGCGCTGAGCGTCGAAAACCTCGATTTCTGATGTGCTGTAGGATCGCGTGCAATCGTGCGCGATCCCGATAAGTTTGCGTGATTTGCCCAAAGGTTTGCGCGGGCAAGGCCAAAACGCATACCGCATGGTTCGGCGATGGTCGCTCATCGAGATTTCGCCTTGGACGACGACAAAGACGGGAATTGATGGAGCGTGGGTTGGGGACTGCCAACCTGCTTATTTCCAACACTTTGAGCCGAAGCCTATGAGATACCTGAGCATCAGACGCGAGATCGAAGGCAGCCTGCCCACCGTGGCGGAGCTCCTTCGCCAGAAGGGCGAACAAGATGCTCTCCGCGCCATGAGCCAAGCGGACATCGAGATCACCGAGGTCGGCTATGACAATTGGAACGGCGGCACCGAACTCTGGACTGTCTTTCTTCGTGTCCCTGTCAGCGTTTTCATGCCGATCGAGGCCCGCCGTGGCCAGATCGCCAGGATCGTCTCAAAGCACCTCGAACTCGTTACTGGCAGGGATAACGGAGACTGGATGAACGCGGAGATCTCGCCGATGCGCGCCCCGCCTCTAGGTGTTCAGTCCCGGCATCTGGTGGATCGGATTGACGATGAATCTGTCTGGTTCTGAAGTCCAGACCTTGCAGGTGTATTCGTAGGGTGTGAGGCCGCCGAGGGTTCTTGAGCCTGCGGGCGAAGTTGTAGGCCGCGATGAAGTCTGCGAGGTGGGTGCGGAGCTGATCGTGGCTATCGTAGTGAAAGCGTTTGACGATGGCGTCTTTGATCGTTCGGTTCATCCGCTCGACCTGGCCGTTTGTCGGGGAAACAGTCCCCCGGACTGTTTTCTGATCCTCCAAACTCCAGGGATGGTTTGGCTTGGTCAGCCGATGCTCGATCCCGTTGGCTTCGCAAATCATATCGAAGCGCATCTGCCGGGAATCGGCGGTGTTCCTGTTGCGGGGCTGTTCGGCGAACTGGATGCCGCTCGCCATTGGGCTCGAACCAATGGCGCCTTCAATGGCTCGCTCGGTCAGGATCGTGTGGATCCGGTAAGGAACAGCCTCCAGCAGGTGCTCCAGGAACTCCCACGCCGTCCGCCTGTCAGCCTTTTCGACGAGATGGGTCATGGGAAACTTGCTCGTGCGGTCCATGCCGACGAAAAGGCAGAACTTGCCTTCAGCGGTCTGCACTTCCGCGATATCTATATGGAAGAAGCCTATGGGATATCGTTTGAACCGCTGGCGTTTCGGCTTGTCGCCACCGACATCAGGCAGACGCGAGATGCCATGGCGCTGAAGGCACCGGTGCAGCGCTGACCGTGTCAGATGCGGGATCGACGGCTGCAGGGCATAGAGGCAGTCGTCCAGCGGCAACAGGGTGCGCCGCCTGAACGCAACGATGGCCGCGTCCCCGGCTTCGGTCAGGACCGTGGAGCGCGGCTCCTTCGGTCCGGTCTTGCGATCCCCGACCGTCTCGCGCTTGCGCCACTTCGCGACAGTCTTCAGATTGATCCCGAGTTCCCGGATCAACTCCGCGGTCGAAGCTTGCGATCGCTGTATGGCAGCTCGGATGGCGTGCGTGGTCGTGGCGCTCCCGTGACGAACTTGTCCCATAAGCCTCCCTTCCAAGCCGGAGAAAGGATCGCACCATCAAAACCGTGGGAGCAAACATCTAGGTTGAATGCCTGAACAGCCACTGATTCATGAACCTTGAGGGCGCGGCCGAAAAGTTGGAGGCTTCGCGTGGAGACCACAATGAAGAACGGTCGCACAGTGCAATCGGGCACAAGGTTCCGGCGGACCCGATGAACTCGGTACACGACACCAGCCCGTGCACCTGATTGGCGGGCGTAAACTCTGACAACGGTCGAGGGTGCGTTGGGTAGCACATCACCAACCTGCAGGCTCGCGTCACGAACGAGGGACGGGCAGGGGCAGGTCACTCGTGTTTGATCAGAACGGTGGGTTTCGCAAATATCCAAGGCGCGTGTTTCTGTGTGGGGTGTGTGTGTTCGACGGCTCTGCATTTCCAGCCATCGCGCCTGCCGCACGCAGATCGGCCAGCAACTCGGATCGGGCTCGCGAGGCTGCGTTGCCGCTCAATCGCAGGATATGGCTCGGGTGCCAACTCAACATTACCGCGCCACCGTCAAGGGCAGTTTCGATTTCGCCACGCCGGGCTCGCAGCGGCAAGTCTGTACCGGTCAGGGCATAGGCAGCAGACGCGCCAAGCGCCAGCACCAGTTTCGGCTTGACCAGCCGCCGTTCCAGATCGAGCCACCATCGACACTGTTCGATTTCATTGCGATCGGGTGACTGGTGGATGCGCCGCTTGCCGCGTGGCCGGAATTTGAAGTGTTTCACCGCGTTGGTTTTCCAGACCGCGCCAATGCCCGCATCCTTGATGAGCCGGGTGAGCAGTTGTCCCGCCGGACCGACAAAGGGGCGACCTGCGATATCCTCATTGTCGCCGGGTTGTTCACCCACGATCATCAGCGGTGCGGAAGCATCGCCCTCGCCCCAGACGGTTTGCGTCGCAGCTTCGCAAAGGGTGCAGCGACGGCACCGTGACGCAGCATCCCGGGCGTCGCCCATCGTCCGGGGCAGCGCGGAGATTTCGGGAACAGACAATCGGTTCAGGATACGCTCGGCGCGTGCCGGCGCCTGGGTGGGCATGGCGGCGTGCATCGCGGCGACGCGGCTCTCGGCGTCCGCAAGCATATCGGGGATGAGCCTCGTTTCAGGAAGGTTTTTCCAGTATTTGAGTGGCATCTCGGAGCGCATCGCCTGAAGATGCAGACGTGCCGGGTTGAAAATGTTGCTGAAATAAGTGCCCCACAGGGCCTCTGAAGTATCTTCCGGCAGCTTGGGCCGTTCTGCAGGCGGATGGAAGCTCAGATCACCCGCCTCGAAACAGGCCACGCCCGTGGGTGTCGCGATTGTCCAGTCCATATCGGCAAACCGGCGGGCGAAGAACGGCGTTGCGGTTTCGAGGATCAGGTGATCCGGTTCGAACCATGCACCAAAGCGGCGGCGAGGTCCGTCGGACGGCAATTCGCGAAATCGGACGAAGGCATGCATCTTGTGAACATCCCTCGCCACCGCTTTTCGCAAACGCGCCAGCTTGCGCGACAATGGATCCGCGGGGTTCTCCAGCGCGCGCCGGTCGGTCTGATGACGATAGAGCGCCTCATAGAGCAGGGCAGGCGCATTTGCCTGCGTGTGGCAAAGCACCGATGCCGCCGTTTTCAGGAAGCTTCTGGTCACTGTCACATCTGCCGGGCCGTCCATTTCGGGAGCCGCTGTCCCTGTGAAAAGCCCTTCATCCCCACCGCGGTCCCAGAAGATTTCGTCCGGGGGCACATGGTGCACGAGAAACCGACGGGCGTTGTCGCGCCAGACGTCAAAGAACCCTCGCTGTGGCAGCGACACATGGTACATCAAAACAGGCTCAGTTGCTTTGGCGGTGTGGCGAACCGCGCGCGCAGGTCGTCACGGTCGGTCAGTGCCCCGGGCGACCAGTCCGGCACTGTCACAAAGGGTTTTGCCACGCCCATCCGTGCGCCGATGCGGATCAGATCGCCATAGCGCAATGCACCCGACCGTCGAGCGGTCAGAATACGGCTCACCGTCCGTGTTCCAAAGCCCGGCACCCGCAACAGCGTGTTGCGGTCGGCGCGATTGATGTCGATTGGAAAAAGACCCCGGTTCGCAATCGCCCATGCCAGCTTGGGATCAACGTCCAGATCGAGATCGCCCGAGGGCGCGGTACTCGTGATCTCGTCGACATCAAAGCCGTAGAACCGCAAAAGCCAGTCCGCCTGATACAGTCGGTGTTCCCGCATCAATGGCGGTTTGACGAGCGGAAGAGCGACGGAAGCGTCGGGAATGGGGGAGAAAGCAGAGTAATACACACGATTGAGCTTGTATCCGGTATAGAGCCGGGTGGCGGTGGTCAGAATATCCCGATCGTTCGCGGCGTCGGCGCCGACAATCATCTGGGTCGATTGTCCGGCAGGCGCGAACCGCGCAGCGCGCTTGCCGCTATGGCTTTTCTCGCTGCTTTCCTGACGTTTCAACCGGACGGCAGCCATCGCCGCGCGGATCGTTTCGGGCTTTTTCTGGGGTGCAAGCGCGCGGGTGCTGGAATCGCGCGGCAGTTCGATATTGACCGAAAGACGGTCGGCATACAGGCCCGCCGCGTCGATCAGGTCCTGGCTCGCTTCGGGGATTGTCTTGAGGTGGATATACCCTTTGAATCCGTGGTCGCGTCGGAGCGTGCGTGCAATGCGGACCATATCCTCCATCGTGTCGTCCGGGCTGCGAATGATCCCCGAACTCAGGAACAGCCCCTCGATATAATTGCGCCGATAGAATTCCAGTGTAAGCGTCACCACCTCTTCGGGGGAAAAGCGGGCGCGCTCAACCCCGCTGCTCACGCGGTTGATGCAATAGGCGCAATCGTAGATGCAGAAGTTGGTCATCAGGATCTTGAGCAGGCTGATACACCGCCCATCCGGCGTATAGGCATGACAGATGCCGCTGCCCCCGGCGCTTCCCAGCCCGCCGTCGCGAGAGTCGCGACGCGTCGTACCGGACGAAGCGCAAGACGCATCATATTTCGCGGCATCGGCGAGAATGGCCAGTTTTTCTTGAAGCGTTCGTCGCATGGAACAAAGATAGAACAAAGAGCGTGATCTGCAAGTGTGTGATGACCGGCATGAAACATTTCCACCAATCTCCATCGGAGCGAGCGCCCACATGATCCGATGCTTCCGATCTTCGAAAAGCATATGTTCTCGAGTTGACGGCCTTGGTGGCACTATTCAGATCGCTGGTCTTTCCCACCGACGTTGCCAACCGCTATGTTTGGGAAAATAGTGGAAACACATTCTTCGCAAGATCGAGCCCGACTGTGATGATCTCCCGAATAACCGCTCTTCTTAGTGGATCGTTGCAGACCCACCTTGGCACAGGGATGCCGTCACATCATCAGGACCCACAGGACCAATTCAGTTCGCCCTGGTTTCGGCTGAAATCGCACGGGACAGCATGGCACGGAAGCTCTTTGCGCCCGCATCGAGGCCAAGGTCGATATGTGGGGTTCTGGCGTGTTTCATGCCGCGATGCACCTCCTCCAGGATCGCGCGATCCTCTTCAAATGCCACGCGCGCGCCCTTGTTCATATATTCGGACACCTCGCGGTCATCGGCATGATCGTTGCGGTGCTGAAACCAGAAATATCGGGTACGGTCCGCGTCCAGCGGGGTCATGAAATTGTAGGAAATGTTGATGAACGTATCCTGCACCGGCTCGGACCCATAGCCGCCAGTGCCGACCGGTGTATAGATCGACTTGTTCAGGCCGATACCGGGCAGGCACATCTCGTAGTGCTGCAAGCGGTCGCAATTTCCGCCGAACCGCAGCAGCCTTTCGTAGTAGGGCGAGGGCGGTTGATCGCTGATCCAGCGTGAGACCACGACACCGGTGTCGTGGCGTTCTAGGTCCAGCGGCGCGCCATCGGTGCCAGCCCCGGCAAATGACGAGACATGCACCCAGGCGACATGGCTGGGATCGAGAAGATTGTCGCATATCCACAGATAGTTGCAGTCGATATCCATCGTGCCGCCATCAGTCATGCCCCAGGCGGGATTATCGAAATTCTCGATGGGAAAGATCAGATCCGGATCGGCTAGGTCCGGATCGCCCATCCAGATCCACAACAGACGATAGCGATCGGTGACCGGATAAGATTTGACCACCGCGCGCCGGGGAATAGCGTTGGCCTGGGTGGGTGCGGCCACGCAGGTTCCGGCGCAGTCGAATGTCAGCCCGTGATAGCCGCATTCCACATTATCGCCCTTCAGGTTCCCGCGGGACAGCGGCAATTTGCGATGCGGGCAGGCATCCTCAAGTGCCACGGGGCTGCCGTCTTCCTTGCGGTAGAGGACGATATCCTCGCCCAGAAATCTCTCGGGCCTGAGGTCACGCCCAATTTCCTTGCTCCAGCCCGCCACATACCAGCAATTTCTAAGATACATCTTCGAACCCTTTCCCGCTTGGTCGATTGGCAGCGGCATCTTGCATCAATCGGGTGTGTGGCGCTATCACGTAGGGATAATATGGAGATTAGGCTGGCTTATCGTTCTGCGGGATGGCGTCAGGCAGTCCGGGGTTGGCGGCCACTTCGTTCCGGATCCACGAGGTAAAGTCGCGCACCTTGGCGCTCTGTTCGGGATCGCGCCGGTAGACAAGCCAGTAGGACAGGGGCGATTGTGCCGCTTCCGTGAAGGGGCGAACCAGCCGCCCATCGTATAGTGCGTCGACCACCAGAGGCGTGCGGCCGAGCGCGACTCCAAGCCCCTGAACCGCCGCTTGCACAACCATGTTCGATTGCCCGAAACGTCGGGATTTCAGCGGCTTGGGAAGGGTAAAGCCGCAATTGCGTGCCCAGAACTCCCAGGTCGGGGCGGCATTGCCAAAGCTCTCATTGTCGTCATGCAGCATCGTGTGATGAGCCAGATCGTCGATTGTTTTCAAACCCTTCCCACCGTCCAGCAACGATGGCGCGCAGACCGGGGTCAGACTTTCATGCACCAGATGCTCGACCTGAAAACCGGGGTAATCGCCCAATCCATAGCGGATGCCGATATCTGCATCGGAGGCCGAAAACGGGTGTTGCCCGGTATCGGTCGCGATCGAGACTGCGAGATGCGGGTGGGTCACATCGAAATTGTAGAGCCGGGGAAACAGCCATGTAAAGGCAAAGCCGGGCAGGCAACTGATTACGATGGTGTTTTCCGACCGGGTCCGGTCGCGCAACTGGGCACAGACATCCGATATCCGACCCAGCCCGTCCGAGATCGCCCGCGCCAGCTGTTCGCCCTCGCGCGTGGGCCGCGACCTGCGGGCGCCCCGGATCAGCAGTTCATGGCCAAGCCATTCCTCCAGGCCCTTCACATGCTGGCTGATCGCGCTCTGACTGACACCCAGTTCCTGGGCCGCTGCGGAAAAGCCCGAATGGCGGACCACCGCTTCGAATGCGCGCAACGAAGAGAAGGGCAGGTTCATTATCATATTAGCCAACCTAATGCGAGGCATTATTGAAATCAAATAGATGGCAGGCTCGCGCGGAGGCTAAGATCGCGCTGGTTCCGAATGGGTGAAAAGGACAGCGCGCATGCAAAATATGTCGCCGGAAAACGGAGCGATCAACCTGCTTCGCAACTGTGCGGATGCGCGGCCCGGCGAGCGGTTGCTGATCGCCTATGAGGCGCCCGAATACGGTTACTTCGACGCTGCTTCGGTCGGCGTGGTCACCCGGGCGGCGCGGTCAATCGGACTGAAGGTGGAGACGCTCGATGTCGGGTTCGACCCGGACACACCGCATCTGTCGCCCGCCTTGCTGAAACGGTTCAACATCGCCGATATCGTGGTTTTCCTGGCACGGCTCGGGGATCAGCTGCGCTTCAGCGAGATGCCGGTGGGCAAACGTGTCGTGGTCAGTTTCGCATTGTCCGAACATCAGTTCGGCTCTGGTTTTGCAAATGGTCACCACGCCGCGTTTCTGGCGCTGAAAGATGCGGCCAACCAAGCCTTCGACCGGGCCGCACGAGTGCGCATCACCTGCCCGTTGGGCACCGAGATCAACGGCCGGCCGCAGATGAACATGACGTCCGAGGGTGATACCAGCGTGCGGCGGTTTCCGATGTCGGTTTTCACACCGGTGCCCGCGCACAGCTTTTCGGGGCGCGTGGCGCTTGGTTTCCTGACCGGGACGGGCTCGCGTTATTACGATGGCTATTCGACCGAATTCGATGCGCCGGTTTTTGCATTGCTTGACCATGGGCGGCTGACCGGCTTCGAGGGGCAGGCGCGGGATGTGGCGCGCGCCAATGCGCACTATGACCGGGTCTCCGCCCGGTTCGGGATCGACCGCGATTTCGTTCATTCCTGGCATGGGGGCATTCATCCGGGATGCGGCTTTCCCTGGGACATGCGCCGGAACTGGGAACGCTGGGGGGGTGCCGCTTTTGGAAATCCCCGGGTCCTGCATTTTCACACCTGCGGCGCCTATGCCCCCGGCGAGATCAGCTGGAATGTAATCGACCCGACTATCGAGGTTGATGGTCTGACCCTGTGGGACAGAGGTGCGTTCATGGCCCGACGGCTGCCCGGCGGTCCGGAAATTCTGGCACAATACCCCTGTGCAGAGGCTCTTTTCCAGCAACCCGACACCGATATCGGGCTGCGCGAGCCTGGTTGAATGACCTCTGCGTGAAGCCGCGCGGCGACACTTGATCGAATCGCGCATCGCTTTTAGATCTGGCGGCAATGGGGCCGAAAGGACGCGGCCCTATGGTGCGGAGCACTTCCGTCTCCGGCGCCGGCGATGACGAAGATGGTGGACGAAACCCACCTCCGCGCCCGGCAAATCTATGGAAACCCCGATGACACAAGGTATTGTCACGCCTCTGACGCAGGCGCTTGCAGAAGGCAAGTTGACCCGTGAAGAGTTGAAATTCTTTATGAGGCGATCCGACGGGCCGGCGCTGCGCAAGCTCTGCCTTTGGGTTTTTGCGCTGGCCGGAACAACCATGCTGGTTACTCTGGCCTGGGACAGTTGGCTGATCTGGCCGGCGATGTTGTTGCAGGGAATTCTGCTGGTGCATCATTTCTCGTTGCAGCATGAATGCGTGCACTACACGGTGTTCCGGACCCGAAAGCTGAACGACATCGTTGGGCAGATTTGCGGTGCCATCATCATGTTGCCGCATCGGTTTTTTCGCTATGAGCACTGCGACCACCACACCCATACTCAATTGACCGGCAAAGACCCCGAGCAGATCCCGATGCCTAAAACCTATGGCGAATACTTGCTATACCTGTCGGCGCTGCCCTATTGGAAGACCAAGTTCACAGAGGTCACGCGCCATGCCTTGGGGTGGCTCTCCGAAACGGAAAAGCGATTTATCCCTAAAGAAGAACATGCTGCCGTCTATCGCGACGCGCGCATGATGCTGGGCGCCTATGTGCTGATCTTTGCCGGTATGGCGGTCACCGGCTGGTGGGGGCTGATCTGGTACTGGATCATTCCGCTGCTTCTGGGTGAGCCGGTGATGCGCTTCGTGCGCATGACCGAGCATGTGGGCCGTCCTGCCGTGGCGCAGATGAGCGACAACACCCGAACCAACCTGGTCTCGGCGCCATGGCGGTTCTTGTGCTGGAACATGAACTATCATGCCGAACATCACTATGTCGCCTCGGTGCCGTATCACGCGCTGCCGCGTTTGCATGAAAAGTTGCGCGATCACATCCATGTGGAGCCGCGCGGTTATCTGGGGGCGCATCTGGATATTCTGAAACAGATCCGCGAGGCGTGGACATGAGTGACAAACCCTGGCAGGATGCGATCCTAGTTACAGATCTGGAACGGGGTTGGGTGACGCGGGTTACCGTGGGCCGGCGCCCGGTTGCGGTCTATGACACGCCCAGCGGGCTATATGCGTCGCTTGCATTGTGCAACCACGGCGGCGCAGACCTGTGCGACGGCTATTTCGATGGCCATGTCATCGAATGCCCTCTGCATCAGGGCGCGTTCGACGTACGCGACGGCAAACCGGTGGCAGCACCCGCAACCAGGCCGATGCGGGTGCTGAAGTTGCGCGTCAGGGACGGCATGGTTCAGGTGCGGTTCTGATACACCGCCGCGCGTCAGCGCTCGTTTTTGCTGGCACGCTTTTCAAGTCGGTTGAACAGCCGGGACAAAGAGAAGCAGATCACGAAATAGAAGCAGGCGGTGGTGATCCACGCTTCGAAGATCATCCGCGTCGAGGCCACAAGCTCGACGGTCTTGTAGGTCAATTCCTGTACCGAGATCAGCGAGATGATCGAACTGTCCTTGATCAGCGAAATGAACTGGTTGGCAAGCGGCGGCGTCACTTTTTTCAGCGCCTGCGGCATGATTACATAGCGCATTTGCTGGAACCGGCTCATGCCGATCGAGCGGGCGGCCTCCCCTTGGCCCTTGGGAACCGACTGGATGCCGGCGCGGACGATTTCTCCGACGAAGGCGCTTTCAAACAGCGCCAGCACGATCACTCCGGAGATCATCGACGGGAAGCGGCGCATCTCGCCAAAGAAAAATTCCCAAACACCGTTGTCGTCCTGCCGCGCGATCCCGCGTGCCCAGCGTTCGAGGTTGAGCGCGTCGATAAATTGTTGAGACAGGAAAAAATAGAAGATGAATACCACCACCACGGGCGGGATATTGCGCAGTAATTCCAGATAGGTGCGCGCCAGCATTCGGATGGTCAGGTTGGCCGAACAGCGCGCGACGCCCAGCACCGTTCCGAGAATCAGCGCCAGGATCGAGGCATAGATCGAGATGCGGATCGTGGCGATAACGCCTTGCAACAGGAGATTTGCGAAATATTCCTCGCGCCCGGAATGCCAGCCCACGATATAGCCAGGGATCAGGTTCCAGCGCCATTTATAGTTCAGCGTGCCTTCTATCGTGAGCCAGACATAGGCAAAGAACCCGAACAGAACGAGCGCGATGACATAATCGGGCCATTTGAGTTTCCGAAAGAACCGGCTCACCTTGACCTCGCTCCTGCAGGTGTCTGACGAGGGCGGTCGCGCTGCCCCCGTGTTTCAAGTGAGGGTTATTGCGCCACTTGGTCGGCCCAATCCTCGGTCACGAACCAGTAATCGTGACGCTCTTTCAGCCAGCCGGACCGCCATTGCTGCGCGATCCAGTTATTGAAATAGTTCAACGCATCCGGGTCGCCACGGCGCACGGCAAAGCCTTCGCCGGTCGGGTTGAACAGGGTATCGAATGGCACGGAGAGGACATCCGGATTGCGCCCCGCCTCGCGGTTCGGGGTCGGCTGCGACGACATGGTGGCATGGGCGTTTCCGTTCAGCACCTCTTGGGTGGCAGCGCCGTCCTCGTCGAACAGCAACAGCTGTGCTTCGGGAAAGCGTTCGGCGATGACCACGGCCGGCGTGGCGCCACGGCGGGCGGCGAAAATGATCTCGGGCGAGTTCAGATCCTCAAGCGACATGCCTTGGGTCATCTTGGTGTTGGTCAGAATGCCAAGGCCGGTAAAGGCATAGGGATCGGTAAAATTGACCGTCAGGTTACGCTGCGCGGTCCAAGACATACCCGAGATGATCACGTCGAAATTGCCGCCCAGCAGCGCCGGAATGATGCCGTCCCATGCGGTGGGCACGAACTCGACTTCGACGCCCATATCTTCGGCCAGCTTGCGGCCCACATCCAGTTCGAACCCGATCAGATCACCATTCACATCGCGCATCGACCAGGGCACGAACAGCGAAAGCCCGATGCGTATGACGCCCTCTTCCTGAATTTGGGTGATCACGCTTTCCGATGTCAGCGTCTGGGCCGCAGTCTGGGCCGCAGCGGGCAGGGCGAGACCCGCCGCCAATGTCGCGCCGAGCGCGGCACCGAGCATTCTGCGAGTGATACCAGTCATGTCTTGTCTCCTTGTTGAATCGAAAGTTCTCGGTGTTCGTTTTATTGATCGACGGTGTATCTGCGTTCCAGATAAGAAACTCCCACGGACAGGATCAGCGTGACGGCCATGTATATCGCGGCCACGATGAACCAGATTTCGAAGCTCATGAATGTTTCCGAAATGATATTGCGCCCGACGGTGGTCAGTTCGACCACGGCGATCACGCTGACGATGGCTGAACTCTTGATCAGATGCACGGCCTCCCCGGTCATCGGTGGCAGCATGAAACGGATGGACTGCGGCAATACAATATAGCGGTAGGTTTGCGCGGTGGACATGCCAACGGACTTTGCCGCCTCCCATTGGCCCTTGGGCACCGCGTTGATGCCGGCCCGGAAAATTTCGGAGATCAGGGCCGCGTGAAACACCGCGAGCGTCAGGATCGAGGCCCAGTAACGATTCATGTGAAAAATCGGGCCGAGCACATAATAGAAGAGATACAGCAGCACCAGCAACGGGATGTTGCGGACCAGTTCCAGAAATCCGATGGCAACGGGCGTGCCGATGGCCAGACCCGACAGGCGCAGCAGCGCGATCAGCAACCCGAGGACCAATGCCAGTGCAAAGGCGGTCACCGACAGTTGAACCGTTGCGGCGAGCCCCAGAAGCAACTCTCCGGGCTGAAACCCATCGTCGGTCAGACTATATAGATATTGCGGAACCCGGTGCCACTGCCAGTTATAGCCCATGTTTTGCGCCCCGACATAGGCGCCGTAGATGATCAGACCCATGATGATCAGATACATCACCACCGAGGCCTGGGCCGAGCTCAGAAACCGGCGCAGCGCCGAACTTTGCGGCAGAGGCTTGCCTTGCAGGCCCGAAAGATCGGGTCCAGCCATGATCAATGCTCCAGGATCTGGTCCAGGAACATGCGGCAGCGTTCACTGGAGGGATTGGTGAAGAACTGTTCAGGCGGAGAGATCTCGACGATCTCGCCTGCTTCCATGAACACCATCGTATCGGCTACCTTGCGGGCAAACCCCATCTCGTGGGTGACAACGACCATGGTCATCCCCGAGCGTGCGAGTTCGACCATCACATCGAGAACCTCGTTGATCATCTCGGGGTCAAGCGCCGAGGTCGGTTCGTCAAACAGCAGAACGCGGCTTTCCATGCAAAGCGAGCGTGCGATTGCAACCCTTTGTTGCTGCCCGCCAGAAAGCTGTGACGGGTATTTGTCGGCCTGATCGGGAATATGGACCCGCTCAAGATAATTTCGCGCCGTCTCTTCCGCCTGTTTCGCCGATTGCTTGCGCACTTTCGTCGGTCCGATCGTCAGGTTTTCAAGTACGGTGAGATGCGGAAACAGGTTGAACTGCTGGAATACCATCCCGACTTCCTGCCGCAGACGCCCCATTTCTTTGGCGTCTTCATGCACTTCGGTCCCATCGACGACCAGAGTGCCGGAATTGTGCCATTCCAGACCGTTGAAACAGCGGATCAGCGTCGATTTCCCCGATCCCGAGGGTCCACAGATCACCATCTTCTCGCCCTGATGGACGGTCAGGTTGATATCCTTGAGCGCGTGAAAGTCGCCATAGAACTTGTCGAGGTGCGCGACCTCGATAATTGGGGCAGGCTGGCTCATCGCACGGGTCCGGAACTGGCGCAGGCAAGGTGTCGAGGGGAGCCGATTTGCCGGCGGCTTGTCAAGAGCAGTCGCGCGACGCGAGGCCGATATGCCATGTTTGCTCCCCAAGAAGTGTTGCGTATTGTTAAATAAGGTTGCGTAAGATGCAATTATTCGTCAATGAAAAAGATGTGACGGTCGCGTATTCCCACGCTGGAACCGGAACTGTCCAGAAAACCAAAGGAGCGTTCATGTCTGCCTGGATCCGTATGCTGTCAGATGATGAGGCAGATGAGGTGCTGGAGGCGGCGCTGGATCGTGCCCGCACCCCTCATGGCACGGTAGACAATGTCATGCGCGTGCATTCGTTGCGGCCAAGCACCATGGATGGCCACGTAACCCTGTACCGTGCCTGTCTGCACGACAGTTCGAACACTGTTCCGATGTGGTTTCAGGAGGTGATCAGTTCTTATGTCTCGACGCTGAACACCTGTTCCTATTCCTATGCCAATCACTGGGCCAATGCCCGCCATCTGATCGGCGACGCGGCACGCGCCGATGCGGTCGAGGCCGCGCTTCAGGCGCAGCGGCCCGAGGAGGCGTTTGACGGTGCCGAATTGGCGGCCTTGCGTTATGCTGAAAAGCTGACGCTGCATCCGGGCAAGATCACCGCCGCCGACGTCGAGGCGCTGCGCGAGTCTGGCTGGGACGATGGCGAGATACTCGAAATCAACCAGATCGTGGGCTATTTCAACTATGCCAACCGCTTGCTCAACGGACTTGGGGTCACGACCGACGGCGATGTTGTGGGCTATTACGCGAAAGATTGACCCCGGTGACACGCCCCGTCGATCAGCCAGGCAAACGTATCGACAAGGCCATCGGTGCCTCGCTCAAGGGGCTGAGAGTTCAACGCGGCCATTCCGCCCGCTCGCTTGCGGCACAATCCGGGGTTTCCGCCGCGATGGTCAGCCGGATCGAGAACGGCTTGGTCTCACCCTCGATCGGAACGCTCGCCGCGCTGGCCGAAGCGCTCGAAGTGCCGATCATCTCGTTATTTCGCGAGGCATGGACGGATCACACCGATTTCACGCTCGTGCGCCATGGCGAGGGTCTGAGATCGACGCGGATCACTGACCAGCACCGCCACGAATATATCAACCTTGCTATGCATGCGCGCAAGGATTTGCGGTTTCAGGCAAGGCAGGTGACGCTGCTGCGGGACAGCGGGCGACCGCCGACCTACGTGGGCCACGGGGTGGTCTTCATCCGGGTGATGGAAGGGGAGGCGATCTATCGCTATGGTCAGCAGGACATGATCCTGCGCGCAGGTGACAGCATCAGTGTAGATGCCGAGCTGAATCACGGTTTCATCGAGGTTCTGACGCCGGGATTCGTGTTCCTCACCGTACAGGCGGAGCATCCATGAGAGGGGCAGCGTGGCACACCCAATTGACGCGGACCCGACGAAAGGGCTGATGGCAGGTCATTTCCGCACGCTGGCCATCCCGGCGCGCTCGGGATTTTTTCAACACGTTCTAGGTGTTTAGTCCCGGCGTGTGGTGGTCTACCAATTTGTGACCATCACAAGGATGCCCTATGGGACAAGTTCGTCACGGCTGCGCCACGACCACGCACGCCATCCGAGCTCTCATAC
>JAUIIJ010000059.1 GCA_030431825.1 Alphaproteobacteria bacterium
CGGCGCGTTGCCGACCAGCGCGTTGGCCAGCGCCAGCGCCCGCTGATCCATCGCACCCGAAAGCGCAACGCCAAAACGACGGAACCCGGTCCGCCCGGTATCCTGGATCGACAAAACGGGCGGTGCGGATATGATTTCGAGCGCGCTCATGCGGTCCACGCGACGGGCGCGCCCGCCTCTGCCGCACGGGCCAAACTGTCCGCTTCGGTGGCGCTGATCGGCTCGAACCGCAGCCGGTCGCCGGGCGAAAAGAGAAACACGGGATCGCGGCCTGACATGTAGGGCCGCACCGGGCTTTTCCCGATCAGATGCCAGCCGCTTGGCCCCTCGATACTCCCGAGCGCCGCCTGCGCGCCGCCGATCGAGACCGAAGAGGCGGGGATCCTCGCGCGCGGCTCGGCGCGGCGGGGGGTTGCCAGTTTCGCAGGAAGGCCCGCGAGATAGGAGAACCCAGGCAGGAAGCCGACCATCGCGACAGTATAGTCTGCTGTCACGAAGGCCTCGATGCATGCGCTTTGCGAAAGGTTGGCCCGCTCGGCGACATGCGCGAGGTCGACGCCCGATTCGCCGCCGAAGACAACCGGCACATGCCAGATGCGCGGTTCCGTAACGCTGCCTTTCGGGTCGGCGGTTTGGGCGGCTAGGTCGAGGATGATCCGCGCGAGGCCGTCATGATGCACCGCCAAAGGATCGACATGGACCGTCAGCGCGCGGTAGCTGGGGACCGTCTCGACCACGCCGGGAAACTCCAGCGCGCGCAGCTCTGCTTCCAACGCGATCACCCGCTCGGTCAAGGACGGGTCCATAAGGTCGCCGAAATCAACTGAGATCGCGGTGTCGCCACAGGGACGCAAGACGGGGCGCGCGGTCATGGGGCGGCACACCGAAGGGGCAGGGTAAGGTCCAGCGCCTCCAGAACGGCGCGCGCGACGGCCAGCGACGTGCGGTTCTGCGCCTCGGGACTGGCTCCGCCCATATGGGGTGTGAGGATCAGGTTGGGAACCGCCAGCAGAGCGCTGCCAGCGGACAGGGGTTCTTCGGCGAAGGCATCAAGGGCAGCGGCGCGCAGGTGACCCGATATTAAGGCATCGGCCAGCGCCCCCTCGTCTAGCAAAGCACCGCGGGCGGTGTTGACCAGGATCGCGCCCGGCCTCATCGATGTAAGTCGCGCGGCATCGAGGACCGGGGCGCGCCCCGGCACTCTGTGCAGCGAGACGACATCGCTCTGCGCCAGGAGATCGTCGGCATCGGTCAGGAACTCCACCCCGAGAGCGGCCATGTCCCCCGGCGTTGCGTGATCCGACACCGCCACGACCTGCATCCCGACGCCGAGCGCCATCGGGACCAGCGCCCGCGCCACGTGCCCGAAACCGATCAGGCCCAATGTCCGGCCCGAGAGTTCAACCGGGCCGGGGCGGTCGCGGAAGCTCCAGTCATCGCCGCGGACGGCGTAATCGGCTGCGGGGATCGCGCGTGCGCAGGCGAAGATTAGCCCCAATGCGTGTTCGGCGACCGATTGCGCGTTCGTGCCGGGCGTATTCACGACGGCGATGCCCCGGCTGGACGCTGCGTCTTTGTCGATCCGGTCTGTGCCGGTGCCATGTGCCGCGATGACGCGCAGGTCAGGGGCGGCGGCAATCGCCTCGCCCGAGAGCCCATGATTGCGGGTGATCACGGCCCGCGCTGTCGATAAGTGCGGCTTGAGTTCTGTGAAATCGGTCGACAGGGCCTCATGCACCACAAGCCCGGCCTGCAGAAGCAACTCGATGCCGGAGGAAGCGATCGGTTGCACGATCAGGCAATCGGTCGCGGCAGCAGTCACGGGATCCCATCCCCCGCCTGCAGGCACAGCCGCATCAGCAACTCGGCCCCTATGGCGAAATCTGCGATTTCCATGTGTTCGTCGGGATTGTGGCTGCCATTTGCGTTACGCAGGAAGATCATGCCGGTCGGAACCCCCATCGCCGCGAAGGTCGCCGCATCATGCCCCGCGCCGCACGGCATCTCCAGCGCATCGACGGACATCTCCCGCGCGATTCCCATCATGGCCTGTCTCAGGGGGCGGTGCATTTGCGCGGCGTCGGACTCTGTGCGCCGGCCAAGTTCGAATGTCACGCGGTGGCGCGCCTCAATTCCTTTGGTCAGCCGCGCCAGTTCGGTCGAGACGCGGTCGAGCGTGTCCAGCGCGCCGCTGCGGATGTCGAGCGAGAACCGCGCCAGCCCCGCGACCTTCGAGAAGGAGGCCTCGTTCGGGTCGGTTTCGACCTGGCCGAATGTGATCGTGAGATCGGCACCCTCATCCTCCAATCGTTCCCAGACACGATCCAGCCCGGTGACAAGCTCGGCCAGGGCGCGTACCGCATCCTGTCTGTCGCGGCGCGGCGTCGCGCCAGAATGGGCATAACTGCCCCGGCAAAGCGCGTGCCGATAGCGGAAACTGCCGCGAATGCCGGTTACGATCCCGATGGGCCGCTTCGCATTGATCAGGACCGGCCCTTGTTCGATATGCGGCTCGATAAAGCACCGGATGTTGGACGGGTGCAGGAAGGCGGACCCCTCTCGCAACGTCTCGGGCGTGCCACCTGCCGCGGCGATGGCTTGGCGCAGTGGAAGGTTATCCCCCGCTCGGATCACGGTGTCGACATCATCGCACGTGAGCAAGCCGAAGGCCGCGCGGCTGCCGATATAGGAGCTGCCGAACCAGGCGCTTTCCTCGGCGCGGATGGCCATGACGGTGATATCGCAGGGCGGCGTGACATGGCCTTGGATCAGGCCCGAGACCACTGCCAGACCGGCCAAAACCCCCGCCGCTCCATCGAAATTGCCGCCGTTGGGGACGGAGTCCAGATGCGACCCGACGATGATGCCGGGGCCGGTGCTGGCCCCCGGCAAAGTCATGTAGAGGTTGCAGGCGGCGTCCGTTTCAATTTCCAGGCCAAGCGCCTCTGCCTCGCGGCGGACGATGGCATGGGCAAGCGCCTCACCCTCGCCGTAGGATGCGCGCGTAATCCCGGCACCGGGGGCGGCGGATGTTCCGGAACGAAATGCATCGAACAGCCGACTTGCCAGCGAGATATCGGGCATCACGGACGGGGTCGACCCCTCCCCGATGCTCGGATCTGGCCGCGCTTTCATCGCCGCGTCAGCCTGGCGATGATGCTTTCCCGGACCCCGTCGATATGGCGCGCCATCGCCGCGCTTGCGCTGTCGCCATCGCCCGCGAGAAGCGCGTCGATGATGTCGAGATGTTCGCGGCAGGTATCCTGTGCACGCTCGGGCAGGCTCTTGATGTCGAAAATCTGGGTCTGACGGCGCAAGGTGAGAATAATCGACGAAAGTTGCGCGTTGCCGGCCGCGTCCGAGATCAGCCCATGAAGCTGGTTGTCCAGCGTCCGGGCCATTTCCCGGTTCACGCCGCCATTGGTCTTGTCTGCCGATTCAAGCAACTCCTGGAATCTCGTGGAGAGGGTCTGCAACGCGTCCCGATCCACGTTGCCTGCGGTCATGCGTGCGACGGCAGGCTCCAGCAACAGGCGGATCTGCAGCGCGTCGATCAGGTCTTCGAGGCGCATCTGCTTGACCTGCAGGCCTCGGCGTCCCCGCCGCACCAGCAACCCTTCTGATTCTAGCATCAGAAGCGCATCGCGGATAGGCGTCCGGGACATGTCAAACATCTCGGCTAACGCGCGCTCGTTCAGGAGGTCGCCGGGCGGGGTCTTGCCCGACAGTATAAGGTCGAGGATCCGCTCATAAGCTTGCGGTGCGAGCCGTTGATCCGTGGCATTCAACATGTCTTATCCTCGCAGCGGCAGCGTCGTTGGAACGGGGTGACCCTCATTCCGTCTGGGTCTCAGGGTATTCGGCACAATCTGGTCAGGCTCTTTATAAGACAGCGGGAGGTGTCGACAAGCACTGTGACCTCGGCAATTTGGCAACTTGGGTATTCCGTCGGTTGACCTTTGGTATACCAGAGCCTAGGATGAGTTCAATGGCTTTCGACCGGGGGACCCAACGATGAAAATCGAATCCGGCGCATTTCTGCCTTTTGCGCGGGACGAACATGACGCACGTCTTACCCGGTTGCGTGCCAGCCTGCGCGAACGCGGAGTGGACGCGATGCTCGTCTTCGCGCAGGAGAGCCACTATTGGCTGACCGGCTACGACACCGGCGGCTACGTGTTCTTTCAATGCGCGGTGGTAACGGCGGATGAACGTCCCATTGTTCTGCTGACCCGGCGTCCGGACCTGATCCAGGCGCGCCAGACCAGCACGATCGAAGATATCCGCGTCTGGTGGGACTCCGATGACGCCAACCCGGCCCGGGACCTCAAGGCCATTCTGGAAGAGCTCGGCCTCAACGGCGGGCGCATCGCGATTGAACTGAACACCCATGGCCTGACCGGCTGGAACCTGTGGCGCGTGCAACATGCCCTCGACGGGTGGTGTGCGCTTGAGGATGACGATCATCTGATTCGCAGGCTGCGGCTGGTGAAATCTCCGACCGAGATCGACTTCATGCGCAAGGCCGGTGAGATCTGCGACCGATCGCTAGACGCGGTGATCGCGGCCTCGAAACCAGGTGCCCTCGACAGCGAGGTCAAGGCCGCCTACCTGACCTCGATCCTAGCCGATGGGGCCGACATGCCACCCAACGGGCCACTGTTTAATTCCGGGCCTCGCGCCATATTCGGCCGCGGCATCGCCGAGCCGCGAAGGCTGGAGGCGCAGGACCAGTTCCTTGTCGAATACCCCGTGGCCTTCCGCCGCTATAACGTCAAGACAGAGTGGATGATCCTTTTCGGCAAGGTCGATCCGCGCCAGCGCAAAATGTATGACGTCGCGCGCGAAACGCTGCAGCGCATGACCGAGGTGGCCCGGCCGGGCACGACACTGGGCGAGATTTTTGACGTGCATGCGCAGGGCCTCGATGATGGCGGTTATCGCAAAGCACGCTACGGGGCCACCGGCTATTCGGTGGGCTGTACCTTCGCGCCGACCAGCATGGACGTGCCACCGATGATCTATGCAGGCTGTTCGACGGTATGTGAGCCGGGGATGACGCTGTTCTATCACGTCATGATGGGCGACGAGGAAACCGGCTTTGGCATGGGCGTTGGCCATACGCTGCTGGTGACCGATGGGGCGCCCGAAGTCCTGACGGGCCTGCCCGATGATTTGACGGTCATAGTCTGACCGATCACGACAAGTGGCGAAAAGACCACGAAGGAGACCACTTAACCTGACCGGCTCGGATCCGGCCAATTTCAGCAAGGAGGAATGACATGTCGGTATTCATGGTGAAACGGCGTCACGTAATCATGGGGATGGCCGCCTCTACGGTCATGCCGCGCATGAGCTTTGCGCAAGGAAGCCCGCAACGCGGCGGAACGCTCAAGATCAGCCACTCCAATCGGATCGCGACGCTCAACGTGCTGACCAATTCCGGTCCGGCGGAATATCCGGTGATGGACATGGTCTATTCCGGGCTGACCCGGATCGGCCTGGGCAATACGGTACTCGCTGATCTGGCTGAAAGCTGGGATGCGAACGAAGATGCAACCGAATTCGTCTTCAACCTGCGCCCAGGCGTGACCTTCCACGATGGCACGCCGCTGACCTCAGCCGATGTGGTTGCCACCTTCGAGGCGATCCTCGATCCTGATGTTCCGGCCTCGGCAGGGGCGACCCTTGGCATGGTCGACAGTGTCGAGGCGCTGGATTATCTCAGGGTCAAATTCACGCTGAATGCGCCCTATGCCGACTTGCCAACTGCGACCGCGCACGCCAACGCGCGCATTCTGTCCGTCGCGGCGGTAACCGGCGATCATGCCGAGCTCGACACGCAGGTGAACGGCACCGGCCCGTTCATATTGGAAGATTACGACAGCGCGCGCATCGTGCGACTGGTCCGCAACCCCAACTATTACGACCCCGACAAGCCTTATCTGGACGCGGTCGAAATGCACCTCTTCCCCGATCTTGCCGCTGAGACTGCGAATTTCCTGTCGGGCGATGTCGATGTCATGCTGACAGTTCAGCAAGCAGATTATGCGCGGATCGCCGAGACCCCCGGCGTCGAGGCGCTGCGGGTGCCATCGGGGCGCTATGTCAATGTCGTGATGCGGCAGGATCAGCCGCCCTTTGACGACGTGCGTGTCCGCCGGGCGCTTGCCATGTCGATCGATCGCGAGCTGATTGTGGAACTGGTGCTGGAGGGGTTGGGACGTCCGGCCTATGACAACATCCTGTCGCCTGAGTTCAGATACGCCATCGACACGCCGGAAGTGCCCTATGACCCGGAGGCCGCCCGCGCGCTGCTGGCCGAAGCGGGCTATCCCGACGGAATCGATCTAACACTGGTGGCGTCGAACCGGCCCGCGATCCGTGGCCAGGTGGCAATCGCGATCAAGCAAATGGCGCTGGCATCGGGGTTCAACATCGATGTCGAGTCGATGCCGCATGACACCTACCTGTCCAATGTCTGGATGCAGGGCAATTTCTACATGGGCTATTGGGGGATGCAGCCGACCGAGGACGCGACCTTCAATCTGCTGCTGACCAGCGATGCCTCCTATGCGGATACGGCATGGAACAATGCCGAGTTCGACGAGGCGGTCGCCGCCGGGCGGAGCACCGTGGACGAGGAGGAGCGCTTGGCCGCCTACCGCACGGCGCAGGAACTGATCTTGCGGGATCTGCCCTATCTCGTTCCGTTCTTCGAAGACGCCCTGACAGCCAGCCGCGATGACGTAGAGGATTGGACGATCAACCCGATCAACCGCTACTTCTACCTCGAAAACGTCTGGCTGGACCGGAGCTGACCTCATGACCGCGAGCTATCTCATCCGACGATTGCTCGCGGTCATTCTCGTGCTGATCATAGTCACCTTCGCGGTTTTCGCATTGACGATGATTCTGCCCGGCAATGCCGCGATCATGATCCTTGGCGAATATCGGACAGAGACGTCGCTTGCGGCGCTGGAGGCGCGGCTTGGCCTCGATCAGCCGTGGTATATCCAGTATTACGATTGGGTGTCCGGGGTAGTGCAGGGCGATTTCGGGCAATCGCTGCGCCTGTCATTGCCAGTCTCCGAGGTAGTGGGAGAGTCCTTCCTCAATTCAGCGTCGCTGGCTGTCACGGCGCTGGTCTCGGTGACGGTCATTGCCATCCCTCTAGGCCTGCTGGCGGGTCTGCGGCGCGGATCGAAGGCTGATCTGGGGATCGGTGTGTTTTCCTATATCGGGGCCTCCATGCCCGAGTTCGTCACGGCGACGCTGTTGCTTGTCTTCCTGGCCAGCCCGACAATCGGACTGTTCCCGGCGGGCGGGTTCATCCCCCCGGGCGAGAGCCTGACCGGCTTTGCCAGCCATGTCGTGCTGCCTGCGGCGACACTCGGCCTGATCCTGACGGCGCATATCTCGCGCCAGGTCCGCTCGGAGGTCAGCGAGGTGCTGTCGAGCGACTATGTCCGGGCTGCACGTCTCAAGGGGCTGCGCGAACGCCGCGTGATCCGACGGCATGTCCTGCCCAATTCGCTGGCACCTGCCGTGGCGGTGATCTCGCTCGATGTGGGATACCTTCTGGGCGGCATCATTGTGGTCGAGGAGATCTTCGCCTGGCCGGGCCTGGGGCGGTTGCTTATCTACGCATTGGAAAACCGCGACCTCCCGGTCATCCAGGCCATCACGCTGCTGCTGGCGACGGTCTATGCCCTGTCCAACCTGATATCCGACATCGTGATCGCCGCCCTTGACCCGCGGGTGCGGTATGCCTGAAGCCTTTCGATCCGCCACCGGCCTGACGGGCCTGTTCCTGGTGACCATCGTACTGGTCGCCGCGGCAATCGGCCCGTTCATCGCGCCCTATGATCCGCAGGTCTTCCACCCGCAGACACGACTGGAGGGCCCATCGCTGGCGCATCTTCTGGGCACCGATCAGTTCGGTCGCGACCTGCTGTCCCGGGTGTTGAACGGGGCACCGGCGACCGTCGCCTTCGGGCTTGGGGCCACCCTGTTGGGCGTCGGGGCGGGAAGCATCATCGGTGTCATTGCGGGCACGACCGGTGGTTGGGTCGACAGCATTATCATGCGGGTTCTCGACGGGTTACTGGCGGTGCCAGAGCTTCTGTTCACCCTACTTATCGTGACCTTCCTGGGTGGCGGCATGGGGCAGGCGATGCTGGCCGTCGCGGTCGCTTTCACGCCGGGCATGGCGCGGATCGCGCGCAGTTCGGTCCTTTCGATCCGCACTCGTGAATACGTGA
>JAUIIJ010000060.1 GCA_030431825.1 Alphaproteobacteria bacterium
GCGAGGCGACGATGCCGATGACGAACACCCCACTCATCACGTTGCCGAACAGGCGGACGAACATGGAAAAGACCCGCGTCAGGCTTTGCAGGATGTTCAGCGGGATCATCACCGGGTTTGGTGCGGCAAAGGATTTCAGCCAGCCGCCAACGCCGCCCGCGCGTATGCCGAACCAGATTACGGACAGGAACACCAGAACGGCGAGAGCGGCATCGGTTTCAATCTTTGCGGTTGGAGGGTCGATCCCGGGCACAAGCGAGGACCAATTCGCCATGAGGATGAACACAAAGAGCGTGCCGATGAACCCTCGATAGGGTGCGGGCGCCGCGCCCGTTGTCTCGGTAATCTGGGTGTCGAGCGTAGCGACCATCAGTTCCAGCGCGGCCTGCCGCCGGGTTGGTCTGAGGTCTAAGCGGCGGGTCAGGGCAAAAGCCCCGATCACCAGTATCGCCATGATCGCCCATGTCGTGACGATGGCTTGCGTGATGGGAACCGGTCCGATCTGGAACAGAACGGTGGAGTTGAGCGGAGAATTCATGTTTGGATATCCCCCATCCTGTGGAGCATGATCCACTTGGCGCAAAGGACCCCCGCAAGGGCCGCCAACAGGGCAAACCCGCCTGCCAGCACGGCGATGAAGAACCCGGTGGCCAAAAGCGAGATGCGCGCGAGGGTCAGGACGATCGCCCTGAGCGGTTTACCTCCGCCCACGATCAGGTTGGCAGTCTCGCGAAGCGCACGGAAATAGCCCCATCCGATTAAGAGCCCACCCAGAAAGCAGATCGGAAGAAGGACGATGAGCGGGAGAGTGGAGGGATCGGTCATCGTGCGTTTATCCATTTCCAAGCGGTCCAGCCGCCTATGCAAAGCCCGAGCAGCATCATCGTGGCGCTCCAGAAAATGCCCGTCTCAAATCGCGCATCGAGCAAGCGTCCGAAGAACAGGCCCGCCAGAGTCGGCACCACGAAAATCCAGCCCAGCACGCCGATCTGCGCCAAACGTCGACCGACGGACATGTCACCTTCACGCAACCACTGCTCGCGCCGGCTGCGATGCTTGCGGATTTCCTCGACCAGAGGATCGGTTTCTGGGGGCTCGGACGGGTCTGCGGTCACCGGAATTGCCCCTTGTCTGCGCCCCGGCGCAACCCGCTGATCATCTGGCGGATGGCGTTCATTTGCAGTCGCATCGTCTCGACATGTTCGACCCGTTCATCGTCGGCGTCGGTCTGAAACCGGGTCAGAACCTCCGCGTCCAGCGTGGCCAGATCGTCGCCCGCCACGGCCTCGCGGGTGGCGATCGCGACGGTGCTACCACCGGTCACGGTCAGTACCCCGCCGCGCAATGCGCAGAACCGCTCGAGCCCGGCGGCCTTCCAACTGAGGATGGAAACCGAGAGCGCGGTCAGGAATGGGGCGTGGCCGGGCCGAATGCCGAAGCTGCCGCTGGCGTCCTCGGCCCGCAAGCTTTCCGCATCCTCGTCCACAACGACGGACAGGGGGGTCACGATGCGCAATCTCATGCAGCGGCCTCGGCGTCGGTGGCTTCCAAGGCATTTGCGGCGGCCTCTTTCTGTCTGGCGTCCTCCAGCGTTCCGACCATGTAGAGCGAGCTTTCGGACCACGCGTCGGCTTCGCCGTCCAGAATGGCGCGGCACCCCGAGAGGGTCTCGGTGAGGGGCACGCTGGCGCCCGGTGTGCCGGTAAAGGCCTCGGTCACCATGAAGGGTTGGGTCAGGAACCGTTGCAACCGGCGTGCGCGTTTGACGATCAAGCGGTCGGCGGTGCCCAGTTCCTCGACTCCAAGCAGCGAAATGATGTCGGTCAACTCGCGGAATCTTGCCAGTGCCTGACGGACAGCTTCGGCGGTCTGGTAATGCCCGTCACCGACAACCAGCGGATCGAGCAGCATCGATGACGAGCCCAACGGGTCAATCGCCGGATAGAACCCTTCGGAGGCCTGGGCGCGGGACAGCATGATGACGCAATCCATGTGCCCGGAAATCGTGGTCACCGCGGGGTCGGTGAAATCGTCGGCAGGCACATAGACTGCCTGAATCGCGGTCACGGCAGATCCTGCCACAGAGGCAATACGCTCTTGCAGGCCCGCCACTTCGGTCGCCAGCGTTGGCTGGTACCCCACGCGCGAAGGCAGGCGGCCCAGCAGGCTCGAAACCTCGGCCCCAGCTTGGACGAAGCGGAACACGTTATCCATTAGAAGAAGGACGTTCTTGTGCTTCTGGTCGCGAAAATATTCCGAAATCGTCAACGCTGTGAGCGGAGCCCGCCAGCGCGCGCCGGGTGGCTCGTTCATCTGACCGTAGACCAGCACGGTGCGCTCCAGAACGCCCGAGTCCTGCATTTCGGTCAGCAGCTCATGCCCCTCGCGTGATCTCTCACCGACGCCCGCGAAGACCGAAATACCTTCATATTTCTCGACCATGGCGCGGATCAATTCCATCACCAGAACGGTCTTGCCGACCCCGGCGCCACCGAACATCGCGGCCTTGCCGCCCTGCGCCATGGGCGTCAGCAGGTCGATCACCTTGATCCCCGTCTCGAACACGTCGGTGGCGCTAGTCTGGGATTTCAGAAGCGGTGGCAGGGCGTGGATCGACCGGCGCGGCGAATCGTCAGGCAGGGTAGGCCCGTCATCCTGCGGATTGCCCACCACATCCAGAAGCCGCCCAAGAACGGCTTCGCCCACGGGCACGGTCACCGGCGCGCCGCTGGCCTGCACCGGCACGCCTCGGGCAAGGCCCGCAGTGGATTGGAAGGCCACCGCGCGTATTGTTTTCTGATCAAGGTGGCTGTGGACTTCGAGAGTAAGGACGGTCGGGCGGTCCCATTTCACGACCAGGGCAGAATTGATCGGCGGCAGGTCGGAACCAGCAAAGACGACATCCACAACCGCCCCCCGGACGGCATGCACCACGCCGTCGAGAGGTAAGTCGCAATCATCCAACTTTGTGCCTTTACCGACGTGGGTAGCACCCGTGTTCGTAGAAGGATCTGAGCTCTTGGGTGTCAAACGGGGCCTCTTTGCTTGCCGGTCGCCGACAGCCAGCCAGAAAACAACAGCCTGCGGGGAACACTTGAAAGCAGCATAGAACGCTGCGCGACGGTGGGCGCTAACTTGCATCAATGCGGCCCCAACGGACGTTTGCCGCACAGGGCGTAAGCAAAATGCGCGGCATCCAGTTCCTAGTGGCCCGCCTGGCACCCACGTTCACCAAACCTGATCCCACGCCCGCTTCTGGCGGTGGTAGGCCGCAGAAAGTGCATGCGTCATTGTGCCATGAAACGAAGCGGCGCGATTCATGACGCCCGCAGTGAGGACGTTCGGCCAACCGCACCGTAGCGAAGATAAACGTAGCACGCGGCTAACGCCGATCAGTGCGGCGAAGGTTTATCCGCGGCACACAGGGTCATGTCTTCGAGCCAGACGATGAAATGAAAGGAGAGGCACTATGATCGGATATGTTGCGAATATCGAGGAACTGACCGACGAAAACACAGACTTCCGGCGTGTGCTTTATTCTGGGACCAAGCTGCAACTGGTTCTGATGTCGCTTGAGCCCGGGACGGAAATCGGTGGCGAGATACACGCTGACACGGATCAATTTTTCCGCATCGAAGAGGGCAAGGGACGGGTCGTGATCGACGGCGTACCCCACAAGGTCAAGGCTGGCGACGGTATCGTCGTTCCAGCCGGCACGCATCACAATTTGATCTGCACCGGTCATGAGGCGCTCAAGCTCTACACCCTTTACGGTCCACCGCATCACGAGGACCAACTGGTTCAAAAGACCAAGGCCGAGGCGGATGCCTCTGACGAGGCTTTCTCCGGAGAAGGCACCGAGCAGGCGGCAGAGGTGGTCCGGGTATCGGCCCAAACATGATGCGCGATGCATTCACGCCGCTTTTGGATAGAAGGTCAGGCGGCACAATACCCCACTCCCCAACAAACAAAGGAAATTAAAATGTCACTTGATAGCAAGACGAACCCGCAAGCTACCGCCGCAACCGATATCGAGGCGGTCAGCCTTCAATTGGCCGCCCTGCGAGAGGATTTGTCGCGACTGACCGAGACTGTCAGTGGGATCGCGGGACGGCGCGGCAACCGTATGGCC
Organism: Alphaproteobacteria bacterium; assembly: GCA_030431825.1. Classification (GTDB taxonomy): domain Bacteria; phylum Pseudomonadota; class Alphaproteobacteria; order Rhodobacterales; family Rhodobacteraceae; genus Sedimentitalea. Next base: position 4,133 of record JAUIIJ010000060.1, read on the forward strand.
GCGGACATAGCGGAAGGCTTTGACGAAGCAAAGCATTATGCGGAAAGCAAGGGCCGCTCTGCAGAGGCGCAACTGGAGGAGTCTGTAGCAGCTCATCCTTTGATGACAATTGGCCTCGCCGTCGGCGCGGGATTTCTGGCCGGCGCCCTGTCGCGACGGTGATGGGTATTGTCGATGATATTGTGCACAGCATTGCCCGAGACGTCCGAAAGGACGCTCGGGAGTTGCTGGTGCCGATCCTGCTGGGTCTGGCCGGCGGACTGACAGGAGCCGCAGCAGTGGGGTTCCTGACAACCTGGGTCTATCTCACGCTTAGTATTGCAGTAGGACAAGCTTCGGCGACCCTTTTGACCGGACTAGGATTGGCAATTGTGGCGGCGGGCCTTCTGGTCTTTGTCAGAAATCGCCTCACGAAAAAGACTGCCGCAGACCCGCCGGTCTCCCAACCGGCGGCACCTGCAACCGGCGAAACCGATTTTGCCTCTCAGATTGCTTTCACAGCAGCATTTGTCTTCGCCCGATACCTTGCCGAGGGCCGGCGGGATTGACCAACGTCAGGTTGACCGAGGTTAGCATGCGACAATGCAACCTGTGCGACCTCTCCCACATTTATCCATTTGCAGGAGAGTCATCATGACATTTGATTTCAGCGACAAAACAGCGATCGTGACCGGTGCCGCGTCGGGCATCGGTGCGGCAATCGCGCAGGATCTGGCACGCTATAAGGCCAAAGTGGTCTTGGCCGATATGGACGAGGCAGGGATGTCTGCCGTGGCCGAACAGATCAAGCTATCCGGTGGGGAGGCCTTCATCCACAAGACCGACACAAGCGTTGCCGCTGAGGTGAAGGCTCTTGTGGCGTTCGCTGTGGCGCAGACGGGTGGATTGCATCTTCTTGTCAACAACGCCGGTATCGGTGGCCCCGCGCATCCGGTTGGGGAATATCCTCTTGATAGTTGGCGACAGGTCATCGACGTCAACCTGACCGGTGTGTTTCATGGCATGCGCTTTGGCCTTCCCGAAATGGTCAAGGCGGGTGGCGGCGCGATCGTCAATATGGCGTCTATCCTCGGGTCGGTCGGTTTTGCGACCGCCGGTGCCTATGTCGCCGCGAAACATGGGGTTGTTGGCCTGACAAAGGTTGCGGCCATCGAATACGCCAAAGCCGGGGTTCGGGTAAACGCGGTCGGTCCGGGCTTCATCGCGACGCCGCTTTTGGAAAAGAACCTGGATGAAGCAGCACTCGACGGCATCGCCGCCCTGCACCCAATCGGACGTCTTGGTGAGGCTGCGGAGGTGTCGGCGCTGACCTGTTTCCTGCTCTCGGATCAGGCTAGTTTCATCACCGGAAGCTACCACCTTGTCGACGGGGGCTATACCGCGCAGTAAGCACCCGCTGCGTGGGCCTAACCGGTCACACCCCCATCGCCCACAATGATCTGTCGCCGACAGAAACCTGCAATCTTTTCGTCATGGGTCGAGATCAGAAAGGTCGTGCCTTCCTCGCGGTTGATCTGTCCCATCAGGTCCATCACCTGATTTGCCGAGTCTCGGTCGAGGTTGCCGGTCGGCTCGTCAGCCAATACCAGTTCCGGACTGTTCATCAAGGCGCGGGCAACAGCGACTCGTTGCTTTTGCCCGCCCGAAAGGTTGGCCGAGGGGAATTCGATGCGGTCGGCGAGCCCCATGCGGGATAGTAGATCGCGGCCACGCGCACGGGCGGCAGGCGTCTCGCGCCCTTCACGCACGGCGGTGGGGAAGATCACGTTTTCCAGCGCGGTGAAATCCGGCAAGAGGTTGTGAAACTGGAAGACGAAGCCGATGTGCGCATTGCGAAAGTCGGTCAGGGCTTTGTCATCCGCGGCGATCATGTCCTGACCGAGCATCTCGTAGCTGCCCGATGTAGGTTTCATCAAAGTCCCGAGAATGGTGAGGAGCGTGCTTTTGCCTGAACCCGAAGCACCCAGCAGAGCGGCCATTTCACCTGCCTCAAGGCACAACGACAGGCCGCGCAGGACCCGTGTCGCGGCCTCTCCGGTGCCGTATGTCTTGAACAGCTCGTGGACCTCGAGAAGCGCGCTCATTGGCCGATCGCCGTGACCGGATCGACCCGTGCGGCCGAACGTGCGGGCAGGATCGAGGCGAGGATCGCGCCGATCACGGTCAGCGTGATGGCGAGGCCATAGGACCCTTGCGTGATGTCCATCGGCAGGGTGCCGGGCTCGAAGGCATCGCGCGAGGGGAAGGGCAAGAGTGCAAGGTATCCCAGCGCCGCGCCCATGATGCCCCCCATCAGCCCGATCAGCGCGCCCTGCGTGACGAAGACGAAGATGACGAACCCGCGCCCGGCCCCCATCGCGCGCATGATCCCGATCTCGGGGCGGCGGCGGTAGGTCGACAGCAAGAGCGCCGAGGCGACGCCGATCACGATGGTGATGAGCGCGAAGGTTTTGAGGAAATACCCGGTCTGCGCCTGTGCGTTCAGCGCCTCCATCAACTGTTCCGCCCCATCCGTCCAGGGCACCGCATCAAGGCCCGTCAGGGCGCGGATCCGCAGGGCCGTGGCATCGGCCGCGTTCAGATCATCCAGCTTGATCTCGATCCGCGTGACGCCTTGCGGCATGGCATAAAGCGGCCGGGCGGTGGACAGGCTGACGAAGGCCCGCGCGCTGTCCATGCTGCCATTGCCGGTCTTGAAGATACCGCTGAGCGTCAGCGCCGCCGTGACACCGTTCGCGCTTTGCAGCCGCAGCGTCTGGCCGATCGACAGGTTAAGATCGTCGGCAAGGTCGCGCCCCAGTACGATCAGCCCCGCGCCAAGCCGCACATCGCCCGCCACCATGTAGCCGGCCAGATCGAGGATCGCGGATTCGCGTCCAGGCTCGACCCCGGTCACGCTGACCTGGGCAACCTGCGCGCCGCGTGCAAGAAACCCGGCACCCGTGATCTGCGGTGAGACGGCGCGCACGCCCGGAACGCCCTCGATCAGGGGCAACCACGTCGCTGCGTCGGCAAGGGTCGCCGTCCGCGCGCGGCCCCGTTCCGCAACGACCAGCACATGTCCCGCGGGCGAGATCAGCAAGGCGGGGTCAGCAGTTTCCGCTTCTATGGTGATATGTGAAATGTCACCTACGGTGCGCGAAAGGATGAATTCGGCCAAGCCGCCTATTAGGGCTGACATAAAGATGAAGATGAACACGCCCACCGCGACACCTGACACCAGAAGGGCGGTCTGCGCCTTGTTGGCCGTAAGGTAACGGGTCGCAATCTTGAGCGCGTAGAGCATCAAGGTTCATCCACGGCGATCGGTTGTCCGTCCGAGATGCCTGTTGCATCGACGATCACGGCGTTGCCTTCCTCTAGCCCTGCCATTGCAATCAGCCGGGCTGCGGGCCATTCCACGACCTGCACGGGCTGCAGCTGTGCCATGCCGTCTTTCACCACGAAGACCGCATCACCATTCACGAGGGCGGTGCGCGGCACGGTCAGCGCCGCATCGCGCTGGTCCACGATGATATTCGTCGTAACGGTCAGGCCGACCGGTGCCGCAACCGGCGCATCAAAGCTGATCTTGATGGCAAGGCCACCGGTCGCTTCATCCACGCGATTGGACACGAAGTTGACATGTCCCGGCAGCGTTCCGATGTTTCCGGCCAGCTGCAGCACCGCAGGCTGACCGACGTCGATCTGGGTCGCATAGGCCTCGTCGACATCGGCCTCGACCAGTATCTCGCTCAGATCGGCGAGGGTGAGCAGGCGGCTGGTGGGGCCGACGATCTGTCCCTCTTCGGCGTCCAGTGCAAGCACAGTTCCTGCAACTGGGGCACGGATTGTAAAGTCATCCAGAACGATTTGAGCCTGATCCAGAGCGGCTGTGAGGCGGGCAACCTCCCGTGCTGCCGACTGTACGGCGTAGGCGTTCGCCTCCAGTTCAGATCTGGGAATGTTGTTCCCCAGTGTGGCCGCGCGCTCATAGATTTCGGTCGCCTGCTGCTGCGCCACGAGGGCGGCGTCCAATGCGGCCATGGCCTGCCGGACAGTGGCATTCTGCGCCGCCGCGTGGACTTGCG
>JAUIIJ010000086.1 GCA_030431825.1 Alphaproteobacteria bacterium
GCGGATGGCGGCGGCGATGGCGGGATGGGTGATGGCCATCACATGGCCGGCGCGCTGGATTTCCAGTTCCTTGCCATCGACAGAGCCAGAGGCATCCACGGCAAGAATAAGCGCGAGGTCGACCTCCGTCTGCGCGAGGGCGGTCTGCGGCAGCAGGGCCAGGGCGATCACGAAAGCAAGGGTTCTGCGGGCGCGCGACCAGTGGCCGCCCGCGGGTACGGGGACTGAGAACATGGCGAGACTCCGGTTGCGGCAGGTTGGCGGCCGTCCGGCACACCGCCCGTGCCTGTACCCTCAACCTAGCCACGTTCGACCCGAACCGGAGCGCCGGGCGCGGAGGATTCTGCCCGGTCGAGGGGCATCTGCTGTTATTTCGCGCAAATGGACCCGCTAAATGCTGCACCTGCACAACGATGCTGCGCTTGCACAATGGTCAGCCTGGCCGGCAAGACAAAAACCGCGGCCTTGCCGGTGGCGATGCGGACCGGGCGGAGCCCCGGCACGGGGCGCCGGCTCAGGCGTGGGCTGCCTGCCAACCGCGCGGATCGGCCAGGAAGGCCGCGACCTCGGCCAGGGTCGCGTCGTCGAAGGCCTGCATCGCGCGGGCCTCTGCCAGCACGTCGTGCCAGGTGCACAGGTGGTGCAGCGCGATACCGGCATCGCCAAGCGTCTTTTCCGTTTCCGGGAAGATCCCGTAGTAGAAGATCACTGCGGTGTGGCCGCAACTGGCGCCGGTCTGGCGGATCGCCTCGACAAAGCTGATCTTGCTGCCGCCGTCGGTGGTCAGATCCTCGACCAGCAGCACCCGCTGGCCTTCGGTCATGGCGCCCTCGATGCGGGCGTTGCGGCCATAGCCCTTGGGCTTCTTGCGCACATAGGTCATCGGCAGGCCGAGCCGTTCGGCGATCAGCGCGGCAAACGGGATGCCGGCGGTTTCGCCCCCGGCAATGTTGTCGAAAGCCTCGAACCCGGCCTCGCGCATCACCGTGCAGGCGAGAAAATCCATCACCGTGGCGCGGATGCGCGGGAACGAGATCAGCTTGCGGCAATCGACATAGGTCGGGCCGGGCAGGCCGGAGGCATAGATGAACGGCTCACGCGCGTTGAAATCGACGGCCTTGATTTCCAGCAGCATCCGCGCGGTCAGCCGGGCCATCTCGGCCTTGTCAGGGAACGAGGTCGGCAGCATCATCACATCTCCACATGCCAATAGAGCGGGAAACCGGGGTCGAACACGGTGACCGGGCCGTCGCCGGTGTCGATCCGGTCGGGGTAGGTGACCGGTGCGCCCTTCACCAGGGTGATGGTGCGCTCGTTGACCGGCAGCTTGTAGAAACCGGGGCCATTGAGCGAGGTGAACGCCTCCAGCCGGTCGAGCGCGCCCTCGCGTTCGAACACTTCCGCCAGGCAGGACAGCGTGTTGGTGGCGGTGAAGATGCCGGCACAGCCACAGGCGGTTTCCTTGTTGGCATCGGTATGCGGGGCGCTGTCGGTGCCAAGGAAAAAGCGTGGATCGCCAGAGGTCGCAG
>JAUIIJ010000061.1 GCA_030431825.1 Alphaproteobacteria bacterium
TGCCCAGATCGCGCCAAGGCGCATCGGCCAGACGTATCCACGCGCCGAACGCACCGTCCACATGAAACCAGAGATCTTCGTCCCGGGCCACAGCGGCAAGGGCGTGCAGGTTGTCGAAATGGCCGAAATCGACCGACCCTGCCGTTCCGACGACAGCGAACGGCAACGCTCCCTCGGCCCTGTCTCTTGCGATCGTGTCCCGAAACCGGTCCAGATCCGGTCCATCCGGCCCCTCGGGGATGGGTCGCAGGTTGTCATGACCCAGCCCCAGGAGCTCCACGGCCTTGCGCAATGCGTTATGCGCATCCGTTCCGGCATAAAGTGTCAGACGGCTCCCGTGCTGTCCGGCAGCCCGCAAACCGGCTCCCAGTTTCCGCTGCCGTGCGGCAGCGAGCGCAACCACGGTGGCTTGCGAAGTGCCGGACAGCAGGATGCCCGATGCGGTATCGGGAAATCCCATCTGGCGGCGGGACCAGTCTATCACCGCGCGCTCCATATAGATCATCCCGTGGTCGCGCCCGCCACAGTTCGAGTTCAACGTGGCTGCGGCCATTTCCGACAACAGTCCTTCGGCCAGCCCGGTGCCATGAACCCAGCCGAAGAACCGGGGATGCGTATTACCGGTCCCATAAGGAAGCACCTGGGTTTCTATCCGCTCCACAAGGGCTTCCACATCGAGGCCGCCGCTATCGTTCTCCAGATAGTATGCGTCGCGTATGTCCTCGGGAACGGGTTGCCAGGGGTGCGCTTGCGCGGCTTCCAGCCTGTCTACGCAAAGATCTAGCAAGCGATGCGCCGAGGCGCGGAACGCCGTCCAGTCCTGCGGGTCCAGTCCGTTTGAATCGCTGTCAGAGGTCATCGCTGTATCTCCACCGGTTCCCCGCAAAGAGGGCCGGCTTTCCAACTACTCGGGCCGAACCCCAGCCTTCCAGTTTCAGGGCGGCAATACCGTCTTCTGGACCCGCATCGCCGACGATATTGAAAAAGCGCATCACCTACACCTGCGCAATACTTCGCGCTGACCATTGCCTGGGCCGGCCCAACGCGGCCCGGTCCTGGTTCGATTGAATCGCGCCAACATACCCAACCGGCCTGATCGTGCATAGAAGCGGGATTCTGGTTCGCGGGGCGGGCTGTTTCCAATCGGGTAGAGCGGCCGAGATGCCGACGGGTTTGCGCTGCCGCTGTAATCAGAGGGTTTCGCCCGCGACGAGGATACGTCGGCGAGTCGTGGTCAGGCGGCGGCTTCCGTCCTCAGTGACGTTAACGGTCTCGGACGAGCGCGCAGAACAGATCCGTTCAGCGCCTCCGAGGGAGATCAATGGGACAGGAAAACCGGAATATCCGAATCACGCATGACGTCCGTGGTTACGCCTCCGAACACGTCATGGCTGAACTTGCTGTGTTCAAAGGCTCCCATGACCAGAAGTTTGGCCGAGACTTCCTGAGCTGTTGTCAGAATTGTGTTGGAAATCGATTTTTGCCGCGGCTTGAGGACCAGTTCGGCGTCGATTCCATGACGTTTCAGATTGCGCAGCAGTGTTTGCGTGCCAGGGACCTCTTTGGAACCGACGGATAAAATCGTGACTTTCGCCTTTTCTTCGAGGGCAGACATGGCATCGCCGATGGCGCGTGCGGAGGATCTCTTGCCATCCCAGGCCACCAACGCGTTTTCCGCCAGTCTTTCGGCCGCGAAACCATCGGGGACAACGATGACGGGGCGGCCGCTGCGCAGTGCGATCAGATCGGGGTTCGCCGACATATGCGCCTCGTTTTCGAGGGTGGAATGCACACCGGTCACCACGATGTCGAAAACCCTCGCGAATTCCGAAAGCGACATTCCGTCCTTGGTATTCAGGTCCACGAAATCCGATTTTTCAGTCATGCCGGCATCTGCCGATATTGTTCTGAACCTGTTCGCAACGTCTTCAAATCGTTCTTTTTCAGCATCGAAGAATGGTTGCAGAAGATTGCGGGGTACTTTCCCGAGAAGTGTACGCTCCAGGTCGCTTTGGCTGTGCCGCATGACGCAGGTCAGCCAGGCATCGTGATATTTGGCCAGAAGCAATGCATAGCGCAGACCGCTTCCCTTGGCTGCGTCTCCACTATAGGCGGCAAGGATGCTTTTGATCGACATGAGGCTCTCCAGTGGCGGGCGTCTATGGCGTCCGCGATCTCGGATATGGTTGCTGGTGGGCGCGGCACCAGAACCGCGCCCACGGTTCATTCAGATGGCTCGTCCAGCGGCAAGCCTTGTTCGGCCTGGGCATTTTTGCGCAGAAACCAGATAACCGAGACGACCGAGAGGACAAGCAACGCCACAGCCACCGGGCTTTTGAACACCTGAGTCAGGTCGCCATTGGTCAGGGCCAGGGATTGGGCGATTGATTTCTCGAATCTCGGGCCCAGGAAAAAGGCGATGATGAAGATCACCAGGGAATAGCCAAAACTCGACATCAGATAGCCCAGCACCGCAAAGATCAGCATGATCGCGACGCCAAAGAGGCCGCTGGTCGCCATCGCAACGCCAACGATGCAAAGCAGAAGCGCCGAGGCAAAGATGATGGATTCAGGTGCCGAGACGACCTTGACCCAGATTCGCAAACCGATCTGCCCCACCCAGAGATTGACGAAGTTGGCCATGATCATGGCGCCGAACAGACCATAGACGAGGCGCCCCTGGTTTTCGAACAGAAGCGGGCCGGGCTGCATGCCGTGGATCATGAAGGCACTGATAATCAGAGCGGCGCCAACGGAACCCGGAATACCAAGCGTCAGAAGCGGGATGAGGTTCGCTCCGACCACAGCCGAGTTTGCCGATTCCGACGCGGCAATCCCCTGGATGTTGCCCTTGCCAAAGCTGCCGGGGTCTTTCGACGATGCCTTGGTCATTGCATAGGACATGAAGGCAGCAGCAGTGGATCCGATCCCCGGCAATGCGCCGAGAATTGTGCCAATCGTGGCACCACGCAGCATGGTGAAGCGGCAAGACCAGTATTCGGCCCATGTCACGCGCCGGTCGTCAGGGTTACCTGTGTCCTTGTTGACGATGGTGGATTGAACATTGCCATGCGCCTCGGACATGCGGTGCAGGATTTCCGAAATGGCGAGCATGCCGATGGCCACCGAAGGGAGCGCCAGCCCGTCGAACAAGTCCCAGTAGCCAAAGATCAGGCGCGGCGTGAAATTCTCGGGGTCCTGGCCAATTGACGCGAACAGCAGGCCAAGCATAGCGGCGATGATACCCTTGATCAGTGAATTGCCGATCAGGCCCGCCAGAATGGAAAAGGCAAAGATCATCAGCGCGACAACCTCGATAGGCCCCATTTTGAGTGCGAGGATTGCCAGAGGTGCGGAAACGGTGATCAGGACGATGTCACTGAACGTGTCGCCGGTGACAGAGGAGAACAGTGCCATCTTGGTGGCTTTGAGCGGCTTGCCCTGTTTTGCCAGCGGGTGACCGTCCATGGCGGTGGCGGCAGCGTCAGGGGTGCCCGGCGTGTTCATGAGAATTGCGGGAACCGCTCCGCCGACGAGGCCGCCCTTGTTTACGCCGACCAGAAAGGCGATCGCCGGAAGCGGATCGAGTCCGAAAGTAAACGGAATGGCGATGGCCATGGCCATGATTGGCCCGATGCCCGGAACCGCGCCGACAAATTGGCCCAGGGCAACGCCGAGCAGGACAAAGGCCAGGTTGAAAAGCGTAAAGGCATCAGCAAACCCGGCGAGGATTGTTGTGAGATCGACCATTGCGGGGCTCCTTTAGGGCAGCGCCCGGCCAAGGATCTGGGTGACCAGAAACCAGATGACCGCGGGAACAACTACGACACCGAGGCCAAGCCAAAGCGGGCGGCGTTCACCGATTGCCCACATGATCGCCAGGGCAAGAACGGGGGCGACATATTCGAAACCGAACCATGACATGGCATAGAGACCGACCGTCAGGAGCGCGACATAGAAACCGGTTATGGCCATGCTGCGCGAACTGTGGGCCCGATGGTTCGTCGGTTTGAGAGCCAGAAGCCCACCGCAGACGGCCATGACAATGGACACGATGTTCGGAACCGTATTCGGCGAAATGTTTCCGCCTTCGGTTGCCTCGATGTAGTTGGGATTCACGTACAAATACATCGCCAGCCCAAACAGTAAAAAGAAGATGCCCGAGATGCGATCGGCTGATGTTAACATGTTTTCCTCCCGCAGACTGGTGGCCCCGCCGCAGATTGCAGCGGGGTCGGTGTCTTATTTGGCGAACAGGATCTGGGCCGCTGCGAGGCCTTCGGTCATCATCTGGTGCGTGCCTTCGACGCCCAGATTCAACGGTTCGCCCTGCGTCGCGTTCTTGACGATTTCGGCCATTTCGGGGGATTTGGTCGCCTCGTCTATCGCCGCCGCAATCGCTGCGACCGCGGCCGGATCGGTTCCTTTTGTGGTCGCAAGATAGTAAACAGGGTCCACATATGCCGACACTCCGACATCGGCGAACGTACCTTGATCGGGCGCATAGCTCAGTGCGCTGGCGCCTGCGCTGGTGATGACCTTCATGTCGCCCGATTCCAGATACGGAAAATGCTCGCCGGCGGCGAAACCTACCAGAACCTGGCCGCCCAGGATGAGCTTCAGGACTTCGGCTGCGCCATCCGCGGTGACAAGATTGAACTCTGCGCCGGTCGTTGCCGTCGTCTGTTTCATCAGCAGAACTTGTGGTGGCGCCATCGTGGCGACGGGCAGCGTGCCCTGTTCCTTGGCATAGGCGACCAGGCCCGCAATGTCGTCGAACGGGGCGTCTTTACCGGCAACCAGCGCCAGTTCGGTCCGTGCCACGGTGCCCAGATAGTCGAAACTGTCGACATCGAAGGGCAGTTGATCTCCGCGCTGCACCAGTTGGACGAGGACCGGAATACTGACACCCATCCCGATGAGCTTGCCCTGGGGTGGCCGTTGCGAAAGGCCGGTGAACATGGCGACGCCACCGCCGCCGGGCTTGTTTTCGACAACGATGTCCCAGCCGGTGTTTTCCTTCATGACCTTTGCCAGAACGCGGCCCATCGTATCGGTCGAGCCGCCGGCGCCAAAGCCGATCTGGATGGTCAGCGGTCCGTCAGGCGCCCAGTCATCCGCCGCAACAGGGGCTGCGAGACCCATCAGGATGCTCGCCCCGAGCGCAAGCAGTGTCGTTTTGAGTTTCATGGTTTCCTCCTCTGGGATTGTATCGTTCAGGCGATGAACACGCCGTCGTCCGATTGGTACATCTCTGCGATTTCGTCGGCGTAATGCGTGCGAAGGGCGCGCTGGTTCAGGCTGCCCTTTTCGGTGACTTCGCCCCGGTCCAAACTGGGTTCATGCGCGAGAAGCCTGGCGCGGCGGATGCGGCTTGCGGAGCCGGTTGCCTCTTTGGCCGCAGCGGCGACCCGCTCGGCCAGCGCCTGGTTCAAGTCATCCGGGGCCATCTGGTGCGCGCTCTGCGACAACCACAACAACGCCCCGAGTTGGTTTTGGTTCTCTCCGACGATCACTGCGTCGCGAACCAGCCCGCCCATGGCATCGACCAGTTTGGCCCGCACCGCCCCAACCGAGACCCACGTGCCTGTCGACAGCTTGAAATTCTCGGCAACGCGGCCGTCAAAGTAGAACCCGCGAGACCAGTCGCCGGGGTCGACAGGGCGCAGGGCATCGCCCATGCAATAGAAACCCTCGTCATCGAACATTTCCGCGGTCTTGGCCGGTTCACGGTAGTAGCCCGGCGTGATCGACGGGCCTTTCAGGCGCAGCTCCAGCTTGCCATCGACGGGGACCAGTTTCATCGTCAGCCCGCGAGAGGGGACGCCGAGGTTGCCGGCTGTCCTTTCGAGTTCGGTCCAGGCCAGGGCGAAAGGCGCGGTTTCGGTCGCGCCCAGACCGGTAGCCAAAAGCACGTCATGTCCGGTGACGTCCCTGCCGATCTTCATCAGCTGGTCCCAGATATGCTGGGCCATGCCCGCCCCGGCATAGAACAGCATATTGAGCCTGGAGTAGAAGGTCTTGGCCAGGGCGGGGTCCTTCGCAAGCTCCCTGACCAGCATGTCGTAGCCGATGGGCACGTTGAAGTACCAGGTGCAGGAGATTTCGCGAAGGTTGCGCAGGGTTTCGTCGAACTCACCCGGCACCGGACGGCCGTCATCGATGTAATAGGTTCCGCCGTTGGTCAGCACGAGATACGAGATCTTGTTGCCCGCAGCCGTGTGGTTCCACGGGGCCCAGTTCAGGACGACCGGCGGTTCCGTTTCCAGAAAGCGATAGCAATCCCTGACCATGGCCTGCATCGCGCAGATCATGCGGTTCGTGTTGATCACCGCCTTGGGCGACCCGGTCGAACCGGAGGTGAACAGGTATTTGACGACTGTTTCCGGGGTCAGGGATGCGCGGGCGACCTCGACCCCTTCGGGCGCATGCATCACCAGATCGGCAACGGATTCCGCGCCGGGCACATGTTTGCGCGCGTTGATCACCCTGCAATCGCCGTCCGCCAGCACCGAAAGCGCATCGGCGAACATCGCGCCGTCATCGGCAAAGATTGCGCCGGGGGTCAGGGTCTCGACGATTGCCTTGGCTTTCTCGGCCCCCTTGGACACCAGCGAATAGGCGGGGGAAATCGGGGCGTAGGGGATACCCACGTAAGCGCAGGCGATACCCAGGATCGCGTGTTCGAGGCTGTTTTCCGACAGGATCAGCAGCGGCCGGTCCGGCCCCAACCCCATCGCGAGCAGGGCTGCGCCAGCAGCGCGCGCCTGCTGGCGCGCTTCGGAATAGCTGATCTGGATCCAATGCCCGTCCTCTCCCCGGCGGGCGATCCAGGTGCGTTCGGGCGCTTCATCCGCCCATTTGTCGAGATAGTCGGCCAGCAGGGGCAGGTGATCCGGGAGATCGCCAACCTGCCGCATGTATACGGTACCGTCATTCCGTTCTTCATACGTGAATTCGGGTGACCAGAAGCGGTCCGTCGAACGCATATCCTGCGAAGCCATCGCCAGCTCTCCTCCCGAGACTAACTTTCTGCGCATAATAGTTATAGATCATATCTATTATTGTCCATCTCTTTTTTCTGCCGACGAGGATTGACGAAAATAATTATGCTGTATAACTATGATTGGAAGAAACGAAAGGAAGTCCGATGAGGATTCAAGGGAATGTCGCGTTGGTTACGGGCGGAGGGAGCGGCCTCGGCGAGGCGACTGCGCGTCATCTGGCCGGGCTGGGTGGTAAGGTCGCGATTCTCGATTTCGATATCGAGCGGGCGAAAGCCGTGGCGGATGACATCGGCGGGATTGCGGTTCAGGCGGATGTCAGCGACGAATCGGCTGTCTGCGCCGCCTTTGACCAAACCGTGGCGCAGCTCGGTGCCGCTCCGCGTTCAGTGGTGAATTGCGCCGGAATCGGCACCGCGGCCCGCATTGTCGGACGAGACGGGAAACTGTCCATCGACCTGTTTGAAAGGACGGTCCGCGTCAATCTGTTCGGCACCTACAACGTGATGAGCCATGGCGCCAGGCGTATGGCCGAACTCGAGCCGCTCGAAGACGGTGAGCGCGGCGTGATCGTCAATACGTCATCCGTTGCATATCAGGACGGACAACTGGGGCAGTCGGCCTACGCAGCTTCAAAAGGGGCGATTGCCGCGATGTGCCTGCCTGCCGCGCGTGAATTCGCCAAACTGGGCATTCGCGTCATGTCGATCGCGCCCGGGCTGTTCCAGACCCCGATGATGGAAGGCCTGCCCGACGAAGTTGCTGCCGGGATCGTCGCGAACATTCCTTTCCCTGCACGTCTCGGTGAGCCTCGGGAATACGCGCTTCTGGCCGAACAGATCATTTCCAATCCGTTCCTCAACGGGACAACAATCCGGCTGGACGGCGCCACGCGCCTGCCGCCCCGCTGAGGAGACCACCAAATGTCAGATATCGTGCAAGCCGACATAGATGGCCCCATTGCCACACTGACCAT
>JAUIIJ010000035.1 GCA_030431825.1 Alphaproteobacteria bacterium
TCGATCAGAACCTCGCCGGCACGCGGCCCATCGAGATTCACATCCATAACCTCCAGCGGCTTACCCGCCTCAATCGCCACCGCAGCTCGCGTTCGCATCGCCAAGTCTCCTGACCGTCGTTTTTCCGCGAGCGTGCTGCAACTGGCGCGACAGTGCAAGGCCGATCCTGCGCCCCTGTCCCGTGAATTCCGCATGCGAACCCAATTTTCGCCTTATTGATCGGGCCTCCTGACCTCCTTTTCAAACCGGGTTACGCGTCATGATTTTAACGAGATTTGGATTTGGACATTCCGCTATCGCCTTCGCCGCAGTTCTGGCCACCCTGATGTTCGCGGGAATGTGGGTAGCGGGTGGGCCGTCACTTTTGCCCCTGACTATCGCGGTCGCAGCCATCGGGGCCGGCGTGTCCCTGTCTTTGGCGATCCGGGCCACGCATGTGCCGTTTGATCGCGACGCCGATCTGAAGGACGCGATTGATCCTGATGTACCGCCCAAAGCGCATATTGCTCTGGTGCCTCAATTGCCGGGGACAAACGGCGCAACCTTCAACAGCTGGCTGGGCGGCAGTCCGGCGCTTCCCGAGGGCGAGTCCTGGCCGATGATTGCCGGGCAACCCACCCAGTTTCTTGCGCAGATCGACTGCACGGCGTTACCGGACACGCTTTGGCAGGGTATCGGGCCGCGACGCGGTTGGTTGGTGTTTTTTCGCGCGACCGGTCACGAACATGGCGCGTTGCCGGTGCGCGTGCTGCATGTCGAGGGGCGGGTGACGACGTGTCCGCCTCCAATGGGCCAGCACGTGCGGCCTCGCTGGCCACTGCTGCTTCACGGTGCCGGAGAGCAAGCTGTTGTCGATACGGGCGCGGGGCCGCAATGGGGTGTCCTGCACGATGTCGATCTGGCCCTGCCGGGATACCAGCCTTTCGATTGGACCAGCGCGGAAATGCTGCTGGAATGCCTGATGGTGCGAACCGGCGGCGCGGCGTGGTGTTTTGACGACACGAAATGTCATCGGGTTGCTGATGGTCTGGCCCGGTTGCGTGCCGATTTCGATCGGCTCAGAACCGAAGAGACCGAGTTTGAAGACGCTGCGCCTGCGCTGTTGAGCGCAGCACTCGCCCTCGTCACGGCAGCAGGTGACTGCAAGTGTGGCTGTGGCGGTACGCAGACACAGTTGCGGCAGGCCGCACGCGCTTATTTTGCACCATTCGAACGCCATTGCCGCCAGATTTATGCGGGCGATCCGCGCGCGTTGCCGCCCGAGCAACGCGCCCTGTTCGAACCGTTCTGGGCGCATAATGCCCGGCACGAGACGGGGAGTATCGGCGCGGACGACGTGTCAAGGAAGGTCGGAGCGGAGGTCTTGCTCGAATTGCCGTCCAGCGAATTGCTCGGCTGGATGTTCGGAGAAGCAAGGGCGCTGCGCATCTTCCTGACCGCCGAAGATCTTGCCGAGGGCAGGCTGGACCGGGCCTGGGGCAGCGTTGCCGCGTGACCGTGGGAGCGGCGGGATGCGGTTTCACCTTTGCACGTATAGCGCCGGGCCGTGTATTCAACAGGATGTTGCGTCGCCCGATCATCGAGTCCGGCTTTCGTGTGTCACATATCCTTGCGGTAGGCGCGGTGGCAGGCAAGACACGCATGGATCATGCGCGGCAGGGTTTTGCGCAGGCGTGGCAGGGTCGAGACGTCCAGCTTTCGCGCCGCCGATCGCGCCGACTTCGCCTGTTGCCTGAACCCGGACCAGTCTGACCAGATTTCCGGGCGGGCATTGGAAAGGGGATCCGAATGCGCCTTGCGGAACAGCGCCGGTATGCGACCGGTCGTGTAGATCAACCTGCGCCGGGCGTCGCGCGCGCGGGTGCGATCGAAAACCGCCCGCCCGCCCATCATGTCGCTCAGAATCGCCAGCGCCGTGTTGTTGGCATTCATCGCCATCATGCGCTTTTGCACGCCGGGGTCGGTGACCCGGCTGATCTGCCCGGACTGCGCCAGCACGCCGCCGGTCAGGAGCAGCAGAACCAGAACTAACCCCGCGCCTCGCACATGATCCGGTCGTCTCATCTGCCCACCGCTCCCTTGCACCGCCTCAACGGTGTTCAGTCTAGGGGGCAATGTATGAAGATTTGCCTGCCGCAGGTGCCGTGAATTTCAGAGCGCGACAAGCCCGCCACGCACGAAATCGGTGGCAAGATCGGCATATTCTGCACGGCTCAGGCCCTTGCCCGGCCGGTTCCACATGTAAAACCAGTTGAGGATGCCGAAAACCGACATGGTCGCGGCGCGCAGGCGGTCTCCGGCAAGCGCCGGGTTCTCGGCCTTCAGGGCATCCGACATGATTCCGACCAGACCGCGTTGCAGGTCGAGCAGCGGTTCCTGCATGTCGGGGGGCAGGGTGGCCAGCGCATCCAGCTGCAGCTTGTGTTCGGCATCGGCGTCCGCGTAGGCGGCGAGAATCGCACGGATCAACCCCGCCAGGGCATCGTGGCGCGCGGCCTCGACGCTTTCGGACAACTCCGACAGATGCGATTGCAGGATATCGAAGAGAAGGTCTTCCTTGCTGTCATAATAGTGATAGATCAAAGCCTTGGAGACGCCGCATTCGCGAGCGGCACCGGTCATTGATGCGCGGTCATAGCCATGTCGGGCAAAGTAACGTGCCGCGCCCTTGCGCAGGGCGGCACGTTTTTCGTCGTGATCTCTGGCGACGCCCCGGGGCATCAGCTTTTGGGGCGGTTGTCGATGATCCGCACCGCCTTGCCCTGGCTGCGGGCAACACCGCCCGGTTCCGAGACATCGACCTTGACGGTCACGCCGACATTGCGCTTGACCTTGCCGCGCAGGTCGGCGGCCGCATGGGCGCGGTCTTCGGCACTCGAAAAACCCTCGATGGCCTCGACCTGAACCAGCATTTCGTCCATCCGATCGGGCCGGGACAACACGATCTGGAAATG
The DNA here is from genome assembly GCA_030431825.1 of Alphaproteobacteria bacterium. GTDB lineage: Bacteria > Pseudomonadota > Alphaproteobacteria > Rhodobacterales > Rhodobacteraceae > Sedimentitalea. Next base: position 2,955 of record JAUIIJ010000035.1, read on the forward strand.
GGGCGCGAGCCCTTTCACGGTCATCAGCTGTTCCTCGATCTGGGTCGGGAACACGTTGACGCCGCGCAGGATGATCATGTCGTCGCTGCGGCCGGTGACCTTTTCCATCCGCCGCATGGCGCGCGCGGTGCCGGGCAACAGCCGGGTCAGGTCGCGGGTGCGGTAACGGATGATCGGAAACGCCTCTTTGGTCAGCGAGGTAAAGACCAGCTCGCCCTGTTCGCCATCCGCCACCGGGTCGCCGGTTTCCGGGTTGATGATCTCGGGATAGAAATGGTCTTCCCAGATGTGCAGACCGTCCTTGGTTTCGACACACTCCATAGACACGCCGGGGCCCATGACCTCGGACAGGCCATAGATATCGACCGCATGCATGTCGAATGCAGCCTCGATTTCCTGCCGCATGGCGTTTGTCCAGGGCTCGGCACCAAAGATACCCACCTGCAACGAGCATTCGCGGGGGTCCATGCCTGCGGTGTTGAACTCGTCGAGGATCGACAGGGCATAAGACGGTGTCACGGTGATGCCCTTGGGCTGGAAATCGCGGATCAGGCGCACCTGGCGTTCGGTCATGCCGCCCGAAACGGGCACGGTGGACAGACCGAGCGCGTCGGCCCCCAGATGCACGCCCAACCCGCCGGTGAACAGACCGTAACCGTAAGCGTTATGCAGCATGTCGCCACGGCGCAGTCCTGCGGCACGCAAACTGCGCGCCACGACCGCGCCCCACACATCCAGATCGCCCTGCGTATAGCCGACGACGGTGGGTTGCCCGGTGGTGCCCGACGATGCATGTACGCGGCGCAATTTCTCGCGCGGGACCGCGAACATGTTGAACGGATAGTTGTCGCGCAAATCCTGTTTCACGGTGAACGGAAACCTGGCCAGATCGGACAGCGTGGTCAGGTCATCGGGGTGAACGCCCGCGGCTTCAAAGCTGGACTTGTAGAACGGTACGTTGTCATAGGCATGCTTCAGCGACCATTGCAGGCGTTTGACCTGAAGCGCGGCGATTTCATCCCGGCTCGCGGTTTCGATCGCTTCAAGGTCACCGGGGCGGGGGGACAGGTCCTTCATCAGGCTTTCTCCAGCAAGAGGGCGATGCCCTGACCGACGCCGATGCACATGGTGCAGATCGCGCGGTTCATGTCGTTGTCAGTCATTGTGAGCGATGCGGTCAGCGCCAGCCGCGTCCCGGACATGCCGAGCGGGTGGCCAAGCGCGATCGCGCCGCCATGCGGATTCACGTGATCGGCATCATCCGGCAGGCCAAGTCGACGGGTCACGGCCAATCCCTGTGCGGCAAAGGCCTCGTTCAATTCGATCAGGTCGATATCGCCGATGCCGAGGCCGTGCCGTGTCAGCAGTTTTTCGGTCGCGGGAGCAGGGCCGATCCCCATGATCCGGGGCGGTACGCCGACCGTCGCCATGCCCGCGATGCGCGCGCGCGGCGTCAGGCCGTATTTTTGAACCGCTGCTTCCGATGCAACGATCACCGCCGCCGCGCCGTCATTCACACCGGATGCGTTGCCCGCGGTGACGCTGCCGCCCTGCCGGAACGGGGTGGGCAGGCTGGCCAGTTTTTCCAGTGTGGTCTGGCGCGGGTGCTCGTCGGTATCGACGATTCTGGGGTCGCCCTTGCGCTGCGCGATACTGACCGGAGTGATTTCGCGCGCCAGCCGTCCGCTGGCAATCGCAGCGGCGGCGCGTTCCTGTGACCGCAGGGCAAAGGCGTCTTGCGCCGCGCGCTCGATGTTGAAATCCGAGGCGACGTTCTCGGCGGTCTCGGGCATCGAGTCGGTGCCGAAATGCTTGTGCATCTCACGGTTCACAAAGCGCCAGCCGATGGTGGTGTCATAGATCTCGGCCTTGCGCGAGAACGCGGCATCGGCCTTGGGCATCACCAGTGGCGCGCGGCTCATGCTTTCGACGCCGCAGGCGATCACCACCTCGGCCTCGCCACAACGCACCATCCGCGCGGCTGAGCCCACGGCATCCAGACCCGAGCCGCACAACCGGTTGATCGTGCCGCCGGGCACCGTGTCGGGAAGCCCGGCCAGCAGCGCCGACATGCGCGCGACGTTGCGATTGTCTTCGCCGGCCTGGTTGGCGCACCCGGCAAGCACTTCGTCGATCTCGATGCCGTCATGGGGTGCGGTGACCTCGCGCAGCACATGGGCGAGCATATCGTCGGGCCGGACGCCGGAAAGGGCGCCACCGTAGCGACCGATGGGGGTGCGCAGCCCTTCGCACAGATAGGCGTGTGTCATGATGTCTCCTCGAAATTCTGACCCTTGATGGTGCGCGACAGGCCGCGGAACAGGGCAACCTTGCGGCCATCCGCGCCGGTCACGGTGATGTCGTAGACACCGGAGCGCCCGGTGCGCGCCGATTCGACCGCGCTGGCGGTCAGCCGTTCGCCCGGCTGTCCCGGTGTCAGGTAGGTGATGGAGTTTTCCTGTGCCACGGTCACCTGGTTGTAACTGTTGCAGGCAAAGGCAAAGGCGCTGTCCGCCAGCGTGAATATATAGCCGCCATGACAGATCCTGTGCCCGTTCAGGTGATGATCCTGAACCGTGAACGACATGGTTGCGGTGCCCGGGCCAACGGCGTCCAGAGTCATGCCGAGCCACTGCGACGCGGCGTCGCTGGCCCACATTGCAGCTGCACTGCGTTCGGCACGTTCCTGTGGTGTCATGTCCGCCTCCTCCAAGGTAACCCTACCCTGCATAAAACCGACCGTGCGGTCAATAGTGTTGATTTCATCGCCGGAAATGTGCATGGTGGCAGCGCAACATGGGGAGAACCGAAATGCTGAAACCGGCAAGCTATGCGATTGGGAAATGGATCGGGCCCGGTGCCGAATCGCGGGCGGTTCATGGGCCGGTCACCGGCGCACAGATCGCAATGGCCGGCGGCGCGGCGCTCGATATCCAGGGCATGCTTGACTGGGGGCGGAATGTGGGCGGCCCGGCTTTGCGCGCGATGGGGTTTCATGACCGTGCCCGGTTGATAAAGGCGCTGGCGGTCTATCTCGGTGAGCGCAAGGAAGAGCTCTATGCGATCAACCCGCTGACCGGCGCGACCCGTCGGGACGGGGCCATCGATATCGATGGCGGCATCGGCACGATGATGGTGATCGCGAGCAAGGGGCGGCGCGAGATGCCCGACGGGCAGGTCTATGTTGACGGGGCCACCGAGGGTCTGTCCCGCGGTGGCACATTTGCCGGTCAGCATATCGCGGTGCCGCTGCAGGGTGTGGCGGTGTTGATCAACGCATTCAACTTCCCGGTCTGGGGAATGCTGGAAAAGCTCGCCCCGGCCATCCTTGCCGGTATGCCGGTGATCGTGAAACCGGCAACCCAGACCTGTTACCTGACCGAGGCCTGTTTCCGCATGATCGTCGAATCGGGCATCCTGCCCGAGGGTGCGGTGCAGCTGGTTATCGGTGGCACCGGCGACATGCTTGACCGTCTCGGGGCTCAGGATGTGGTCAGCTTTACCGGTTCGGCAGACACGGCGCTGCACCTGCGGAGCAATCCGGCGCTGATGCGCAATTCGGTGCGTTTCCACGCGGAGCAGGACAGCCTGAATGCCACAATCCTCGGTCCCGATGTCACGTCCGGGTCGCCCGCGTTCGAGGCGTTCATCAAGGAAGCCGCCAACGAAATCACCACCAAGGCGGGGCAGAAATGTACCGCGATCCGGCGCATTATCGTGCCGCAATCCGCGATGACCGATGTGGCAGATGCGCTGACCGCGCGTCTGGCCGGGGTTTCGGTGGGCGACCCGGCGGCCGATGGCGTGCGCATGGGCGCGTTGGCGAGCGCGGCGCAAAAATCCGATGTGCTCGACAAGCTTTCGGCATTGGCGAAGGAAACCACGCGCCTGACGGGTGACCCTGAGCAGGTGGATCTGATCGGTGCGAGCGCCGACGGCGCGTTCCTCGCACCGACGCTGTTGCGCTGCGATGACCCGGACGCGGCGCGCGCGGTGCATGAACTCGAAGCGTTCGGACCGGTTTCGACCCTGATGGCCTATCGCGACACGGCGCATGCGGCGGCGCTGGCCAATCGCGGCGGCGGGTCTCTGGTGGCGTCTCTGGTCACAGACGATCCCCAGATCGCCCGGCAGGTGACGCTGGCCAGCGCGGCGTGGCACGGGCGGCTGTATATCAATGGCGCGAGCAGCGCGGGGGAAGCAACCGGCCACGGTGCCCCGCTGCCCCATATGGTGCATGGCGGACCGGGCCGTGCCGGAGGCGGCGAGGAGCTGGGCGGGGTGCGCGGCGTGCTGCACTACATGCAGCGCACCGCCATTCAGGGGAGCCCGGACGTGATAGCGGCGATCACCGGTCAGTGGCAGCCCGGCGCAACCGAGCAGACGCCTGCGCAGCATCCGTTCCAACGCACCTTCAATGAAATCCGGATCGGTGACACGCTGCACACGGACCCGCGCGTGGTGACACTGGATGACATCGCGCATTTCGCGGAATTCACCGGCGACACCTTTTACGCGCATACGGATGAAGAGGCGGCCAGGGCGAACCCGTTCTTCCCGGGCCGTGTCGCGCATGGCTATTTGCTGCTGTCCTTTGCTGCCGGGTTGTTCGTTCAGCCCGATCCGGGTCCGGTGCTGGCCAATACGGGTCTGAACGGGCTGAGTTTCCAGAAGCCGGTCAGCCCGGGCGACAGTATCCGGGTGAGGCTGACCTGCAAGCGCAAGACCCGGCGCACCGAGACCTATGGCGAAGTCGCCTGGAACGTGACGCTGACCAACCAGGATGGCGATCAGGTTGCCCAGTATGAGCTTTTGACGATGGTATCCTATACGCGGTAAGGCTGGCGGATGGACCCGCTTGCCCCGCTTATCTCCGCCCTGCATGCGCAGGGGCGGCTTCGTGTCTGGTCGCTGGTGATCACCGCATTTGGCGATCTCGTGCAGCATCGCGGCGGTGAAATTTCCAGCACGCGCTTGCGGATGGTGCTCGGGCGCGTCGGGGTGGAACAGGGGGCGTTGCGCACCGCGTTGTCGCGTCTGAGCAGCGACGGTTGGGTTCACAGCGAACGGGCCGGGCGCAGCAGCCGGTATCGGCTCACGGCGCAGGGGCTCGACCGATTTGCATCCGCGACCGCACGAATCTACGCACCGCCGCGCACCGAACCGGTGCAGCGATGGGCTGCCGCCGTAACGCTGACCGGCGCAGGGGACGAAAGCATACGCATCATACCGGCCGACGACGCAGCGGGGGTGGCCGATTGCCTGCTGGTTGGCGATCTGAAGCAACTGTCCAACGCCTATCGCGCAGCACAGCTCGGGGTGGCCCATCGGGCGGCGCTGGCCGCACTCGCCGCCGATCTTGGCGCCTTGCGGACAGCGATTGCAGACCCGCTCGATGCAACGGCGGCGCGGCTGTTGCTGATACACCGGTGGCGCCGGATCGTGCTGCGGTTTCCCGAATGCATTCCCGACCTGATGCCGCATGACGCGCCGCTTCGCAATCCGCGCGAGTCGGTGGCGCGTGCCTATGCGATGCTGACGCCGGCGGTGGAGGGATGGCTGACCAGCGACACGGGCGGGCTGGCACCGCTGCCAAAAGCGTCACAGCCGGCGGCGAAACGCTTTGGCGGCGCGTTATGGGCTTGATTTGCGGCGCGATCACGGCAAGGCTGATCGCATGACAATCCAGCCACCCAGCCATTTTCCCAAGGGCCCAGTGCCGGACCAGGTGGCCTTCGACCGGCGCGAACTTGGCATCATCCTGTCCGTATACGGCCGTATGGTCGCCGCCGGCGAGTGGCGCGACTACGGGATTTCCTGTCTTTCCGATCTGGCGGTGTTCTCGGTATTCCGGCGCACCGCCGAAAATCCGCTCTACCGGATCGAAAAACGTCCAAAGCTGCGCAATCGGCAGGGGATGTACTCGGTCGTTGGCATGGACGGCCAGATCCTGAAGCGCGGATCGGACCTCAAGACCGTGTTGCGCCCGCTCGAACGGAAACTGATCCGCGTGGTTGAGTGATCCGGGACAGGCAGTTCCCGGCCAGAAACCTGGCCGGCCAAGGTGTATTTCGGCCGATCATAACCGCTTGTGCGCGGTGACGGGGCCTTCGCCCTGCGCCTCTATCCGGCGGATCGCGGCCTCGACCGGTTCAAGAACCACGGACATATGCGTGCCGTTCGCGTGAATCAGCGTATCGGCATCGACCACCATCGCGACATGGCCCTTCCAGAACAGGAGGTCGCCGCGCCGATAATCGCCGGATGGCGTGACCGATTGGCCCAATGCGGATTGTTGCAGGTCGGAATCGCCGGGGCAGGTTGCGCCGCATGCAAGAAGCGCGGCCTGGACCAGGCCGGAACAATCGATTCCGGACCGGCTGTTGCCGCCCCACAGATAGGGCGTTCCCCGAAACAGTGCCGCCGCCCCGACCGGGTCGTTCATGGTTTCGCCGACAGGGTGCAGATGCACGCGCGGAATAAATCCGTCTGTGGTTTCGGCGAACGGACCATCATCGCCCAGCACGGTCACGCGGCTGCCAAAACTCAGCATGTGGCGCTCTGGCGATTTGATGTCGGGGTCGCGATAAAGATGGCTGGCCGGGGCGCTGACCCAGTGCGTCGCTGTCTCTTCGGCGCCGAGTGCCCCGCTGTCCACATACCCGACATAGCCATCCTTGCGCGCCTGCACGAAACCCATACCGCCGCGCTCTTCGTACAGATCCACGGTTTCGCCCCACAGGAGCTGACGATCGCGTGCACCATCGGGCCTGCGCAAAAGATCGACGACCGGTCGAATGATCCGGCGGGGGGTTGCCATGACGCGACGCAATCCCGCCGGCGCGTCGCTCAGATGTGCCGCTGCGACGCGATCATTCGCCGGCGTCAGACGCGGATCGCTCACAGTTTCAGCATGTGGGGCAGGGCATCGAACACGGCCCGCGCCCCGGTTCCGACACCACCCAGCGGCCGTGCCGGGGCATTGGAGGGTTGCCACGCATAGATGTCGAAATGCACGTAGCGGGCGTCGGATACGAAACGGCGCAGGAAGAGCGCGGCCGTGATCGATCCCGCGAACCCGCCGGACGGCGCATTGTCGAGATCGGCATTGGCCGGTTCGATCCTGGTTTCGTAGGCCTCGTGAAACGGCATGCGCCAGACCGGATCATCGACGCGCGCGGCCGCAGCGGAAAGCGCCAGCGCGTCGTCGTCATCGTCGGTGTAGAAGGGCGCGAGATCGGGTCCGACCGCGACCCGCGCGGCCCCCGTCAGCGTCGCCATCGACAGTATCAGGTCGGGCTTGTCCTCGGATGCGAGGGCGAGCGCATCCGCGAGTACCAGCCGTCCTTCGGCATCGGTATTGTTGTTTTCAACCGTCAGCCCCTTGCGCGAGGCGAGTATGTCGCCGGGGCGGAACGACGACCCGGATACCGAGTTTTCGACCGCCGGAATCAGAACCCGCAACTGGATCGGGAGTTTCATCGCCATGATCATCCGGGCAATGCCCAATACATGCGCCGCGCCGCCCATGTCCTTTTTCATCAGGCTCATGCTGCTGCCCGGTTTCAGGTTGAGACCCCCCGTGTCAAAGCAGACCCCTTTCCCGACGAGCGTAAGTTTCGGGCCGCTGGTCCCCCACCTCATGTCGATCAGGCGCGGTGGGGTGGCCGCCGCGCGGCCGACCGTGTGGATCAGTGGGAAATTCTGTTCGAGCAGGTCATCGCCGACGATGGTGGCGATCTCTGCGCCGTGTTCCTCAGCCAGCGCCGTGGCCGCTTCGGCGAGATGTTGGGGGCTCATGTCCGACGCGGGGGTATTGACCAGATCGCGGATCATGGTTTCCGCTTCGGCCAGTATCGCAACCCTGTCGGCATCCACCCCTTGCGGCGGAACCAGGGCTACGACCTTGTCGGATTTGCTTTTGTACCGGTCAAAGCGGTAGCCGGAGAGCAGCCAGCCGAGGCATTCGGTTTCCGCCATATCTTCTGGCAGGCCGGAAGCGATGCGATAGGTCCCCTCGGGCAATTTCGTGGCCGCGGACGCCAACGGGAAATGGGTGCGCGCGCGCTTGGTCGCCGTTCCGTATCCGGCGAGCGCGATGACCGCACGATCCCCATCTGCCGGAATCAGCAATGTCTGGCCGAGCTTGCCTGAAAATCCGTTCAGGCGCACCCAGTCGCGCACTGTCTCATCCTGTCCGGCGAGCCAGTCGTCCAGCGACTTGGTGTCAATGATATGAAGGTCGATCGCGTCTTGGGCGTCCTTGGCGAGACAATGGGGCATCGGGCACTCTCGGGTCATGAAACTGAGCGCCAGACTAGCCGCGCAGCGCCGCGCTGCAAGCCCTGTCAGAGGGAAAGATCACGCAGGTTCCAGACGGCGGTCAACGAACGGTCCCCCAGCCGGATCAACCGGAACAGGGTTGCGGCACAGGCCACAGGATCGTCATTGTCGATGGTCCTTGTCACGTCGCCGGCCACCTGTGCGATCCCGCACATGCCGATCTGTTCGGAAATCGCGATCAGCGACCGCGCGTTTTTGCGCAGTTCGGTTACCTTGCGCTGTCGCCAGCATCGTTCGCAATGTGCCAGGCGAACCGCCAGTTCCTCGATCGCGCGGCACACGACATCCTCTGCTCCCGCTTCGCCCAATTGCACATACAGCGCGTTCAGGCGGTTGTGATCCAGCCGAACGGTCTCGGTTGGACTCAATGTCGTTATGCTTTCCACTTTCTTCACCCCAAATCGTTCTGATGCCCCCACGGCTTGCCCATCATCGGGCATACTGGTTTGCAAAAGGTTTCGCTGCGGGCGCCGGAATTGCTCGAATTTGGCTAGATTTCCGGATAATGACACGGCAGAAGACAGCGCCAGACCGTTCAATCAAGAGGGAACGATAGATGAAGTTTGCCAAACCCCTGCCTGCCTATCTCGTGCAACGGTATCATGGCTGGAAAGCCACTGCATACGAAGAGAATCGTGGCTGGTATCGGCGATTGGCCAACGAAGGCCAGCGTCCGCGCGCAATGGTGATCTCGTGTTGCGACAGCCGGGTTCACGTCACGTCGATCTTCGGTGCGGATCAGGGCGAGTTCTTTATCCACCGCAACATCGCAAATCTGGTGCCGCCTTACGAACCCGATGGCGATCATCATGGAACCAGCGCCACGGTCGAATACGCCGTCACCGTGCTCAAGGTGGCGCATCTGATCGTGCTCGGTCATTCGCAATGCGGCGGCGTTGCAGGCTGTATCGACATGTGCAAGGGCAACGCCCCCGAACTGGAAGCGAAGGAGAGCTTCGTGGGGCGCTGGATGGATATCCTGCGTCCCAAGTTCGATCTTGTCTCTGAAATCGGCGATGCCGGCGAACAGGCGCGTCAATTCGAGAAACAGGCGGTCGTGGCGTCGCTCGAGAACCTGATGAGCTTTCCATTCGTGGAGGCGGCGATCAGGGACGGCGAACTGAGCCTGCATGGGCTCTGGACCGATATCGGAGAAGGCGGGCTGGAATGCTACGATCCGGGCACGCACAAGTTTTATCCGGTCTGATCGACATCGCGGCCGCGACGGCGGTTCGTTTCCGTGAAAACCGGCAAGGCGCCGGATCTGGTTGCAGGGTCTGGCCGGGCGTGATCGGCACGTTGGGGCGGCACGCGCCGCCCCGTTGATCCGATGGCCGTGCTTCAGCCCTTTTGCAGTACCCGCGTGCCCAGCGTCTCGGCGATCTGCACGGCGTTCAGCGCCGCGCCCTTGCGCAGGTTGTCGGACACGCACCACAGGTTCAGGCCGTTGTCGATGGTGCTGTCCTGGCGGATGCGGCTGATGAAGGTGGCATAATCGCCGACGCACTCGACCGGTGTCACGTAACCACCGTCTTCACGCTTGTCGATCACCATGATGCCCGGCGCTTCGCGCAGAATTTCGCGGGCCTCGTCCTCGTCCAGATGATCCTCGAACTCGATGTTCACCGCTTCGGAATGACCGACGAAAACCGGCACCCGCACACAGGTCGCCGTGACCTTGATCGCGGGATCGACGATCTTCTTGGTTTCGGCCACCATCTTCCACTCTTCCTTGGTCGAGCCGTCTTCCATGAAGACGTCGATATGCGGGATCACGTTGAATGCGATCTGCTTGGTGAACTTTTTGGCCGGCTTGTCATCGACCGGGTTGTAGATGCTCTTTGTCTGATCCCACAGCTCATCGATGCCGTCCTTGCCGGCACCGGATACAGACTGATAGGTGCTGACCACGACACGCTTGATCCGGGCGCGGTCATGCAGCGGCTTGAGTGCCACGACCATCTGCGCGGTCGAACAGTTCGGATTGGCGATTATGTTCTTCTTGGAGTAACCCATGATCGCATCCGCATTCACCTCGGGCACGATCAGCGGTACGTCGGGGTCGTAGCGATAGAGCGAACTGTTGTCGATCACCACGCAGCCCGCGGCGGCGGCCTTGGGCGCATAGGTTCTGGTGGCGTCAGAGCCCACCGCGAACAGCGCCATGTCCCAGCCGGTGAAATCGAAGGTATCAAGATCCTTGGTTGTCAGGGTCGTGTCGCCAAAGCTCACCTCGGTTCCCAGCGATTTGCGGCTTGCCAGCGCGGCAATCTCGGCAACCGGGAACTGGCGCTCGGCCAGGATGTTCAGCATTTCACGGCCCACATTGCCCGTGGCACCGACGACGACGATGCGATAACCCATCTTGTTTCTCCAGAATTTGCGCCGACACATATGCCGGCTGCGGCCTCATAGCGACAAACGGCACCGGGGAAAAGGGGGACTCAGTCCAGACGGTCGCGGCTGAACAGGTAAAGAAGTGTTCCGGCGAGCAGCATCAGGCCGAAAAACGCGAAAATCGCCGTATAGGCCTGGGTCGCGCCGTAGGGGGCCATGTGTTCATGAATGCGACCCGAGGCGAACTGCGCGATGCCCGCTCCGCCGATGCCGAAGAGGTTCATCAGGGTGACGCCGCGCCCGACAAGATGCGGTGGAAAGAAACTGCGCCCATGCGCGATGATTACCGGAAAGGATGCGCCGAAAAAGCCGATCAATGCCATCAGGAGGATCGACAGAACCGCGCTGGTGTCGATCATTGCCACCAACAGGCCGAGCATCGCGGCAACGGCGAGGTTGCCGCCGAAGACGACCCATTTGCGCGTTCGCAAGAGCCGGTCCATCGGCCCGTAAGCGAGTGTTCCGGCGATCATCGCGGCGCCCATCACGAATGTCGCCTGTCCGACCTGCGCGGTTCCGAGGCCAAACACATCCCCGAGATACGGCCCGATCCACAATCCGCGCAAAGCCGCCGCCGGTGCGTAATTGACCAGCATCATCGGCAGGATCGCCCATATCGCCGGCAGTCTGAGCAATTCGAGCACCGAGCCGCCTTTGCCGCCGGGTACGGCTTCCGGATCTCGGACAAGCGCGAGGATTCCGCCAGCCACGGCGATGGAGAGGACCGACAGCGCGACAAGAGACCCGCGCCAGCCGATGAATTCCACTGCAAGCGCCATCGGGTAGGAGGCCACAAGGTTGCCGACGGACCCCACCCCGAGCATCAACGCCGCGAGGGCGGCGAACCGGGCGGGCGGAAATTCGCGCGCGAAGATATAATAGGATGCCATCAGGACAGGTGAGCATCCTATGCCGATCAGCAACATGGCAAGCTTGATGTGCAGCGGCGCGGTTGCCATGGCGAACAGCGCGGCGCCACCACCGCCGCCCAGGAACAACAGGCTTGCGGCGGTGCGCCGAGGCCCGAACCGGTCGAGCGCCCAGCCGACCGGCACCTGCATCGCGGCAAAGGTCAGGAACCACAGCCCCGATGCCGCCGCGAGATCATCCGGTCCGGTGCCCGTGTCACGTGCCAGCGCCGAGGTCAGCACCGCAAGGAAGGCGCGAAAAAACTGGCTGAGCACATATGCGAGACATAATACGATCAGACCGGCCTGCATGTTTTTGCTCCTCCCACTGTCATCGTTTGGGTGACATGCACGTGAGTCATGTGCAACCTGCATGGACAGAGCCGGGAAACCGCCTGCATAAAGGGAACTGGACATGGCAGGCGGCCAGCGATGAAAGATACGACCGGATTTTACGAAAATCTGCCGCGCATTGCGCAATTCAGCGCATTGACGGATCCGGCAAGCTATACGCCGCTGCCGGAGGACTGGGTCGTCGCGACGGCAGACATCGTCGGGTCGACCGCGTTGATTGCCGATGGCAAGTACAAGCTGGTGAACATGATCGGTGCATCGGTCATATCGGCGCATATCAATGCGGGCGACGGGCATATCTTTCCCTATATTTTCGGAGGAGACGGCGCGACGCTCGCGATGGATCCGGAACATGCGGCAGACTCGGCGCGCATTCTCGGTGTGCTGAAACGATGGGCGGACGAGGAATTCGGCGTGTCGCTGCGGGTGGCGCAGGTACCGGTCTCCGAAATTCGCGCCGCAGGCTTTGACGTATCCGTTGCGCGGTACCAGGCATCGGAGGCGATTGATTACGCGATGTTCGGTGGCGGGGGGGTGTCCTGGGCGGATGAGCGGATGAAAGCAGGCGAAAACGTGCTGCCGGCCGCGGAACCCGGTGCGCTTCCCGACCTCGAAGGTCTCTCCTGTCGCTGGAGTAATGCAAGCGCACGCAACGGCAGCATCCTGTCCCTGGTCGTCAAACCGGTGCAGGGAAAGTCAGCCGCGGCGTTCGACAGGATACTGCGCGACATCGTTGATCTGGCCGAGGGGCTGAACCGCAGCGGACATCCTTTGCCGCCAGATGGACCCGGACTGCAATTTCCGCCACCGGGGCTTGATATCGAGGCGCATGTGTCACGGGGCAGAACGTCGGTCTTTCGACGGCGGCTGGAACTGTTGCTGGAAAACACGATTGCATGGATTTTCTTCAAGGCCGGCCTCAAGACCGGGGAATTCGAGCCGAAACACTACAAGGCCATGGTCAGCACGAATGCGGATTTTCGCAAATTCGATGACGGGCTGAAAATGACTCTGGATTGCGACGCCGAAACCCAGGCGCGTATCCGGTCGCTGCTTGATGCCGCCCGCGCGGACGGCATCCTGCGGTTCGGGCTCGTCGAGCAGGAGGCGGCGATGATCACCTGTTTCGTGCCGTCGATCCATCGGGACGATCACATACATCTCGTCGACGGGGCGTCCGGCGGCTATGCAAAGGCGACGGAACTGATGCGCGCTATGCCGGTTTGATCCAGCGCCTCGCGGTTGCCTGTGCCGCCCTGCTCAGTGTGATGACATCGATCGCGACCGCGACAAACCGGGCGCCGGCCTCGACATAGCTTTCGATGACATCCTCGGAGAGCGACAGGATGCCCGGCACCTTGCCGGCAGCGGCAATCCGCCCCAGCGTTTCCACGATCGTGCCGTGCACGTCCGGATGGCCGGGATTGCCGCGATGCCCCATATCCGCCGCCAGATCGGCCGGGCCGATAAAGACACAATCCACGCCGTCCACGGCAAGGATGTCATCCAGTGCGGCAATCCCGGCACGGTTTTCGACCTGCAGGATCAGCGCAATCTGGTCATCGGCGGTATGCACGTAGTCCTCGATCGTGGAAAAGCGCGAAGACCGCGTGCTGGTGGCACCGACGCCGCGCATGCCCGTGGGTGGATAGGTGCACGCGCGCACCATCTGCGCGGCCTGTTCGCCGCTCTCGATCATCGGCACGAGAACCGATTGCACTCCGATATCCAGTACCTGCTTGATGATCCAAGGCTCGCCGACCGGAACGCGCACGATTGCGGGCGACGGGCTTGCCTGCAGCGCGACCAGCTGGTCACGGATCGAGCGCACGTCGTTTGGCGCGTGCTCTCCGTCGATCACGAGCCAGTCGAACCCGGCGGTGCCCATGACTTCCGTCGGCCCGGCTTCGGCAAAACTGAGCCAGCAGCCAAAGGTGGTGTCGCCGGCCTGAAATCGCTGCTTGAGCATATTGGTTGGTGCGGGCATGGGATATCCTCTAGTCGAATGTGATCTTTACCGACCCGAAGGGGCCAAAGTCGGCGTGGATGCGAGAGCCGGGCGGCGCTTCGAGCGGGCGGATGAACGATCCTGACAACACGATATCGCCCGCGTCGATGGTCTGTCCATGTTCCGCAAGACGTCGCGCGAGCCAGAGAACCGAGGTCACCGGATCGTTGAGAACACCGGCACCAAGCCCGGTTTCCTCGACCGTGTCGTCGCGGCTGACGATGGCCCCGACCCAACGCAGGTCGTGATCCGCAATCGCGTGTTTCGAGCGGCCCAGCACAATTCCCGCATTCGCCGCGTTATCGGAAATGGTATCCGTTATGACCCTGGGCTGACCGGTGCCGGGATCGGCACGCAAAACCCTTGTGTCGAGAATTTCGAGCGCGGGCGAGACGTGATCGGTGGCTGCGATAACCTCTTCGCGGGTACAGTTCGCGCCGCTGAGAGAAGAGCCCATGACAAAGGCGATTTCCGCTTCGATCCGCGGCTGGATGTATCGCCCGTTTGGCACCGTGTCGCCGGACTGAAAGAGCATGTCGTCCAGCAATACGCCACTGTCAGGAGTGGTGATGTTCAACGCCTGCTGCATGGCGCGGCTTGTCAGGCCGATCTTCCATCCGATCTTGCGGCGCCCCTCGGCATGTTTGGCGGCGATCAGGGCCGCCTGGACCGCATATGCGTCATCCAGCGTCATGCCGGGATAGCGAAGCGACAAAAGGCCGATCTGCTGCCCCGACCGTTCGGCCTCGATCAGCGCACCGGCTGCATCGCGAATATCCTGCGGCGTCATGCGAGTGCTTCCGCGATCTCGGTGATGACGTCATATGCCATCATGACATCGGCCTCCGTTGTCTCGAATTGACCGGCCTGGAAACGGATCACCAGATTGCCGTCAACCCGCGTTTGTGTCAGATAGATGCGCCCGTCATCATTGATCGCGTTGACAAGGCGCAGGTTCAGGTCGTCAAGTTCGCTCGCGCCGCGCGGTGCATGGCGGAAGGTAAAGAGCGACCACATCCGTGTTGAAGTGATCTCGAATCCGGGCGTCGCGGCGAGTTTGTCGTGCAAGGCTTCCGACCATCGCACGTGATTGCGCAGGCGCTCGCGCAGCCCTTCCAGCCCGTAGGTCCGCAGCAGGAACCAGATCTTGAGGGCGCGAAAGCGACGGCCCAAGGGCACCGACCATTCGGAATAGTTGATGATGCCGTCATGCCCGTGGGTCTTGAGATATTCCGGCTGAATGGCCAGCGTCCTGACCAGGTCATCCGGGTTGCGCAGGAAGTGCGCCGAGCAATCGAATTGCACGCCGAGCCACTTGTGCGGGTTGAACACGATGCTGTCCGCGCGCTCGATGCCGGACCAGTAATGCCGAAACTCGGGGCAGATCATCGCGGAACCGGCCCATGCGGCATCCACATGGGTATAAAGACCATGCGCCTGCGCGATTTGCAGGCAGGCATCGACCGGGTCGGTCGCACCGGTTCCCGTCCCGCCGACACAGAGGATGACGCCGGCCGGCGTCAGCCCCGCCGCCTTGTCCGCGCGTATGGCCGCGTCCAGTGCCTCGGGATCCATGCCGCGCCAGTCTCCGCTGATCGGCACCCGGACGAGATTGTGCTGCCCGATGCCCGAAACCCAGATGGCACGGTCGACCGATGTATGAACCTCGGCCGAGCAATAGACCCTGAGTTGCGGATTTCCGGCCAGCCCCGAGATGTTGCCGGTCCAGTTCAGCGCGCGCTCGCGCATCGTCAGAACGGTGGCGAGCGTGGCGGAACTTGCGCTGTCCTGAATGACACCCTCGAAACCCGAAGGCAGCCCCAGCGACTGGCGCAGCCAGTCCATCATCCGGGTCTCCATCTCGGTTGCGGCCGGAGAGGTTTGCCAGAGCATGCATTGCGGGGCGATGGCACTGACAAGGAATTCCGCCAGCACCGACGGAGCGGCAGCATTGGCGTTGAAATAGGCGAAGAAACGGGGGTGTTGCCAATGTGTGATACCTGGCATCACGATGTTCTCAAAGTCGCGGAACACGGTTTCCATGTCTTCCGGTGCGTCGGGCGGGGCGACGGGCAGCGCATTCAGGATGTCGCCTGGCCTTGTCTGCGCCCGAACGGGGCGCTCGCCCACCGTCAGGTGATAGTCCTGCGCCCAGTCCGAGATCCTGCGACCCCAATCCCCGAATTCATCCCAGTTCATGATGCGCGCGCCTGATGACTGTCGATTGATTTTCGGCTGGTGGCGCATCGCCATGATTTCGGGGCGGAGTGAGTCGCATGAAATATCCTGTGAGGGTTGCATCTGCCGCTGCGCGCGGACGGTTTCCTATCGGGACTGCTCCGGGACGATTGCCTGCACCGGGTCGGTCGATGGAAGATGGTCGCGGATCGTGCCGCATTTGGGTGAAAGCGCAGGGTCGATTTCCCGCATTTCAAGCGACAACGCCACGGGATACCGTTCCAGAACCGGCTCCAGAAAACTCCTGGCTGCGTCAAAGATCAGTTTGCTCGCCGTCTTGCGCGTTTCCAGATCACGCCCGCCGCGCAGGCGCACCGATATGTCGATATATCCGTGATGCGCGGCACCATCCGCGATCGAAACGTGATCGGCGCGAAAGGCTCGCACCCGCACGCCAGCCATGGGCAGGACGCCGGTGTCGATTGCCGCGCGGCGCAGCGCGTCGCAAAACGCAGCCATGTCCATGCGGTCTTCCATGTTTGCCGAATAGTCGATCATCAGATGTGGCATGAACGTCTCTTTGCATCCGGACTCTTGCAATTTATTAACATATTAAGTAAATTGATTGCTGTGTCAAGAGACAGCCTCACGTAGTCTTGGATTGCGCTTGGCTTCATTGAAAGGCAAAACACGCAGATGACATCGCATCACCCCAAGACCTCGCGTTCCCTTCCCATAGCTCTGTTGCGTGCCCGAGAGCGGGTCATGGGCCCCATCCGTGACATGCTGTCGGGTGTGGGGCTGACCGAGCAGCAATGGCGCGTATTGCGCGTACTGGACGAAGACGGGCCCATGGAGCCGACCCGAATTGCGGAACTGGCTTGTCTGTTGCTCCCCAGTCTGACCCGTATTCTGCAAAAGCTCGCTGACAAGGGGCTGATCACGCGGCGACCGGACAATGATGACAAGCGCAAGCAGGTCATTCAGATATCGGAAGCGGGCGAGGCGCTGATCGAGGCGCATCTTCCGGCGAGCCTTGCGGTTCTGGAACAGACGAAGGCGCAAATCGGTGCCGAGCGATACGAGGCATTGCTGGATCTGCTGAATGCGGTCGAGGCTGCGGATGCCAAGGGCGACCCCGATTGACGCGTATTCAGGTAATTTTCAGATCCCGAGGTCAAAAATCGAAATTGCGCCCGATCCCGAAGAAGACTGCGGTGGCATCCGCTTCGCCGATGGATTCATCCTGAAGTGAGCGAAATGCGACCCCGGTATTGAAGCTCCAGTATTCGTTCAGTTCGCGGTTGTAGGCGAGGACCAATGCGCCGCGCTCGGACGATTCCTCGTCCGCAGACGCCTCGGTGTAGGAAAGCGAGAGATCCAGTGACAGGCTCGAAACCTGGTTGATCTCGTGGCTGTATCCGGCAACCAGGAGATTGGTCAGACGGTCTTCATCGCTGCTGTCGGTATAGACGGTGCGGTCAAAAAACAGCCTGAAGCTGCTGGACGGCATGTTGTAAATCCAGTTGAAGCCACCAATGATTTCCGGATCGGCGCCTTCGAGTTGGGTCACGCCCAGATTGCCCGAAAAGCTGCCTCGGGGCAATTCCAGAGCACGCGTAACAAGAAATGTCCCGCGCTGGCCGTCCTGGTTCTGATACACATCAAAACCAACATTGAATGTCCCGTTGGGCAACTCTGTATCATAGTCGATGCCACCGCTCGGGCCTTCGGACCGTTCGGTCGAACGCACGCCGGTCAGCGGATCGGTGAGCGTGCTGTCGACGGTAGAGTACCCGGCGCTGAAGGTCAGGGTCGCGATGTTCGACAATTCCCGGATGAAACCGGCCTGAACGGTACGGGTTTCGCGATCCGTATCTGTCGCGTCGGCGCTGGAATACTTCAGATATGACATATCCAGGGTCGCGGTTGTCACCGGATTGAAGCGGAACAGCGCCGTAAGACCAAGACTGGTGTTGTCGTAATCGGCCAGTTCATCATCGGTTGCGTCAATATAGTTGGTACCGCTGGTGCGGGCCCTCAGACGCAGGCCGAAGGGATCGCTCAGCCCGGTTTCCAGCCTTGCGCCAATATTGTAAGCGCGCCGCTCGCCCGAGCCGCGTATATCGGAAAAATCCTCGGGTGGTGTGACGACACCGTCGGAATCCAGAAAGGTCCAGAGCGGTTGGACCAGTGAAATGTCGGTTTGCTGATAATCCGCATCCAGCGCGAAGAGGGCGTTTGCACCCTCGCGGTTGTAGCGCAGGGCGATCAGCGGATCGACGAAACCGGTCCTCATGGTGTTGCCGTCAGCGATATTGCCAAAGCGAAGCCCGGCACCGATCGCGAGAGACAGCTGCTGGATGTCGGTTTCGCTTTGCAGGCCATAGCTCAGCCGCGTGGTTGCCAGCGATGTACGCCCTTCGCTCGGGTTCTCAAGACCGAGGTTGTCGCCACCGACAAAATTCTGCTCGATCCGCAAGCGTTGACGAAAGCTGTCGTATTCTTCCTCGTCCTGCGACACGGCCGGCGTCACAGCCAATGCAGCGAGGCCGCCCATTGCGGCGCTTCGGATCAGACGCTTGTTCACCACGGCTCCCTCTGGCGGGTCTCTTATTCAAACAACCGGCGTTGCGGTACGATGATGATGTCGCCTTCTCTCAGCACCGGGGTGTTCACGCTGGATTTGCCGTCCATGATCGCTTTTACATTGAATGTATAGACCTGCATCCGTCCACCGGCGCCGGGGCGGCGCAGCTGCAGGCGCTTGGTTGCGCCAAACCGTGTGACACCGCCGCCTTGCGCAAGTGCCTGCAGGAAGGTGGTGCCGCGCTCCACTTCGATTGTCCCCGGCGTCGTCACCTCGCCAAGCATGTAGATCGTCAGCGTATCGTCCTCGGGTTCGTCGGTCGCGACGCTTGACAGCGATACATATACGGTCGGGTCGGAGGCGAAATTCGGGCGCAGCCGCGCAACGAGGTCGTTGCGCACCTCATCAACACTGCGCCCCCTGACCGGCACCGTTCCGACCAGCGGAACCGAGGCACGACCGTCGGGCAGGACAATGCTCTCGCCGTTCAGGCTCGAGTCTTCCAGCACCTCGATGCGCAGGACGTCGCCGGATTTGATCTTGTATGAGCTCTGCGCCAACGCCTGAGACGCGAAAAGTGGCATAACCACCAAAGATACGATAAGTGCGATGAACCGTTGCATGTCAGGCTTTCTCTGAAAGGTGCGTCTGCTTCGCCCATAAGGGATTTTTCGACGCATTCTCGGTGGATCGAGAGCCTTTTTCAAGTCTGTGCGACGTTCTCACCAACTCAAGTATCGGTCGTGCCGATCCTGCAACAGGTGAATGCAGCTCCGGCACGGTGTCGGAATTATCAAAACCGGTTTCGCAACCAGTTGATCGGCCTCACGGTTTACGACCTCTCATCCTAGCGGACGACAAATTCGGCGTGCAAAGCGCCGGCCGCCTTCAGGCTTTTGAGGATGTCGATCATGTCGCGCGGCGATACGCCAAGCGCGTTCAGACCGGCAACGACCTCGGACAGCGAAGTTCCCGCAGGCACCTCGGCAAGGGCAACGCCATCGCCGTCCTCGATGGCCGCGTTCGTACGCGGAACCACGACGGTTGCGCCGTCGGCAAAGGGGTTGGGCTGCACGACGGCAGGGGTCTCTTCGATGCGCAGGGTCAGGTTGCCTTGCGAAACCGCGACGCGGGACAGGCGTACGTCGCTGCCCATGACGATGGTGCCAGACCGCTGATCGACAACAACACGCGCCTTGAGCTGTGGTTCCACGAGTATGTTCTCGATCCGTCCGATGGCGTGGGCCGTCGATGACATTCGGGTGGCCGCGATATCCAGTTCGACAGTACCGGAATCCCGCATCACCGCCACCGCGCGTCGAAATTCGCGGTTGATCGCGTTTTCGATGCGGCCTGCGGTGGTGAAATCGGGTTCTCTCAGGGCCAGCCGCATGTTGGCAAGCGAGGACAGGTCGAAATCGATCTCACGCTCGACCCGCGCGCCCGCCGGAATGACACCGGCCGTCGGCACGCCCTGCGTGACCGACGCGGCCTCGCCTTCGGCCACGGCACCGCCCGCGAGAATGGTGCCCTGCGCGACCGCGTAGATCTGACCATCCGCCGCGTTGAGCGGGGTCATGATCAGCGTGCCGCCCAAGAGGCTGTCAGAGTCGCCGATGGCGGATACCATCACGTCGATCTGCCCTCCGACCCGGGCAAATGGCGGCAGGCTGGCGGTCACGATGACGGCGGCGACGTTCTTGGGGCGGAGTTGTTCGCCGGTCACGTTGACGCCAAGACGCTCCAGTATGTTGGCCATGATCTCTTCGGTAAAGGGAGAGTTGCGCAGGCCGTCGCCGGTTCCGTTCAAACCGACGACGAGGCCATACCCGACGAGATCGTTGCCGCGCACCCCGTCAAATTCGACCAGATCCTTGAGCCGGATGGCATTGGCATGCGCCGTCAACGGCAGCAGCAGGCACAGAATGAGGATACGAAGCATCATCATGACAGGAAGTTCAGCAGCGACAGGTTGGCCGAGCGAACGGTCACCGTATAAAGGCTCTCGAGTTGGAACTGCGCTTCTTCCAGGCGGGTCGCGGTGTCGAACGGGTCCGCCTCGAGCAAGGCCGCCCGGCTGAATTCTAGGCTGGTACGGGCGGCGACATTGCGCGTCGAGATTTCGTCGATACGCGACTCGGCAAACCCGAGATCGGCGCGAATGCCGGTGAGCGCGTCCTGGCCGGTCAGCATGCCGGCCCCGGCCGAGCGAAACAGATCGTCCTGTACGGCGCGATCCAGCCCCAGTCCCGGATCGGCCGCCAGCGCCGCAACCGCCATGTCACGCAATGTTTCGCGGATGGCCGGATCGCGAGCTGTGAGACTTAGCGACACCTCTTCGCCCGCACCGATCTGGAACGGGGCCAGAACGTCCTGCGCGCCCTGGTACATGACGGTTTCGTAGCCTGTTGGATCCGCAAACCAGTTATCGACCGCCGCTTCTATATCCGCGGAGCTGGTCAGCCCCGTCACCAGGGCTCTCAATTCCGACATGAGCGTGTCCGCCGAGCCAAGCGGAGGCCGATCGGTTGTCGTCCCGCCGAACAGGCTGCGACCGCCGACCGATGCGTTGAGAGCCGAAATTGCCGATGCCAGATCGTCCTCGGCCCTCCCGGATATGTGGCTCCGCAATTCCCCGCTGCTGGTCTCATCGAAAGTGATCAGCGAATCGCTGAGTGATGCGGTAAGATCCTGAAGCCGTTCGAGGCTGGTCTGGGCCGCACCCGCGAACATCGCGGCCTCGTTCGCGGATATGTTATAGCCATCGAGCCGTGCAAGGTTGCGATCGATATCGGTGAGATAGGAGTAGTCGCTGCCCAGGCGGCGGGATACGTCAGCGACCTGGCCCGAACTCAATTCCTGGGTCAGCGTCGATATTTCCCTGCTGAGTTGGGCGCTGCGCTGGCGCAACAGGATCGAGTTCGCCAGATCGCCGATAGATGTCATGTTCATGTGTCAGAGCCTTAGAAGCGTTTCCATCATTTCGTCGATCGCCTGGATCATCCGCGCATTTGCGGCGTAGGCCTGTTCGACGATCATCAATTGCTGCAATTCGGCGTCGGTATCGACGCCCCGTGCAGCTTCGACCCGGGTCATTTCGGTCTGGTTCGCCGCCGCAAAGGTCAGCATGCCCTCAGCACGGTCGCTGTTCTGGGCAACGCGGGACGTGAGGTCGGACGCAATCTCCGCGGCGCTGGCGAGTCCCGTTCCGAAGACCGGGGTAGCGGTGGCACGCCCCGCCTGCAGTATGTCGGCAAAGGCCCGCAACTGGCGCGCCTCACCGCTTTCGCCGGGATCGGTGGCGCCGAGTCCTGCGCGCAGCCGCCAGCTTTCGCCGCCTTCGGCAGGATCAACAATGTCGTTCAAGGCAAGCCGGTTGGCGAGGCCGATGTCACGCGTCGGGTCGAATGTTGCGCCAGAATCGGTGAAGAGGCCAGGATCGCCGGCGGCGGTGGTGGGATCAAGCCCGGCGGTTTCGAACCGTTCGATCAGGTCACGGGCCAGCGCGTCGAGTTCGCTTTGCGCGGTGACGGCCGCCTCATCCCTGACTTTGAAATGCGCCACGAGCGTTCCTCCGTCGATGGCACGCGCGCTGACGTCGATGCCGTTGATCGTGAGGCCCGACAGGCCGCCGCCGGCGAGGGTCATTTCCGGAACCGTATCGCTGGCGGCGACAAAACCGAGTTCCGCCGCCGGGCCGTCGATAAGGATCGCGCCGCCACCTGTGTAGAGCGCGATCTGTCCATAGTCGCGTTCGACCACGTTGACCGGAACAATCGTGTTGATTTCGTCGACGAGTGTCTGACGCTGGTCCTGCAGGGCAGAGATATCGCCGCCCGAGGACAGCGTCGAGGTGATGCGAGCGTTGAGTTTTTGCACGTTCTCCAGTGACTGGTTGAGCTTTGCGACCTGTATGCCGATCGCGGCATCGGACTGTGATCGCATGGTCCTCAGGCCTTCGGCGGCGTCATTGATGGCGGTCGCGAGATCCTTTGCCGCATATGCCACCGCATCCAGCCGCTGGGTCGACTCCGGGCCGCTGGCCGCCGTGATCAGGCTGGCCTCGAACCTGGCGAGCCGGGAACTCAGCGAACCGGTATCGCTGCCCGTACCTATCAGGGCTTCGACCCTGCTGTAGAAATCGGACAGGACCCGGGCGTTCCCGTGTTCGGCATCGGCGCTGCGGCGATCGGAGAGGACGACGGGATCGCTCTGGCGATGAACGCCAACGATCTTCACTCCGGGCCCGGTTGCCGAGGCAGAGGCGAGTTCGAGCGATCGTCGCGCGTAGCCCGGAGTCATCACGTTTGCCAGGTTGTCAGAAACGATGCCCGAAGCGCGGCTGGCGGCGGTCAGGCCGGACAGCGCACTGTTCAGCGCCGATGATAAGCTCATGTCTGCGGCTCCTGTTCTTGCGCTTCAGTTGCGCCCTAACGGGTCGGTCAGCGCTTGATATTCGTGGTTTCCTGAAGCATTTCGTCGACAGTCTGGATCACCTTGGCATTCGATGAATAGGCGCGCTGGGTGCGGATCATCGATGTCAGTTCGCTGGCCACGTCGGTCTTTGATTCCTCGCGTGCAAAGGAGACGATTTCGCCCGTTGGCCCGTCACCCGCATCCCACATGAAATAGAGCCCGCTATCCGGGGTCGGCATGTAGGTTTGCTGATCGAGCGATATCATTCCGTTTGGATTCGGCAGATCAACCAGCGGAATCTGAAAGACGGTGCGGGCCGCACCATTATCGAAATGGGCGCGTACGATGCCGTTGGCGTCCACCTCGACACCTGTCATGTTGCCGACCGGGAAACCGTCTTTTTCGATCGAGATGGGCGCGAAGGTGTCAGACAATTGCGAAAGCCCGCCTTCAAGGCCTGGGCCACCAATTGCGATTTCGATCGGGCCGCCATCGACGTTCACGACAAGGCTGCCCGTCGTCGGGTCGTATGCGCCGCCCGAGACGGTTGCGACCGTTGCGAGGCTGCCGCCATTGGCGCGCGAGTCGTCAAAGGTCAGAACATATTCGCCGACCACCGCATTTCCGGAAGCGGTATCACGCAATACCATGGTCCATTCATTCGAATCCCCGGTCGCAGGCACGGTCGGGGTCATCGTGATCAGCAGGCTTTCCGGGGTGCCCGTGTTATCGTAATATTCAATCGAAACCGACTGGACGGTGCCATCCGAGTCTGCGCTCGTATCGGTTGCCGGCAGGTTCAGGCTGATGTCGATGCTGGTGGTCGGTTCACCGGTGACCTCGTTCACCAATAGCCGCACCGGCTCAAGGCCGTTGGGCGTGTCGCGGGCATAGCTGGGGATTGTACCATCCGGCAGGGCGGGCCAGCCCAACAGGACGAGACCGGACTCCGAGGTCAGGTATCCATGCTTGTCGGCGCGGAACGAGCCTGTCGTGGTCAACATCATCGTTTGATCGCCGTCACCGCTGTTGACGTCGGCATAAGAGGCAACAGGCAGCATGCCACGACCGCGCACCGCGAGATCGGTGGCGTTCGAGGTGGCGACCAGCGGTCCCTGTTCATTGATCATGCGTTGCGTCGTGGCGCGCACACCGCCGGCGGAATAGGAGCCGCCGCTCGAAGAGATGACCATGGAATGGAAATCTGTTTCCACCCGCTTGTAGCCATAAGTGGACGAATTCGCGATGTTGTCGGAAATCGACGCCAGGCGGGTCGAGTTCGCGGAGAGCCCGGCGATTCCCGCGTTTAGCGAAGAAGAAATGGTCATTTGCGCGCCTTTCTGCTGCATCAATCTCTGCTAAGGCAACAGCTACGCGCGCCGGCTTAACATCGCGCTAACAGGTAAAATGCTTTCTACTTCAGCGAGCCTCGTTGCGCAGCAGGATCACTTCGATCCGATTGTTGCGGTTCGCCATCCTGTTGCTGACCGCAGGTTTGCGATCCGCATGGCCGGTGACCCGCTGAAGACGTTCGGCATCCGTCCCCCCCGCTTGCAGCAGTGTGCGGGTGCGGTCGGCGCGCGCGGTGGACAATTCCCAGACCGGGTTTCTGGCCAGAACCACGGGATGGGCCTTGATGTGACCGTTGATCGCGATTCCATTCGTCACGAGACCGGAGATTCGCGAGACCATTCCGGTGATGTCGCGGAACACCTGGGTGGGCCGGTCGCTGCCCTCTTCGAACAGCGGCACACCGTCGAGCGCGAAGATTTCGATGATCAAGCCTTCGTCGGTGACCCGGGTCACGATATGTTTGCGCGCCTCGTCCGAGATCATGCTTTCGCCGCCACGCCCGCTGAGCGCATCGTCGATGACCTTGAACTCATCCTGGCCGAGCGCGTCGATGCCGATTTCAGCGACTCCGACGCTTCCTCGCGATTGTCGTGCATCGTCCGGATAGCGGTTCGCCGCGCCGGTGCCGTCCTGCGGCAGATCGTTCTCCGAGAACATGTTGGTGCCGCCGAATGCACCGTCGCCGCCCCCGGAGATCCGGTTGATCGGAACCGTTGGCGCAAAGTAGTCGGCCAACCCCTTGCGTTGCTTTTCCGTCGTTGCGTTCAACAGCCACATCAACATGAAAAAGGCCATCATCGCCGTTACGAAGTCCGCATAAGCGACCTTCCAGGCGCCACCGTGATGGCCGCCGCCGGCAATGACCTTTTTCCGTTTGATGATGACTGGCGCGACATTGGTTTGCGCACCCATATCCACCACCCTTTCTCACCCGCCACCGGAATAGCAGGCGGCGGGTTAAGGGGGTGCTAACAGTTAAACTTGTCCGGGAAATGCGGCGTTTGCCGTCCGGCTTTCACGTTCTTGACGCTCTCGCGGCAAGGCCTTTCACGAATTCCCGCAGGTTCTGCATGATGACATAGAGCACCGGCACAAGCACGACGCCGATCACCGTTGCCGCGAGCATGCCGCCGAATACCGCGTATCCGATTGCCTTCTGGCTGGCGGCGCCAGCCCCCGATGCGGTCATCAGCGGCACCACGCCCAACAGGAAAGAGAGCGCCGTCATCATCACGGCGCGGAAACGCTGGCGTGCGGCGTCGAGCGCGGCTTCGGTCGTGCTCATGCCGGCCGCGCGTCGTTCCATCGCGAACTCGACGATCAGGATCGCGTTTTTCGAGGCAAGGCCGATCAACATGATCATTCCGATCTGGGTATAAAGGTTGACGTCGCTGCCCACGATCGCGACCGCCGCGAGCGCCCCGAACAGGGCCACCGTCACCGACAGCAGGATACCGACCGGCATCGTCCAGCTTTCGTATTGCGCCACCAGGAACAGATAGCCGAAGACGACGGCCATCGCGAGAATGACAACCACCATTCCGGCTGACGACAATTGCTGCTGCGCGGTCCCGGTCCACTCATAGGAGAACCCGGGTGGCAGCGCGGTCAGGGCCTCTTCCTGAAGCACGCGAATGGCGTCTCCGGTGGACAGGCCCGGTGCCTCGACCGCCGTGACCGTCGCCGCGCGGAACATGTTGTAGCGATTGAGCAGGATCGGGCCCAGCACGTTTTCAACGTCGATCAGCGTGCCAAGCGGCACCATGTCGCCCGTGGTTGAACGGGCATACAGGGCCTTGATGTCTTCGACCTTGTCGCGATAGCTGCCTTCGGCCTGGATCATGACCTGGT
Organism: Alphaproteobacteria bacterium; assembly: GCA_030431825.1. Classification (GTDB taxonomy): domain Bacteria; phylum Pseudomonadota; class Alphaproteobacteria; order Rhodobacterales; family Rhodobacteraceae; genus Sedimentitalea. Next base: position 29,353 of record JAUIIJ010000035.1, read on the forward strand.
AGACGCGACCGAACAGGTTGAAATCGTTCACGTAATATGACCCCATATAGGCCTGCAGGGTCTGAAAGACCTCACTGACCGGCACGTTGAGCGTCTTGGCCTTTTCCCTGTCCAGATCGACGAACACCTTGGGCACGTTGGCGCGGAATGTGGTATAGGCCTGGGCGATTTCGGGCCGCTGGTTCGCGGCATAGATCAGTGATCCGAGCGCCGCGGACAAGTCCTGGGCAGAGCCACCACCGGTTTGCTGTACCTTCATTTCGACACCCGCGCTCAGCCCGAGGCCCGGGATCGGCGGCGGGTTGAAGGCGATGACGCTGGCGCTGGCCTCTTGGTTGGCGATCCCCAGAATCGATTGCAATATGCTGCCTGCGCTGAGCTGGGGTTCGGTGCGATCATCCCAGGGATCGAGGTTGACGATGATCATCGCGCCGTTCGATCCGGACCCTCCGAGCAGGCTGAAGCCGTTGACCAGCACCGTGTTGGCGACACCGGGCAATTGTGAAATCTGACTGTTGACGCGTTCGGTTACCTGTTCGGTTCGTTCCAGCGCCGCGGCGTCCGGCAATTGCACGTCGACAAAAAGATTGCCGTTATCCTCGGCCGGAATGAAACCGGCGGGCAGGGATTTCATCAGGCCGCCGGCGCCGACGATCAGCGCGACCAGGATCACCAGACCGATCAATGGCATCCGCACCAGCCGCCGCACGACGCCGACATAACCGCTGCGCGTTGCGTCGATCCCCTGCTCGAACCGCCTGAGAAGACCGGTGGGCGGCCCCGATCGGGATCTGAGAACGAGGGCGCAAAGTGCCGGGGACAGGGTCAGCGCGTTGATCGACGAGATGACAACCGCAGTCGAGATCGTGATGGCGAATTGCGAATACAGGCGACCGGTAATGCCGGGCATGAAGGTGACGGGCACAAAGACAGCCAGCAGGACAAGCGTGGTGGCGATGACCGGCCCGGTGATCTGTCCCATTGCCTTGCGGGTGGCTTCTGCCGGGCTGAGCCCCTCGTCCGCGATAAGGCGCTCCACGTTTTCGACCACGACGATGGCGTCATCGACGACGATGCCGATTGCCAGCACCAGCGCGAACAGTGAAATCGTGTTGAGCGACATGCCCAGGAACAGCAGAATGGCAAAGGTCCCGATCAGCGACACGGGGATCGCCACCGCCGGGATGATCGTGGCCCGGATATTGCCCAGAAACACGAATACGACAGACATCACCAGCACGAAGGTCAGGATCAGTGTCGTGATCACATCATTCAGCGACTGTTCGACAAACTTGGTGCTGTTGAAGGGGACCTCGTATTCCACATCGTCGGGGAAGCCGACAGACAGGCGCTCGAGCTCGGCCAGCACCCGGTCGGATACGGCGAGCGCGTTGGCACCCGGTGCCTGATACACGGCGAGTACCGTGGCGGCCTGATTGTTGAACCGTCCCGAGGCGTTGTAATAGCTCGCGCCCAGTTCGACCCGTGCAACATCGCGCAGGCGGACGATGCCGCCGGCCTCTCCGGTGCGGATCACGATGTTTTCGAATTCCTCTACCGTCGACAGACGGCCCTTGGACTTGATCGTGTACTGGAATTGCTGCCCGCTGGGCACCGGAGGGGTGCCGATCTGGCCGGCGGACACTTCGATATTCTGTTCACGGATCGCCTGGATCAGATCACCCGGCGTGATTCCGAGGCTGGCCATGTGATCGGGATCCATCCACATCCGCATGGCATATTCGAAATCGGTCAGCACTTCGGCCTTGCCAACCCCCTGGACCCGCGCGAGCGCGTCCTTGAGATTGATCGATGCGTAGTTGGACAGAAACACCTCGTCATAGGTGGCCTGAGGCGAGGTGAGCACCGCGACCAGCAACATGTTCGTCGATGATTTCTGGGTCACGACGCCGGATGCGGTGACTTCTGCGGGCAGGCTCGCGGTGGCTTGTGCCACGCGGTTCTGCACGTTCACCGAGGCAATATCCGCGTCGGTGCCCACTTCGAAGGTCACCGACAGCGAATACGACCCGGAGTCGGTGCTGTTCGAGGACATGTACATCATGTCGTCGACCCCGTTCACCTGCTCTTCGATGGGCGCGGCGACGGTGCTCTCGACGGTTTCCGCGTCGGCCCCGGTGTAATAGGCATTGACGCTGACCACCGGGGGCGTGATGTCGGGAAACTGCTCGACCGGCAGGGCGAAATACCCGATTCCGCCCATGATGGTCAGGACCAGCGAAATGACCATGGCCATCTTTGGCCGGGTGATGAAAATCGAAGAAAACACGATGTCTTATCCTTCCTGCTGACCGGCAAGAATAGCATCGACCTGCACGCCGGGGCGCACCCGTTGCAGGCCTTCGACAATCACGCTCTCTCCCTCTCTCAGCCCCTCGTTGACGACGATCTCGGTGCCGACCTGATCGCCGGTTTCGATATAGCGCTGCTCGACCATCTGCTGTGAATTCACCACCAGAACGAAATCGCCACGCTGATCGCGTTGCAGGGCGGCTTGCGGCACCAGAAGCCGCGGCGTCGGCGCAGGAGCCTCGATCCGGACCTGCAGGAACGCCCCGTCGATGATCTGCTTGCTCGTGTTTTCAAACCGCGCGAGCATGGCAATCGTGCCGGTGGTCGGCGAAATGCGGTTGTCTACAAAGACCACCTTGCCCGGCTCATCCAGGGTCGTGCCGTTGGGAAGCGTGGCATGTACCGCGGGGCTGGAATCCGCCGTGGTCAGTTCGCCGGCCGCGATTTCAAGTTCTTCCAGTACATCGGCGAGCTGTTTTTCACTCAGGGAAAAGCGCACATAAATCGGCGCTTCGCGCACGAGGGTGACAAGCGACGGTGTGGAGGGGCTGATCAACTCTCCCGCGCTGACGGACAGGCGACCCAACCGGCCGGAAAACGGCGCGCGAATCTCGGTATAGCTCAACTCGAGCTGGGCCTGCCGGATCGCGGCCTGTGCGGCCTGCACCGCCGCCTCGGCCCCCAGTTCATTGGCGCGCGCGATGTCGCGTTCCGATTCCGGGGCCGATCCGCGTTCGAGTAGCTCGGACTTGCGGCGATATTCTATCCCTGCCAGTTCCAGGTCGGCCTGCGCCTTGGCCAGATCCGCTTGTCGTGCGGCAAGCGTCGCGGAATAGCTGTCGGTTTCGATCTGGAAAAGAATGTCATTCTTTTCGACAATTGCCCCGTCCTCGACCAGAACCGCTTCGACGAACCCGCTGACCCGCGCAACGATATCGACCTGGTCGATCGCCTCGCCTTCGCCGATAAAGGTTGCCTCGTCGATGATTTCCTTGGTGTAGGCCGCCGCGATAGACACTTTGGGGGCCGCAGCCTCTTCCTGTGCATTTGCGGCCTGTAGCGGGATCGCCATGACGCAAACCAGAAGACAGAACCGGACGATGTGGGTGAGAGGCATGGGGTGCAGGGTCCTTTTTTCAGCAGGCGTTCGTGCGCGGCGCGAATCACGTTTTCGGGAGGTTAGACACTTTCCCGAGGCGCGGGAACCGGCAACGACAATTGCAACAGGCCATGTCGCCGGATGAGGTGCAGCGCAAGATGCTGTTTCGACGTCATTCTTTGTCGATCGGGCGGGCGGCCCGGCAATGTCGGGCGTGCGAGGAAAATCGGTCATATTTGACGCAAGCTCGCCACCGTGAGTAGAGTTGACCATTCATTTTAAACATTTCCGCGGCCGCTATTTGAGGGCCGACTAGGAGGAATATTATGTCCAGGATTTTTCTGCCCGGCCAACGTGTTACCCTGACACAGGAAGAGGTCGTCTGGCCCGAGCATCTGTCGGGGGTGATGACCGGCAGGATAATCGCCGCGGGGCATGTCAGCGTCGGGCGCGGTGCCGGCGGCGGCACGGATTCATTTGCGGTGCCCGACACCGAACCGACCGACATCCTCGAAATCGAATTCGGTGACGGTTTGAAGCTGTGGCAGTCGGTCGAGATGGCGGCCAGCGATTTTCAGTCTCCGGCCAACCGGTCAGGCGACGATGCCGCCCTCGCGATCCCGCGGGAACTGGTCTTTACCGACGCGGCCGGACAGAGCAGGGGTGTGGGCAAATACCTGGTTCGCGCCGTTCGCCTGCTGCGCGGCGATCCGGTGGGGCAGGCCGGAAAGCTGTCGGCGCAGGCGCTTGCCCGCAAGATCGAAGACACGATCACACCCGGATTTTACCGGTGCGACCGCAAGGTGGTTAATGGTCTGGGCACCATCGATCTGAAGACCGTCAATGCCGGGGATATACCGGCAGACCAGAAGATCCTGATCCTCGTGCATGGGACGTTCTCGAGCACGCAGGGCAGCTTTGGTGAACTGGCCATCGCGCCGGGTGAAGAGGTGTGGCAGCCACTGCAATCTGCCTATCCCGGCGGCATCTATGCGTTGGAACATGCCTCTGTGACGGAAAGCCCCGTCCGGAATGCCATCGATCTGCTTGATGCGCTGCCCAAGGGTGCTCAGATCAGCCTGATGTCGCATTCGCGCGGCGGTATGGTCTGTGAACTGATCAGCCGCGCGGCGCGCGAGGATATCGACAAGACCGGCGCAATCGACGGCACGGACATGGCGATTTTCAAGCTGTTTCCCGACCGGTCGGGGCAGATGAAGGAGCTTGAAGCACTGAACAAGGCTCTGGCGGACAAGGCGCCCGAGGTCAATCGTGTGATCCGGGTCGCCGGGCCGATGGCTGGTACGACATTGGCATCGCAACGGCTTGACCGATACCTTTCGGTTGCGCTGAACGTGTTTGAACTGATCCCGGTGTTGCGACGGACTGGCGCCGCCGATCTGCTGAAATCCTTCCTGCTGGCCTTTATCCGGACCAAGGCGGACCCGGCGACGCTGCCCGGTCTTGAAGCGATGATGCCGACCAGTCCGCTGACGCGGATGCTGAACCGGCCGGACGTGATCTATGCCAACGACCTGCGCGTGATCGCGGGCGATACCGAAGGGGCCGGCGTCTTGCGCCGTCTCGGCGTGTTTGCCGCCGACCTGTTCTTTCGGGCGGATCATGACTTTGTGGTTGATACCGAATCCATGACACGCGGGGGCGCGCGCGCGGCGCTGACCAAACCCTATCTGGTCAAGGGGCCGGACGTGTCCCATTTCAGCTATTTCTACAATGCCGACTCGCGGCGAGAGATCGTCGGCGCCGCAATTGAAGATGATGGCGGTTTTCTTGTCTTGCCGGGATCGCGCGGCGTCGTATCGGGCGAGATTCCACCCGAGGAGCGCTTCCCGGAACTGGAAACACGCGGCAGCGCCAATGATCCGGTCTGTTTCGTCCTGCCCGGCATCCTGGGCAGCCACCTGTCACAGGACAAGAATTGGATCTGGACAAACCCGCTGCAGATTTCGCTTGGCGGGCTCGCCCGTATCGGTATCGACAGGGACAAGGTTCGTTCGACCAACCCGATCAAGACCTATTACTGGGATCTCTGCCGCTATCTGTCGCGCAGCCACAAGGTCGTGCCGTTTGACTATGACTGGCGGCTTTCGATCCTGGAACAGGGTCATGCGGATGCGGCGCGCAAGCTGGCCTTGCTGGTCGAGGCGGAGTTGAATCGCACATCCCGGCCGATCCGGTTTCTTGCCCATTCGATGGGCGGGCTGGTTGTGCGTGCGATGTTTCAGGCCCGGCCCGACCTCTGGACCCGGATCAAGGAACGCCGCGAAAGCCGTTTCGTGATGCTCGGCACGCCCAATGGCGGCGCGTTCTCGATGATGCACACGCTGTTGGGGCGCGCGAGTTCGATCCGCAAGCTGGAGCTGCTCGATTTCAAGCACGACATGCGAGAGTTGCTGAGCATCGTTGCCGGCATGCCGGGGGCTTTGCAACTGTTGCCCAGCGATGACAACGGTCGTTACCTGAGCGATGAGTTCTGGGACCAGATGCACACGCTGTACGGCACGGACTGGGTCAAGCCGACCAGCGATGCGCTCAAGATCGCGCGGACGGGCCACAAGGTGCTGGACGCTCACCAGCTCGACCCGGAGCTGACATGCTACGTGGCGGGGCTGGGCACTGAAAACACCATTTCATCGGTGCGGTTGGACCCGTCTGCCAACGGCAAGGACCGCATCCAGTTCTTTGCGACCCCCGAGGGCGACGGCACCGTTACATGGGCAACGGGCATCCCCAAGGGCATACCGAGATGGTACGTCGACGCGATCCATGGCGACCTGCCGCGAACCCGCGAGGCCTTTCCCGCCTATCTGGACCTCTTGCAAACGGGTACGACCGCGCGCCTGTCACAGCACAAGCCGAGGACCAGCCGCACGGCCGACACGACGCCGAAACGGGTTGTGGACAAGCCGATCGAGCTGTTCCCGGACGGGCGGGATATCCTTGATGATTTGATGGGCGCCAGCAGCACGGCGCCAGTGTCTGTCAGCAGACAGGTAAGCACGACAAGGGTGTCGGTGCGCCACGGCAACCTGCGGTTTGCAAGCTATCCGGTCGCCGTGGGACACCATATCGACGATCCGATGATGGGTGCGGAAAAGGCGCTTGATGAATGTCTGGATTACACCCTGACGAATGTGCGCAATCTCGGTCTCTATCCCGGCGAACTTGAAACCTGCGAGGTGATCCTGCGCGAGGATCGGGCACCGCAGGGTGCGGTCGTGGTCGGTCTCGGGACTTATGGTTCGCTTAAGCCCGGCCAGTTGAAAGACACGTTCCGGCAAGCGGTCCTGCGCTATGGTTTGGTGACGCGCGAGCGTCGCAAGGAGTCGTCTCCTGCGGGCAACGCAGCGCTCGCACCGCTTGGCCTGTCGACCTTGTTGATCGGCCACAGGGGCGCGAATATCACGATACAACAAAGCGTCGAGGCAATCCTGCAAGCCGTGGCAGAGGCAAACGAGGCCCTTGGAGAGACGCCCATCGAACATCTGGAGTTCGTCGAACTTTTCGACGATACGGCGTTTCAGGCCGCAAGCGCGCTGGATTATGTGCAGTCGATGGGGCGCATGGGGGACGTGTTCGCTTTCGACGGTGAAATCCGCACGGTGCGGGATGCACGCGTGCGCACGCATTACGGCATGCAACGGGATTGGTGGAAGCGGATCACCGTGACTGCACAGAACGATGCGGATGACGCCAGGGGTTCTGCCAACCTCGATCTCAGCTTTACCGCGATCAGCGACAATTCACGCGCTGATTTTCAGACGTCGGCCTATCAGCCCCGTGTGCTGCAAGAGTTGTTGACCCAGCGAACGGACGGCACCACGAGCAACCGGGATATAGGCAGGCTGCTGTTTGAATTGCTTGTTCCGGGCGACATGAAGTCCTTTGCCCGGAACAACGAGAACATCATGCTGATCCTGGACAAGCAGACGGCGGCATATCCGTGGGAACTGATGGAGGATGACTTCAAGCGCTATGAATTCACCGGCGCGCGGCCTGCGGAGGATACTGCCCAGAACCGTGAAACCGGGCCGCTGGTCGTACGCGCGCCGGTGATCCGGCGGCTGATCACGTCCGGACCCAAAGTGCCACGCCCCGGCGAACCAAGCGCGCTGGTCGTCGGCGATCCGAAGAGCGATCTGCCGGTGCTCGTGGGGGCGCAGGAAGAGGCCCGGATCGTCAATGATATCCTGAATAAGGCGGGTTGGGACCCGATTCACCTCGATCAACCCGAAAAGGGAGTCGAGGTTATCAAGGAAATAATCCTGAGACCCGCCAAGCTGATTCATCTGGCGGGGCATGGGGTCTATCAATCCGACCGGTTTGCACGGACGGGCATGGTACTCGGCAAGGATTTGTTCCTCACGGTTTCCGAAATCAAACAGATGCGTTACGTGCCTGAATTCGTGTTCATGAATTGCTGTCACCTCGGAAATGTGGGCACCGAGGTCAACGAGATCGCGGCCAGCCTCTCGGTGGCGTTTATCGAACGCGGTGTGCGCGCAGTGATCGCTGCGGGCTGGGAGGTGGACGACGACGCGGCCAATCAGTTCGCGCGCAGTTTCTATACCGCGATGCTCGCGGGGCAGACATTTGGCAAGTCGGTGCACCTTGCGCGGGAACAGGTGTTCCAGGCCTATCCGGAGACCAATACATGGGGCGCATACCAGTGTTATGGCGATCCCGATTATCGTTTCCGCGACATCGCCGCGGAGACCGGCGAGGCCCCGCAGACGCGCTATTACTCGGCCGATCAGGCGACCAAGGCGGCGCGGAATATCGCGGAAAAGGCCGGCTCGACACTGCAGGGGCGCGCTGCGCTGATGGCGCAACTGGTCGATATCGAACTCAGTGCCAAGCCCGATTGGGAAACGGACGGTGCGTGGCGTGCCGAGATGGGCAAGGCCTATTCGCGTCTCAACGCCTTTGATACGGCGATAACCTATCTCGACAAGGCGATGCGGGCCACCGGGCGACCAGGCTCGCTTGACGCCAAGCACCGGCTGGTCGATCTCGGTGTACGGCAGGCCAGCCGCGCCTGGCGCGCCTGCGAAACCCGCAAGGAAAAAACCGCCGCCGCCCGGCGCGTACGCGCCGCGGTCAAGGAGGCGCTGACGAGCTATGATCAGCTCGACATGTTGTCAGGTGGAGAACCCTCTGCATACCGCCTGTGCCTGCGGGGGGCTGCCCTGAAATGCCAGGCCTTGTCGGACACCGGCGCCACACGCGTCAAGACATTGAAGCGCATGACCGAAAATTACCATGCAGCACTTCTCAAATCGCTTGCCGACGATTCCGAGCGCATAAACCTCTACGCCGGTATCAACTGGCTGACGGGCGTGGTGATCCTGAATGCGCTGGACGAGACCTACACCGATCAGACGGCCCGCTCTGCCGCGGTCTGGCTTGACCGGCTGGCGGCAGAGAGTGCTGTGCAGGAACGCCTGGAGCCGAGCTTCTGGAACGGCATCGTGCGACCGCAGACCGATGTTCTGCGCGGATTGCTGGACCCGGAACGCGCGGACACCAAGGCCGAGACGGAAATTCGGTTCTGGCTCGATCGCGCGTGGCGGAGAGGTGGATCCTTCCGCCAGACCGCTTCCATCAGGGACCAGATTGCCTTCATCAAGGCGATGATGGCGCATGTGGACGCGCAAAAGGGCGAGTGGCTGACCCGGATCGAGAGGATCGTGACCGATCTGACCGGCGACGTGCAGGACTGAGCCCGGCGGTGCGCGGGTTCAGAAATCGACCTCGATCGCGATGCCCTTGTCCACCGCGAGTTTGACGACCGCCGAGGCCACCGCGAGGTCCTGCAGTCCCACCCCCGTGCCGTCAAACAGGGTAATCTCCTGATCCGTGCTGCGGCCAGGGTGGGTGCCGTTGATCACCGCCCCGATCTCGGTGATCTGCTCATGATCCAGCGTGCCATCGGCGATCGCGTGCTGTGCTTCGCCGATGCTGACCGATTGTGCGATCTCGTCGGTGAACACGGTTGCGCGTGCCAGCAGCGCCGCCTCGACCTCCTGCTTGCCCTTGGTGTCTGTGCCCATGCAGGCGATATGCGTGCCGGGCGCGACGTGGTCGGCCATCAGCGACGGCGCAAAGGCCGAGGTGATCGAGATGATCACATCCGCATCCTGCATCCGATCCAGGGATACCGCTTCGAAGGGCAGACCGGCCTCGGTTGCCACCTTTTCGATATTCGGCAGCATTTCGGGGTGATAGTTCCAGCCTATCACCTTTTCAAAGCTCCGCTGCTCCAGCGCCGCGCGCAGCTGGAACGTGGCCTGATGCCCCGCGCCGATCATGCCGATGACTTTGGAATCCGCGCGCGCAAGGTGCTTGATCGAAACCGATGAGGCCGCCGCTGTGCGGAGCGCGGTCAACAGGTTGCCGCCGACCATGGCGCTGGCTTTGCCGGTATCCGGGTCGAACAGGAAGACAGTCGACTGGTGGTTGATGATTCCGTGTTGTTCAAGGTTGTTGGGCCAGTAACCGCCCGCCTTGAGGCCGAGCGTCATGCCCGCGCGGTCAAAGCCGCCCTTGAATCCGTAGAGCGCGTCGGCATGGCCAATTGCCTCGCGCACGACCGGGAAATTATAGGCGTCGCGGGACGCCATTGAGGCAAAGACCTGCTCGACCGCGTCAAACGCCGCCTCACGGGTCATCAGGTCTGCGATTTCACGCTCGGGAACGATGATCATGTCGATACCTTGTCTGATCTGAAAAAAAAGCGGCGGGGCCGGATGATAGCCGAACCCCGCCATAGGGGAGATAACCGGGATTGGCGGTGTCAATACGCCTTGCCGCGTGCGGATACGGGCCATAGGCTTTCGACCTTGCCGTTGCGTACACCGACATACCAATCGTGGACATTGGCGGTGGGATCACAATGACCGGGCACCAGCCGCAACTTTTCCCCGACCTTGAGCACGCCCTTGGGGTCGGAAATCACACCGTGCTCGTCCGAACACTTGATGTATTCGACGTCATCGCGGCCAAAGATGAACGGCAGGCCGCTATCGACCGACTGCGCCTTGAGACCCGCGTCGCAGATCGCCTTGTCCGCCTTGGCATGGCTCATCACCTGGGTCAGGATGAAGAACGCGTTCTTCCACTCGCCCTGGTCGATACGGTTGCCGTCCTTGTCGAGGATCCGGCCATAATCCGCGTCCATGAAGGCATAGGAGCCACATTGCAATTCGTTGTACACGCCCGAGTTGGATTCGAAGTAATAGCTGCCGGTGCCGCCGCCCGAGACCAGTTCGCAGTCGATGCCTTCCGCCTTGAGGCCGGCAACCGCATCCTTGACCATGCCGATGGCGATATCCAGCTTCTCCTTGCGCGCTTCATAGCTGTCCAGATGCTGCATCGCGCCCTGATAGGCCTGTATCCCTGTAAACTTCAGATTTGGCGCGGCCTCGACCGCCTTGGCTATTTCCACCACCGCCGGGGTCGTCGTCACGCCGCATCGTCCGGCACCACAGTCGATCTCGACAAAGACCTCAAGTTCAGTGCCATGTTTCTGCGCCGCTGCCGACAGGTCGGCCACGTTGTTCACATCGTCGACGCAGACGATGGTCCGCGCGCCGAGTTTGGGCAACTGCGCAAGCCGGTCGATCTTGGCAGGGTCGCGCACCTGGTTTGACACCAGCACGTCCTTGATGCCGCCACGGGCGAACACCTCGGCCTCGGACACCTTCTGGCAACAAACACCAACTGCACCGCCAAGACGTTCCTGCAGCTTTGCGACATCCACGGACTTGTGCATCTTGCCGTGCACCCGGTGGCGCATCCCGTGTTCGCGCGCGTAATCGCCCATCTTCCTGATATTGTATTCCAGCGCGTCGAGATCGAGCACGAGGCAGGGTGTCTGAATGTCGGCCGCGTCCATGCCGGGCAGGGCTGGCACGTCAAAGCCGACTTCGAGATTGTCAAATTCAGTCTGTGCGTTCATCTTAGCTCTCCAAGATTAGCCGTTCATCCACGGCAGTTTGTCCAGATCGACGTTGCCGCCAGTCACGATCACGCCGATCCGCCGGCCGGCGAACCTCTCGCGATTCTTGAGGATCGTGGCGAGCGGCACCGCCGAGGACGGCTCCATCACGATTTTCATCCGCGCCCAGATCATCCGCATCGCGTCGATGATTTCCTGTTCCGACGCGGTCAGGATGTCGGTCACGTGGTTGCTGACGAAGTGCCACGTCAAATCCTTGAGCGGCACCTTGAGCCCGTCAGCCACCGTCACCGGCGCATCATCGGCAATGATGTGACCGGCCTTGAAACTGCGATAGGCATCGTCGGCCTGCTCAGGTTCCGCCGCGAAAACCTCGACATCTGGCGCAAGGTTCGACAGTGTCAGGCAGGTGCCCGAGATCATGCCGCCGCCACCAATCGGCGCGATGACGGCATCCAGACCGTCAACCTGTTCCAGCAATTCGCGCGAACATGTGCCCTGACCCGCGATTACCCTCGGATCATTATAGGGATGCACGAAGTCGGCACCTGTCTGCGCCTGCACCTCGGCAAAGACCGCTTCGCGGCTGCTGGTCGATGGCTCGCATTCCGTGATCCTGCCGCCATATCCGATCACGGCGTCTTTCTTGGCCTGCGGCGCGGTGCGCGGCATGACCACATGACAGGGAATGCCGCGACGACCCGCCGCGTAGGAGAGCGACAGCGCGTGATTGCCGCTGGAATGGGTCGCGACGCCACTTTTCGCCTCGTCATCATTCAGCCCGAAGACCGCGTTCGATGCGCCCCGTACCTTGAACGCCGCGGCCTTTTGAAAGTTCTCGCATTTGAAGAACAACCGGGCCCCGGTCAGGCCGTCAAGAAAGCGCGAGGTCAGAACCGGCGTGCGATGGATATGGGGCTTGATGCGCTCATGCGCGGCAAGCATGTCGTCGAGTGTCGGGATATTCATGCCAACATTATCCTTCATCATGCTGCGGCCCGGTGTGCGGTGCCCGACCCGTGGCGATAGAATTCCTGCGCGGCGGCCACGCCGGAACCAAGCCGGATGTTCAACCCCAGATCCACCATCACCATCTCGGCAACGCCCAGTCCGGACAGCATCATCGCGTCGGTCAGGCTGCCCAGGTGCCCGATACGGAACACTTTGCCGGCGACATCGCCAAGGCCGACCCCGAAAGCCATGCCGTATTCGCTGGCGGCGCGCGTCACGATCTCGGTTGCGTCGAAACCCTCGGGGGTGCGGATGGCGGAAACGGTGTCGGAATAGAGATCCGGGGATGCGGCGCAGAGGTCCAGCCCCCAGGCCCGCACGGCAAGGCGTACCCCCTCGGCGATCCGGTGATGGCGGGCATGAACATTGTCCAGCCCCTCGCCGAGCAGCATGTCCAGCGACAGCATCAGCCCGTTCATCAATCCGACCGGCGGCGTATAGGGGAAACCGTTATTTGCATAGCTGTTGCCCATGTCGCGCACGTCAAAGAACGTGCGGGGCAGGGTGGCGGTTTCGACCGCTGCCATGGCGCGCGCGCTGAAGCCGACGATGGCCAGACCGGCGGGCAGCATGAATCCCTTCTGGCTGCCGGTGACTGCAACGTCCACGCCCCAGTCATCGAACCGGAAATCCATCGAGCCGATGGAACTTACCCCGTCGACGAAGAGCAGTGCGGGATGGTTCGCGGCATCAAGCGCGCGCCGCACCGCAGCGATGTCGGATTTCACACCGGTGGCGGTTTCGTTATGAGTGGCAAGAACCACCCTGATCCGGTGATCGGTGTCGGCGCGCAGGATCTCTTCGTAGCGATCTGCGGGCAGGCCCTGTCCCCAGGGCGTCTCGACAATCGTCACATTCAGGCCATGACGCTGGCACATGTCGATCCATCGGTGGCTGAACATGCCATTGCGGGCGGCGAGAACACCGTCCCCCGCACATAGCGTATTGGTCAGCGCGGTTTCCCAGCCGCCCGTTCCGGTGGACGGGAAAAAGAAGATCCGGGCGTCGTCCGCGCGCAGCACCTTGCGGACCCCTTCGATGCACGGATGCAGGATTTTGCCGAACATCGGCGAACGGTGGTCTATCGTCGGCAGGTCACACGCCTTGCGCAACTCCTCGGGCATGTTGGTCGGGCCGGGGATGAATACGGGGTTCTGAAAACTCATGGCAGCGCCCTCCTTTGGCGGTCCACCACAGCTTAGCCCAGGAGTTCCAAGTTGAAAATTTTTTTGAAATTATTTTTCAAAATAGGAAATTTATGATTTATTTCATGAAAACAGATGATTAGTTTTTTCATTGAGTAGAATGAATTTTCAGAACAGAATATTCGTAGCAACACGATCTGCGGAGCAGGCATGGCGAAAGAGAATCCCCGCAAGCGCGGTCGCCCGAAATCCTTTTCGGGAAAGACGGCGCAAATCACGATCCAGTCGCTGGACCGCGCATTGGAAGTGCTCGACAGGTTGACGACGTCCGGCGGGCTGACCCTGACCGAGATTGCGACGGAACTGGATCAATCTCCGGCAACGATCTACCGGGTGCTCAGCACGCTGGAAGCGCGCGGATATGTGGAGATGGACCCGGCGGCGCAGGCCTGGCATATCGGTCCGACGGCGTTTCGGCTTGGCTCTGCCTTTCTGCGGCGCAGCAGCGTTGCCGAACGGAGCCGACCGGTCATGCACGAACTGATGCAGGCCACCGGCGAAACATCGAACCTCGGCATCGAACGGCATGGCGAAGTGATGTTTGTATCGCAAGTGGAAACGAACGAATCCATACGCGCCTTTTTCCCGCCCGGCACCCTGTCGCCGATGCATGCATCGGGGATCGGCAAGGCGCTGTTGTCGAGGCTGGGCGAAGAGCAGTTGGCCCGCTATTTCCGGACCTGTCGGCAGGACCGGTTCACCGACAAAACCATCACCACGCCCGACGGGTTGCGCGCCGAACTGGCACAGATCCGGGCGCAGGGATATTCATTCGACGATGAAGAGCGCACGGGCGGCATGCGCTGTGTCGCGGCGCCCATCATCAATCTCTATGGCGAAGCCGTCGCGGGGATCTCGGTCTCCGGACCTACGAACCGGATGGGTTCGGACCGCATTGCCGAGATTGGCGAACTGGTCCGCGTTGCGGCAAGCACGATTTCCCGTGGCCTTGGCGCGCCGGATACCGGATAGCGACACCATGTCCGCACGGTGGCAACCCGCCGTCGATGCGCATTGACGGTTGAGCGAAGCCAAGAGAGTCGTTGAACTTTCGTGGATCAGAATGATAGGTATACCGGTCTACTAGGTGTTCAGTCCCGGCATCTGGTGGATCGGATTGATGATGAATCTGTCTGGCTCTGAAGTCCATATCTTGCAGATGTATTCGTAGGGTGTGAGGCCGCTGAGGGTCTTTAGGCGGCTCGCGAAATTGTAGGCCGCCATGAAGTCGGCGAGATGCGATAGAGCTTCTTGTGATTCATGCTCATGCCCTTGCGTTCCAGAAGCACGCCGATCCGGCGATAGCCGAACCGACGCCGCTTGCCAGCGATCTCCTGCATTGCCTCACGGATCTCGGCACT
>JAUIIJ010000036.1 GCA_030431825.1 Alphaproteobacteria bacterium
TCTTTGATCATCCCGATAATCTGCGCCTCGGTGAAACGGCTCTTTCGCATGTGTCTGCTCCTTCAGAGTTGGCGCAGACTCTACATTAAGGTGAGGGATTTTGCGGGGGGCAGGTCACCAGTTTTGCGATAGATCTGGGCAACCTTGGTTCGACGCAACGAATGCGTTCCGTATGATGTCGGTTCCAGCCCGATTGACGAAACCCAATGCCGGACCAGTCGAGCATACTGACGGGTCGAGATGTGAAGCCGTTCGTGGAAGCGCCCCGGCCACAGATGCTCCGACCCGATCATCAAGGGGTCGTCAAGCCATGCGGCGGTGGATTTTCGCGTTCCCTCGGTGATTTCGAAACGGACGGGTTTTCGGGTTTTGCTCTGGATGATGGAGTCGCGCTCCTTCACCTGCCCCGCAGCAAAGACATCGGCGACCAACAGCTTGACCAGATCGCAGCCTCTCAGCTTGCTGTCGATTGCCAGATTGAACAGCGCGAGGTCCCGCACGTTGTTTGCGATTTCAAGCCGGACGCGTATTGCCCAGACGTGCTTGGGAAGAAGCGGACGCTTCTGGCCGACGATTCGTCCCTTGTTCCAGGCTGGACGGCAGGCGCGTATCGCAGGCAGGTTTTCGATGGTCATGGCGAATCCTCCAATTCGCCACGCCCACCTCGTCGTCGGTACAGTGCCGACGACCCATCATATCATCGTGGGAGCGCGGAAGTCGGCCGCTTTGAGCCCATAGTTACCGAAGCTGCTTCGCCGACGGATGTCTGGTAACTGAGGAGGGTATCAAAACCATATTGGACGCTAGCAATGCAATTGTCTGTAATTCGCCGCCTTTTGCCCGATTGGGGCACCACCTACGGGCCAGCGGGAGAGGGTCCCTTTCCAAGTGTTATGCTGCTTCACGGTTCTGAGGGCGGAATGTCGGGCTGGACGCATCGGACGGCGGCGATTCTCGCGGCAAACGGCTTTCTGTGCTACCCACATAACTACTCCAAAGGTGGTAACGCCTGGAATGCTGGTCATATTGAAGATGTCGAGATCTCACGAACCGCAGAGGCATTGGATGCGTTGCGGAATTTCACGACGGGCAATGGGAAAGTTGCGGTATACGGCGTGTCTCGCGGCGCGGAGCACGCATTGCTGCTTTCATCACTGATGGCTCAACACAGAATGGATGGATTGCCGGATGCAGTAGCATGCCTTGCAGCGCCAGATGTCGTTTGTGGCGCGTTTGATTCGAGAAGCTACCGGGACAGCGGTGATCCGGGATGGCAAGCGTGGGACCCATCCAGACGCGCATGGACATGGAATGGAAACTCTGATGCCCTGCTGCCAACAACTGCAATTGAAATTGAACAATATCCTGGCCCGCTCTTTTTGTCTGCTGGGCTGGAGGACCGGACGTGGTCACCTGATATGACCCGACGACTGGAAGAGCGCCGTAAGAAAGCTCATTTGCCGGGTGAAGTCCATTTTTATGAAAGCGAAGGTCATGTTCTTGGCAGCGAGGGAGAAAACAGGCATCATGAGCTTCTCATCGAGTTTTTACAACGGACACTCATTACCTGATCAGCGAAACTCAAATCCAAAAGCCGACTTCGAGTTGCGACACTTGAATGGCGACCGAGCCAAGCCGGGTTCAGCGCTAGCCAGCGCGCCAGGGCATCGACCAGCGCCGTCTGGAAATTGAATGCTGGCTTGTAGCGTGGGATCCAGTCCTCACCCAGCCCCTTCAGCACGGCGCTGATGTTCTGGTGCTTGAATTCGACCGATCGTCCAACAGCGGCAGAAGTCCGCGCCGGTGCTAAGTCCGACCATATGTTCAGACCCGAGATTGAAGTCCTCTCTGCCGCGGATGCGCCGCGCCGTCGTCACTGGAGCGATGGCGACAAGATCGCGATCGTGGAGGAGAGCTTTCTGGGGCACCGCCAGGTCTCGGCTCCGGCGCGGCGGCATGGTGTGTCGCGCTCGTTGCTGACGATATGGCGGCGCCAATATCGCGCTGGCGAACTTGGCGTCCAGCGGCCGCCTTCATTCATCCCGCTGGCGATTTCGCCCATGGCCCCTGCGACCGTGCCCGCGACGGCACGGGAGGCGGCACGCAACACGCCTGATGTCGAGCTCGAGATCGTCCTGAGGAACGGGCGACGGCTTCTCGTCCCTTCGTCGGTGGAGTCAGAGGTTTGGCGGGGGTGCGCGGGATTGCTGGTGGGGTCACCGACATGCGGCTGGGGATGAACACCTTGGCGCTGACGGTACAGCAGGGTCTGGAACGTGATCCGCACGCGGGTGAGATTTTCTGCTTCCGTGGGCGCAAGGGCGACCTGGTAAAATTGCTTTGGCACGACGGGGTCTGCATGTCGCTTTATACGAAGCGCCTCGAGGGTGGGCCATCGCGTCGCCATGCGTTCGAGACCGATGGCGAACAACTTCATCTGGCCGACCAGCGGAAGTGGTGAGGCGGTGCAGATATCAGCGGCCCGGTCGGGCTACCTTCTGGAGCGCATCGACCGGTGCAACCCGCGCTGGACCCAACGCCCTGCAAAGGCCGGATAAATAGCTCTGATCGGTCCTGTTTGCATGGGCTTTCCAATGTCGGCGTGATAGGTCTCCGCGATGTCAGAGACCGCCTCCGGGATCGCCGGATTGCGTGCCGCGCTCGCGGCCTCGGAGGCCGCCGAGCGCGAGCTGGCGCGGGCCCGCGCGGTGGTCTCGACCCCGGAAGCGATGATCAAGCATCTCCGGCGCGAGCAATATGGTCACAGCTCCGAGCACCGCGCCCGCCTGATCGACCAAATGGAATTGCAACTCGAGGAACTCGAGGCCGCAGCCACCGAAGACGAGATCGCGGCCGAGAAGGTAGTGAAGACCACGTCCGTCGAGGGGTTCGAGCGTCGTCGTCCGGCCCGCAAACCCTTCCCGGAGCATTGCCGCGCGAGCGCGTGGTGATTTCGGCGCCCACGACCTGTTCCTGCTGTGGCTCGGATCGCATCGTGAAGATGGGCGAGGATATCACCGAGACGCTCGAGGTCATTCCCGGGCAGTGGAAGATGATCCAGACGGTCCGCGAGAAGTTCGGCCAGCATCAGCCACTGAACAGACAAGTCGAGCGCTACGCCAAGGAAGGCGTCGAACTCAGCCTGTCCACCCTGGCTGACCAGGTCGGCGCGTGCGCCGTTGCGCTGGAGCCGATCCATGCGCTGATCAGGGCCCATGTCCTGGCCGCTGAGCGGCTGCACGGCGACGACACCACGGTGCCGCTCTTGGCCCGGGGCGGTACGAAGACCGCGCGGCTCTGGACCTATGTCCGTGACGATCACCTGTTCGCGGGTGGCGCGCCGACATCAAGGGCATTGTCCGCAAGGATAAGTCCGCCCACGATATATCTCCTGTCGCACTGACGGCGGTAGCGAAGATCGACGCGATCTTCGACATCAAACGCCAGATTGACGGCCTTGATGCCACGTTCCGGCTCAAGGCCAGGCACCGGTTGTCTTGTCCCCTGGTTTGGTTGAGGCATTGGACGCTTGGCTGCGCGCCGAGCAGGCCGGGGCCGACAGCATCATCGAACGCTTCGAGCGACTTGGGAAAAATGGGCCCCGCGGCCTCGCAAACCAAAGGCTACGATCTGAGAGGCGCCAGCGACCGCGGCCGACGCCGGACGGTTACGAACCTAAAGGTCGGCTTATCTCGGGAAACTCCTTATCGTTGGCATGACATCGCGCGCGTTGATGGCAAAACTCCATCCCGAAAAAAGTCGATATCTGGACTTCGAGGATGCTCGCTGGAAAGCCGGTTCGACTTGCAACAGTCGCCATGCAAACAAAACGGTGCGTGTAATACGGGTAATGTTGACGAGACAGGAGAATTACCGGCAGCCGGTCACCTGATCGGGAAACCTGCCAGAGTTGCAAGGCGCATGACGTGATGATGCGGTATAAGTCAACCAAGAGCGAGGACACTCCGGGAATGACATTGGCCCCTGAAAGCCGCGAGGCCGATTGGAACCCCGCTTGCTGAAATCATCAAGGCCAGTGGCAGATCACCAAATGAGCAGGAGGGACAGACGACTCTACTGATTAAAAGTCGCAATAAACGTCAAAAATGTCTTTCGATGCAGGACCCATCCTCAGAGGTCATTTGAAATGTCACAGTCAGATCATGCGGCCAGCTACGCAACGGAAACGATTTGTACTACACATGCACATAAAAGCCGTTCTCAGGGGTTGAACGTGGCCGTGTATTCCCCAGATTGAATGCGAGGCCCATCGGGTGCGTGCCGCCAAGCGGGCGCGATCCAGTTCAGGGCGCTTGTAAAAGGAGAGAAAGATGGACTTGAACAAGTTCACCGAGCGTGCACGCGGATTCGTGCAGGCCGCGCAGACGATTGCGCTGCGTGAGGGACATCAGAGGCTCGCCCCCGAACATATCCTGAAGGCATTGATGGATGACGATCAGGGTCTCGCCAGCAACCTGATCAGCCGAGCCGGGGGCAATCCCGGCAGGGTGGTTGAAGCGGTCGATCTGGCGGTGTCCAAGATCCCGCAGGTCAGCGGCGATGCCGGACAGATCTACATGGACAGCAGCACCGGCAAGGTTCTTGCCGAAGCGGAGGCGATCGCGACCAAGGCCGGGGACAGTTTTGTTCCCGTCGAGCGGCTGCTGATGGCGCTGTGCATGGTCAAATCCAAGGCCAAGGATGCGCTGGATGCCGGCGATGTGACCGCACAGAAGCTCAACGAGGCGATCAACGATATCCGCAAGGGACGTACCGCAGACAGCGCGACGGCCGAAGAAGGCTATGACGCGCTCAAGAAATATGCGCGGGATCTCACCGAAGCGGCGCGTGCGGGCAAGATCGACCCGATCATCGGGCGTGACGAGGAAATCCGTCGTGCGATGCAGGTTCTGAGCCGGCGTACCAAGAACAACCCGGTGCTGATCGGTGAACCCGGCGTGGGCAAGACCGCGATTGCCGAGGGCATGGCGCTGCGCATCATCAACGGCGATGTGCCGGAATCCCTGCGAGACAAGAAGCTCCTGGCGCTGGACATGGGTGCGCTGATTGCCGGCGCAAAATATCGCGGTGAGTTCGAGGAGCGGCTCAAGGCGGTCCTGACCGAAGTGACCGAGGCTGCGGGCGAGATCATCCTGTTCATTGACGAGATGCACACGCTGGTCGGCGCCGGTAAAACCGATGGGGCGATGGATGCGGCCAACCTGATCAAGCCGGCGCTTGCGCGGGGTGAGTTGCATTGCATCGGGGCGACGACGCTCGACGAATATCGCAAGTATGTCGAGAAAGACGCGGCACTTGCCCGGCGGTTCCAGCCCGTGATGGTGCAGGAACCCACGGTCGAGGACACGATCAGCATTCTGCGCGGCATCAAGGAGAAATACGAGGTCCACCACGGGGTCGACATCTCCGACGCCGCGCTGGTGGCGGCGGCAACGCTGAGCAACCGCTATATCACCGATCGATTCCTGCCCGACAAGGCGATCGACCTTGTGGATGAAGCCGCGAGCCGGTTGCGTATGGAGGTGGATTCCAAGCCCGAGGAACTCGATCAGCTGGATCGCCAGATCCTGCAGTTGCAGATCGAGGAAGAGGCGCTGAAGCTGGAAGACGACGTCGCCAGCAAGGACCGGCTGGAAAACCTGCAAAAGGACCTTGCCGACCTTCAGGAGAAATCCGCCGAATTGACCGCCCAGTGGCAGGCGGAACGTGACAAGCTGGCCGGGGCGCGCGAGCTCAAGGAGCAGCTGGATCAGGCCCGTGCCGAACTGGATATCGCCAAGCGCGAGGGCAACCTGGCCAAGGCGGGCGAACTGTCTTACGGCGTCATTCCCGAGCTTGAGAAAAAGCTGCAACAGGCCGAGGAATCCGAGGCCAACGGCGTTATGGTCGAGGAAAAGGTGCGCCCGGAGCAAATCGCTTCGGTGGTCGAGCGCTGGACGGGCATTCCGGTCAACAAGATGCTGGAAGGCGAGCGCGAGAAGCTGTTGCGCATGGAAGATGGCCTGCACAAGCGGGTGATCGGCCAGGATGCCGCGGTGCGCGCGGTTTCGAATGCGGTGCGCCGTGCGCGGGCCGGGTTGCAGGATGAGAACCGCCCGCTGGGCAGCTTCCTTTTCCTCGGACCGACCGGCGTGGGTAAGACCGAACTGACCAAGGCGCTGGCAGAATTCCTGTTCGACGATGACGGCGCGATGGTGCGTATCGACATGTCCGAGTTCATGGAGAAGCACAGCGTTGCCCGCCTGATCGGTGCGCCTCCGGGCTATGTCGGATATGACGAGGGCGGGGTGCTCACCGAAGCGGTGCGGCGACGTCCCTATCAGGTGGTTCTGTTCGACGAGGTCGAAAAGGCGCATCCGGATGTGTTCAACGTGCTGTTGCAGGTGCTGGACGACGGTGTGCTGACCGATGGGCAGGGTCGGACGGTCGATTTCAAGCAGACGCTGATCATCCTGACCTCGAACCTCGGAGCGCAGGCGCTGAGCCAGTTGCCCGAACATGCCGATGCATCCGAGGCCAAGCGTGACGTGATGGACGCGGTGCGGGCGCATTTCCGGCCCGAGTTCCTGAACCGTCTGGATGAGACGATCATCTTTGACCGCCTGAACCGCGCGAACATGGATGGCATTGTCGATATCCAGCTGGCACGGCTCGAAAAGCGTCTGGCCGGTCGCAAGATCGACCTGAAACTGGACGAGTCGGCACGCAAGTGGCTGGCGGACGAGGGGTATGACCCGGTGTTCGGCGCGCGCCCGCTCAAGCGGGTGATCCAACGGGCCTTGCAGAACCCGCTGGCCGAGGCCCTGCTTGCCGGGGACATACGCGATGGCGACACGGTTCCGGTGACGGCCGGTCCTGATGGGCTGATCATCGGCGAACGGTTGGGGACGTCCGATCGTCCGAGACCGGATGATGTCGTCGTTCATTGACATGAAAGCACCTGCGGGCCCCGGAGCATTTCCGGGGCCCGTTCTTTTTCGCGATGTCTGCCGGACCGGACCGCGACGACGCCGGCGCGTTCACCGTGGACTGTGGGATTGTGAAACATTTCCGCGATACGGGACACGTCACCGTGAAAAATTGCAGCAATCCTTGCCGCCTCACGCTACTGCACACATCTGTGATCGGAAACGGACGTCAGGCCCGGCACTCTGCCGCCGCGATAAGGAACCGCAGCTTGCGGAGCGTTCGCGGGTGCGGATGCAGGGCCACCGACCAATGTCAGACAGGAGAACTGCGCGATGCCACAACTCAAGAAGATCCTTCTGGTGGATGATGATGACGATCTGCGTGAGGCGCTGAGCGAACAGTTGCTCCTCACCGAGGATTTCGACGTGTTCGAAGCCGGCGACGGCCAGGGTGCGATGGAGCGCAGCAAGGAGGCCCTCTATGATCTGATCATCCTCGATGTCGGCCTGCCAGATACCGACGGGCGCGAATTGTGTCGCCTCATGCGCAAGCAGGGTGTCAAATCGCCGATCCTGATGCTGACCGGGCACGACAGCGATGCGGATACGATCCTGGGCCTGGATGCGGGCGCCAACGATTATGTCAGCAAGCCGTTCAAGTTTCCGGTCCTGCTGGCGCGGATCCGGGCGCAGCTGCGTCAGCACGAACAATCGGAAGACGCGGTATTCCAGCTTGGGCCCTATACCTTCAAGCCGTCGATGAAGATGCTGATCACCGAGGACGATCGCAAGATCCGGTTGACCGAAAAGGAAACCAGCATTCTCAAGTTTCTTTACCGCTCGACCGATGGCGTGGTCGCGCGTGAGGTCCTGCTGCACGAGGTCTGGGGCTATAACGCGGGCGTCACGACCCACACGCTCGAGACCCACATCTATCGTCTGCGCCAGAAGATCGAGCCGGATCCGTCGAACGCACGTCTGCTTGTAACGGAATCAGGCGGGTATCGGCTTGTTGCGTGACATGAAATATTTACATATTCAGTGCTACACGCTATAGTTGAAATGATTGTTGCGGTTCACAGACACCACGCTTCTGTGCCGCCATGGTCAGAGCATCCCGTGTATGTCCGGGTAATGACATGCAACCTCCCTGTTGGACTGGGCCGGGTTTCGCACCCGGCCTTTTTTTGTGCGAAGGCGCGCCCCACGTGGCGTCGCGTTGCAGCGGGCTGTGCAATTCGCGCTGGCCTCCACCGGTCACCGCGCATAGATTTGCGCAAATCTACGAGGATCGGATCACGCACATGAGCTTTTCGCTGGCCACATGGAACATCAACTCGGTTCGGCTGCGCGAACCCATCGTGCTCAGGCTGTTGCAGGAAGAGGCGCCGGATGTGCTGTGTCTGCAGGAATGCAAATCGCCGGTGGACAAGATCCCGACCGAGGGGTTCGCCGCACTCGGGTACACTCACATGATTGCGCGCGGGCAAAAGGGGTATAACGGCGTCGCGATCCTCTCTCGCCTGCCGCTGCGCGAGGTCGGAGACAGGGATTTTGCCGGTCTTGGCCATGCGCGCCACATTGCCGCACAGTTGGAAAACGGCGTGACGATCCACAACTTCTATGTGCCGGCGGGTGGCGATGTGCCGGATCGCGAACAGAACGAGAAATTCGGCCAGAAACTCGACTACCTGACCGAAATGCGCGACTGGTTCCATTCGGAAAAGCCGGCGAAATCCATTCTCGTCGGCGATCTGAATATCGCGCCGCGCGAGGATGACGTCTGGAGCCACAAAAAGTTGCTGAAGGTGGTCAGCCACACGCCGATCGAAGTCGAACATCTGGCGCAGACGCAGGACGCGGGCGGATGGGTGGATATCACGCGTCAGGACATCCCGGACGGGCAATTGTATAGCTGGTGGTCATACCGCGCGCGTGACTGGTCCGCGGCAGACAAGGGACGACGTCTCGACCATGTGTGGGCGACGCCGGACATTTCATCGGCAGGACACTCAAGCCGCATCCTGCGCGACGCG
Source organism: Alphaproteobacteria bacterium (assembly GCA_030431825.1). GTDB lineage: Bacteria > Pseudomonadota > Alphaproteobacteria > Rhodobacterales > Rhodobacteraceae > Sedimentitalea. The sequence continues at coordinate 8,966 of JAUIIJ010000036.1, forward strand.
CGCGGTTGGGAAAAGCCAAGCGATCACGCGCCGGTCTTTGCCAGGTTCGACCTTTAGCTATGTGACATTTTACAACTGTCCCCTTGGTTTCCGGGGCAGCAGATTTCATATAGGGGCCAAGCTCCAAGGAGATTACGACATGCTCGAACTATCGACCGGCGCCGAGGCGCCAGCGGACCTGATCAAGGACACCACCGAGGCCAGCTTTATGGCGGATGTGGTCGAAACATCGCAAACCATCCCTGTTATCGTCGATTTCTGGGCGCCGTGGTGCGGCCCGTGCAAGACGCTTGGGCCGATGCTGGAAAAGGCGGTGATCGCGGCCAAGGGTGCGGTCAGGATGGTCAAGGTAAATGTCGACGAAGCCCAGATGATCGCGGGCCAGTTGCAGATTCAGTCGATCCCGACAGTATACGCGTTCTTCAAAGGTCAGCCGATCGACGGCTTTCAGGGCGCGCAGCCCGAGTCCGAGATCAAGGCTTTCGTCGACCGGGTGGTGTCGGCGGGCGGCGGCGAGTCACCGGGCGAGACGCTGAGCGCGGCGGTCGAGGCCGCCGAGGAAATGCTCGCCGATGGTGCCGCGGTTGACGCGGCCCAGACATTTGCCGCCATCCTCGCCGAAGACCCGAACAATGCGGGCGCTTATGGCGGGATGGTGCGTGCGCATATCGCGATGGGCGATATCGACCAGGCCGAGGCGATCCTGAACGGTGCGCCCGCCGAAATCTCCAGCAGCGCCGAGCTTGAGGCCGCCCACGCCCAGATAGAACTGGCGCGGCAGGCGGCGGATGCGGGTCCGATCTCGGATCTGACCGCCGCGGTGGAGGCCGATCCCGAGAATTTGCAGGCCCGTTTTGATCTCGCGCTCGCGCTTCACGCCAGCGGTGATGTTCAGCAGGCCGTCGATTTGCTGCTCGAGATTTTCCGCAAGGATCGCGAGTGGAACGACGGGGCCGCCAAGGCGCAGCTCTTTACCATTTTCGATGCGCTCAAGCCCAACGATCCGGTGGTTCTGAACGGACGGCGCAAACTCAGCTCGATGATATTTGCCTAAAGCCGCAACAAGGCTACACTCATCTGCATGTTGAAATCCGCAGATCTGCCGGACACCATCGCCGTGTTCCCGCTTCCCGGGGCGCTTTTGTTGCCCCGGTCGCGGCTGCCCCTGCATATTTTCGAGCCGCGCTATCTGCAAATGCTCGAGGATACTCTGAAAACACCGCAGCGCCTGATCGGCATGGTGCAGCCCAACCCGTTCCCCGGATCGGAAAACGCGGTGCATCGCATCGGTTGCGCCGGGAGGGTGACCCAGTTCTCGGAAACGGAGGATGGTCGGTACATGATCACGCTAACCGGAATTTCGCGTTTTCGAACCCGGCACGAGAGTGACAGCTTCTGTCCCTATCGCCGGTTCGAGATTGACTGGGAAGGGTTCGATCGTGATCTCGGACCGACCGAGACGGATGGCGGGTTCGATCGCGGCCGGTTTCTCGGTCTGCTCGACCGGTATTTTTCGACGCAACAGCTGTCGACCGATTGGGATACGATCAAGGAGGCCGACGATGAGTTGCTGATCAACTCGTTATCGATGTTGCTGAATTTTTCGCCGGAAGAAAAGCAGGCGCTGCTTGAGGCGCCGAGCCTGGAAACCCGTCGTGAAACTTTGATCACATTGATCGAATATGCCCTGCGCGGCGGCGGCGAACATGAGGAACCGTTGCAATGACAGATACTGAAACCGGGTTTGACCGACGCATGCTCGAAGCGTTGACTTGCCCGCAGACCCAGACGACCCTGCGTTATGACGCGGAAAAGCAGGAGTTGATATCGAAATCCGCCGGGCTCGCCTTTCCGATCCGCAACGGCATTCCGATCATGTTGGTTGACGAGGCGCGCACGCTGGACTGATCGGCGGCCTTAACCGGGTCTTAGAACTCCTCTGGCTAGGCTGTCCGCGCAGCATAGGGGACGCCAGATGACGATGACTTACCAACCTGTGAAAGAACTGGATGACATTCGTGCAGAGCTTGCGCGCCTGAAAGCGCGTGAAAAGTCGCTGCGCGCGATATTAATGGCGCGAGCGGGCGCTTACGGTATCGGGGACGACGTCACTGAACGTCAATTGCGCGATGCGTTCCGGCAATCGGGGCTGTTTGCACGCAGGGCATCCTGACCGGAAACTAGATCAGATCGGTTTGCCCTGCATGAGTCGGGGCAGGTCGCCGGTCAGGCCCGCCGCCTCGCGGATAAGGCCGCGCCGCAGACCGGGCACTGCGTTGACCAGCCCCATGCCAAGATCTCGGCCAACCCGCAGCAGGGCATTGTCGTTCGAGAACAGCCGATTGAACGCGTCGGTCGCAAGTGCGAGCGTCGTGGCATCAAATCGCCGCCACTGCTGGTATCGTTCAAGAACCGTCGACGCACCGATATCTTCGCCGCGCCGTGCCGCCAGCGTCAGCGTCTCGGCCAGCGCCCCCACATCGCGCAGACCCGCATTCAGGCCCTGTCCGGCGATGGGGTGCACCCCATGCGCGGCATCCCCGATCAGGGCAAGGCGCGCATCGACGAAACGGTTTGCGAGGGTCAGGTTCAGCGGATAGGTAAAGCGCCCGCCGGCCAGCGAAATCTCACCGAGAAAGTCGCCAAAGCGCGGCCGAAGCGCCGCGAGATAGCCCTCGTCATCCAGGGCGTTGATCCGTCGTGCCTGATCCGTGCTTTCGCTCCAGACAATCGAACAGCGGTTCCCGGTGAGCGGCAGGATGGCCAGCGGTCCGGGCGGCATGAAAAACTGGTGGGCGATGCCATTATGGGGCTTTTCATGGGCAATCGCGCAGACCAGCGCGGTCTGCCCGTACTCCCAGCCGGTGCGCCTGATCCCGGCCCGTGCGGCGGTGCCGCTGTTGCGGCCATCCGACCCGACCAGAACCCGCCCGCAGACCCGGCGGCCATCGTCAAGCGTGACCGACACGCGTGCGATATCGGCTTCCTGTGCCACCGCGCGGCGGCCGTTGATCTGCGTGATCTCCGGCGTCGCATCCATCGCCGCCTGAAACGCCGCGCGCAGATGGCGGTCTTCGACCATGTAGCCCATCGGGCCTTCTTCGATCTCGGCATGGTCGAAATGCATGAAGAACGGCGAAGGACCATGCCCCGCATGGCCATCCGTGACCTTGATTTCCAGCATCGGCTGGGCGTCTGCGGCGACCCGGTCCCAGATATCTATCCCCTGCAACAGACGTTGCGAGGTCAGTGCCAGCGCATAGCTGCGCCCGTCAAATTCCGCATCCGTCCGGATTTCGGCCGGCAAGGCGTCGATGATCGTGACGGTCTGGCCGGTGCGCGCCAGCGCCAGCGCCAGCGCCGGCCCGTTCAGACCGCCGCCCACGATGATGATATCGGTGTCCATATCCATGATGCGCAATATGACCTTGCGAACGGGATTGTCCATGCGCGGTGCTGTCGCTAGGGTCGCCGGGGCAATCTTGGAGAGCGCGACATGCAGGACTGGTTGACACAAAGTGCGGGCGATTTGGGGCGTGGCATTGCCGCAGGCGACGTCGATCCCGTGATGCTGGCGCAGACCTACCTCGATGCCATCGATGCGCATCCGCTGCGCGACCGGATTTTCGCGCGTGTGACGCGTGATCGCGCCTTGTCCGAGGCCCGCGCGGCGCGGGACCGGGCCGAGGCCGGACGTCGCCTGTCGCCGCTGGACGGGGTGCCGATCAGCTGGAAAGACCTGTTTGACAGTGCCGGCACGGCGACCGAGTCGGGCTCTGCGCTGTTGAAAGACCGGGTGCCGACGGCCGATTGCGACGTGCTGCGCAACGCCACCGCGATGGGAACGGTCTGTCTGGGCAAGACCCACATGAGCGAACTGGCCTTTTCCGGTCTCGGTTACAACCCGGTGACGGCGACGCCGCCTTGCGTAAATGACGACGACGCGGTTCCGGGCGGCTCGTCCTCGGGTGCCGGGGCGTCGGTCGCGTTTGGCCTGTCGGCAATCGGCATCGGCTCTGATACCGGCGGCTCGGTGCGGATTCCTGCTGCGTGGAATGACCTCGTGGGGCTGAAAACCACGTCGGGACGCGTCAGCCTGTCGGGGGTTGTGCCCTTGTGTCTCGAGTTCGACACGGTCGGCCCGCTCTGCCGCACGGTCGAGGATGCGGCGCTGATGCTTGCGGCTTTGGAAGCGGGGCCGGCGGCGGATCTGCGGGGCGCGTCGCTCGCCGGGCGGCGGTTTGGCCTGCTTCAGACCGTGGCGCTGGATGATCTGCGCGATGCGCCCCGTGCCGCCTATGACGATGCCGTCAACCGCCTGAGCCGGGCGGGCGCCGAGGTCGAGCCGGTTTGCGTGCCCGAACTCACCGACGCCATGGGGCTGAGCGGTGTGCTTTATACCGCTGAAGCCTATGGGCTCTGGCGGGATGTGATCGAGGCAAATCCGGATCTGATGTATGATCAAATCCGCGACCGGTTCAGGGCCGGCGCGAATTTTTCGGGTCCGGATTATGTTGCCGCATGGGCCAGGCTGCGTGAAGCACGCGCCGCGTGGCATGCGCGGACCGCGGGCTATGATGCCATTCTTTGCCCGACAGCGCCGATCCTGCCGCCAAATCTGGACCGTCTGCTGTCTGACGCCGAATATTACGTTACCGAGAACCTGCTGAGCCTGCGCAACACGCGGATCGGAAATCTGATGGGGCTCTGTGCGCTGACCCTGCCGACCGCGACGCCAAGCTGCGGCATTTCGCTGATGGGTGCGCCGAACGGAGAAGAGGCGCTCTTGCGGCTGGGTGCGGCGGCCGAGGCGGCGTTGGCCTGAAAGCCACAAATCCGGTTTCCGGGTACCCTTTGTCTGGACGGAACGGCGCCGCGTCTGTAATCTGTTGCCCAACGGGACGCCAATGATCCCGACCTGAGGCAACAACATGAATTTTCCCGAGCGGTTTTCGAACCTACCGGAATATGCATTTCCGCGTCTGCGCGCGTTACTGGACGTTCATGCGCCCGGTGGCGACGTCGTTCACATGACGATAGGGGAGCCGAAACACCCGTTTCCGCAATGGGTTACGGATGTCATCGTCGAGAATGCCGCCGGTTTTAACTCTTATCCCGCGAATGACGGGGATGAGGCGCTGCGGGGTGCGATCGCCGACTGGATCACCCGCCGCTATGGTGTGACGATCGCAGCCGACCGGCAGGTGATGGCCCTGAACGGCACCCGGGAAGGGCTTTACAACGCGGCGATGGCACTTTGCCCCGAGCGCAAAAACGGCCAGAAGCCGGCGATCCTGACGCCGAACCCGTTCTATCAGGTCTACATGGTCGCGGCGATTTCGGTCGGGGCGGACCCCGTTTTCGTGCCGGCGACCGCAGCGACCGGACATTTGCCGGATTATGCCGCGGTCGGCCCCGACGTGTTGAACCGAACGGCCATCGTCTATGTCTGTTCGCCGGCCAACCCGCAGGGCGCGGTTGCCAGCCGGGATTATTGGGCGAACCTCATATCGCTCGCCGAGCAGTACGACTTCCGTATTTTTGCGGATGAATGTTACTCCGAGATCTACCGTGATACGCCGCCGTCCGGCGCCTTGCAGGTCGCGCATGAAATGGGCGCGGACCCCGAGCGGGTTACGATCTTCCATTCCCTGTCCAAACGGTCCAACCTGCCCGGCCTTCGTTCGGGTTTCGTGGCGGGCGGCCCCGAGAGCATCGCACAGATCAAGCTGCTGCGCAGCTATGCGGGGGCGCCGCTGCCCGGTCCGTTGCAAGCCGCCGCCGCTGCCGCCTGGGCGGACGAGGCGCATGTGGTCGAAAACCGGGCGCTTTATCAGGAGAAGTTCGCGGTTGCCGATGACGTCCTTGGTGGCGTTCAGGGCTACGCGCCGCCCGAGGCAGGGTTTTTCCTCTGGTTGCCTGTCGAGAATGGCGAAGCTGCGGCGCTGAAGCTCTGGAAGGAGACCGGGGTGCGCGTGCTTCCAGGGGCGTATCTTGCGCAGGGAAAACCCGGGGACAATCCCGGTGAAGGTTACATCCGGGTCGCGATGGTGGCCCCAAAAGACGACACGCAGGGCGGGCTGATCAAGTTGCGCGACTGCTTGTACAGGTAGATCGAGGGTAGTTATGGCATATCACACACGCAGTCGGGATCCTTTGCTGGACAGCAACATGCAGGCAGCAATCGAAAAACGCGGCAAGGAATTGCTGGGGATTGTGCTGATCTGTCTGGGTCTCGCGGCTGCGGCGATGATTGCCTCTTACACGCCGGACGACCCCAACTGGATGGTGTCGACCGACGCGCCGGTTCAGAACTGGCTCGGATCCTTCGGCGCCTCGATCGCGGCGCCCCTGTTCATGATCGTCGGCTGGGGAAGCTGGGGAATTGCGCTGGTTTGCCTGGTCTGGGGCGTGCGCTTCGCCTTTCATTCGGGCGAGGAACGGGCCGTCAGCCGTGTGATCTTTGCGCCGATTGCGATTGCGCTGGCCTCGATCTACGCCGCGACGCTGGTACCGGGAGCGGAATGGCGGGCAACCCACAGCTTCGGGCTGGGCGGATTGTTCGGCGATACGGTGATGGGGCTGCTGCTGACCTTGCTGCCCATCGGATCGCATCTGGCGCTCAAGCTGATGTCTTTCCTTACGGCAATCTGCATGGTGTCACTGGCGGCCTATGTGTTCGGGTTCACCCGCGCCGAGTTGGGACGGGGCCTGCGCCTGTCGCTCTATGGGCTGATCATGGGCTATAGCTGGCTGCGCTCGGCGCTTGGGCGTGGTGCGGTATCCGCTGCCGGTGCGGCGCGGGAACGGGCCGCGCAGTTTGCAGAGCGCCGGATCGCGCGCGCGGATGCCGACTATGATGACGACGATGCCTTTACCATCCGCCGGGTCGCCGATGATCCGGAACTCGATATGGTGGATGATTATGACGATGACGAAGCGCCGGAAGAGCGAGGCGGCTTCCTGTCGCGCATGCCGTCGCTGATCCGCCGGGCCGATCCGATGCCGCAATCCGAACTGGTCGAGGCCCCGGAGGAAGTGGATGTCTATGGCGATATGCCCGGCGACGACCGTATCCGCGCCAAGATCGCTGATGCCGTCCGCTCGCGGCTGCGCCCCGGAGAGCCTAAACCCGATCCGACGCGTCCGTTGACCAAGGGGCGGGGGCGTGGCCCGGATCCGCTGCTGCTGGATACGTCGCGCTCGACCGGTTTGCGCGCCGAGCCGCCGCTGACGGCTGCTCAGGCGGAATTGCCGCCCGAACCCATGCTGCGCGCGCCTGCCGCGCGGGACATGTCCCGGCGCGAACCGGGGATGATCGATCCGGCGATGCTTGAGCCCGAGGACGCGGTGATCGAAGCCGATGAGCCGGAGGAAATCCTGCCACTGGCGGCGCCGCCGGAACCCGAACTTCCGACGATACCGGTCGCCGAACCCCGCAAGGTCGTCCTGAATCCATTGCGCAAGGCCCCCGCGCCGTCGCGCCGGGCGCAGGCCGAAGCCCAGCCCGCGCTGGCCTTTGAGGAAAAGGGCGCGGAATTTGAAATACCGCCGCTCAACCTGCTGAGTGATCCGTCCACGATCAAGCGTCATCACCTGAGCGACGAGGCGCTCGAGGAAAACGCGCGGATGCTGGAAAACGTACTGGACGATTACGGCGTCAAAGGCGAGATCGTCAGCGTGCGCCCCGGTCCGGTGGTGACGATGTATGAGCTCGAGCCTGCGCCGGGTCTCAAGGCGAGCCGGGTGATTGGCCTCTCCGACGATATCGCGCGCTCGATGATGGCGCTGTCCGCGCGGGTCAGCACCGTTCCGGGGCGCTCGGTGATCGGGATCGAACTGCCCAACGAAAATCGCGAGATGTGTGTCCTTCGCGAGGTTCTCGCCGCGCGCGACTTTGGCGACAGCAACATGCGCCTTCCGCTGGCTCTGGGCAAGGATATCGGCGGCGACCCGGTGGTCGCAAACCTTGCCAAGATGCCCCACCTGTTGATCGCGGGGACAACCGGTTCGGGCAAATCCGTCGCGATCAACACCATGATCCTGAGCCTGTTGTACAAGCTGACACCGGAAGAGTGCCGCCTGATCATGATCGACCCGAAGATGCTGGAACTGTCGGTCTATGACGGTATTCCGCACCTGTTGTCGCCGGTTGTGACCGATCCGAAAAAGGCGGTTGTGGCGCTCAAATGGGTGGTGGGCGAGATGGAGGACCGCTATCGCAAGATGTCGAAGATGGGCGTTCGCAACATCGAGGGCTATAATGGCCGGGTCCGCGACGCGCTGTCCAAGGGCGAAATGTTCAGCCGCACGGTCCAGACGGGCTTTGACGACGAAACCGGCGATCCGGTATTCGAGACCGAAGAGTTCGCGCCCGAGGCGATGCCGTTCATCGTCGTGATCGTCGACGAGATGGCGGATTTGATGATGGTCGCGGGCAAGGAGATCGAAGCCTGCATCCAGCGCCTGGCACAGATGGCGCGGGCCTCGGGCATTCACCTGATCATGGCAACGCAACGTCCCTCGGTGGACGTGATCACCGGCACGATCAAGGCGAACTTTCCGACGCGCATCTCCTTTCAGGTCACGTCAAAGATCGACAGCCGCACGATCCTTGGCGAGATGGGGGCGGAGCAGCTGCTTGGCATGGGCGACATGCTTTATATGGCCGGGGGTGCCAAGATCACCCGTTGTCACGGGCCGTTCGTTTCCGATGAAGAGGTGGAAGAGGTTGTCAACCATCTCAAATCCTTTGGTCCGCCCAGCTATATGAGCGGCGTGGTCGAAGGGCCGGACGAAGAGAAAGAGAGCAATATCGACGCGGTTCTGGGTCTTGGGGGCAACACCAATGGCGAGGACGCGCTGTATGACAAGGCAGTGCAGGTGGTGATACAGGACCGCAAATGCTCGACCAGCTATATCCAGCGCAAACTGGCGATCGGTTACAACAAGGCGGCCCGCCTTGTAGAGCAGATGGAGGAAGAGGGGCTTGTGTCGCCGGCCAATCACGTTGGTAAACGCGAGATCCTCGTTCCCGAACAATCTTGAGGGGCGGGGTCTGGAAAGTCACGGGGTTCGGCGTTATGTGTCAGGTATTGTTTAGTGGTTATTGTGAGGGTTTGAACAATGCCGGTAGTTTCCGACTATACTGCAATTCTTGCATATCTTGACGCCGAAGAACGCCGCTGGAACGCGACCGAGGACCTTGGGTTTCCGGTCTTTGTAACCTACAGTTTCTATGATTCCGAAGATCTGCCATCGGTGGCCAGCCTGCCCTATTCGGCGACGGCGGTTCATCCCATGTCCAGCGCGCAACAGGACGCCGTCCGTGCCGCGCTGTCAAAGTTCGAGGCGGTCTCCGGCATCACCTTCGTGGAAACGACGGGCGAGGCGATGATCAATGCCCATGCGGTCACGGGATCGGCCTATGGCGGCTGGGCGTATTACCCTTATGTGACGGATTATACCTCTTCCAGCGGAGATTACGTGATCGACGTCACCCGCGGTGACAAGCTGTCGGGGAACAACTTTGGCATCCTGTTGCACGAGGTCGGCCATTCGGTCGGGCTGTCCCATACCCATGGTGGCGATCTCAGGCTGGCGTCGCATCTCGACAATTTCAGCCAGACCGTCATGTCCTACAATTTCGCGTCGACCCCGACCGACAAGCTCGGACCCATCGATGTGCAGGCTCTCAGGCAGATCTATGGTGAACCCGCGGACCTCACCGGTTGGACATTCGGGTTCGAAGGCGAGGTGTTCAAGGTCAGAGGCTCCAATCGCGATGACGAGATCATGGGGGTCGAGGGGAACAACGTCCTGTCGGGCCGGAACGGGGATGACATCATCGTCGGCCGGGATGGCGACGACAGGATCTATGGCGGCAACGGTGACGATGTCCTGCGGGGTATGGAGGGCGCCGACTGGTTGTTTGGCATGCGCGGCGATGATCTTCTGATCGGCGGTGTTCAGGACGACCGGCACTATTCCGATCCGGGTGTTCACAAGCTCTATGGCGGCGCGGGCAACGATGTACTGCTGGGCGGTGACGGCAACGACCTCATGCGCGGCGGTGCCGGACATGACCGGCTGCGCGGCGGCTTTGGCCGGGATACACTCGAGGGCGGCAAAGGTACCGATATCCTGACCGGCGGCGGCGATGCCGATGTTTTCCTCTTTCATCCCGGCAGAATCGGCGGCACCGACAAGATCCGCGATTTCGTCTATTATTCCGACACTCTGGATTTCGCGGAGGCAGACCTGTCTCGTGAGGATTTCACGCTGAGGACCCGCGTGGAAGGGAAAAATACACTGCTCAGAATCGATGATGGCGCAGATGTCGACTTTGACATCGTGTTCAGAAACACGCCAATCCAGGACGTGAGGACCTATCTCGACAGTTATCACGACTTCGGCTGATCGATCATCTGCGCGCTGAAACACGCCGATGTGAGAGAACGGGGGATGAATCGAGTCGCAGGCGGGGCTATCTGGACAGTATGAACAATTTGGCAAAGCTCCTGGCCGGGTTCGTCCTGGCGCTATCGGCAACGTCTGCCCTCGCAGAGGGCAAGGTTCCTCTGTCCACGATCTCGACCTACCTCAACGGTCTGACCACGGTTTCGGCTCCGTTTACACAATATAATGACGATGGAAGCCAATCGACCGGGCAACTATACCTGCACCGGCCCGGACGGATGCGTTTTGAGTATGATCCGCCCAATGGCGCAACGGTTGTGGCCGGGGCCGGGGCGGTGGTGATCCACGATCCCAAGTCGAACCAGCCCCCTGAAAGCTATCCTCTCAAGCGCACGCCATTGTCGATCATCCTTGATCGACGGGTGAACCTGGGTCAGGCGAACATGGTCGTCGGACACAGTTTCGACGGCACCGCGACCGTCGTCACCGCGCAGGATCCCAAGAACCCCGATTACGGCCGCATCGATCTGAAGTTTTCGGGCGATCCGATGGAACTGCGGAGCTGGGTCATTCACGACAATTCCGGAGGCCAGACCACCGTCGTGCTGGGCGAGTTGACCAAGGGAGAGACACTGGGAAGTTCGCTCTTCAGCTCACAAGGCGGAAATCGCCGCGGGTCGAACCGCTGACGCATTTCGCGACATCCCGGAATCACCTGGCGTCTTGGCGCTGATTGCGAGACGCTGGGCGGGGTTGACACGCCTAAGGACCAAGGCCGCGTACCGGCGGGTTCAGCGGAAGGATTTGCAGTTCGCGAGCTGTGCCGCATAGATGTTCGAGCGGTCCTGAACCTGGTTGGCAACGCGCATGAGCCAGGTCTTGTTCCTGTAGGTGGCGCGCGCAAATCCTTGCTGCCCCTCGTGATAGGCCAGATACTGGTTTCTCGCATCGGTCAGGGCGATACCGTTCTTCTCGCGGCTCTGGTTCATGTACCAGCCCATGAAGTCGGTCGCGTCACGTATCCGGTCACGCTTGGCGCTGCGGCGTCCTGTCTGTTTGCGGTAGTCGTCCCATGTCCCGTCCAGAGCCTGGCTGTAGCCATAGGCACTGCTCTGGCGCCCCATCGGTATCACACCCAGCACATAATTGTACGGAGTCCGGGCGTTGCCGCGAAACCGGCTCTCCTGATAGATGGTTGCCATCTGCACATGCACGGGAACACCCCAGCGGCGCTCGGTGGCCTGGAATGCCTTGACGTATTTCGGGCGCTGTTTCGCGATGCTGCATGCGTCATCCATGTTCTGTGGCGGGGTTTTGTGACCGCCGCCGCAGGATGCCAGAATCAGCAACAGCATCATCGCGCGAAGAGTTCTGCTCATCTGCCTCGTGCCTTTTTTGAACAAATCCTATCGGAAAACCGCCTCCTATGGAATCACAATTCGGCGCGATCGGCGGAGATTTCGACGGTCCGTCTCGCGCTGGCGTCACATCTGCCGACCTGCTGCAAGAGAGCGACTGTCAATAGGGTGCTCACAGACTGTTTCTTTGATTTTGAACGCGTATATTGGACAAACGCGACTTGAAAAGGTTAATTAAGGTAGGTAGGGGCACCATTGCTATGCTGAGTACGCGCGCAAAATACAATCTCGGTCAGGTTGTCCGTCACAAGAAACACCCGTTTCGCGGTGTCGTGTTCGACGTCGATCCCGAGTTCGCCAACACCGAGGAATGGTATCAGGCCATCCCCGAAGACAGTCGCCCCGTGCGTGATCAGCCGTTTTACCACCTGTTGGCGGAAAACGACCAATCCTATTACGTGGCCTATGTGTCCGAACAGAATCTGGTCGCGGATTATTCCGGAGAGCCGGTCGATCACCCCGACATCCCCGACATGTTCGGCCCGTTTCAGGACGGGGCCTATCCGCTGCACTTTCAGCTGAACTGACCCCGGTCCGTCGACGGTGGCTCAGTAGCCGAGCGCGCAACCGTCCTTGCGCGGGTCGCTCGCGCCCACGAGCAGGCCGTCGTCGGCAAGCCGTATGGCCTGCGCGCCGCCAATTGCGGTTTCAGGGATCGAGACGGCATGACCCATATCGGCAAGCTCCTGGCGCACGGCGTCGCTGTATCCGCGTTCGACCTTCATGTCGCCAGCGTCCGAGAAACTGCGCGGTGCGTCGAGCGCCTGCTGCATTTCCATGCCGAAATCACGCAGGTTGCTGATCAGGCGCGCGTGCCCATTGGGCTGATAGGCCCCGCCCATCACGCCAAACGGCATCGTCACGCGTCCATTTTCGCGCAGCATTCCGGGAATGATCGTGTGCATGGGTCGCTTGCCCCCGCCCAGTTCGTTCGGGTGGCCGGATTCGAGCGTGAAGCCCTGACCACGATTCTGCAGCAGGATGCCGAACTTGTCTGTAGCAATCCCCGAGCCAAAGCCGTGAAAGATCGAATAGATCAGTGACACCGCCATCCGGTCCTTGTCGACCACGGTGATATAGATGGTGTCCTTGTGTACCGCTTCGCTCAGCGGCGCCGCGGCGGGCATGGCCGTATCGCGGCGGATGAGCGCCGCCAGCGCGGCGGCCGTTTCCGGGGCGAGCATGTGATCGAGCCGGTCCGTGTGGCGTGTGTCCGCGATAAAGCGGTTGCGGGTATCATAGGCCAGTTTGGCGGCTTCGGCTTCGATATGCGCGCGTTCGGCACCCAGCGGGTCCATCGACGCTATGTCGAAATGCGACAGGATGTTCAGCATCAGGATCGCGGTGGCGCCCTGGCCGTTGGGCGGGTGCTCGACCAGTTCGACGCCGCCATAGTTGCCGCTTACCGGTGTCGTCGCCTCGCAGGCGGTCGCGGCAAAATCCTCAAGGCTGTGCACGCCGCCCAACGCGGCGAGCGAGTCGACCATGTCTTCGGCGATCTCACCGGTATAAAAGGCATCGCGTCCGTCCCTGGCGACGCGGCGCAACACTTCGGCCTGTCCCGGCGCGCGGAAAATCTGGCCGGGATTGGGAACCTCGCCGTTGACCAGATAATACTCGCGCCCGCGGGCATTCAGGACCGGAGCGTCATTTTTCCAGTCAAAAGCTACGCGGGGGGCAACCGGCACGCCGTTATCCGCGTAGTGGATGGCTGGCTGCAGGAGAGCATCCAGCCCCAGAACGCCGACCGTTTCGGAGAGGTGGCAGAACGCGTCCATCGCGCCGGGTACGGTGACGGCGTCCGGGCTGCCCTGTTCGATGGCGCTCAGCCCGTTGCTGCGCAGCCGGTTTGCGTCGGCGGCGGCCGGTGCCTTGCCCGAACCGTTCATCGCGTGGATGTCATCGCTGCCGGCAGGGGAATAGAGGACAAAGCAATCGCCGCCGATTCCCGTCATCTGGGGTTCACAAATTCCGAGCAACACCGCGCCCGCAATGGCGGCGTCCATCGCATTGCCCCCGCGTTTGAGGATATCCACCGCCGCCTGAGCCGCAAGCGGATGCGAGGTGGCACACATGCCGTTCGTGCAAAGCACCGCCGAGCGGCCCGGAACCTGAAAATCGCGCATCATGTCTCTCCCAATTGTCGCGCGAGACTAAGCGGCGATCTGCAGAATGCCAATATGGGGAACGGCGCAGCCTGCAAATTCCTTGGTGCCACGTACTGGGTGGGGGCTATGACACATGGCACCAAGGGAAGCTATTTGCAGCTACCCTTACGTTTTGCTCTTTCATTTGGTCAGTGATTGGGAGGTAATTGGGCCATTTTGGGGCGATGATGGATTTGCACTCGCTCAACGGACTTTTGGAATGAGGTCGAACATCAAGCGCAAATGGTTGCGACCCCGAAAACGCCTGTAGCGGATGTCACGGGCAAGCGTGCGGATCATGAACCAACCGAAACCGCCCTCGGGGAGGTCGCTAAGCCCGGTGTCGAGATTGGCGGGTTTGCCCTCCGGCAGCGTTGATCCCGGCAGTTCGACGCCGGCATCCACGATCAGCACCCGAAGCATGTTTGCCTTGACGCGCGCCCGAAAGACGATGCGGCCTTCCGCGACCTCCCGATAGGCATGCTCGACGATGTTGTTGACCGCCTCGGCAAGGGCGATTTCCACGCCGCCAGCCTGCTCCTCCGGCACTCCGACGGTCTGAAGATGCGTCATGATTTCCGCGAGGGCGATGCGCGTGTTCTGCTCGGTCGCGGTGAATGTGTGCGTAAAATCTGCCCGCTTGCCACTCATCTCAAGCGACTCCGATGGATCAGCCCGCCCCGGCCGCGATGGCATCGTCCAAAGAGGCAAACAGATCGAAAACCGTGTCCATGCGCGTCAGCCGGAACACCTTGTCAACGGTCGGTGTCAGCCCCGCGAGGTCCAGCCTGCGGCCGCTTCCAAGTTGCTTCATCGCGGCGACGATGGCACCGAGGCCGCTTGAGTCGATGAATTCCACGGCCGACAGGTCCAGGATGACACGGGCCGGTCCGTCGGCCGCCTGTTCGCGCATGTCCTCCTTGAACTGGATCGCCATCGCCGCATCGATGCGCGCGGCATTGACGGTGATGATTTGGGCGGTATCGGTTGCTGTGCTGGTCAGGCTCACCGGATTACTCCATTTCAGGCTTAGGTCGTGCAGGAAACGCTAGACGGCAATCCTTACCATTAGGTATGCAACCCAGAGGAAACGGAGGGACTAACATGAAAGAGGTGGTCATCAGCGGTGCGGCGCGCACACCGATGGGCGGATTCCAGGGGGTGTTCGATGGCGTTCAGGCGGCGGATCTGGGCGGGGCCGCGATCCGGGCCGCATTGAAAGGTGCCGGTACGGATACGGTTGACGAACTTCTGATGGGCTGTGTCCTGCCTGCGGGGCAGGGACAGGCACCCGCGCGCCAGGCGGGATTTGTCGCCGGGCTGGGTGAAGAGGTGCCGGCGACGACGCTCAACAAGATGTGCGGCTCGGGCATGAAGGCGGCGATGACCGGATTTGACCAGATCGCGTTGGGGCAGACCGATGTCATGGCGGTGGGCGGTATGGAGAGCATGTCGGGCGCGCCCTATATCCTGCCCAAGATGCGCGGCGGCGCCCGCATCGGCCACGGCCAGGTGATCGACCATATGTTCCTTGACGGGCTCGAGGACGCCTATGACAAGGGTCGGCTGATGGGCACGTTCGCCGAAGACTGCGCCGAAGCGTTCCAGTTCACCCGCGAAGATCAGGATCAATATGCCATCGGATCGCTCGACAACGCGCTTGCGGCGGAGCGCAGCGGCGCATTTGACGACGAAATCGCCGCCTTTACGGTGCACGCCCGGACCGGCGAAGAGATCATCACCCGCGACGAACAACCAGCCAAGGCGCGGCCGGAAAAGATCCCGATGCTGAAGCCGGCGTTTCGCAAGGGCGGTACGGTCACGGCGGCGAACAGTTCGTCGATCTCCGATGGTGCGGCGGCGCTGATCCTGTCATCGCGCGATCACGCGGAAGCCAATGGCCTGACCATTCGCGCCCGAATCCTCGGGCATGCCTCGCATGCGCAGGCCCCGGCCCTGTTTCCGACTGCGCCGGTGCCTGCGGCGAAGAAACTGCTTGCGCGTCTGGGATGGGACAAGAACGACGTCGACCTCTGGGAGGTCAACGAGGCGTTTGCAGTGGTGCCCATGGCCTTCATGAAGGAAATGGGTCTGCCGCGCGATATCGTCAATGTGAATGGCGGGGCCTGTGCGCTTGGTCATCCGATTGGCGCGTCCGGCGCGCGGATCATGGTGACGCTGCTGAACGCGCTGGAGAAACGTGATCTCAGGCGTGGCATCGCGGCCATCTGCATCGGTGGCGGCGAAGGAACCGCCATCGCCATCGAACGGGTTTGAGGTTGGCGACCGTCAGGCTCGTTCTACGGTCCTGACGGTGCCATCAGGCACTGCGGACGGCCTGTCGCGCCATTGCGGCGATCAGGTCGGTGCGCGTGACAATTCCGGTGACGCGCCCGTGTTCGAGAACCGGAACGGCATCGACATCGCCGTCCGCCATCATCGCCAGCAAGGCACCGATCGGGGTTCGCGGGGTGGCGCGTGGCCCCGACGACTTCATGATGTCCCCGGCCCTGACCGGCAGGGCCCTGTCGCGGTCCAGCAGCCGTTTCAGTGCGGGTCGGAAGCCGCGATCCAGTTGCATCGCGTCGTCTCTGGCCCGATTGATGAGGTGTATCTGGAAAATGATACCCTGGAATTGCCCGTTCTCGGCAACCACCGGGAGCGAGGTGAACCGATGGTGTCTGAACAGGTCCGCAACGTCTGACAGGCTGGTAGAGGGGCTGACCGAAACCGGGTCCCGTGACATGACATCCTGAGCGGTGAGTGGCCCGGTGTTGTGTGTCGCGGCCTGGAGTTCGGCGGCGCCGATCAGCCGGGCGAGGTCCTCGACGCCAAGGTTGAATGACTGGCGATAGCGTTCCAGGATCAGGGTCAGTTCATCTTCCGAAAGGCCAAGCCGTTCGAGCGGTGCGCGGTCATTGGTGCCGTGCGGGGTGGGGTCGTCAAATTGCCGGAACGGATAACGCCGACCGGTCAACCGGGCGTAGATGGCCGCAAGGATGACGAGTGAGACCGTTCCTGCGGCGATGGGCGACAGGGCGAACCAGAAGCCCAGGGCGTCGATCGCATCGGGGTTCATGGCGGCGGTCATCGCCACTGCGCCGGCAGGAGGATGGACGGCGCGGCAGAGCATCGTGGCCACCAGCGCCAGCGCCACTGCCAGCGCGATGCGCAACACCGGGTCGGCGATCGTCATGCAGACCGCGACACCGACCAGCGCGGCAACCGTATTGCCGACGACAGCGGACCAGGGTTGCGCAAGCGGACTATTGGGGACTGCAAACAGCAACACCGCGCTCGCACCGAACGGGGCCACGAGGTACAGTCCGAGGTTGAGATCGACGCCCGGTGACAACAGGAAAAGCCCGGTCAGGCCCAGACCGGCGAGGGCGCCGGCGCCCGCGCGCAGCGCTTCCAACGGCGGCACATGCGCAACCGCCGGACCAAGTGAGCGAAGAATGTGCAAGATTCGGGCCCTTATGAGGAATCCGTGCAAAATTTCAGCGATTTGCGCCAAGGGCAAGGCCCGCACGAAAAGAAGAATATTCGCGCCGTTGGCAGCGACACGGCGAAACATCCGATCCTTGCTGCACTGAATCGCGGAAACGTCGATTTGCGATCTGCCGGTGACGGGTGACGCCGGGTCTTTCGAACGCGGCGCGAAACGCTTCAGAACCCCTGGGCGGCAGCCACGGCACGTTGCCAGGCAGCATATTTGCGCTCGCGGGTATCCGGCTCCATCCCCGGTGAAAAGCTGCGCTCAAGTGCCCAGGTCCGGGCAAAGCCGTCCATGTCGGGATAAAGGCCCGCGTTCTGGCCTGCCAGCCAGGCCGCGCCCATCGCGGTGGTTTCCAGGATTTCGGGCCGGTCAACCTGTGCCCCGAGAATGTCTGCGAGAAACTGCATCGACCAGTCCGAGGCGCTCATGCCGCCATCGACACGCAGCGCGGTGTCACCCGACGCCCCCCAATCGGCCTGCATCGCCTCGAGCAGGTCTCGGGTCTGGTAGCCGACGCTCTCAAGCGCGGCGCGGGCGAATTCCGCCGGGCCGGAATTGCGGCTGAGGCCGAACACGGCACCCCGACAGTCGGCATTCCAGTAGGGTGCGCCAAGGCCGGTGAAGGCGGGAACCAGCACCACGTTCTGCGCGGTATCTGCCTGTTCCGCCAGCGGCTGGGTTTCGTCTGCCGCCTTGATGATCTTCAGCCCGTCGCGCAGCCATTGCACCACTGCACCAGCGACAAAGATCGATCCTTCCAGCGCGTAGGTGGGTTTCCCGTCCAGCTGGTAGGCGATGGTGGTGAGCAGCCGGTTCTGCGAGACGACAGGCGTTTCGCCGGTGTTCAACAGCGCGAAACAGCCGGTGCCGTAGGTCGATTTCATCATGCCGGGCTTAAAACAGGCCTGGCCGATGGTCGCCGCCTGCTGATCGCCGGCGACGCCAAGAATAGGGATCCGCGCTCCGAACAGATCGGCCTCTGACTGTCCGAAATCGGCGGCGCAATCGCGCACCTCGGGCAGCATCGATATCGGCACGCGCAGCATGTCGCACATGGTTTGCGACCACCGCCCCTTGCGAATGTCATACAGCAAGGTGCGCGCCGCATTGGTGGCTTCGGTCGCATGAACCTTGCCGCCGGTAAGATTCCAGATCAACCAGCTGTCGACCGTACCGAAGGCGAGTTCGCCCGCCTCGGCGCGCTTCCGCGCACCGTCGACATTGTCCAGTATCCAGGCCACCTTGGTGCCGCTGAAATACGGGTCGAGCAGCAGGCCGGTGCGCTGGCTCGCGGTTTCCTCGTGCCCCTGGGACCGCAGGCGCTGGCAGACATCCGAGGTGCGCCGGTCCTGCCAGACGATGGCATTGTGGATCGCCTTGCCCGTGGCCTTGTCCCAGACCACGGTGGTTTCGCGCTGGTTGGTGATGCCGATCGCGGCAATATCCGAAGCGGCGACCCCGATCTTGTCCATTGCCGCACGGCATGTCGACAGTGTCGTGGTCCACAGGTCGTCGCAATCATGCTCGACCCAGCCGCTTGCGGGGAAATGCTGGGTGAATTCTTCCTGCGCGAGCGTCGCGATCCTGAGGTTCTGATCAAACAGGATCGCGCGGCTCGACGTTGTGCCCTGATCTATCGCCAGAATGAACGACATCTGTTTTCTCCCCGCGAATTGCCCGGTGGATCCCGGACCGTCCATGCCTGAATGTCAAATGGAAAAACGAAAATTGCCGGGGCCGCGGGCCCCGGCAGGCCCGGCTTACTGCCAGGACTTGATCAGCTCATCATAGGCGATGGTCTGCGGCTCTTCGTCCTCGTTGTCGAGTTTTGCCTTGGGGGAACCTTCCATGGCGAGCCATTCCGACGGATCCTTTTCCTCGTTCAGCTTGGGTCCGATGTCGCCCTGGATGCCGGCGCGCTCAAGGCGCTCCATCACCCGTTCCTGGTCGGCGCAGAGCGCGTCGAGTGCTTCCTGCGGGGTCTTGGCGCCCGACATGGCGTCACCGATGTTCTGCCACCACAGCTGCGCCAGCTTGGGGTAATCCGGCACGTTGGTGCCGGTCGGCGACCATGCGACGCGCGCGGGTGAACGGTAGAATTCAACCAGACCGCCTAGTTTGTCGGCGCGCTCGGTGAAGCTGTCATGCTGGATCGTCGACTCGCGGATGAAGGTCAGGCCCACATGAGCCTTTTTCACGTCCACGGTCTTGGAGGTGACGAACTGGGCATAAAGCCAGGCTGCCTTGGCGCGATCCACCGGGGTGGATTTCATGAGCGTCCAGGAACCCACGTCCTGATACCCGATCTTGGTGCCCTCTTCCCAATAGACACCATGCGGCGAGGGGGCCATGCGCCATTTCGGTGTGCCGTCCTCGTTCATCACGGGCAGGCCGGGTTTCACCGTGTCGGCGGTAAAGGCGGTGTACCAGAACATCTGTTGCGCGACGTTGCCCTGCGCCGGAATCGGACCCGCCTCGGAGAAGGTCATGCCGGCGGCGGCGGGAGGGGTGTATTTCTCGAGCCACTCGATCGCCTTGGTCACGGCATAGACCGCGGCCGGGCCATTGGTCGCGCCACCGCGGGCAACACACGAGCCCACCGGCTGCGAGTTTTCGTTCACTCGGATGCCCCATTCGTCGACCGGCAGGCCGTTCGGCTCACCCTTGTCGCCGGCACCGGCCATCGAAAGCCACGCGTCCGTGTAGCGCCAGCCAAGCGAGGGGTCCTTTTTGCCATAGTCCATGTTGCCAAAGACGTCACCCTCGACACCCATGTGGCTGAGGTCGCGGCCGGTAAAGAACTCGGCGATGTCCTCATAGGCCGACCAGTTGACAGGAACACCAAGCTCATAGCCGTATTTCTCTTCGAAATCGGCCTTGTTCTTTTCGTCGTTGAACCAGTCGTAACGGAACCAGTAGAGGTTCGCGAATTGCTGGTCGGGCAATTGATAGAGATTGCCATCGGGCGCGGTCGTGAACTGTGTTCCGATAAAGTCGTCGAGGTCGAGCCCGGGGTTGGTCACATCCGCGCCTTCGTTCGCCATCCAGTCGGTCAGGTTGCGGGCCTGCTGATACCGCCAGTGCGTTCCGATCAGGTCGGAGTCGTTGATGTAGCCGTCATAAATGTTCTCGCCGGACTGCATCTGGGTCTGGAGCTTTTCAACCACGTCGCCTTCGCCGATCAGGTCATGGGTGACCTTGATACCGGTGATTGCGGTAAAAGCCGGAGCGAGGACCTGCGACTCGTATTCATGCGTGGTGATGGTTTCGGAGACCACCTTGATCTCCATTCCGGCCATCGGCGCCGCGGCGTCGATGAACCACTGCATCTCGGCTTCCTGCTCTTCACGGGTCAGGGCCGACATGTCGCCGATCTCGGCATCCAGGAACGCGGTCGCCGCGGCCATATCAGCCCAGGCGCCCGAGCCGTTGAGACTCAGCGCCACCGCGAGCGCGGTGGTGGATTTCAGCATCAAGTTCATTCTGGTTCCTCCCTTATAGAACTTGTCGGTGGAGCGCCCGCCACGGTTGGGCCGGGCGCGGGTTCAGGTCATACCCAGCGGAAAACGGCCGCCGCGTAGACAAGACAGACGGCGAGCGCCCATGGCTGGGTTTCGGGCCCGATCAGTCCGAGCCAAGCCAGGTTGATGAAGGCGCTGCCAAGCAGCGTGATGAAAAGCCGATCACCCCGTGTGGTCTCGATCCGCAGGATTCCGGTGCGCGGTGTCTCGGGGAACTTGATCGCGAGGATCGTGAAGGTAATCAAAAGCCCCGCGATGACCATGAAGAAGATCGCCGTGGGCCAGGTCCATGCCATCCATGCCATTTTAGTATCTCCTCATGGGTAGAATTCGCACCAGGCCGTGTAGAACCAGCCACTTAAGTCGGTTTCTTGATTTGACACCGAAGCCCCTTCGGCAAAGCACCATTTGCCCTGGCATTTGCGCGTATCGTGATAGAGTGCGTCGCCATTGTGGACGCGTGCGATCTCGGGGTTGGCAGATCCCGGACCTGTGCGAATGGACAGGTAACCATCTCCGCTCGGGTCCAGCCCCGTGACGAGACATCCCGCGCGCCAAGGCTCTGCCGCTTGTTGTCCCGGCGCTTCGCTCGCTGGAAGGACAAGGGCGAGCATGCAGGTCATTGCCCCTCCCAGAGCGAGCAAAAGGCTCCTGTTCTGAAATATCGCTTTCATCTTCATACCCTCCCCAGGGCAAAGCCCTTGGCGATGTAGTTCCTGACGAACCAGATCACGAGCGCGCCGGGAACGATGGTCAGGATGCCCGCTGCCGCGAGAACGCCCCAGTCGATACCGCTTGCGCCCTGGGTGCGCGTCATGATGGCCGCGATGGGCTTGGCGTCTACCGTTGTCAGCGTGCGCGACAGCAGCAGTTCGACCCAGGAAAACATGAAGCAGAAAAAGGCCGCCACCCCGATGCCGCTGGCGATCAGCGGCATGAAAATCTTGATGAAGAAATGGCCAAAGCTGTAGCCGTCGATATAGGCCGTTTCGTCGATTTCACGGGGGACGCCGCGCATGAAGCCTTCGAGGATCCACACCGCCAGCGGCACGTTGAACAGGCAATGGGCCAGCGCCACCGCGATATGCGTGTCAAAGAGGCCCACCGAGGAATAGAGTTGAAAGAACGGCAGCGCGAACACCGCAGGCGGGGCCATCCTGTTGGTCAGGAGCCAGAAGAACAGGTGCTTGTCCCCGGTGAAGCTATAGCGCGAAAACGCATAGGCGGCCGGCAGGGCGACGGTCAGGCTGATCGCCGTGTTCAGAACGACATAGATCAGCGAGTTCACGTAACCCTTGTACCACGCGGGATCGGTCAGGATCGTGGCATAGTTCTCCAGGGTCAGATCCCGGGGCCAGAGCGTGAAGCTGTTCAGGATCTCGGTGTTGGTCTTGAGGCTCATGTTCAGAAGCCAGTAGATCGGCAGCAAAAGAAACAGCAGATAGAGCGTCATCACCACGGCGCGGCCGTTGATCGCGAACTTGCGGGCGGGGCGGCTGGTTGCATCCGTCATCGCTCAGCTCCCCTGCCGGTCAAGATTGGTCATGACGGTATAGAACACCCACGAAATCAGCAGGATCACCAGAAAATACATGATCGAGAAGGCGGCTGCCGGACCCAGATCGAACTGTCCGAGTGCCATCTTGACAAGGTCGATCGACAACAGTGTCGTGGCGTTGCCCGGGCCACCGCCGGTCACAACGAACGGTTCGGTGTAGATCATGAAACTGTCCATGAAGCGCAGCAGGATGGCGATCATCAGAACCCCCATCATCTTGGGCAACTCGATGAAACGAAATACTTTCCAGCGGCTCGCCTGATCGATCTTGGCGGCCTGATAGTAGGCGTCCGGGATCGATTTCAGACCGGCATAGGCCAGCAGAGCCACCAGCGAGGTCCAGTGCCAGACATCCATGACGATAACCGTGATCCAGGCGGCCAGCGTATCCTGCGTGTAGTTGTAGGAAATGCCGAGCGCATCCAGCGTGTGACCCAGCAGGCCGATATCCACACGGCCGAAGATCTGCCAGATGGTCCCCACCACGTTCCACGGGATCAGCAGCGGCAGCGACATCAGGACGAGGCAGAAGCTGGCCCAGAACCCGCCCTTGGGCATGTTGAGCGCCACGAAAATACCAAGCGGGATCTCGATGATCAGGATGATTGCCGAGAACATCAACTGCCGCCCCAGCGCATCCCACATGCGTTCCGACGCGAGCATTTCCTCGAACCATTCCAGCCCGGCCCAGAAGAACTGGTTATTGCCAAAAGTGTCCTGCACCGAATAGTTCACCACCGTCATCAACGGGATGACTGCGGAAAATGCCACCAGCACCAGCACCGGCAGCACCAGGAACCAAGCCTTCTGGTTTACGGTCTTTTCCATCACGCAGCCTCCCCTTGCGGTTTCACGCGCCAGTCATTGGCGTAGACATTGACATGCGCGGCATCAAAGCTGACGCGGTTCATGTCGGCGCTGACGGTATCGTCTTCGCCAGCGATTATGTTGATCTCGTTTCCGAACATGTCGGCGCGGATGATCTTGTGACGGCCCACATCCTCGATCCGGCGGATCGAAACCGGCAGACCCTCGCCCTGGGTCAGGCGTGCGAATTCCGGCCGCACGCCCAGTTCGACCTTGCCGTCGAGATGACCGTACCCGGCGGCCAGCGGAACCTCGGCGGCACCGACCATGGCGCGGTTGCCGATCACCTGCGCGGGAATCACGTTCATGCCCGGCGATCCGATGAAGTAGCCGACGAAGGTATGCTCGGGTCTCTGGAACAATTCATCCGGCGTGCCGATCTGGACGACGCGACCGTCATACATGACCACCACCTTGTCGGCGAATGTCAGCGCCTCGGTCTGGTCATGGGTCACGTAGATCATCGTGTGGCCGAAATCGTGATGCAGCTGTTTGAGTTGCGTGCGCAGTTCCCACTTCATATGCGGGTCGATCACCGTCAACGGTTCGTCAAACAGCAACGCGTTCACATCCTTGCGCACCATGCCGCGCCCCAAGCTGATCTTTTGCTTGGCATCCGCCGTCAATCCGCGCGCCTTGCGGTCCAGCCCGTCCTCCATGCCGATCATGCGGGCGATTTCCTGCACGCGCTCGGCGACATAGGTCTCGTCACGCCCGCGATTGCGCAATGGAAACGCAAGGTTGTCGCGCACCGTCATCGTGTCATAGACCACCGGAAACTGGAAAACCTGCGCGATATTGCGTTCGGCGGTCGGGGCGTGGGTCACGTCCTTGTCATCAAAGAGAATGCGGCCCTGGCTGGGCTGGAGCAGGCCCGAGATGATGTTGAGAAGTGTGGATTTGCCACACCCCGACGCCCCGAGCAGCGCATAGGCCGCGCCGTCTTCCCAGTCGTGATTGAGTTCCTTGAGGGCAAAGTCATCCTCGCCCGTGGGATTGGGCAGGTAGGAATGTGCTAGATTGTCGAGCGTGATCTTGGCCATGTCCGCTCCTCCTCAGGCTGCGAGCGCATAGGCGGCGGGCGCGATCAGCGCGCCGTCCTCGCCAAAAATGTAAACGTGACGCGGATCAAGCCATACGGTCAGCGCCTCTCCCAGAGCGAGGTCGTGGACCCCGTGGATCAGTCCGACCCAGCGTTCGCCGTGGTGATCAAGGTGGATGAAGGTTTCCGACCCCGTAAGTTCCGTGACGCCGAGCCGGGTGACAAATTGCAACGCGTTCTTTGCGTGCCTGCTGATCTCCAGATGGTTCGGGCGAAACCCGGCCGTGTAGCGGCCATCCGGCAGATCGGCGAGCTTGCCCGCGGCGGGCGCGCTCTGGTCGTTGCCGAACTTCAACTCGGAACCGGATTTCCTGATGGCGAGGAAATTCATCGGCGGATCGGAAAAGACCCGCGCGGTGGTGGCGTCGACCGGTCGGCGATAGACCTGCGGGGTGACGCCGAATTGCGTGACCTTGCCCTGCCACAATGTCGCGGTGTTTCCGCCCAGCAGGAGTGCTTCTTCCGGTTCGGTCGTCGCATAGACAAAGATCGCGCCCGACGCTTCGAAAATCCTGGGGATTTCGATCCGCAACTCCTCGCGCAGCTTGTAGTCGAGATTTGCCAGGGGTTCGTCCAGCAGAACCAGCCCGGCATTCTTGACCAGCGCGCGGGCCAGCGCGCAGCGTTGTTGCTGACCTCCGGACAGTTCGAGCGGCTTGCGTTCAAGCTGTGGTGTCAATTGCATCAGATCGGCGGTTTCGCGAACCCGCCGGTCAATCTCGGCGCGGTCCAGACCCATGAGCTTCATCGGCGAGGCGATGTTGTCATAGACACTCATCGACGGGTAGTTGATGAACTGCTGATAGACCATCGCGACCTTGCGGTCCTGCACGCGCATCCCCGTCACGTCCTCGCCCCGCCACAGAATGCGGCCGCTGGTCGGCGCGTCGAGCCCGGCCATCAGCCGCATCAGCGACGTCTTGCCCGACAGGGTCGGCCCAAGCAGAACGTTCATCGTGCCGCTTTCCAGCGTGAGATCGGTCGGATGGATGTGGGGCTGTCCCCCCACCGTCTTTGCAACGCCTCTGAGTTCCAGCGTCATTGGTGGGCTCCCCTCGCTTCTTTGCTGCCATTTCCCGTGCAGGTCCGTGCGGTCATCCAGTCGTTGATCGCCGCGATTTCATCCGCGCTCAGCCGCAGTCCCAGCTTGCTTCTGCGCCAGACCACGTCTTCGGCGGTGCACGCGAATTCCTTTTGCATCAGCCAGGACAATTCGGCCTCGGTCAACGTTGCGCCGAAATCCCGGCCCAGATCGCCTGCTTTGCCGGAGGTTCCCAGAATGAACCGCGCCTCGGTCCCATAGGCGCGCACCAGTCGCCGCGCCCAGAATTCGGTGAGAAAGGGATATGCAATCTTCAGGTCCGAAACCTGGGTGTCAAAACCAGTCACCGGAAAATCACCGCCCGGCAGCGGGGATCCGGCGGTCCAGGCGGGGGTGAGCCGACCCAATTGCGTGCCGATCCTGTCCATCGCGCTTTCGGCCAGACGACGATAGGTGGTGATCTTGCCGCCAAAGATGTTCAGGACGGGCGCGCCATTCGCGTCGACCTTGAGCGTATAGTCACGCGTCGCCGCCGTGGCGCTGCTGGCGCCGTCATCATAGAGCGGGCGCACCCCGGAATAGGTCCAGACGATATCTTCATCGCCGATATCGCATTTAAAATACTGATTGGCGAAATCGATCAGGTATTGCCGCTCTTCGGGCGTGCATTCGGGGGCTGTGTCCGGATCGTCGTGCTCGGCATCGGTGGTACCGATCAGGGTGAAGTCGGTTTCATAGGGAATCGCGAAGATGATCCGCCCGTCCGTGCCCTGAAAGAAATAACATTTGTCATGATCATAGAGCCTGCGCGTCACGATGTGCGAACCGCGCACCAGCCGCACACCTTCGGATGAGTTCAGCCGCGCGGTATTCTGGATCAACTCGCCAACCCACGGTCCACCCGCATTGACCAGCATCCTGGCGCGATGTTCGAGGATGTCGCCGGTCTGTGTATCTTCGGTCCGGATATGCCAGAACTCGCCGTCACGGTTGGCGGATGTTACCTTTGTGCGGGTCATGATCCGCGCTCCGCGCGCCGCGGCGTCACGGGCATTCAGCACCACCAGCCGCGAATCTTCGACCCAGCAGTCGGAATATTCGAATGCCTTTTCGAAACGATCATCCAGTGGCGCGCCTTCTGGGGTTCCGTGCAGCTTCAGCGAGCTTGCACCGGGCAGGATTTCACGCCCGCCGAGATTGTCGTACATGAACAGGCCAAGTCGGATCAGCCATCGGGGACGCCGCCCACGCATCCAGGGCATCACGATGCTCAGCAGTCGCGAAGTCGGAGTTTCCGATTCAAACCGCATGTCCTGATGATAGGGAATGACAAAGCGCATGGGCCAGCTGATATGCGGCATCGCGCGCAGCAGTGTTTCCCGCTCGATCAGGGCTTCGCGGACAAGGCGAAACTCGAAATACTCGAGATACCGCAACCCGCCGTGAAAAAGTTTGGTCGAAGCAGAGGACGTGGCGCTCGCCAGATCGTTCATCTCGGCCAGCGTGACCGAGAAACCGCGCCCCGACGCATCGCGCGCAATGCCGCAACCGTTGATGCCCCCGCCAATGATGAAGAGGTCGGTCACCTTGCTTGTCTGCTGATCCGCCAAACGTCCCTCCCATGGCGCAAGCCGTGGCTGACTCTATGCCAAACGCCGCGCATTTCGGCAACCGGATATTTTCGTTTTTGTTCGTTTTTGTGTAAACTACTGAAATTCCGATGATTCACCATGCGGGCAGCATGAAAATGGACAACTCAAGGTGGATATGTTGAAAAGACGCCTCGCGAATCTATGGCGTCGTGGCGCCTTTCCGATGTAAACTTGTCCTTGTATCAGAAAAATGTCATCATAACCGCGCAAAAACGAAAGTTGACATGTCACAGACTTTTCGCCAGCCCGAAATCATTGAAATCGCCCGTCGTGATGGCAAGGTCACGGTTGAAGGACTGGCTGCGCATTTCGACGTCACGCTGCAGACCATCCGCCGCGACCTGACCGAACTGGCCGAGGCCGGTCGTCTCGAACGGGTGCATGGTGGCGCCGTGCTGCCGTCGGGCACGCACAATATCGGGTATGAAGAGCGCCGCTCGCTGAATGCGCCGGCCAAGACTGCCATCGCCAGTGCCTGTGCGGCGCGGGTGCCGAACAATATTTCGCTGTTTCTGAACATCGGGACCAGCACCGAGGCCGTGGCGCGGGCGTTGCGCGATCATCACAACCTGATGATCGTCACCAACAACATGAACGTGGCCAATATCCTGGCTCATAATCCGGATTGCGAGGTCATTGTGACCGGCGGGCATTTGCGCCGCTCGGATGGCGGGCTGGTCGGCAATCTCGCGTCCGATACCATCCGGCAGTTCAAGTTCGATCTCGCGGTGATCGGTTGTTCGGCGCTGGATGACGATGGCGACCTTCTGGATTTCGACATCCAGGAAGTCGCGGTGAGCCAGGCCATCATCCGCCAGTCGCGGCGCACGTTTCTCGTTGCGGATCATTCCAAGTTCACGCGCAGCGCCCCGGCGCGCATCGCGTCGCTGGCAGAGATCGATACCTTCTTTACCGACAAGCGATTGCAGCCGGAGCTTGCCGAAAACTGTGAGGCCTGGGGCACAGACGTCGTTTTTCCGGAGGGGCGCTGAGACGATCGCTGCAGATCAGTGTTGCGCCAGACAGTCCTGAAGCCGAAGTTTCTGTTGCCCCTCTGCGTCGAAATTCGCAGGGTCGAGCCAGCGTTGGTATCCCGCGTTCAGCGCTGGCCAATCCCCATCCAGGATCGCGAACCATGCGGTGTCGCGATTCCTGCCCTTGACGATCATGTGCTGTCGAAACACGCCCTCGGGTGCGAAACCAAAGCGCAGTGCGGCGGCCTTGGAGGGCAGGTTGTCATCGTTGCATTTCCATTCGAACCGACGATAGCCGAGGTCGTCGAACACATGCCGCATGAACAGGAACAGGGCTTCTGTCGCGCCGCGACGCCGGGACAGATCCGGGCCCCAATAGATGTTGCCGATTTCGATCACCCCGTTGTTCGCGTCCATGCGCATCAGGGTTTGCCGTCCGACCGCCCTGTCGGTTGCTGCGTCGATGACGGCGAAAAACAGCGGGTCCGCGCTCGCTTCCGCGCGCTTTGCCCAGGTCAGGAACTCTGCCTCATCGTGCGGCGGGTATTCCGGCAGCCAGCGAAACCGATCCCCGGCATCCGCCACCTGCGCCGCATGAAACAGGTCGCGACCGTGTCGCGCGCTCTCCAGCGGTTCCAGACGTACATATTGGCCCTTGATCACCCGCCTCTGCGGCAATGGGCGGGGGGTCCACGTGCTCAAGTCCCGGTTCATGATCGCATCCTCGCTGGCAGCGTATTCACCCCTCCATGAACACCGTCCGGTAGGGTCAGGGCAAGGGCGCTGTGCCGCAATCCGAAAATCCTATGGTCCCGTTGTATTCCACCCTGCCTCTGCAAGTGCGTGTCGGTAAGAGGGGGTCACGCGCATCCGTTCAGTAACGCCTTTCTGCGCCAGGATGGCGTGCATCCGTTTCAACCGCCAGCAGGGCACGTGCATCACGAGGTGATGTTCCAGGTGGTAATTCACCCAATAGGGCGCGACGAACAGGCGTGCGACGGGGCCGGCCAGCGTCGTGCGCGTGTTCTGCAGCGGATTGTCCGACACTTCCGTCGCGCCATGCTCCGCGATGTTGCGCACCCGCAGGACGAGTTGAAACCAGGTCAGATAGGGCAGCAGCCAGAATGCCAGGCCCCACCACCAATCGCCGATGGCGCCGAACAGGACGATGATACCCAGAAAGACGGGCAGGGACTTGAACAGGTCGCGGGCCTTGAAAGCCTGCGCGAAGTCGTTCGAGGCCGCGCGAATCGCATCGTCGTCACCGGCCAGTCGAATCGACATCATGATCTGGCCCATAAGCTGCCTGTAACCGGTCTGGCCGGTCAAATCCCGGATAAACTTGCGCTTCAACGAGGCACGCGTGGTCGGGAACTTGGAGGAGAGGACCAGATCGGGGTCCTTGTCGGTCTGGGTAAAGCGATGATGGGTCAGGTGATAATGCCGATAGGCGGCAAGTTCGGCGAGTATGGGCCGCCCACAGAGCCATTCGCCTGCCGCGTCGTTCAGCCGGCGCGAGCGGAACAGGGCATTATGCGCCGCTTCGTGCATCAGGATGGCGAGGCCCAACTGCCGCGAGCCGATAATCATGACGGCCAGAACAAGCGTCAGCGGGTTTGGCCAGACCGCGAACAGCACAAGCGCCAACGCAATCGTGCCCCAGCAATGTATGACGAGCCAGGCGCCCATCAGGTCGGAGCGCTCCGCCAGCGGACGGATCTCGTCGGTGCTCAGGAATGCCTTTCCGGGTGTCATTGCAGGATCCTCCTGCAATACCGTTCCAGACGGTGCAAGCATCTGTCAATCGGGTCGCGGCGTCACCTTGGCCTTAGCGCCAGTCGAAAAAGCCCGCGCCGGCCTCTGCAAGCAGGGCCTCGGCCATTTTCCGCCCGGTTTCGGCCCCGTCCATGATGGCGCAGGTCTGTGCGTCATGAAGCCGTTCCGACCCGTCGGGGCGCAACACTTCTCCGCGCAGTCTCAGCGTGTCCCCGTCAAGCTCGGCCAGCCCGGCAATGGGTGTTTCGCAGGACCCGTCGAGTGCGGCAAGGAAGGCCCGCTCGGCTGCCAGGCGCTGCCCTGTGGGCGTGTCGTGAATCGCGGCCAGCATCTCGGCGGCGCGGGTGTCGAACGTGCGGCGTTCAATGCCGATAGCGCCCTGCGCGACGGCGGGCAGCATCGCGTTCTCGGGGATCGGTGTCGCGGGCACATCGTCGCGCTTCAACCGATTGAGCCCGGCCATCGCCAGGAAGGTGCAATCGGCAATCCCGTCATCCAGCTTGCGCAGGCGTGTCTGTACGTTGCCGCGAAACTCGACCACGTTCAGATCCGGCCGACGGTTGAGCAGTTGCGCCCTGCGCCGCAGGCTGGACGTGCCCACAGTCGCGCCGGCGTCGAGCTCTTCGATCGCGTGTTTCGTCGGGGAAACAAAGGCGTCGCGCACGTCTTCGCGCGGCAGGTAGGTATCGAGAATTAGCCCCGCCGGCTGTTCGACCGGCATATCCTTCATCGAGTGCACCGCGATGTCGATGCGGCCCTGCAGCAGGTCATCCTCGATCTCGCGCGTGAACAGGCCCTTGCCGCCGATTTCCTTGAGCGGCCGGTCCTGCACCGCATCGCCGGTGGTCTTGATCACGACGATCTGGAATACCTCCTGCGGCAGGTCAAAGGCCGTGGCCAGCCGGTCGCGGGTTTCATAGGCCTGGGCAAGCGCCAGCGGGGATCCGCGGGTGCCGATGCGCAGCGGCGCGTCGAGTGTGGGAAGAGCGAGTGTCATGTCCTCTCTTTAGTCGCGTCATATTGGCCTTACAAGCGGTCGGGCTTGACATTGCCCCCGCCAGACAGGACGCATGGCGCGGACATGAACCGGGAGATCAGCATGGGCGAGACCAAGAAGATGTTGCGCGCCTTGGCGGGCGAAACTCAGGCGGTGCCGCCGATCTGGATGATGCGCCAGGCGGGACGGTATCTGCCGGAATACCGGGCCACCCGCGCCAAGGCCGGGGATTTCCTGTCTTTATGCTATAACAGCGAACTCGCGGCCGAGGTCACGCTGCAACCGATCCGCCGCTATGGATTCGATGCCGCGATCCTATTTGCCGACATCCTGCTGGTGCCACAGGCGCTCGGCGCGGACCTGTGGTTTGTCACGGGCGAGGGGCCGCGCCTGTCCACGGTGACACAGCAGCGCGATTTCGATGCGCTCAAGCCGGCCGACGCGATTCACGATACGCTTGCGCCGGTCTATGACACCCTGCGCATCCTGACCGGCGCGCTGCCGTCAGAGACCACGCTGATCGGTTTTGCCGGTGCTCCGTGGACGGTGGCGACATACATGATCGCCGGTCGCGGCACGCCTGATCAGGGCCCGGCCCATGCGCTGCGAGAGGAAAACAACGCCCTGTTCGAAGCTCTGCTCGACCGCATCACCGATGCCACCATCGACTATCTGTCCATGCAGATCGAGGCGGGCGCCGAGGTCGTCAAGATTTTCGACAGTTGGGCCGGATCGCTGCAGGGCGATGCGTTCGAAAAATACGCGCTCGATCCTTGCCGCCGCATCACCGCCGCTCTCAAACAGAAACATCCAACCTTGCCCGTCATCGGTTTCCCGCGAGAAGCAGGCGCGCAGTATGTCGGGTTCGCCCGCAAGACCGGCGTCGATTGCGTGGCGCTGGACAATTCCGTCGATCCCGAATGGGCCGCCGCGAATGTTCAGGTCGATGGCTGTGTGCAGGGCAATCTCGCCTCGTCGCACATGGTCACCGGCGGGCAGGCACTGGTGGATGACACGCGGGCCATCGTGCGGGCATTTTCCGGCGGGCCGCACATCTTCAATCTCGGACACGGCATTACGCCCGACGCGGATCCGGACAACGTACAACTGATGATCGACACGGTGCGAAACGGCGCATAGCGCCGCCGTCAGTCAAGCCGCCGCACCTGGATCTGGTTTCCTTCGCCGCGTCTCGTCTCGAAAACCTTCAATGTCGCGATCAGGTCGCTGAGTTTGCGTTTGCCATAGCTGCGGGTGTCAAAGTCCGGGTTGGCGGCGGTGATATACTGGCCGATCTGGCCCAGTGTGAACCATTCATCGTCCTGATCGATCGCATCCATCGCCCGGATGACCAGCTTGACCGGATCGTCCAGCGTGGCGGGGGCATCGGCGGGCCCGTCTGTCCTTGTCTGTTTCGGCTTGGGTTTTTGCATGTCGGCAATCAGGTTCTCGACATATATGAACCGCTTGCAGGCCTTGACGAACGCGGCCGGGGTCTTGCGCATGCCCATGCCGAACACGTCGAGCCCCTGTTCGCGAATGCGACTGGCCAGGCGGGTGAAGTCGCTGTCCGACGAGATGAGGACAAAACCGTCGAACCGCCCGGAATGCAGGATATCCATCGCGTCGATCACCAGTGCGATATCGCTGGCATTCTTGCCTGTCGTGTTGGCGAATTGCTGGTGCGGAACGATCGCGAGCGCCGCCAGCTTGTCCTTGGTCCAGCCTTGCGGGCCGCCCCCGGCAAAGTCGCCATAGATGCGCCGGATGCTGGCTTCGCCCAGCGAGGCGATCTCTTCGAACATCGCTTCGGCATATTTCGCCGAGATATTATCGGCGTCTATCAGAACCGCCAGAAGCGGTGGTTTCTGTGTGTTTGCCATACCCGAAATAGCTCCGTCTGCGCACATGGTCCGCCCGCAAGCCCCGCGCCGATTGGCCGGGCTTGCGGTTCCGTGCCGGTCAAAACTCGACGACGGCTCTGATTGATTTTCCCTCGTGCATGAGGTCGAAGCCCTTGTTGATGTCCTCGAGGCCCATCTTGTGGGTGATCATGGGGTCGATCTCGATCTTTCCGTCCATGTACCAG
>JAUIIJ010000037.1 GCA_030431825.1 Alphaproteobacteria bacterium
GCCTGGACATCTGCTCGTCGGTCAGCCAGAAAAGGTCGCTCATGTCACCGCTCCGTTTTCCGAGCCGTGAATCACGACATCCCAAGGAAATCAATGGGTCCTGACTCTAAACACCTAGTGTCACACTCGAAGCTCAGTAACTTTGATGACCTAATTCATCCTTTGCAAAGAGGGGCCACAATGCTCAACAGGATCCCGATTTTTTTGGCAGTTGCTTTCGCGTGCAGCAGCGCACTGCATGCCGAAGAATTTTGCGCAGTCCCGTTAACAGTCAGCAACTCGGTTTCCAAAGAGCACTGGGGGTCCCGAACAGAAGTTCTTACAGTACCGGGATTTGCAAATCCCTTTATCAAACTTGGGCGAAATGAAATTCTGACCGTCAAAGATGGTGCTTTGACCGTATTTGATGGGCCACCCCTTTCAATCTGGAGCCGCTTGATGCCGAACATCATAATTGATCGGCACGGAGAGACTTGGGCCTACACTACCATACGCGAGCCCGCGCTCTTTCGGCTCACGGCGAACGGTATTTTTGAGCGCCACGGCTTGTCTGGCCTATCTGACCTGGATGAACTGGCAGACCCGGATTGGAGGCGAACACATTCTGATCGTACAGACCAACGGCGGCTTGATCGCGACGGCCCGATCTTCGCCATAAAATCAGGTGAACTTTATAGGGTTGCCGAAACCCTACCAACGAAAGTGCAGACGCCGCCGGGCTGGGACCCCAGAATGCCAGTCCCAATAGATATTGACGGGCTCGGGGACTTTGCTCATGTAGACGGTAGAATATGGTATCGCACGGGCTCTAAAAGTTCTTGGCAACAAGTCGCCAGAGTAAAGGATCTGTTAAGTCTCTATTATCAGTCGCCGTTTTCGATTTTTGATGTGTTATTCATCGAAGACACCGGACGTTTGTTACTACTCTTGGAAGATCGGGCCCTTGTGGGCCGTTTTGATACCGATCTTCAACATCCTATATTCGACTACCAGTTTTCAGGTGACATCGTCCTTGATCAAGCATCAGGGAAGGTCCTTGTATGGGCGGGTGAGCCACTGACGCAAAGTCGCACGGACAACCCCAAACTGATTAAAGAAAGCGAAGGATTGTGGGAAATGACTCCCGGCACCCCTAGCAGAGTCGCGGGTTTTCAGGCGCTTGCGCGAACAACGAGCGGTGGCGTTCCTTACATGAGCTTTGTTTTTCACGAGCCGTCTGGGTTGACCTTGACAAGCCATAGCAACGGCTTTGCAGCATATGATGGCGAAAGCCTGATTGATCTGTCCGAATGGCGAGAAGGTCAGCCCGTAACCAACGGCAACCTGAGGGTCACAAAGATTGGAAACGCTTACTTCGCAAAGGATCACCAAACGCTCTTGAAAATTGAATCGGATTTGAGTGCTGCTGAAGTAGTTTTGCCTGAAACAGTCGAGTGGCTGTGGGACGTCGTTTTCAGCGAGGCACTCGACAGCTATTTCCTGTTCTCATCTGCATGGGAAAATACGTACAGCACGAAGGACTTTATTACCTTTAGCATTGTGAGAGACGCACCAATGGGAGTTAGAAGTCTGTCTGGCGACGTTGCTTCTGCACATAGTCTCTTTGGAAACTCAGATAGCGATGCTTTTCTGGTTCAATTCTGCGAAGAAACAGTGGAGCTAAAGTGATCCTTGCCATTTCGAAGCATCGCGCTCTCCGGCTTTGATGATATGACCGCCCCCCGACGGCATCGATGTGCCAAGGTGGGTCTGCGATGATCCACAAAGGAGGACGGTCATGTCGGAAATTATCACGGTCGGGCTCTCCCCAAAGCTGTCACTCATGCAGTCCACAGAATTTGGAAGTATGGGCTCCAAGCCGACCTTTCGGTTTTCATGAAGCGGCGCACCGGCGCCGCGGGTACAGACAAGGTGTCTGCCCTCTTGTGGCGGGCAAACCGATGCGGCACCGAAAGGGCATTTCGTGAACCGAAAGGGCAGATGCCCTGACTGTCGGCCGTCGGGGCGCATTGTGCTGGCGTTTGCGAGTGCAGCCGTCAGTTCATCGGTGGCGCGAGAGTCCGGCAGGCAATGCTCTGTCAAAAGAATTGTGATCCATATTTCCTGATCCCCCGTAGTCTGTTTATGTTGACACAGCTCGCATCCATCGGGCACCGCCCGCGCCGTGCCCGCACGGCCCTCCGCAAGGACAAGACCGCCGTGCCGCAGACAAATGCCGACCTGTCACAGCAGACGATCTGGATGATCGCGGTGCGCGATGAACGCGACCGCACCGCGTTCTGCGCGCTGTTCGACTATTTTGCACCAAGGCTCAAGGGCTTCATCATGCGTTCGGGTACATCGGCGCATCAGGCGGAAGAGATCGTGCAGGATGTGATGCTGACCGTTTGGCGCAAGGCCGCGCTGTTCGACCCGCATCGCGCCCAGGTCTCGGCGTGGATCTACCAGATCGCGCGCAATCGCCAGATCGACATCGCCCGCAAGGACAGCCGCCCGATGCCGGAAGAGCTGCGTGAAGAACCCGGAGCCGAGCCGGATGCCAGCCAGATACTCGGGCTCGAGCAGGAAGCGGGCATGTTGAAGGACGCCCTGGGAAAACTCACATCCGAGCAGCGCGAGATGATCGAGAAGGCCTATATGGGCGAAATGACCCACCAGGAGATCAGCGCACAGACAGGGATTCCGCTTGGAACCATAAAATCGCGCATCCGCCTGGGCCTGCAACGCCTCAGACACGAATTGAAGGACCTCAAGCAATGAGTGGTGTCATTACTCATCACGTACCGGACGCATTGTTGGCTGCTTATGCCGCAGGGAACCTGTCGCATGCGTTTTCCGTTGTCGTTGCCAGTCATGTTTCGATGTGTCCGCAATGTCGTGCGGGTCTGCAGGCGCATCAGGCGGTCGGTGGTGTCCTGCTTGAAGATACTGAAACCGTGGCCGTTTCATCCGGCCTCAAGGACGATATTCTGTCCATGCTGGATGCGCCTTTCATTCCGGAGCCGGTCTATGAACGATCGGGAGTGTATCCGGGGCCGGTCATGCAGGCGCTCAAGGGGCGGGCACCGCGCTGGAAGACACTGGGGATGGGTGTGCGGCAGGATATCCTGTCTGAAGACGAATTCGGGTCCGTGCGCCTGCTCCATATTCAGCCCGGACAGGCGGTGCCGGATCATGGGCACAACGGTATGGAATTGACCCTCGTGCTGCAGGGCAGTTTCAGTGACGAGACTGGCCGGTTTGGCGTCGGCGATCTGGAAGTTGCGGATGAAGAGCTTGAACACACGCCGGTCGCGGATGCCGGGGGGGCGTGCATTTGTCTCGCGGCGACCGATGCGCGCCTGCGCTTTAACGCCATCGTTCCAAGATTGCTGCAACCGATTTTCAGGATCTGAGCCAACCGCCACTTACGGTTCGCGCGTCGTCACGGCGAACGAAGTCAGCGGCCCCGATAGACCAGCCAATCCGGCAGATAGGGAAGAAGGCGGATCAGCCAGGCAAAAGGGGCAGGAAAATCGGTGCGAAACCGTCGCTTGCGCATCGCCCTGAAAACCCGTTCCGCCGCCTGATCGGCGGTCATCAGCATCGGCATGTAAAAATCGTTCTTTTCTGTCAGCCTTGTCTTGATAAAGCCGGGGTTCACCACCCGAACCACCATGTCGGTATCCCGAAGATCGAAACGCATGGTTTCGGCAAGGCTGATCAGGGCGGCCTTGCTGGCGCCATAGCCGACGGCGGCGGGCAACCCGCGATAGCCGGCCAGCGAACCGACCAGCGTAATATCGCCGTGACCCTGCGCCGTGAATGTCGGCATGACCTGTCCCAGAACGCGCATGGCGCCCATGAAATTGACGTCGCACATCGTCAGTGCCGCGTCGCTGCCCCAGTCGGTTGCACGCATCGGATCATAGGAACCCACATTGTAGATCACGCCATCAAGGTGGCCGATTTCATCATAGGCGCGCCGTACCGCCTCGATATCGGTGACATCCATCGGCAGGCTGCGCGCGTGTGTGAGGCCCGCGCACAGGCTCTCGAGCCGGTCGGCATTGCGGGCACTCAGAATGAGATGCGCCCCCTCTTTGTCGAGGCGTTGCGCCAGCTCGCGCCCCAGGCCCTCGCTTGCACCGACGAGCCAGTAGACTTTGCCGCTGACCGAAATCATCCTGTCGGGTCTCCTTGGGTGTGATGACCATCTGAAACAAGCGCGGCGGGCGGCGGCTGACGACGCAGGAACGGTGCGCGTTTGAACGCGAGGATCAGGGCCTGCCAGTGGATCAGGGCGAGGACCCGTGCGGCCCCCATCGGTCGCCGCAGCGCCGCGCCGAGCAGGGCGCGGTTCGTTGCCGGGCGGCGTTTGCCGGACAGGGTTGCAAGAACGCCCTGATTGCCATTTTCATAGGAGATGCGGATATTGATCGCGGTTTCGGTCATGCCGAAATTGAACAGGTATCGGCCCTGAACCTGCTGAAACGGCGACACGTGCATGCGCTTTTCCGCGATCATCCGGTCGGAGGCGACGATGGGTCGAAAATCGTCATGGGCGCAAAAATAGCAATGCCGCTGGCCAAAGGTGCTGTTGACCTCGGCCACGAAGGCCCGCGGCGTGCCGTCGATCGTGGCGATCCAGAAACTGACAGGATTGAACCGGAACCAGAGATATCCGGGCTGGGTAAGCAGCAAGAGCCGTGCGTCCGATCTGTCAAACCCGTGCTCTGAAAGAACATCTCTGAACCAGCCGACACCGCGGCCATCGCCACGCGGGCCGCCGTGATCCCGGTCACGAATTGACCACAGGTTGAAGCGGTTTCGCGAGATCAGGGCAGGCCAGCCTGAATCGAGATCGGTCAGGACGTAATCCACCCCATAGGCAAAGGCGTTCTTCAACGCGCCCCTCCGGCTGTGATGGGTTCTGGCAGCGATATGTTCAATCATCTCGCCCCTTATACGCCGGTTGATGCGACGCGGATCAGTCGCACGTCGAATTTTCTTTGAAATGCAAATGATCCGACCCGCTCGCTTGCACGTAACTGCTTCATAACGATTGAAAGATGAGGACAGAATGCTCGATCAGACCCTGGGTGCGCGCAAGAAGATTGCCATTGTCGGGGGGGGCATTTCCGGCCTTTCCGCCGCGTATTACCTGGCACCATACCACGACGTCACCCTGTACGAAGCGTCCGAACGGCTCGGAGGTCATGCACGGACCGTGATCGCCGGGCGCAACGCCGATCAGCCCGTCGATACCGGCTTTATCGTGTTCAACTATGCGACCTATCCGAACCTGACCCGGCTGTTCCGCGATCTGGATGTTCCGGTGATCAAGAGCGAAATGAGCTTTGGCGCAAGTATCGACGACGGGCGCTTCGAATACGGTCTGACAAATCTCGGTGCGATCACGGCGCAGAAAAGCAACCTGTTGCGGCCACGGTATTACAAGATGATCGCCGACATCCTGCGTTTCGGAAAACAGGCCGTGTCGGCGGCCCAGAGCGACGACATGACCATCGGCGAGCTGGTTGCCGAACTCGGGCTGGGCGACAGTTTCCGCGAGCATTACCTGATGCCGATGTGCGGCGCGATCTGGTCCACCCCGATCGAGGAGGTCGACCAGTTTCCCGCGAGGTCGCTGGTGCAGTTCTTCAGGAATCATGCCTTGCTCGCCGGTTCGGCCGAACACCAGTGGTGGACGGTCAGGGGCGGAAGCATCGAGTATGTCAAACGCCTCGAAGCCGCATTGGTCGCGCGTGGTTGCCGCATTCGCAAGGGTACGGCGGTTCGCAATGTCCGGCGTGGCGAGACAGGGGTTGAAATCGGAACCGAGGGGAGCGCGCCCGATCTTCATGACGAGTTGATCCTGGCCTGTCATTCGGATCAATCGATGAGAATTCTGGGCGATGGCGCAACGCCAGCCGAAGCCGACGCCCTGTCGCGCGTGCGTTACCAGACCAACCGCGCGGTCCTGCATCGCGACGCCAGCCAGATGCCGCGCCGCCGTGCCTGCTGGTCAAGCTGGAGCTATCACTCGCAAGCGGGAAAAATCGGCGTCACCTACTGGATGAACAGGCTGCAGGGGATTCCCGAGAGCGATCCGCTGTTCGTCACGCTGAATCCCGCGCGCGAAATTCCCGGCGACATGACTTATGACGCCGTCGACTTCGAACACCCGGTATTCGACA
Source organism: Alphaproteobacteria bacterium (assembly GCA_030431825.1). GTDB lineage: Bacteria > Pseudomonadota > Alphaproteobacteria > Rhodobacterales > Rhodobacteraceae > Sedimentitalea. Next base: position 6,180 of record JAUIIJ010000037.1, read on the forward strand.
AGGCGGCGCTTGCCGCGCAGCGCGATATTGTTGGCCTGCAGGGGCAGAACCGAACCTGGTTTGCCGGTGCCTGGAACCGTCACGGATTTCACGAAGACGGAATCGCCAGCGCCATGCGGATCGTGCGCAAGCTCAATGACCCCCACCACCAGAAAGGAATGACTCATGCGCTTGACCAACAGGGCCTTGAAAACCAACTTCCTGTCGACCTGCGCGCGTGTGCGTGACGGGCAGCTTTCCCTGCGCACACCCGAGGGCGAGCGGTATCAGTTCGGCACCTGCGGACCGGAAGCGGAAATCACCATTCGCGACTGGGCGGCGGTATCGGCGATGGCGGCGCATGGTCAGGTGGGACTGGGCGAGAGCTATGTCCAGGGGCTGTGGGATACGCCGTCGATCGAAGGGCTGATGTCGCTCGTCATGCGCAACCGCGATCATCTTGCGGAGTATGACCATGCCGGACCGCTGAGCCGCGCGAGGTTCCGCATGGTCGATACGCTGCTGCGCGCGAATTCGCGGCGCGGCGCCCGCAAGAATATCCGGTCGCATTACGACGTCGGCAATGAATTCTACGGTCTCTGGCTGGACGAAGGCATGACATATTCCTCGGGCCTCTTCGGCGAGGGCGAAACCGATCTTGGCCGGGCGCAGACCCGCAAGAACGCCCGCGCGCTGTCGCGGTTGGGATCGGGGGAACGGGTTCTGGAAATCGGTTGCGGCTGGGGCGGGTTCGCCGAACAGGCAAGCGCCGAGGGGCGGGACGTGACCGGCATCACGATTTCGCCGAACCAGCACAGCTATGCCGACTCGCGTCTTGACGGTCGTGCCGACATTCAGTTGCGGGACTATCGCGATATCAGCCGTACATATGACAACATCGTGTCGATCGAGATGATCGAAGCCGTTGGCGCACGCTATTGGCCCGGCTATTTCGCCACGCTCAAGCGCAGCCTTGCCGAAGGCGGGCGCGTGCTGTTGCAGGCGATCACCGTGCAGGACAGCTTTTTCGAACGCTACCGCACCTCGTCCGATTACATTCGCCAATATGTCTTTCCCGGTGGCATGCTGTTGTCCGACGGGGTGATCCGGCAGCAGGCAGGGGCAGCGGGGCTCCGGATAGAAGACAGCTTTGCCTTCGGGGTGGATTACGGCCGGACCTGCCGGATCTGGGCCGATCGTCTGGTGGCACAAAAGGCCCGGATAACCGAGCAGGGCTTTGGCGAAGCGTTCTTTCGGAACTGGCGATATTACCTTGAGAGTTGCGCCGCGTCCTTTGCCATCGGGCACACGGATGTTGTCCAGGTCGAGCTGGCCCATGCTTAGGATCATCTGTCTCTGCGTCGCGATGCTTGCGCCATTGTGCGTGCAGGCCTCCACCATCGCCAGCAACCTGCCCGGGGCCGAGTTGCGGGGCGAGGCGGTGTTCCGACTGTTCGGCTTTCCGATTTACCGGGCACGGCTCTACACCCAGACCGGCGAACCGCTGAACTGGGATCGGGATTTCGCGCTGGAGCTGACCTATCTGCGGGCTCTCAGCCGTGCCGATCTCACCAAATACACGCTGCGCGAACTCGAGCGGACCGGTGGCGCCCTGCCTGTGCGTCGGCAACTGGACCGGTGTTTCGCGGATGTGCAAAAGGGTGACCGGTTCGCGGCCGTATCACAGGGGCAGGACCGGATCGGTTTCTGGCTGAACGGTCGGCGAACCTGCACGTTGCAGCATCCCCGGATCAAATCCCGCTTCATGGCGATCTTTCTGGGTGACGACACCCGCTCACGCAGCTTTACGCGCAAGCTCCGGGGGGAATGATGGTCTATCCGCGGGTCAGTCTCTATGCGCTGATGCTGGCCGCTGCCGGTATTCCGCTCTACATCCACCTGCCGCGCTTTGCCTCGGTGAATCTTGGTCTCGGGCTGGGTGCGATCGGAACCATCCTGCTGCTGATCCGCCTGGTGGATCTGGTGCAGGATCCGTTGATCGGGTGGGCCATCGACCGCTGGCCCAGGGCGCAGGTGGCGTTTGCCGTGGCGGCGGCTTTGGGGCTTGCCGTCGGGTTTCCGGCGCTGTTCACGTTGCGGGGTGGTCAGGATGTGATGGTTCGGCTGATTGCGGTCCTGATCCTCTTGTTCTCGGCCTACAGCCTGGGAATGATCTTGCTGTACGGGCGGAGCGCGACTCTGGCCAGCGACAGGACACCCGATGCCCTGATGACGCTCGCCGCCTATCGCGAGGGCGGTATGCTCGCCGGTGTGATCGTCGCCGCCATCGCGCCCACCGTATTCGTGTCGATGGGCGCGTCGTCACAGGGTTATCCGGCATTCGGGATGTTTCTTGGCGCGATTGCCCTGATCACGGCGCTGGTGACGCTGCCAATCTGGCGTCGCCCGGTTGTGGTCGGAGATCGCCTGTCGCTCGCCGCTCTCGGAGACGCGGGGGGATTGCGGTTGCTGCTGCTCGCCCTTGTCAACAGTCTGCCGGTGGCGATCACTTCGACCCTGTTCCTGTTCTTCGTCGAAGACCGCCTTGGGCTGGTGGGCAGGGCGGGGCCGCTGCTGATCCTGTTCTTTTTCAGTGCTGGGCTGAGCGTTCCGCTCTGGACCCGGCTGAGCCAGCGACTGGGGCCGCGCACCACGCTTCTGATCGGCATGCCGCTTGCCATTCTCGGCTTTGTCGGCGCGGCGTTTCTCTCTGCGGGAAACCTGTTCGGCTTTGCCGTCATCTGCGTCATTTCCGGAGCTGCATTGGGCGCCGATCTGGTGATCCTCCCGGCGATGTTCTCGGTCGCCCTGACACGGGCCGGGCTGCGCGCATCGCAGGCATTCGGCATCTGGTCCTTCGCGGGCAAGCTGGGATTGGCGCTGGCCGCGTTTTCGGTGCTCCCGGTGCTCCAGAGCTACGGGTTCGAACCCGGTTCCACCAATGATGCGGCGGCGTTGGGGGTGCTGAATATCTGTTACGCGGTGATACCCTGTATTCTGAAACTCGGCGCAATCGGGCTGGTCCTGGCGCTTCCGACAGAGGAACGACGTTCATGAAACTCCTGATTGCGCTGCTGGTGCTCGTGCTTGTGGTGATCGTGGTCAAGGCCATGTTCTTCAGCTTCCGCGCCCAGTCCCCTGCCGATTATGCAGAGACAAACCCGGCCTTTTCGCTCAGGACGCACCTGTCGGGACCAATCCTGTCCGAGGGTCTGATCTATGGGCCGGACGGTCGTGTCACCAGCCGTTTCACGGCAAAGATGCACGGCACGTGGGACGGCGACACCGGTAAATTGTCCGAAGAGTTCACCTATTCAACAGGTCGCAAGCAAAGCCGGAAATGGTATTTGACACTCGGGCCGGGCGACACCTTCACCGCCACCGCCGACGACATCGTGGGCGAAGCAAGGGGCGTGGTGTCCGGTGCGACGGTGCGCATGGAGTACGAGATCATCCTCCCGCAAGAGGCGGGTGGGCATACGCTGAAGGTGACAGACTGGCTTTACCTGACGCAGAACGGTGTGATCATGAACCGCTCCGAATTGCGAAAATTCGGGATCAAGGTCGCCGAATTGATCGCGACCATGCGTCCCGATACCGCTCCCGGTCCGTAAACAATCGGTCCGGTGCAGGCAGCGCGGGTGCCAGACCCGCCTGCACCCGCCACTGCAACGACCGGTTGCATCACCGTGGCCTCAGATATGCAGCGCCTGCCCGAGTGATTTCAGGGCGGTTTCCTGCACGGTCTCTGACAACGTGGGGTGGGCGTGAATGGTCGCGGCGATATCGGTCAGGGTGGCACCCATTTCGATTGCCAGGGCGAACTCTCCGGAGAGCTCCGAAACCCCCGCACCCACGGCATGCAGGCCAAGCACAAGCTCGGTTTCGGGATCGTGGACGATGCGGACGAACCCGTCGTCGCGTTCCATGGTCATCGCGCGGCCATTGGCGGCAAAGGGAAACACCGCGGTTTTCGAACCCTCAACCTCACCGGGCAGAACGCCGACGGTGACGATTTCGGGGTCGGTAAAGCACACGGCAGGTACGGCGCGCTTGTCCCAGACCGAGGGATGCCCGGCGACATGCTCGGCAACGATTGCGCCCTGTGCCATCGCGCGGTGGGCCAGCATCGGGCCGCCGGTAACGTCACCGATGGCATGGACGCCGCGCATCGAGGTCGCACAATGATCGTCGATGGCCACGAATGGGCCTTGCATCGTCAGGCCCAGATCGGCGAGGCCAAATCCATCCGTCACGGGACTGCGTCCCACGGTCACGAGAACCTTGTCGGACGGAATTTCCAGTGTGCCATCCTGTGTCTCTGCGCGCAGGGCGCTGCCGTCTTCGGACAGACCCCTGGCCTTGGACGACAGGTGCACCGTGATGCCGAGTGCCCTGAGTCGGTTCAGAACCGGTTTGGTCAGTTCGGCGTCATATTGCGGCAGGATGCGCTCTGCAGCCTCGACCACCGTGACGGTCGCGCCAAGCTTGGCCAGTGCGGTGCCGATCTCGAGCCCGATATATCCGCCGCCGACCACCGCGAGCTTTTGCGGGACCGTTTGCAGGTCCAGCGCCTCTGTCGATGAAATGACCGGTCCGCCAAATGGCAGGAAGGGTAGTTCGAGCGGTCGTGACCCGGTGGCGATCACGAGGTTTTCGCAATGAATCCGCAGCGGTCCGTCGGCGGTGGCGACCTCGACGGTCTTGCCGTCGACGATCCGCGCCGTTCCGGACACATAGCGCGCCCCGGCCTTTTTCAGCAGTCCGGCGACGCCGCCTGTCAGTCGCTTGACGATACCGTCCTTCCACGCAACCGTCTTTGCCATGTCGACCGTCGGTGCCGCCGTCGCAATGCCCAGATCGTTGTCGCCGGTGAAATGCGCCACCCTGGCAAATTCGTCGGCGGCATGGATGAGCGCCTTGGACGGGATGCAGCCGACATTCAGGCAGGTGCCGCCGGGGTTTTCGCGCTCGACCACGACCGTGTCGATGCCGAGCTGCCCCGCGCGGATGCCACAGACATATCCCCCCGGGCCCGCACCGATAATCAGCAGATTGCAGGTTTCGGTTTTCACGGATCATTCCTCCATAAAGATCAGCGCCGGGGTTTCCAGCAGGGTCTTGATGCGCTGCACGAAGACGGCCGCATCCCACCCGTCGATCACGCGGTGATCGAAGCTGGCCGAGATGTTCATCATCTTGCGCGGCACGAATTGGCTGCCGTCCCACATCGGGCGGGTGGCCATCTTGTTCACGCCAAGGATGGCCACTTCGGGGTGGTTGATGATCGGCGTGGTGGCAAGTGCGCCAAGCGGGCCGAGCGAGGTGATGGTGATGGTCGACCCGGTCAATTCGTCGCGCGTGGCCTTGCCCGCGCGCGCGGCCTCGGAGAGGCGGGAGATCTCGGCGGCGGTCTGAAACACGCCAAGGCTCTCGACATGCCGCAGGACCGGTACGACCAGCCCGGCATCGGTCATTGTCGCCATTCCGATATTCACCCCGGCATGGCGAACGACAACGCCGTCATCATCCATGTAATGAGCGTTCATCTCGGGGTGGTCGACAACGGCTTTGGACAGGGCCGCCGCGATGAAGGGCAGCACCGTGAGTTTGGGCTTGTCCCCGCGCCCCGCGTTCATGCTGGCGCGCAGTTCTTCCAGCGAGGTCACATCGACCTCTTCGACCACGGTGATGTGCGGGATACGCGCATTGGCAAGCGCCATGCGCTCGGCGATCTTGCGGCGCATGCCGATGACCCTGATTTCCTCGGTTCCGGTCCGCGCGACGCGCCCACCGTGCGCCGCGGACTGGGGCGGCCGGGCAAAGACCTCGTCAAGATCCTGCTGGGTGATGCGCCCCGCAGGGCCCGAACCGTGGACCTGTCGCAGGTCGATGCCGCCCTTGCGCGCGCGGGCGCGTACCGAGGGCGAGGCCAGGGGCGGGGTGCCTTCGGCGCGCGGCGGCGCCGAACGGGTCGGGGTGGGTGTCGGTGCCGGGCGGGCGGGGGATGCGGCGGGCGGTGGCGGTGCATCCGGCGTCGGGGTAGGCTCCGGCTCCGGTGTTTCCTCATCCTGATCGCTGGCCGCGCCGGGTTCGGCGACGGCCTCGGCATCGGTTTCGATGCGCACGAGATCGGAACCGACCGCCAGGATGTCGCCTATTTCGCCTGCAATCCATGTGATCTTACCATCGTAGAGCGACGGGATCTCGACGGTGGCCTTGTCGGTCATGACGGCGGCGATCACATCGTCTTCCTTGACGATGTCGCCGACCTTGACGTGCCATTCCGCCAGTTCGGCTTCGGTCACACCTTCGCCCACGTCAGGCAGTTTCACGGAAAGAATGTTCATTCAGTCCTCCATCGATTTCTGAAGGGCGCGGATCACGCGATCCGGACCCGGGAAATAATCCCATTCGGTGGCGTGCGGATAGGGCGCGTCCCATCCTGTGACCCGTTGCAGCGGCGATTTCAGGTGCCAGAAACAGGCCTCCTGAACCTCGGCGATCAGCTCGCCGCCAAAGCCGCTGGTGCGCGTCGCCTCGTGGACCACAACGCAGCGCCCGGTCTTTTCCACAGATGCCTTGATCGTCCCGAGATCCAGCGGCAACAGGCTGCGCAGGTCGATGATCTCGGCGTCGATGCCCGATTTGTCGGCCGCGGCTTCGGCGACGTAGACCATCGTGCCATAGGCGAGAACCGTGACATCCGACCCTTCGCGACGGATGTCCGCCTTGCCGAGGTCGATGCTGTAATGACCCTCGGGGACGTCGCCCGCCGGGTGTTGGGCCCAGCCCACCGACTTGCCGGAATGATCGCCATAGAACGGGCCGTTATAAAGCCGCTTGGGTTCCAGAAAGATTACCGGGTCCGGGTCTTCGATGGCTGCGATGAGCAGGCCCTTGGCGTCGTGCGGTGTCGAGGGGATCACCACCTTGAGACCGGCCACATGGGTAAACAGCGCCTCCGGACTCTGGCTATGGGTCTGGCCGCCGAAAATGCCGCCGCCCGTGGGCATCCGCACCACCAGCGGGCAGGTGAACATCCCGTTCGAACGGTGCCGCAGGCGCGCGGCCTCCTGGGTGATCTGGTCATAGGCGGGATAGACGTAATCCGCGAACTGTACCTCGGCACAGGGGCGCATGCCCTGCGCGGCCATGCCGACCGCCATGCCGACGATGGCGCTTTCGTTGATGGGGGTGTCAAACACCCGGTTCTCGCCATGCTTGGCCTGAAGTCCGGCGGTACAGCGGAACACGCCGCCGAAATACCCGACATCCTCACCGAACACCAGGACCCTCGGGTCCTGGCTCAGCATGACATCCATGGCGTCGCGCAAGGCTTCGATCATTGTCATTCTTGGCATGTCAGTACCCCATCTCCTGACGTTGGCGGCGCAGGTGCTCGGGCATGTCCGCGTAAACCCCCTTGAATATCGTCGAGGGCGACGTTGGTTGCGGCTTCACGAATGTCCCGTGTTTTTCGACCTCTTTCTGAACGGCGGTCACACCGTCGAGTATCTCGGCCTCTGTCTGTACGTGCCGGTCGTCCGACCAGTCTCCGCGCAACACCAGATGGGTCTTGAGCCGTTCGATCGGGTCGCCCAGAGGCCAGGCCTTTGCCTCGTCGTTCGGGCGATAGGCCGACGGGTCATCCGAGGTGGAATGCGCCGCGACACGATAGGTGAACCATTCGATTGCCACCGGCCCGTGCCCGGCGCGGGTGCGCTCGACCGCCCATCTCGACACTGCCGCGACCGCGAGATAATCGTTCCCGTCGACCCGCAGCGCCGGTATGCCATAGCCCCGCGCCCGCGCCGCATAGGTACGCGAGCCGCCGGTGGCGACGCCGGTATATGTCGAGATCGCCCATTGGTTGTTGACGATATTCAGGATCACCGGGGGCCGATAGACCGAGGCGGTCAGCAAGGCGGCGTGAAAATCGTTGGAAGCGGTCGCGCCGTCGCCGATCCATGCCGCGGCGATCTGCCCGTTGTCGCTCAGCGCGTTGGCCATCGCCCAGCCGACCGCCTGAATGTACTGGGTGCCCAGATTGCCGGAAATGCTGAAGAACCCGTGCTCGCGCGAGGAATGCATGATCGGCAGTTGCCGCCCTTCCAGCGGGTCGAGATCGTTGGAATAGAGTTGACCCATCAGGCTTTCGAGCGGATAGTCCGCCGCGATGAGCAGGCTCTGCTGCCGATAGGTCGGAAAGTTCATGTCGCCCGCGGCAAGCTGGCGCTGAAACCCGCACCCGATGGCTTCTTCGCCTGTGCATTGCAGGTAGAACGATGTCTTGCCCTGGCGCTGTGCATTCAGCATGCGCTTGTCCACCGCGCGCATCCGCAGCATGTCGCGCAGCCCCTGCAGCAGCGCCTCGGAGTCCAGATCGGCAATGTAGTCGGCCCAGGGTCCGACAGCCTCGCCGTTTTCATTCAGCACCCGGATCAGGCCGTTGGCATAGTCCCGGCTGTCGACGGCCGCGATGTCAAGCGCGGGAACATCGAGCGCGCCGGCAGGCGGAATATCGAGTGCCGAAAAATCCGGAGTTTCGTTGGGTCGCGCGGGCGGATGGGGGAAATTGAGCTTCATGGTCATTTCGCCTGCATTCTGGTAGCGGCGTCCAGCCGGATGACGTCTCCGTTCAGCATGCCGTTCTCGGCGATATGCAGCGCGAGATCGGCGAACTCCTCGACCCGGCCCAGCCGTTGCGGGAATTCCGAGGTCCGGGCCAGCGCGTCCTGCACCTCTTGCGGAAAGGCGGTCACCATGGGCGTCGCAAAGATGCCCGGTGCGATGGCCATGACGCGGATGCCGCTCCTGGCCAGATCCCGCGCCATCGGCAATGTCAGCCCGACGACCCCCGCCTTGGAGGACGCATAGGCGAGCTGGCCCATCTGGCCTTCATAGGCGGCGATCGAGGCGGTGTTTATGATGACTCCGCGCTCGCCGTCCGGGTTCAGCGGCTCTGTCGCCGACATGCCGAGCGCCGATTGCGTAGACACGTTGAACGTACCGATCAGGTTGACACCAACCACCTTGGCATAGAGCTCCGGATCATGTGCCGCGCCGCGCGATACGGTCTTGGCCGCCGGGGCGATGCCGGCGCAGTTGACACAGATGCGTTCCTGCCCCTGCTGTTCGCGCAACCGGGCGAGCGCGGTGCCGACCGCAGCGGCATCGGCGATGTCGCATTGTGCAAAGCTCGCGCCGATCTCTGCAGCGAACGCGGTGCCGGCGTCGGCGTTCATGTCGAGAATGCCGACGGGCACGTTCCGGCCGCGCAGGGCGGTGGCAACCGCCGCGCCAAGCCCCGAGGCGCCGCCCGTGATGATGGCGGGTGTGGTTTCGCCGATCTTCATTGCTGATACCTCCGTTTCAGATCGCGTGAAATGTTGATGCGCTGAACGTCCGAGGTGCCTTCGTAAATCTGGCACACGCGCACGTCGCGATAGATGCGTTCAAGGGGGAATTCGGACAGGTACCCATAGCCGCCAAGGGTCTGGATCGCGTCCGATACCACCCGTTCCGCCATCTGGCTGGCGGTCAGCTTGGCAATCGACGCTTCGCGCAGGCAGGGCTGGCCAAGGTCCTTGAGCCGGGCGGCGTGCAGCACCAGTTGCCGCGCCGCCTCGATCTGGGCATCCATGTCGGCAAGGCGGAAGGCCACGGCCTGATGGTCGAAGATGGGCTTGCCAAAAGCGGTGCGTTCGAGGGCATAGGTGACCGCATGGTCCAGGGCCGATTGTGCCATGCCGACGGATTGCGACGCGATACCGATACGTCCGGCTTCGAGCGAGGACAGGGCAATGGACAACCCCTGACCCTCTTCGCCTATCAGGGCACCGTGATCGAGCTTCATGTCCTCGAAGGTCAGCGCACAGGTGTCCGATGCCTTTTGGCCCAGTTTCCGTTCCGGTTCGGCGACGATATATCCGGGCGTGCCCTGTTCAAAGTAAAAGGCGGAAATACCTTTCTTGCCTGCGTCGGGGTCGGTTACCGCGAAACCGATCGTGGCGCCGCCGATCCGCGCCGAGGTAATGAACTGTTTCGAGCCGTTCAGCACATAGCCGTCATTGGTGCGTGTGGCGCGCGTCCTGATCGCCGCCGCGTCGGTTCCCGTGCTGGGTTCGGTCAGTGCAAAGCACCCGATAAACGCCCCCCGCGCCGCTGGCCTCAACCAGGCGTCCTGCTGCCCGGCCGAGGCGTATTTCTGCAGGATCGCGCAGAACGGTGCGTTATGCACCGACATCATCGTGGACACCGCGCCATCACCCGCCGCAACTTCCATCAGGGCGAGCGCGTAGGATACATAGTCTGCCCCGGCTCCGCCCATCTCTTCGGGCACGGTCATGCCGAGAAAGCCGAGCTGGCCCATTTCGTCTATGATTGCGGACTCGATCTGGCCCGCCGCTTCGCGCTCTGCCGCGCGGGGCGCGAGTTTTTCCCGCGCAAACTGGCGGGCCATGTCACGGATCATGGTCTGTTCTTCGGTCAGGGTTGCGGACATTGGATCACTCCCTTTCAATCGTGACGGCGAACGGCTTGCCGCCATTTGCGTTCCTGCGGTCGGGATCGATGCCCATCGGCGGGTCGTTCACGGTGTCGCCCGATGTCCCGGCCCGGGCAGGGGCGCTGCCGATTGCAGTTGCCCGCAACCCGGTTGCGGTCACGTTGGAAAATCCTCCGTGGAATCGACCCGCCGGCATGTGTTTCGCACCGATGATAACACCTCCTGCCATCGGTCTCCTCCTCGCTGTCTGAAACTTGCATTGCACTTTCGCACGCCAGACGCGGCTAGGATTTCCAAAGGTGGACATATCCGATGAAGTTTTGCATCATTTTGTCGTCATTTGCGCAAACTGGGTCTGTGTCATGCCTGATCTCGACGAAACCGACATGCGTATACTCCGCGCAATGCAGGCGGACGGCAGCCGGACGGTCACGGAAATCGCCGAAAGGGTCGGACTCTCGCAATCCCCCTGTTCGCGCCGGATCAATCACCTGCAGGAGCTCGGAGTGATCCGGGGCAAAAACGTCGATCTTGACCGCAGACAGCTCGGCTTCAACATGCTCGTTGTGGCACGGGTCAAGCTGAACAAGCATGACAGGAAGGCGCTGGAGGCGTTCAAGCGGGAAATCCGCGCCATTCCGGAGATCCAGTATGCAGTCCTGTTGCTGGGAGGGTTCGACTATCACCTGCACATCGTCGTGCGTGACATCGACCATTATCAGGCGCTCGTTCAGGACAAGCTGGTCACGATGCCGGGCGTTCAGGAAATGGAAAGCTCGGTCATATTGGATGTGGTCAAAAAGACCACGGCCCTGCCGATCTGACGCAAAATTCATGCGCCCGGTCGGTCAGGGCGCATTCAGGCGCATCAGGGGCGCAGGCGCAGTTCGGCGGCGCGTGCGTGTCCTTCCATTCCCTCCATCCGGCTGATCCGCGCGGTACGCAGGGCCAGTTCGTGGGACGCATCCGCGGTGCAGCGCTGCCAGGTCACGGTCTTGGTGAACTTGTGCACCGACAGACCGCCCGTATACCGCGCCGCGCCGCTTGTGGGCAGCACGTGGTTCGGTCCGGAGGTCTTGTCGCCAAAGGCGACCGTTGTCTCCTTGCCCAGGAACAGCGAGCCGTAGGCCGTCAACCGCTCCAGCCACCAGTCGGGGTCTTCGGCCAGCACCTGAAGATGCTCCGGCGCATAGCGATCCGCGACCTGCGCCGCTTCGTCGCGCGTGTCGCACAGGATCACTTCGGCGCGTTCGGCCCATGCGGTGCGCGCTGCGGAGGCATTGGGTTCGGGCAGGCTGGCAATCAGTTCCGACACCCTGTCGAGCACGGCCCTGGCCAACGCCCGGTCAGTGGTCACCAGCCAGACCGGGCTGTCCATGCCGTGTTCCGCCTGGCTGACCAAATCCCAGGCGACGGTCTCTGCCGATGCCGTGCGATCGGCAATGACCAGGGAATCCGTCGGGCCGGCGAACATGTCGATCCCGACTTTGCCAAAGAGCATCCTCTTGGCCTCGGCCACGTAAGTGTTGCCCGGACCGACAAGAATATCCGCCGGTCTGCCGCCGAACAGACCCTGCGCCATCGCCGCGATCCCCTGCACGCCGCCAAGGTTCAGGATCAGGTCGGCGCCGCACAGGTCCATCGCGAACACGATGGCGTCTGGTATTCCGGTGTCCGGCCGCGTGGGCGATACGGCGGTAATGTGCTGCACCCCGGCAACCTTGGCCGTGGTGATCGTCATCAGCGCGCTGGCGATATGGCTGTAGCGACCGCCGGGCACATAGCAGCCGGCGCTGGAGACCGGAATTTGCCTCTGACCCGCGATCAGGCCCGGGATGACTTCGATTTCACACTCGCCCAGCGTCGCCTTCTGTGCCTCGGCAAAACGACGGATATTGGCCTGCGCAAAGCGGATATCGTCCTTGAGCCCTTCGGGAACGCGCGCGCAGGCGGCCTTGCGCGCGGCGTCGGACAGCACGATTTCGCCGCTCCACCCGTCGAGTTTCCGTGCGTAATCCCGCACCGCCGCCTCGCCCTCGCGTTCGATATTGGCCAGCATGATGGCCACGATGTCACGGATATCCTGGTTTTCCACGGACGGTCGGGGATCGGCGGATTTGAGATAGGTGATGGCCATGGTGTCAACCCGGTTGTGTCAGCGTGTGGTGATGAATGGCGTCGACCAGCACATCGATCGTGTCGATGACGGGAACCCCGGCGGAGAGTGCAGGGGCCAGCAGCGAGAATTCAGAGCACGCCACGAACAGCATCCTGGCACCTGCGCCGACCAGTTCATGCACCGCGTCGGCCAGCACCTGTTGCGCTTGCGCGGTTGCGCCATCTGACTTGATCGACCGGATCGCGCCCAGCATCCGGTCGGCATTTTCGGGCCAGAGCGGTGCAAGGTCCGCCCGTTCAAGCGCGCCGTCGAATACGCCGGCAAGCCGGACCGCGGGCGAAGCCAGAATGCCGATCCTGTCGCCGCCTGCGGCAATGCCCGCGGCCCGCTCCACGGCAATCTCGACCATGTTCAAAAGCGGAATGGCTACCGCTGCCGAGATTTGCGGCGCATAATGATGCGCGGTGTTGCAGGGCATCGCCAGCGCCGTCGCCCCGGCGGTCTGCAACCGCTGCGCCATTTCCACAAGAACCGGCGCCGGGTCGGATCCGGTACCGTCGATCAGATGCGCGATGCGCGACGGCACCTGGGGGTTCATGTCGATCAGCAGCGGCAGGTGATCGGCGTCGTCCGTGGCGCGGATGGTCGACAGGAGCCGCTGCTGAAGCAGGATTGTCGCCTCTGGCCCCATGCCGCCGAGAATACCGACAACCTTGCGCGTCACTGGCCGACCTCGCTGACCGCTTCGCCGATCAGTTCGCCGATCAGCGTGCAATCGGCTTCGGAAAAGCTCAGCGGCAGGCGCATGTCGAACAGGGTCGCCATGATGCGGTCTGTCTCGGGCAGCTCCTGCTGTTTCACATAGCGCCAGCTGTGATGCGACGAGGTGAAGCCGACGGGCTCGCTGGCGCCAAACCACTTCAATTCGACCCCGCGCCCGGCCGCCGCCGCGATCACCGCGCGACATTGCTCGGCGGTAAAGTCCGGCAGGCGGAACTGGATCGACGAACCTACGTGAACCTCCTCGGCGGGCACCGCAATCGTGGCGATCCGGTTATGTGGCTTGAGCGCGCGCTCTGCCGCGTGGTACCGCTTGTTCCACCGCTCGATATTGGCGTCGAGGGTCGCGAGTTGCGGGCGCAGGATCGCGGCGCGCAGGGCGTCCATCCGGGCGGAACAATTGGGCATTTCATAGCGTGGCCCGTCGAACGCTTCGCGTGCCGGACCCGCCCCGTGACGTTCATAGAGCATGTAGCTGCCCGACAGGATCGTCGCGCGGGCGGCGAGGTCGGGATCGTCAGTTGTCAAAAAGCCGCCTTCGCCCGAATTCAGGTGTTTGTAGGTCTGGGTCGAAAAGCAGGCGACCTTGCCGAAATTGCCCGAGCGCTTGCCGTTCCATGAGGCACCCATCGTGTGTGCGCAATCCTCGATAACCGCGACACCGGCGGTATCGCAGATGCTCATGAGCCGTTCCATGTCGCAAAGGTGCCCGCGCATGTGCGACAGCAACATTGTCCGCGCGCCCGACTGTGTGATCTTGCGTTCGAGGTCATAAAGATCGAGACGCAGGTTCTCGTCGATTTCGACGAGGACCGACTGTGCGCCGACCGCCTGAATGGCGCCGGGGACCGGGGCGAGCGTGAAGGCGTTGGTCAGAACCGCCTCGCCGGGCGCAACGCCGCAGGCGCGCAACGCGATCTGCAGGGCCTGCCCGCCCGAGGTGAGCGCAAGGCAATAGGCGCTGCCCTGCCAGTCGCGATATTCTGCCTCGAGCGATGCCACCTCGCCGGTTTCGCCTGTGGCGAGGTTGTACCGGTGCAGACGCCCCGATTGCAAAACGGCCACCGCAGCGTCGATTGCATCGGCCGGGATGGGTTCCTGCTGGGTGAACGAACGGGTAAACCTGCGTGTCACGACGCGATACCTTTCTAGAGCTCGACCCAGCGGTCGGCGTTGTCAAAGGCGAAATCGTATCCGCCAAGCGCCGCAGCCCCGCCGGTGTGCAGGAACACGATGCGCTGATCCTTGAATTCGCCCTTGCGGGCAAGGTCGATGAGGCCCGCGGCGCCCTTGGCGGAATAGCAGGGGTCAAGCAGGATGCCTTCGAGTTCGGCGAACATGCGGATGGCTTCGATGCCGCTGTCAGTGGGCAAGCCATAGCCGTCGCCGACATAATCGGTATTGGCCATCACGTCCTCACGCTCGACCACGCCTTCACAGCCCAGTTTCTGCGCCGTGCGGCAGGCCAGGTCGTAGACCATCTGCTCTTGTCTGGGCTGCGGCGCACGGGTGCCGATACCCAGAACCGGGATTTGCGCATTCATCGCACAGAGGCCCGTGACCAGCCCCGCCTGCGTGCCGGACGATCCTGTGGCGTGCACCAGCCGGTCGATGACCAGACCGGCATCGTTCGCCTGTGACACCAGTTCAAACGCGCAGTTCACGTAGCCCAACGCGCCAGTCGGGTTCGATCCGCCGCCGGGGATGACATAGACGTTACGGCCCTCGGCACGCTTTTTCTCGGCGGCGCGCTCCATTTCGCCGGGCATGTCGTGACCGCCGGGGAATTTCTGGGTCGTTGCCCCGTGCAGATGATCGAGCAAGACGTTGCCGTTGTGGTTGTAGTTCGCGTTGTTATATCCGGTGCGATCCTCAAGCAGGATGTGGCAGTCAAGGCCCAGCTTGGCCGCGTAGGCCGCGGTCTGACGGCCGTGGTTGGTCTGGGTCGCGCCCTGTGTCATCACCATGTCGGCGCCCTGTTCAAGCGCTTCGCCCATCAGGAACTCCAGCTTGCGGGTCTTGTTGCCGCCGGTGGACATGCCGGTGCAATCGTCACGCTTGATCCAGATCTCAACGCCCAGTTCCTTGGACAGGCGTTTCATCGGCTCCAGCGGGGTGGGAAGATGTGCGAGGCGAACGCGAGGAAAACGGGAAAGATGCATCTTGAGGTCCTTGTGACTAACGATCGTTGCGCGCGTCATGCGCCATTGCCGGGCGACGGGTCTGGTATTTCGTGGCAGGGATACCGAATTCCCGCGTGAAAATCTTGGAAAAACTGGGGGTGCGGACAAACGTGATTTCGAGCGTCCGCAGCGCAGTCTGTTGGTGTGAAGTTGCCGCGCGAGTGAAAGAGCGCCGCCGGGGTAGGATCGATGAACCGGTGCTCCCGGTGGCGTCGCCCCGCGTGCGCCCCGGTTCAACCGATGCCGTGACAGAGAATCGCACTCGACCAACCGCTTATGCCCGCATAAGCGCGTATTGCGGATCGTAGGGGGACGGTTCGATCACCTCGGCCCCGACCAGATCACCGCACAGGTCGAGCTGCATCGTGCGGCCCGTCTCGGCCAGTTCGGGCACGACAAACGCATAGGCCAGGTTCATGCCGACGCGATGCCCCCAGTCGCCCGAGGTGACGGTGCCGACAACCTTGTCGCCCTGCATCAGCGAGGCGCCGCCGTGCGCCGGGGCGTGCGTTGTATCGATCCTGAGTGTCACGAGCTTCCGCCGCGGCCCGTGCGCGTGCCGCTTTTGCAGCGCGTCCTTGCCGATGAAATCGTCCTTGTCCAGCCTGACGAAGCGATCCAGCCCGGTTTCGAACGGATCGAACTCGGTCAGAAGGTCGGCTTTCCAATGGAGGAACCCCTTTTCCATGCGCATCGAGTCTACCGCTCGCGCACCGAACAGCTTCAGACCATGTGCCTCGCCCGCCTTGCGCAGTGCCAGATATGCGGCATGGAGCGAAGCGTTGGGAACGTGGATTTCATAGGCCAGTTCACCCGAGAAGCTGACACCCAGCACAGTCGCGGGAGCGAAACCGACGAAGCATTCGCGCACGCTCAGCCAGGGAAAGGCCTCTCTTGACCAATCACCCCGTGCCGCTGCGGACAGCACGTCGCGCGCCCTGGGGCCGGCGAGAACCAGAATGGTCTGGTCGTTGGTGAGTGATTTGATCTGCACATCCTCGTCCGCGCCGATATGGGCGGTCAGCCAGTCCATGTCATGATATTCGCTGGCCGCCGCCGATCCGTACCACACTCGCTCCGGCCCGCGGTCGCTGGCGGGCAGGTTGGCGACCGTCGCTTCGCCCTTGACCATACCGTGATGGTTCAGCAGATACCCCAGCCCGACGCGACCCGCGCGCCTGGTGACGTTGCCGCAGAACATGCGGTCGAGGAAGCTATGGCGGTCTGCGCCGGTGATCTCGAACCGGTTGAAACCGTTGACTTCGCACAGACCGACGTTGTTCTGCACATTCCCGACCTCGGCAGCGACCAAATCGAACGCCTCGTCAAAGTTGAAGGACAATGTCGGGTGGAAATCGGCGGACGGCTTGATGTAGTCCACCCGCTCCCAACCGTTGACCACGGTGAACTCGGCTCCTTCGGCGGCCATGATCGGGGTCAGCGGCGTGGTCTTTGCCGGTCGGCCCGCCGGGCGGTGCTCGTGAGGAAAGTGAAAGCGGAACTCGTTCTGGTAATCCTCGATTGCCTTGAGCGCGGTCAGCTCCACGTTGGCGTGACCGGTAAAGCGGCGCGGATCGATGCACCAGGTGTCATATTGCGCTTCGCCATGCACTATTTGCTGCGCCAGCAGCCAGCCGTGTCCACCGCCTTCGCCCAACCCCGCGCGCAACCCGATGATGCAGAACGCATTGCGCTTGCCGGGGATCGGACCAACCAGCGGCGCGCCGTCAATCGTGTAGGTGATCGGGCCGTTCACGATCGAGCGGATGCCGGTTTCCTCGAGCACGGGCATGCGTTCGAACGCGCCGGCCAGAACGTCCATGACGCGCTCCAGGTCATCGGGGCACAGCGCGTTGACGAAATTCGGATCGATCCCGTCCATGCCCCATGTCTTGCAGTCCTGCTCGTAGAAACCGACCAGCAAACCACCCTTTTCCTGACGGCTGTAATAGTCGCTGATCGGGCAGCGCAGCAGTGGCATCCGTTGCCCTGCCTCGGCGATGGCGGGGATGTCTTCGGTCAGGAAATACTGGTGCTCCATCGACGAAACGGGGTGATGTACACCCATCATCGCACCGACTTCGTTCACGCGGTAACCGCAGGCATTGACCACGATGTCGCAATCGATATCGCCCCTTTCCGTGTGCACGGTCCAGGTGTCGTCCTTGTGCTGGGTCAGCGCGGTCACCGGCGTTTCGCGATAGACTTCGGCGCCGGCCTTGCGGGCATGGTAGGCGAGCGCCTGGCACAGCTGTGCCGGGTCGATGTCGCCATCCAGCGGATCCCACAACCCGCCCAGCAGGTTCGTCGTCGAAATCAGCGGGTGCCGGCGGGCGCATTCCTCGGCGTCGATCACTTCGAAATCCACCCCCATGCCGCGCGCCATGGATGCGAAATGGCGGTAGCCCTGCATCTGTTGTGGCGTGTTGGCCAGGCGGATACCGCCATCGGCGTGGTGATAGTTGATCGGATATTCGGGGCTCTCGGACAACTCCTTGTAAAGGTTGATGGAATGTGTCTTGAGGCCGACCATCGTCTGGTTGCCGCCAAAGTTGGTGACCTGTGCCGCCGAGTGCCAGGTGGTGCCGCTGGTCAGTTCGTTCCGTTCGACGAGGACCACATCGGTCCATCCTTCCCGGGTGAGGTGATAGAGGGTCGAGCAGCCGGCAATGCCGCCGCCGATAACAACAACCCTGGTCCGCGATTTCATGGCGCCTCCGAATGCAAGTTGCGCGTAGATGGCACCGGATCGCACAGCTTATGCAAACTCTTCGCCGTAACTTCGAAAATACGAAATTCTGTTTGCGATAATTTGCGAACTTTGATGGCGGGATTGCGGAGACTCCTTCCAAGTGTCTTGAATTAAAGGAAAAATGGGAGGAGCGCGATGCCTGAGGCGCGTGGTCGGAGAACCGGAAGACGGGAGAGAATAGCCCTGCGCGCCGCAAGGCCCACGCGGGATCCCTGCCCGCCCGGTCAGGTCGGCGGCAGTTACAAGCCGCTCTCCGACGCCGAGTTGCGCCGCATCTATGACACCGCGCTCGACTTGCTCGAAAAACTGGGCATGGGAGAGGTTCCGCCACGCCTGCGCGAGGACCTGATCGCGGTGGGCGCGGTGGATGACGGGGCAGGGCGGGTGCTGTTTCCGCCCGCACTTGTCGAGAGCGCGGTGGATCAGGCCGCCAAGACGTTTGTTCTGCACGGGCGCGATCCCGACCGGTCGATCGAGGTGGGTGGCAACCGGGTCTATTTCGGCACGGGCGGCGCGGCGGTGCAGACACTGGACATGGAGAGCGGGCTGTATCGGCCGGCAACGCTGAAGGATCTGCACGATTTCACGCGGTTGCAGGACACGCTGGCCAATGTCAGCTGGTTTACCCGCTGCTGTGTGGCGACGGACGTGCCGGACAATTTCGATCTTGACGTGAATACGGCCTACGCACTGCTCAGGCACACAACCAAGCCGACGGCGACCTCGTTCACACAGGCCAGTCATGTCGCACCGATCGTGCGGATGCTCGACATCGCGGCGGGGGGCGAAGGCGAATTTTCCAGACGACCCTTCATGAAAGCCCATATCAGCCCGGTGATCTCGCCCATGAGATATGGCGAGGACGCAGTTGACGTGGTCTATGAATGCATCCGGCACAATATCCCGATGTCCTGCATCACCGCGGCACAGGCGGGGGCGACGGCCCCGGCAACGCTGGCCGGGTTTCTCGCGCAATCGCTGGCAGAGACACTTGCGAGCCTTGTCATGGTCCACGCGATCCAGCCGGGTTTCCCAATGGTATTCTCGAACTGGCCGCTGGTGATTGACCTGCGCTCGGGTGCCTTTTCGGGCGGCGGCGGTGAGACCGCGTTGCTGAACGCGGCATCGGCGCAATTGTCGAACTGGCTGGGTCTGCCTTCGGGGGTTGCCTGTTCGATGACCGATGCCAAGGCGATCGACGCGCAATACGGAATGGAAAAAGGCATCACCTCGATGGCGGCGGCATTGGCGGGCGGCAACCTGATCTATGAAAGCTCGGGTATGACGGCGTCGCTTCTGGGGGCGAGCTTCGAAGCCTTCCTGCTGGATGATGAGATGCACTCCAACACCTATCGTGCGCTGCGGGGCATCGAGGTGACGGATGAAAACCTGGCATTCGAGGCGATCCGCGACACGGTTCTCGGCCCGGGGCATTTCCTTGGCGCGCAGGCAACATACGCCGCGATGGAGCGGGACTATTTCTATCCCGCGTTCGCCGATCGGGATGAACCCCGGACCTGGGCCGAGAAAGGGGCGCAGGACGCATGGTCACGCGCGCGCGCACGGGCGCGGGTGATCTTGAGCGATCATTGGCCCGACTACCTTGCGCCGGATCGGGACAGCGATATTCGCGACGCGTTCAATATCATTCTCTGAGGTCAGTTGAGCAGCTTGAAACTGTCCCCGAGCCACGGGTTGGCCTTGTGTATGGGCAGCAGCGCGTGATCGCGGATCAGGCTGCGCATCTTGCCGTCGACGAGTTCGATGACCGAGCGCGAACAATCCGGCGTCGCGACGAGGGCAAGCGTTCTGGAAAAGCTCTTGCCGGGAAAGCGGTGCATGCGAAGCCTGGGGTGAAACCGCTTGGCGCGTGAAAACAGCAAGGGTGTGGTGATTGTCCATCCCGCACCGGCGGCGACCATTGCCATCAGGGTCTGATTGTTGCTGCATTCGAACTTGTGCGATGTGGCAACCCCCAACCGGCGCAGCTGGCTTTCGATCTGGCGGGCAATCATCAGGTTGCTGGAAAAATGCAGGAACGGCAGTTTGGTGCGGTTTTCGACGATGTCGCCGAGTGGTTGTTCCTCGATCAGGGGCAGGACCACGACGAAGGGATCACGCAACAGCGGGCGGTCCTGCAGCGCGCCCAGACGCTCGCCCGGCGCCGCAGCGATTCCCAGATCAAGTTGGCGGTTGCGGAGCATGTCGATGATCGCGTGGCTGGACTCGGTCTGGTACATGAAATCGCAGGCCGGCATGTAGGAGGACAGGAACACGGCAAGCTCGGGCACGATGTCGCTGTCGAAATCCTCGATCGTGCCGATACGCAGATAGCTGGCCTCGGTCAGACTTCCGGCCGATGCCTCGGCCTTGGCCTTGCGAATGGCAAAGAGGGCACCGTCGATATTGCGCAGGAATGCCGCGCCCTTGGGGGTCAGCACCATGGGGCGCCGCGCATGGTTGAAGAGATCGACGCCCAGATGATCCTCGAGATTGCGCAGATGGTGAGAAACGGTGCTCACGGTCAACCCGGTCTCCCGCGCCGCAGCCTGAAGCGATCCCTTCTGGGCGCATATCTGGAACAGCTCGAGCGACTTGAGGCTCAGGTCCTTGGCGGCGGCTTGTCGTGGCATTGGATTTACCGGAATCGTTGCATATTCGAGGCCAGGTTAGTTGCAAAAATTATAAGTATAAATCTCAATAAATCGTACAAATTCAAATCCGGTCAGTGCCAACCGGAAAACATGGAAGCGTTGCTCACCACGACCGGCCGCCCGGATATTCGGCCCGGCGCAGTTCAAGAGGAGCGATCATGAAAAGAGTGTTGCTGGCATCTGCATGTGTCCTGGGCCTTGCCGCCCCGGTCGTTGCGGACGAGTGTGGAGAGGTCACGATTACCCAGATGGACTGGGCTTCGGCGAATGTGGTCACGTCGGTCGCGAAATTCCTGATGGAGCAGGGTTATGGTTGCGTGGTCACCACGGTTCCATCCTCGACGCCAACGGCGCTGACCTCAGTTGCGGAAACCGGCACGCCTGACATTCTGACAGAATTGTGGGTCAATACCGCGCCCGCCTATGCCAAGCTGGTCGAGGAAGGCAAGCTGGTCGAACTGGCCGATGTGTTGTCGGATGGCGGCATCGAAGGCTGGTGGGTGCCGCAATACGTCGTTGATGCCAATCCCGAGGCGGCAACGCTGGACGGAATCCTCGCCAATCCCGATCTGGTCGGGCGACGGTTTGACAATTGCCCCGATGGCTGGGGCTGCCGGACGGTCAATGACAACATGAACCGTGTCATCGACATGGAAGGTGCGGGTATCGAGGTGTTCAATCACGGATCGGGCGAAACGCTGGCCACGGCGATTGCCTCGGCCTATGCGGACAAGAAGCCCTGGTTCGGCTTTTACTGGGCGCCGACCGCAATTCTGGGAAAATATCCCATGGTGCTTGTCGAGACGGCGGCCTATGACGCCGAGACGCATACCTGCAACAGCAGCAAGGAATGCGCCGAGCCCGGACTCTCGGCCTATCCGCGCGCGGCGGTCAAGACCGCGGCGACAACCAGCTTTCAGCAAAGAGAGCCGGAAATTGCGGAACTGATGTCCAGGATCACTTTCACCAATGAGCAGATGGGCGGCGTCCTGGCCTGGATGGAAGACAACAACGCATCCGCCGAAGAAGGCGCCGTGTACTTTCTGACCAGCAATCCGGAGATCTGGGCCGGATGGCTCAGCGATGGCGCCAAGGACAAGCTGTCGGCCCTGCTGCAATAGGCCGATGTCAGCATCGCCCCGGCCGGACAAGACCGCCGGGGCGCAGGCAATTTTCGCGCAGGAGACATGCGGGTGCCGAGCTACGACAGGATATTTGACCGATTGGGCTTGCGAGACTGGTGCGACGCCGACGCATCAGAAGCCCCCATGAGCATGGCGCAGTTGCTGGCCAAGAGCAGCGGCGGAGAGGAGGGCGGCGCGCTGCCTTTCCCGTCACTGGACACCCTGCACGAGGCGTGTGACGCGATCCCGCAGACGCGCGACATGACCCTCAGTGTCGAACAGGGCTTTCTTGCCATCAAGGACAGCCTGAAATTCGTGCTCGACCCGTTGACGCAACCGCTGTCATGGATGCTCGAGGCGGCGCTCTGGGCGTTTACCGCGACCCCGTGGTGGGTGTTGATCCCTTTGCTGGTCTGGGTGGCGTGGGTGGCGACGCGCAAGGTCGGCATCACGGTATTCGTGGCCGTGGTCTTTGTGTTTTTCGGTTTGATCGATCATCTGGATGTGGCGCTCCAGACCCTGTCGATCATCTTTGTCTGTACCGGGCTGAGCGTCCTGCTCGGGGTTCCGGTCGGCATCCTGATGTCGCGGTCCGACCGGATGCAAAAGGTGATGTTGCCGATCCTCGACATGCTCCAGACCCTGCCCAGTTTTGTCTACCTGATCCCGCTGATCTTTCTCTTTTCCGTGACCGAGCCGAAACTCTACGGGATTGCGATCATCCTTTACGCCATCGTGCCGGTGATCCGCCTTACCGATCTCGGTATTCGCCTGGTCGACAAGGACGTGATCGAGGCCGCCAACGCATTTGGCATGACCGACCGGCAAAAGCTCTTTGGTGTGCAGTTGCCGCTGGCGCTTCCCAATATCATGGCCGGTGTGAACCAGACGATCATGATGAGCCTCGCCATGGTGGTCATCGCCTCGCTGGTGTCCGCGCCGGGGCTTGGTGTGCTGGTGCTGCGCGGCATCCGCAATCTCGAACTTGGTGTCGGTCTGGTGGCCGGATTTGGCATCGTCCTGCTTGCGGTGATGCTGGACCGGTGTTCCAAGGCCGCGCTGCAACGTATCGATCCCACTCACGAGACGGACTAGATCGCGATGACATCCCCCAAGATCCGCGTACGGAACCTCTACAA
The DNA here is from genome assembly GCA_030431825.1 of Alphaproteobacteria bacterium. GTDB lineage: Bacteria > Pseudomonadota > Alphaproteobacteria > Rhodobacterales > Rhodobacteraceae > Sedimentitalea. The sequence goes on from JAUIIJ010000037.1 coordinate 29,420, forward strand.
GATCTTCGGTCCCGACCCGCAGCGCGTTTTGCCCAAGGTGCGCGACGGCGGGATTGGCAAGGCCGAACTGATGGAACGACATGGGCACGTTCTGGGCTTGCGCGACATCAGCATCGATATGCAGGCGGGGCAGATTTCGGTCATCATGGGCCTGTCGGGGTCTGGAAAATCCACCCTGATCCGCCACCTCAACCGTCTCATTGAACCCACCGCGGGCGAGATCCTGATGGATGGTCAGGACGTCATGCAACTCGATGAAGAGAGCCTGCGCCGGTTGCGCCGGCGCGCCATGTCGATGGTGTTTCAGAAATTTGCGCTGCTGCCGCACAACACGGTGCTTGAAAACACCGCCATGGCGCCACGCATCCGTGGCGACGCGCGCGAAACGCGCGAGGCCGAGGCCCGCAAGTGGCTTGATCGCGTCGGTCTGTCGGGGTTCGAAGATCGCTATCCCCGGCAGTTGTCCGGCGGAATGCAGCAACGGGTCGGCATCGCAAGGGCGCTGACCGCGGACACAGAGATCATGCTGCTGGACGAAGCCTTCTCGGCGCTCGATCCGCTTATCCGTACCGACATGCAGGATCTGTTGCTCGAATTGCAGACCGAGTTGCACAAGACCATCGTCTTTATCACACACGATCTGGATGAAGCCCTCAAGCTGGCGGACCATCTGGTCATTCTCAAGGACGGAGCGGTGGTGCAGCAGGCTGCGCCGCAGCAGATCGTGATGCGCCCGGCCGACCCGTATATCGAAGCCTTCGTGGGTGACATCAACCGGGCGCGGGTCCTGCGCGCGGGCACGATTGCAACCACCGGCGAGCCGGCCGGAGCCGTGATCGGCGAGGTCGATTGGCACGATACGCTGGAAGACGTCATCCGTGTGGCCGAGGGGCGCAGCGATGCCACGGTCATGGTGTCACGCGATGGCAAGGCTGCCGGCAAGATCGAGACGCGTGATCTCCTGTCGGCGCTGATCCCCTATGCGTCAGGTCGTGGTGACGCGGCGCGCGCTGACGCAAGCCGCGCTTCAATTCCCGTGAGTGCGCGGATAACCACCCCTCCTGTGGTCTGATGGGCCGTTACAAGATGCCGCGAGCAGTCCCGGCCAATCCGCATGCCAGGCTTGCGGCGCGCGCGATGCTTGCTCTGACCGCTTTCTGGGATTAATGCACGTCAGGAACCGCGATATGTGGCACTGCATCAGGGCCGAAATGGGGGGCGAGACGTGAAGAATGCGCCGGACGGCGGTCAGCCGTTTCAGGAACCGTCGCCGGCGCGGATGCGCGAAGCTCTCGGTGGGTTTGCCACCGGCGTCGCGGTGGTAACCTGCGGCGAGATTGGCAAAGACGCCTGCGCGGTCACCGTAAATTCCTTTACCTCGTTGTCGCTGGAACCGCCGCTGATCCTGTTCTGCCTCGACAAGTCGGCCTTTCATCTCGGGCGCTTCCTGACGGCCGGATGCTTTGCCGTGAATGTTCTGAGCGATGCGCAGGCCCAGCTTTCAAACCGGTTTGCGCAGGAAACAATCGATGGATTGGAAGGGTTGAAAACTCGGACGCTCACCACCGGTTGCCCGGTGTTCCCGGAGGCATTGACTGCGCTGGATTGCCGAAAGGAGCGCGCGCTCGACATAGGCGATCATCACATCCTGATCGGACGGGTCGAGGCGATTCGGCCGCTGATTGCGGCCGATCCGCTATTGTATTTCAACGGGCGTTACGCCGCGATCAGGCGCTGAGCAGACGCTCGAAGGCCGGCGAAGCGGAATCGGTAAAGGTGCCGTCGCGACCCGAGATCAGGAAGGCGGCGATATCGTGCTCGCGCGCAAAGCTCATTGCCTTCTCCGCTCCCATCACCAGCATTGCCGTCGACAGGGAGTCGGCCTGCGTCGTGGTGGTCGCGATGACGGTCGCCGAGGCCAGATCATGGGTCAGAGGGCGGCCGTTGCGCGGGTCGATGATATGCGCATAACGCTGGCTGTCGGCTTCGAAGAAGATACGGTAATTGCCGGATGACGCCAGCGCATGTCCGGACAGGCCGACAATCTGCTGGATGTCGCGCACGTTCGGATCGGGTTTCTCGATGCCAAGCCGCCAGGCCCGGTCTTCGGGAGACAGGCCGCGCGTGCGGATTTCGCCGCCGACTTCGACCAGGTAATGTTCGATACCCTCGGAATCGAGCAGTTCCGCAACCTTGTCGACACCATACCCCTTGGCAATCCCGGACAGGTCGAGCCGTGCTTGCGTGCTCTTGCCAAGCTCCTGGTTGGAAATGGAAATGTTCCGGTACCCCAGGTCGGACATCGCCGCCGCGATCTCGGCGTCCGCCGGGATGCCGGTGCGGGTGCCGCCGGGGCCGAACCCCCAGAGATCGACCAGCGGGCCGACCGTCGGGTCGAACGCACCATCCGTCATGTCGGCAACGGTCAGGGCCGCTTCGATCACCCGCGCGGTGTCGGGCGATACCGACCTGCGGCTGCCGGGGGCGTCAGCGTTGAACAGCGACAGTTCCGAGGTCGTGCGATAGGTCGACATCAGGCCTTCGACACCATCGAGGCTGGCCTGAATGCGTGATGCGAGTTCCTCTCCGTCGACTGCCTTGGGGGCGCGGGCGACCTTGACGTTATAGGTCGTTCCCATGGTCTTGCCGCTGATGCTGTGTACACCATCGGCGCGGGTGTCGTCGCATCCGATCAGGCCGAGAAACGGTATCGTCAGCGCGATGCCGTTTGCGCCACGGATGAAGGCTCGCCGTGAAAGCATGGGTCAAAATCTCCAAAATTCTTCAGGTCGCGCCGCCATCGGGGGCGGGCATTCGTTCAGACTCTTCCCTAAAGCGTCTCGTGCGTGGTTTCCAGATACAAACCACCTTTTTGCGTCGCGGCACGCTCGGTCAGAATGGCGCAGGGTGCGTGGCGCTTCCCATTTGAATATTGTGAAATCCGGCAAACTATGCAGTCTGAATTGGACAAGGAGGACGATCATGGCACCAACTTCTTATCAGGGCAGAATGGAAAAAGACGACAAGGATGCGCATACCCACTCGCAGACGGAAGAGTGGAGTCTCGGGGTCAACTCTCCGGGCATCAGGGTCGAGGACATCCTGCGTCACAAGGGCGACGACGTGCATTCGGTCACGCCGCACACGTCTGTACGAGAAGCGGTCGGCAAGCTGACCCGGATGCGAATCGGCGCGCTGGTGGTGGTCAATTCCAAACTTGAGCCGGTCGGGATCGTGTCGGAACGCGACATCGTGCACATGATCGATGCGGGCAAGGACGTCGATGGCGCTGTCGAGACCATCATGACACCCGATCCGATCACCTGCACACCCGACTATACCATCGAGGAAGTGATGAAAATCATGACCAACCGGGGCTTCCGTCACATGCCTGTTCAGAAAGATGGTCATCTTGTGGGGTTGGTTTCCGTGCGAGACGTCGTTAAGCACCGGCTTCAAGAAGTCGAATACGAGAACCTCAAGATCAAGCAGGCCATGGTAGGCTGACGCTCTGGCGGTACGCCTCTTTGTCTCATGTGATTCCGTGAGGTGATTCGCGACAAGGCACGTTAACTGCGCCCAGGAGCATGGCCGGGGCTGAAATGCGGATTGGAAAGCAAGACCGAAATGTCAAGCGCTGCACAAACCTCTGACAGAGGCAGGAATGTTGTACTCAGTCGCGGCTTGGACCTGCCGATCGATGGTGCGCCGCAAGGCGATAGTATCGAGCCTGCGGTAAATGTCGCCTCTTGTGCGGTGGTTGCCGCCGATTTCGTGGGCCTCAAACCGAGGATGCTGGTTGAAGAGGGCGACAAGGTCGCGCTTGGCCAGCCGCTGTTCGAGGACAAGCGGTTTGACGGCGTTGTCTATACCGCCCCGGCGGCAGGGCAGGTCCGTGCCGTAAACCGGGGTGCGCGGCGTGTGCTGCAATCGGTGGTGATCCAGATCGAGGACCGCGACGATGCGATCGAGTTTCAGTCGGTTGCGCCTGACGCGCTGGCCGGGCTTGGCCGTGACGAGGTCGTGCGCAACCTGCTGGCGTCGGGTCTGTGGACCAGCCTGCGCACGCGGCCCTATTCCAAGGTCCCCGATCCGACGACAACGCCCGCGGCCCTGTTCGTCACTGCGATGGATACCCGACCGCTGGCTGGCGATCCGGCAGCTGTAATCGGGGCGGCAGGCGAGGATTTCGCCAATGGCGTCGCGATCCTGTCGAAGCTGACCGAGGGTACGACCCATGTCGTCCATCAGACCGGCGCGCAATTGCCCGATATCGGTGGTGAAACCGTTTCGGTCAGCAGCTTCAGCGGGCCGCATCCGGCTGGCCTTGTGGGCACGCATATCCATTTCCTTGATCCCGTCGATGGCAACAAGACTGTCTGGCATATCGGGTATCAGGACGTCATCGCCGTGGGCGAGCTGTTTCGCACCGGGCGGCTGCCAACATCACGCGTGGTCGCGATTGCCGGTCCCGCGGCGGCGAATCCGCGTCTGGTGCGCACCCGTCGCGGAGCGTCGCTGGCCGAGCTGGTCCATAACGAGAGCAATTGCGACGACATGCGCGTGATCTCGGGCGATGTCCTGAGCGGAATGCATGCGCAGGGTGCGTTCAACTATCTCGGAACGTTCGACAACCAGGTCACGATGCTGCCCGAGGGCAGGCACCGCGATTTCTTTGGATGGATCGTTCCATCCTCCAGGAAGTTCGCGACCGCCAAGGTGCACCTGTCGAGCCTGCTCGGGCTGGACAAGATCAAGTTTCACACCAATCTCAACGGATCGCCGCGTGCGATGATCCCTATCGGTCTTTATGAAGAAGTGATGCCGATGGATATCCTTGCGACGCAGATGCTGCGCGCGATCCTTGTTTCGGATACCGACGTTGCCCAGCAGCTTGGGGCGCTTGAACTGGACGAGGAAGATCTCGCGCTCTGCTCTTATGTCTGCATGAGCAAATACGAATACGGCTTGGCCCTCCGGGTCAATCTCGACAAAATCGAAGCGGAAGGCTGACAATGGGTTTGCGCAACATACTCGACTCGCTCGAGCCGCATTTCACCAAGGGCGGCAAGTACGAAAAGTACTATGCCGTCTACGAAATGTTCGACACGATCTTCTACAGCCCCACGACCGTGACGAAATACGCGCCGCACGCGCGGGCGGCAATCGATCTGAAGCGGGTGATGACCTATGTGGTGATCGCGACGATACCGGCGATCCTGTTCGGTCTCTACAATACAGGCTTTCAGGCCAACACCGCGCTTGCCAATCTGGGGCAGGAAACGGCGGGCGGCTGGCGTGGATGGGTGCTTGAAACGCTCGGGATCGGCTATGATCCCGGCAATATCCTGGCCTGTTTCTTTCACGGCTTTCTTTACTTCGTGCCGATCTATCTGACCACGCTGATCGTCGGCGGTATCGTCGAGGTGACCTTTGCGGTGATCCGTGGGCACGAGGTGAACGAGGGTTTCTTCGTCACGTCCATGCTGTATTCGCTGATCCTTCCCGCGACCATTCCGCTCTGGCAGGTCGCGGTCGGCATCATATTTGGTGTCGTGATCGGCAAGGAAGTGTTCGGCGGGACGGGCAAGAACCTGTTGAACCCGGCGCTGGTCGGTCGGGCCTTTCTCTATTTCGCCTATCCGGCCCAGATGTCGGGCGACTCGGTCTGGGTTCCTGTCGACGGGTATTCGGGTGCAACCGCTCTGAGCGTCAGCGCCAGCGACGGTTACCAGGCGCTGCCCGCGGTCGGGCTTGACTGGTGGACCGCATTCTGGGGCTTCATGGATGGATCGATCGGGGAAACCTCGGCCTTTGCGATCCTGCTGGGCGGATTGTTCCTGCTTTACACGAGGATCGCCAATTATCGCCTGATTGCCGGTTGCCTGGTCGGCACCGTCCTGATGAGCAGCCTGTTCAACCTGATTGGCAGCGAAACCAACCCGATGTTCGCGATGCCGTTCTGGTGGCATATCGTTGTCGGCGGCTATATGTTCGGTCTCGTGTTCATGGTGACCGAGCCGGTTTCCGCCGCGATGACGAATGCCGGACGCTGGTGGTATGGCGGGCTGATCGGTGTCATGTGTGTTCTGATCCGGGTGGTGAACCCGGCTTTCCCCGAAGGCATGATGCTGGCCATCCTGTTCGGTAACGTCTTTGCTCCGCTCATCGACAACTTTGTCGTCAGTGCCAACATCCGGCGGAGGGCTCGTCGCAATGGCTGATAAGAAGTCGATCTTTTCGAACGATCACCCGTTCAAGATCATTTTCATGGCGGTGGCTCTGTGCCTCGTGGGTTCTGTGCTGGTCTCGGCGGCGGCCATCGGATTGCGGCCCATGCAGGAGGCGAATGCCAAGCTGTCCAAGCAGACCAACATCCTGCAGGTGGCGGGGCTGTATAGTGACGGCACCGATGTCGGTGCGGTCTATGGCGACCGCATCGAACCGCGCGTCGTCGATCTGGCCAGCGGTGAATTCACCGACGCGGTCGATCCGGAAACCTATGACGAGCGCATTGCCGAGCGTGATCCCGAACTGAGCACCGCCCTGACCGCGGAAGAAGACCCTGCGCAGATCAAGCGGCGCGTGAAATATGCAACGATCTACCTGGTCAAGGACGAGGCGGAAAACGGCTTTGAAACCATCATCCTGCCGGTGCATGGTTACGGTCTGTGGTCCACGTTGTACGGGTTTGTGGCACTCAAGCCCGATGGCAACGAGATTGTCGGTCTTCAATTCTACCAACATGCGGAAACCCCGGGTCTTGGCGGCGAAGTCGACAATCCGGCGTGGCGCGGGCAATGGCGGGGCAAGAAGCTTTATGACGACGATGGCGACGTGGCGATCGAGATCGTCAAATCCGGCGCTTCGGGCGATTATCAGGTCGACGGTCTGGCCGGTGCCACGCTGACCTCGCGCGGGGTTCACAACCTGGTCCGCTATTGGGTGGGCCAGGACGGGTTCGGCCCGTTCCTGAAGAACATGACAGAGGAGTTGTCAACCAATGGCTGACCGCAAGAAGCTCATCCTCGACCCGGTTCTCAACAATAACCCGGTGATCCTGCAAACGCTGGGCATCTGTTCGGCGCTGGCGGTCACATCATCGCTCCAGGTATCGCTGGTCATGTGCGTCGCGCTGACCACGGTAACCGCATTCTCGAACCTGTTCATTTCGATGATCAGGCACCATATTCCCGGCTCGATCCGGATTATCATCCAGATGGTTATCATCTCGTCGCTGGTGATCGTGGTTGACCAGGTGCTGCGCGCGTTCCTCCCGGATATCGCCAAGACGCTGTCGGTCTTTGTCGGACTGATCATCACCAACTGCATCGTGATGGGCCGTGCCGAAGCCTATGCGATGGCCAACCCGCCGCTGCCCAGTTTCCTTGACGGGATCGGCAACGGTCTGGGCTATAGTGCCATCCTGATCGGGGTCGCGATCATCCGCGAACTGTTTGGGGCCGGCAAGTTGATGGGGATCGAGATTTTCCCGACCGTATCCAATGGCGGCTGGTATGTGCCCAACGGGCTGTTGCTGTTGCCGCCGTCGGCGTTTTTCATCATCGGCGGTTTCATCTGGATCGTGCGCAGCTGGAAACCCGAACAGCGGGAACGTGTCGAAAACGTCATTCTCGACGTACAGGTGAGTGAGCACTGATCATGGAAGCCCTGCTTAGCCTCTTTATCAAGTCCATATTCATCGAGAATATGGCACTGTCCTTTTTCCTGGGCATGTGTACCTTCCTGGCGGTTTCGAAAAAGATCACCACCGCCTTCGGACTCGGCGTTGCCGTGGTTCTCGTGCAGTCGATCACCATTCCGGCCAACAACCTGATCCTGAACCTGTTTCTGAAACCCGGCGCAATGTCCTGGTTGGGCTTTGAAGAGACCGACCTGATGTTCCTCGGCCTGATCAGCTATATCGGCGTGATCGCGGCGATGGTCCAGATTCTGGAGATGCTTCTCGATAAGTTCTTTCCGGCGCTCTACAACGCGCTTGGCGTGTTCCTGCCGCTGATCACAGTGAACTGCGCCATCCTGGGCGGGTCGCTGTTCATGGTCGAGCGGGACTACAACTTTGCCGAGAGCGTGGTGTATGGCATCGGGTCAGGCACCGGCTGGGCGCTGGCGATTGTCGCGCTCGCCGGGTTGCGGGAAAAGATGAAATACTCTGACGTGCCGGCCGGCCTGCGTGGCCTCGGGATCACCTTCATCACCGCCGGCCTGATGGCCATGGCGTTCATGTCGTTCTCCGGCGTTCAACTCTGAGGATCAACAAATGACCGATTTCTTCCTCGGTGTCGCGCTCTTTACCACCATTATCCTGGCGCTGGTGGCGATCATCTTGGCCGCCCGCTCGGTGCTGGTGTCGTCGGGCGCGGTGAATATCGAGATCAACGGCGAAAAGACGATTTCAGTTCCGGCCGGCGGCAAGCTGCTTGGCGCGCTGGCGGGTGAAAACCTGTTCGTCCCGTCCGCTTGCGGCGGCGGCGGCACCTGTGCGCAATGCCGCGTCAAGGTGCAGGAGGGCGGCGGCTCTATCCTGCCGACCGAACTGAGCCATATCACCAAGCGCGAGGCGCGCGAGGGCGATCGCCTGTCCTGCCAGGTGGCCGTGAAACAGGACATGAAGATCCAGATTCCGGACGAGGTGTTCGGCGTCAAGAAATGGAAATGCAAGGTTCGCTCGAATGACAATGTGGCGACCTTCATCAAGAACCTTGTGCTGGAACTGCCGGAAGGCGAGAATGTCGATTTTCGCGCCGGTGGTTATATCCAGATCGAATGCCCGCCATACGAGATCGGCTTCAAGGAATTCGATGTCGCCGAGGAATATCGCGAAGACTGGGACAAGTTCGCGCTTTGGGACATTCACGCCAGCAACAATGAGCATGTCGAGCGTGCCTATTCGATGGCGAACTATCCCGAAGAACGCGGCGTAATCATGCTCAATGTGCGGATCGCGACCCCGCCGCCGCATGCCGATCCGACCAAGGTGCCGCCGGGCAAGATGTCGACCTACATCTTCAACCTCAAGCCCGGCGATGAGGTGACGATTTCCGGACCCTACGGCGAGTTCTTTGCCCGCGACACCGACAAGGAGATGGTGTTTGTCGGCGGCGGTGCCGGCATGGCGCCGATGCGCAGCCACATCTTCGACCAGCTCAAGCGGCTGAGCACGGATCGCAAGATCACCTTCTGGTACGGGGCCCGCTCCAGACGCGAAATGTTCTTTGTCGAGGATTTCGACCAGCTCGCCGCGGAGAACCCGAACTTTACCTGGCACGTGGCGCTGTCCGATCCTATGCCGGACGATGACTGGGACGGTTACACCGGGTTCATTCACAACGTCCTCTACGAACAGTATCTCAAGGATCACGCGTCGCCCGAAGAATGCGAGTATTACATGTGCGGGCCTCCGATCATGAACTCATCGGTGATCAACATGCTGCTCGATCTGGGTGTCGAACGCGAAGATATCATGCTGGACGACTTCGGCGGCTGATCCGCCGGAGCCTGAACGGGAGAGAAGCCATGGAAACGGTTATTGTCGCCTTCGGTGTCTTCCTGCTGGTTGTCGTGGGAATGGCGGTTGGCGTCATCTTTCAGGGCAAGCGGATAACCGGAAGCTGCGGCGGGCTGGGTGCGATAGACGGGGTCGATCAATGCGGCGTCTGCGGTCGCAGTTTCGACGATGTAGATGTCGATGCCTGTGACGGCGTGCCCAAACTCCGGACCTGATTGCAGGCAAGGGTGGTCGGCGGATCGGATCCTCTCCGATACCCGCCGGTCACGTTACCATCCGGTCATTGGATATCCGGAACAAACCCCGGTTCATTCTTGAAGCACTTCAGCGAGAACGAAGACCGCGAACTCCTGATTCCCTTGATGCGATAGAGCTTCTTGTTGAGAAAATTCTCGAAACCGCGCGTGCCATCGACGGCCACCTTTATGAAACAGTCGAACTCGCCTGACGTCAGATGCACCTCGAGAACCTCGGGTATCTGGCCGAGCTCTTCGCAGAGCTCGGATATGCGTGAAACCTGTTCATGGGTGGCGGCGATTTCCACCAGGACAATATCAGAATAGCCCAGCATCGCGTGATTGATCACGGCGTTGTAGCCGGTGATATAACCGTCGCGTTGCAGCCTCTGAACCCGTTGCCAGCACTGGCTCGTCGACAGCGCCACGATTTCCGACAAGCGGGTGTTGGGCAGGTTGCCCTCGCTCTGCAAGGCGCGAAGGATTCGAATATCTGTGGTATCCAGCGGTTTCACGAAAAATCCTTTTGGATGCGCGGCAATACTCAAATATTTGTCCTATTCTGCCGCGCCTTCCGCACGAATTCAAACATTCATTCTGAAACAGTGCGGTTAGAATTATCCGAATTCGATCGAAAACCTCGATTTGGGCACCCCCTTGCAACGACATTTGTGCGCGGTGTGCCGGAACAGATTCGTGCTTGCCATAGGAGGGGCAAAACATGACGGAAGCCGCAACGAAACACAGCTTGTCCATTCGCGATCTCACGCCGGGCGAGGGTTATGCACGCCTCGTCGAGGCGCGGGACGAACAGACCGGCCTGCATGCGCTGGTTTCTATTCATTCGCTGCAGCGAGGGCCGGCCGCAGGTGGCTGCCGGATGTTCAATTATGCCAGGATCGAAGACGCGATTTATGATGTCGAACGCCTGTCGCGGGGTATGACCTACAAGAATGCCGCGGCGGAGCTCCCTCTGGGTGGCGGCAAGTCTGTGATCATCGGTGATCCCAAAACGCTCAAGACGCCGCAACTGATGCGGGCTTTTGGCGCGTTCATCGACAGCCTTGCCGGTGACTACTACACCGCCGAGGATGTCGGTGTGTCCACGCAGGACATGGCCTATGTTGCCGAAAGCACCGCGTATGTCGCCGGGCTGGACGGTGGAGATTATGCCAGCGGCGATCCGTCTCCGGTTACGGCGCGGGGTGTGTTCCTGTGTGTCAGGCAAACTCTGGAGCATGGCCTTGGCTCCGACGATCTGACGGGCAAGGTCGTGGCGATTCAGGGGCTCGGTCATGTAGGCATGAGTCTTGCCGGCATGCTCTATGGCGCGGGTGCCAGGCTGATTGTCAGTGATATAAATGAAGAGGCCGTGCGGCATGCAGAGAAGGAATTCGGCGCGACCGTGGTCGCCCCTGACGCGATCCTGCACCAGGACGCCGACATATTCGCACCCTGTGCCATGGGCGGGGTGCTGACGCCTGATGCGATCGACGCTCTGAAGGTCCGGTTTGTCGTTGGCGCCGCCAATAACCAACTGGCCGACGACACATGTGGTCAGAGATTGCAGGACAAGGGCATCCTTTACGCGCCCGACTACATCGTCAATGGCGGCGGCATCGTCAACGTGGCAATGGAAATCCTCAAGATCTCCGACCCTACCTATCGTGAAAGCCGGATCTCCGGATTGGCGACGACGCTAGAACAGGTTTTCTCGCGCGCGGACGAGACCGGCGAACCCCCGCATGTCGTCGCGGACAGGCTGATCGAGCGCCGCCTGGCGTGACGGGAGGATAAGGCGCCGGCACGACTCGGCAACGCCGGTCGGAGCACCGGGACCACCTCGGCTGAAACTCGCATCTCATACAACCCGGCCCTCACAGGCCGGGTTGTTTTGTTTTTGCGATTTAGGATTTGATGATTCTGTTGTTTGGTTTGTCTTGAGTTGTGTTTTTTTGTGCTTGTTGTGCCAGATTTGGTGTTTGTGTTTTTCGGGTATGTGCCGGATTCGGTTCGGGTTTGGTTTTTGGGTTTGTTTTGGTGGTTGTTTTGGTGGGGTTTGGTTGTTTCAGGGTATTGATTTTGTTTGTTAATTTCAGAATTTCGAGGAAAAAGCGTCGTTTTTGTAAAAAAGGGGTTGCGGGTTTGTGGGAGTATCCGTAGAACCCCCTTCACCGGCGGCGCTGAGGCGCACGGCGGGACGTCAGACGGGCGGGACGAACTGGAAACGGGACGATCCGAGACGAGGCGGAAGGACAAAATCTGAGGTAAGAGAGGCGGGGCGCGCCAGAGAAGATAGGGCGCATCTCAGTTTCTTTTGTCTCAACGCTCTTTGAAATTGATGATATCTGAAGAGATATGTGGGCGGTTTGGTTCATTCGATGGATCAACGTCTGTATATCGCGCTAGTAGAACTTCGGTTCGATGATCTAGTGTCAGCTTCACTGTTTGTAGGGTTTCTAGTTATCTTTGGATAACCTGAAGCACGACAAGCAGAAACTGGCCGGTTTGAACGACCGGCCGATGTGCAGAGGTTCGAACGTCAAGGACAAGCTGGCAACAGCTTTTCAACTTGAGAGTTTGATCCTGGCTCAGAACGAACGCTGGCGGCAGGCCTAACACATGCAAGTCGAGCGCTCACTTCGGTGGGAGCGGCGGACGGGTTAGTAACGCGTGGGAACATACCCTTTTCTAAGGAATAGCCACTGGAAACGGTGAGTAATACCTTATACGCCCTTCGGGGGAAAGATTTATCGGAGAAGGATTGGCCCGCGTTAGATTAGATAGTTGGTGGGGTAATGGCCTACCAAGTCTACG
>JAUIIJ010000062.1 GCA_030431825.1 Alphaproteobacteria bacterium
AGGTCGAGCATCCCTTCCGCGTCATCAAGCGCCAGTTCGGTCATGTGAAGACCCGTTACCGGGGGCTGGCCAAGAACCGGGCGCATCTGTTCACGCTGTTCGCGCTCGGCAACCTGTTCCTCGTCCGACGACGGCTGCAGGCATGAGGACGAGTCTGTCTGAAATCGCCATATCCGCCGCTCAGGCGGCTCAAACAGCGCGAAAATCACTGGAAACGGTGCCTGTCCGGCCCCATGGTGCCATCAAGCGGCAATGTCGGAGCAGCCGAAGCCGTTGATCAGACCTTCCTCAGGTTGACAGCCCCCGTCAGCCGGAACAGTCTGCACTAGGATTGAAATATGGTTTCCGGATGACAAGCCAAGATTTGGTCCGCCTTCGTCAGTTTGATCAGGAGCTCAGGGAACATTTCCAGTCCTTGCGCCAGCTGCGCGGAGACCGCCCGCTATTCCTGATCGAGCATGGATTGGACGAAATCAGACTTTCGGATCTGATGCGGCATGTTGGCGCACAGGCACGTCTTGTGGGCTTGGGAGCTTTGGACTGGCTGGGTGCCAGCCTGTCCCTTGCGGTTTTCATCACCGAAGTGGGCTATGGCTATCGCGGCAACGGAACGGAGTTCTGGCCACGCGTCGAAAGCGAACTTGGCGTCACACTTTCCGGCATCGATCGCAGGATGATCAGCGATGTATTCGGCAACCTGCACCGCAGGTTGGGCACCGCGGCTCCGCATGACAGCGATTGGGCCCGGAAATTCAACATCATCGCCTGGCCGGTCAGGAATGCTCTCGCGCCGCTGGAAATTCATCGCCCTCTGGCGCTTGCGCTGGGTCGGCTTGCCGCCTCCGGGGGTCACAACCTGCCCGATGAGGAATTCCGCAGTCGTCTGGTTGCGATCGCGGACGGGCTATGGTCGCGCCGTCTGTCGGATTGGCTTCACGATAGCGACCTGACCACCGGTCTGGGACGAAGCCTGCTGTTTGGAGAAGAATTTGAGTCGTGGATCGAGCCGCGCGCCGCAGCACGGATCCGGCGTGACATCCGCATGGACGGGGAATGCCGCCAGATCCTGCGTGGCGCCAGACGGATCGTTCGGAGCCAGTCGGGGGCCAGCGGCAAAGTGCTGCCATCGGCAAGCTGGATTGCATCCGTCGTTCGAGAAGACACGGGTTACCGTGTTGAAAAACTGCTGCTACGCGGGCCTGTCGTTCCACGCTCCACGCGAGAGGCCGTCTGCACGATCTTCGGCAAGACCGCAGTCCTCGAGATAGCCGGTGGTGACGGTCAGCCTGTGTTTCTGGACATTTTCCTGCAGGGCGAAATGGTTGCGCTGGATCGGGTCGAGGCTTCACAGGGTGCGGATCTGCTGCACTTGGCGCAACGAGCAAAAGACGATCCGGATGTCGGCGAACTCGTTCGCGCGCTGCAGCCGCCAACCCTCTCCCTGTTTCGCTGGCACAAGGACGGAGGACTGCTGCAGTCGGTCGGAGAGGCCGACAGGGTGCATCCTCTGGACTGGCTTTTGCATCTGGAAACAGGAGAGGCGGAAGATATGGCGCGACCCGCGGCGGCCATCAGCATCGCCGCGCCAGCGGGAATGCGCGCCTGGATCGCACCGGCAGAGGTTTGCCGGAGTGCGCTTGTCCATGCGGGGGCCAGCCTGTCCGATCACGGTCTTGTCGATTTTCTGAGCGGCTCGCGTATCCTGCGCCACGGCAACCGCATCATCGCCACCGGCGATGCGCCCCTGCTTGTCCGCGCCTGCGTTCCCGGGGTCGAGATCAGTCTGGGCGAAAGCGGTAAGGAACGTCTTGTGCTCGAACAGGACGGCATCGCGTTGATCCCATTGCCGGGCGTTGCGACCGACCTTGAAATCAGCTGTGACGGGGTGACCGAGCGACACATGCTCGAAACAGCCCCGGCCGTCGCGGAAAAGACTTTCGGTTGTCAGTTGCGCCCGCCAGAGGCCACGCTGGATGATTTGCTTTCTGGAGAGGCTGTCGTTGCAATATCGGCGCCTCTCGCGCTCGACAAGACATCTGTCGTCATCCGTCTCGTCCGAAATGGTCGGGACCTGGCGGAATGCACTCTTGCCCTGTCCGCGATTCCGGCAAGGATCGCATTTTCGGAGCCCGAACTGAAACCGCTTCGGGCTGCGGCCTTCGACGTTACGGGAAGACCCGAGGATTCGCATTGGACGCTCTCGGTCGGGATCGAAGGGTTCGGACGTTTCGACTTTCCGCTCCGCCTGCGGCGAAGTCTCTGGTCCCGCAAAGCTGACTGTCTGACATGGATCGGCGAAGACGGAACTGAAGTCGGAGCCGGACTTGTCGCGTCGGATCGGGCGCCGCTGCCGACGGACGTATGGCAGGAACGCGACCCGGCCACCATGGGGATCAAGCTCTGGTTGCCCGACATTCCGGGAGACATGCGCTTTTACACCGGCGTGATCACCGGATGCCCCCAGCTTTTCGGAGGCGAGACGTCATTTCCCGATGTGGGCATGATCGGGCGCGCGATGACAACATCGCGCGTCGGTCCGGGTGTTGCTGGGATTTGCGAGGCGATGATCGCTTGGCGGACGGCACAGGCTGACAATATCCTGGCTGACGCAAGTCGTCGGCACCTCGTCCAGGCGCTGGAAAACAAGCTGGTCGAGGTCTTTTGCGGCTCGGACTGGCTTAAGGCCGAGCGGGAATTGCGGGGGGGCACGGGGGGGCTTGCCGCATTGCTTGCCGACGAGGCGATCCGGCACCGCCTGGCAAGCGGAGGCGGCTTCCCGCCGGTTGCCCGGGTGGATCGTCAACTGTTTCGGGGTGCGCTCGGACGCAGGTTTGCAGAGGTTCTGCCCGCATTCGAGGGGCTTTTGGATGCCCCAGCCGAGGACGATCCGGCGGCCTTGCTCGATGACGCGGTCGACCGGGCTTATGATGATCTTTCCGCCGCTCTGCAGGCCCGGGGCGAAGATCCGCTCGAGGAAACGGATGCGGGCAGCGATCCTGCAGACTGGTGGGCTGCGCTGTCCCGAGCCCGCCACAGGCTGACGCTCTCGCCGCTCCGAAGGTTGGTCTTGCCGGAAACACGGTGGGGGGCATTGGTCGCCTCTCGATACGACCGATTGTCGGATGACGACCTCATCGAGTTGCTGATGCGCGTGCATCTGGACATCAGCCGTCAGCCCGGGGTGGAATGGATCGGCCCCGCGGCATTGCGCAGCGGCCTAATGCTCTGGCTTTCGCCGGTGGAAATGCTGGAAACCGATGGATGGCAAGGCCATTTGGCCCGCCTGCTGTCGGATCGTCACACTGCGAGAGCGATCCGTTACGTCGCCCTGCGAAGCCGAGGCGAGAAATCACTGCGGCTGGCGGCCTCGGCTTGAACGGATCAAGACAAGATGAGCGATTATCACTCCTTCGATCCCTACTTCGTCTTCATCGCGACTGCGCATGCCCTTAGACGCAAGGCGGAAGTCGCCGCGCGGGCGATGGGGGCGACGTATGGTGTTGCCGTCGATCCGCTGCCGTTTCAGCTCGCGACGGTGCGACATGTCCTGACGGATGTGCGCATCCGTCATCTTATCGCCGACGAAGTTGGACTTGGAAAAACGATCCAGGCGATCATGATCCTGAATGCCCTGCACCGGCATGATCCTGAGCATCGCGCCGTCATCGTCGCCCCGGAGCGGCTTCTGGCGCAATGGCATGAGGAACTCTGGACCCGCGGGCATATTCTTGGACATGTCGTTGACGAAGAAGACAACGCCAGAATGCGCCGCCATCTTGAGCGTCGGGCAGAAGCCGAAGCGGGCCAGGCGCCGCCGCCGTCGCCGGAAGATGACCCGATCGCACGGTTTTCCGAGGCGCGTGTGATGTTGTTGCGGCCGCGCGATGTGGCCGATCAGTCGGAGTGGCTCGATCCTTTACGGCACCGGATGCTGATCATCGATGAACCGCAATCGATCCCGCGAGCGGTGCTTTCGAAACTTCAGACGGCGGCGAACGAGAACCGCACCGATGATCCGGCGTTTCGGCAGTTGCTGATCCTGTCCGCCACGCCGCGCCTCGGTGATCCCGGCTGGCGGGATCTTATTTTCGATCTGCTGGAACCCGAGAGAATGCGGCTCGCGCGGGATGCCGGTGAGGATCCTATAGCTTGGTTCGAAGCTCGGGAACGATCGGCCGCAATCGATCTGGTCGGTCGACCGCTTGATGAACTCGAAGCGGCCGGCGAAGTCGCCTTCCGGACCAAGGCGCGCACAAGGCGTATCTCGCGCCAGACCCGCGCCGATTGGGGAGAGTATTTCCCCCATCGCGAAAACATGGTTCGGCACTTCATTCCGACGGCAAGTGAGTGCGGGCGTCTGGACCTGATCGAAAGTTTGATAGAAAGCTTGTTGCGGGGCAAGGCGGCTGCCGCGGCCTCATCCCTTGACGGGCAGCCTTGGACGTCGATCCGGGGACTGCTGCGTTCGCGCCGCTCTGCGCGCGAAGCGATCGACCAGCTCGACCTTCTTACCGCCTCAGCCGCCGCGGTGCGCCAGGATGCCGTGAGTGATTTCGGTGACTCGCGTCTCGACGAACTGTTGGATGTCCTGTCGGATATCTTCGGCGCAGAACGGGAACGGCCGTCGCGCGGCGAGCAGGTGCGCAAACGCGAAATGCCGGAAAAGGTGGTGATCGTTGCCGGCGATGCGGGCACAATCGACATGTTGCTCACGGTCTTGCCAAGATATTTTCCCGAGTTGGCAGGAGGTGCGATCACGTCGCTTCGTCGTTTGACGGCAGCCTCTGACAGCAGTTTCGAGGATATCCGGGCAATGCACGAAGCCCTGACACCGTTCATCGACGGCGATGCGCGGGTGCTGCTGCTCGGGGACTGGATCCAAGCCGGCCTGAACCTGCAGCACAGCGCGCGCAACATGATTTTCTACAGCCTGCCTTGGGATCCCCAATCCGTCGATCAGTTGATCGGCCGGATCGACCGGCTCAGCCGCTCCTCCATCGGCGCGGTCAGGGCTGGACATACGCGCGCGGGAAAGATTCGGCTGTGGCGTCTGGTGATGCGAAATTCTCCCGAGGAAGACTTGTCCGAAGCCATGGACGCCCTCGGCGTTTTCGAGCATCCCCTGCCGCAGGCCTCTGAAGAGAGTTGGGCAGAAATCAACCGGCTGATCGTGGCACTTGTCACCAAGAAAGGCGACGATCGCGCTCAGGCGCTTGCCCGGCTGGAGGAAATCGGTGCGACCTGGAAAGGGCGGGGCTTCGACTCTCTGCTTGATCATTTCAACCCGCATACGAAGGCGCGCAGCCTGAAAAATATTGAGAGCATTGGAGAAATTGCCAGTCTTGCAGCTATTCCCGGCGAACAGGATTTGCCCGTCGTGGACTGCATTGAAGCCGCCAATAGGGACTGGCTTCATGCGACAGGCAAAACGGGCGGGTTCACTTTTGCCGAAAACCACCGCGATTTTTCTCCTGCCCGGAGGCGTTTCGACAGCCTCTGGTATGTTTCGCGTCAAACGACCCCGCCGTTTCATCTGCAAGAGATCAAGCAAGGCAACGAAAGGGATGACAAGGTTCCGCTGCTTCTTTGCAGACGCCACATGACCGTCCCGCCTTCTGCGAGGGTGAAGGTGAGCGAAGGCGACACAAGCGAAAGGCCGCTGCATTTCTTTGATCATGGCGCCGCCATTCATGACGAACTTCTCAAGCGCTGGCTCGAGTTTGGCGCACGCCGGTTTGCCTCGGTGCCGCGGGTTGAGACCCTGATCAAGGTCGGACCGGATCATCCCGGGCTCGCCTTGGAAGGGCGGCCGGTCCTGGTGTCGGTGTCAATGGGCAATCCGATCTCCGAGGAGTCGATCGCAATACCGGATACGCTTGCGATGTCGGCGGCACGACTTTCTGCCGCGGCATGGGAAGATTGCGTCGCGCAGCACCGAGAGGGAGTGGAGGCCGATCGTCGTTGGCTGTCGGATCTGTTTCCGGCGCGGTTCATGTTCCGTGTTTTGACGCTGGGCGATCACGGATGGGAGAGCGTAAAACAGGACGTGGCGACGACATTACTGCGGGCGCGACCGAACCGGGAAGACAAGACCAGGGTTCAATCGTCCGAGGTCCGGCTCAAAACCAGCGTTGCATCGCAATGCGATCGGCATGTCGCCGAAATGAAGACGGAGTTCAAGGACTACTGCGACAGCGCACTGAGGATTCTGCCCAAGGCTTGGAAACGCCGTCACGAGGCGATTCAGCAAGACGCAACCGATCTGGCAGAAGTGTTTCGCAACCGTGCGGAGACTCGGGCACGACAGGTTGCCGGGGCGGCGATGGCGGCCTTGCAGCGCGGGCAGGTCGAAGCGGACAGGCGCAGAGAAGCTCTGGCACTTGCGAGGGCGGATGCACGAACCAAGGCGGCCTACGCGCTCATGACCGGAACGATGAAGGCGCAGCTTGGTGTGACCTTGCATGCCTGTCTGCGTTTTGTGAGGTCGGATGTTTTCTGAAGCCTCAGTGAAAGCTGGCAACGCGCAGTCGAGCAACTGGCACAGCAACAGAGCCTACAGACACTCTGAAGGAAGTCGGCCAGCTTCAGCGAACGGCAGTGATGCTCGACAATCTGGCCGGCCGCGCAAACCATCGTCGCGTACCGGTAGCGAACGGCGGCTTTGACGGGCCTCACTGCGGCAAGTGCCGCTGAGTGAATGGCCGCAAGAGGCCGCCTTCGACGCCAATGCCGACCGAAATGCTACCTCCTTTCGTCCAGCACGCCCAGTTCCTCCCACATCCAGCGGAAATCGTATTCGGCCACCCACGCCGAGTCAGGGGCATAGGTCGGTGCGCTACAGAATACGCGGCGGCTGCCGAGATGGATGAACATCAGCGCATAAGCCGTCCTCGGCCCTCGCAGCGTAAACACGGTCTTCGAG
>JAUIIJ010000001.1 GCA_030431825.1 Alphaproteobacteria bacterium
GCGCCGGACGATCGAGAAATTTGAGGGCTCCGCGCCCGGCGCGCTTGCGCCAGACGGGGAACCAGAATACCCAAATCCAACCCGCAGACTCGCGTTATGAATGAGGGAGCCTTAGGGGGCAGGTCAATGACGGTGAAGTTCAGATAGAAATGGCGGCATAAGCTGATCGACCTGCTTTGCGGGCGTTCTTTGAAGGTTCGCAAAGTCCGCGCTGTTTTGACCGATAACGGTACCTTGAGCGCTTGGTCTGGGTCAGGAATGCTTGACGTTTGGGTCGGCATTGCGTGACGCGAGTCATTCAGGTGATGCAGAATAAACACTAGATCCGAGTCAAAGATGCGCGACGTTCAACAATATGCCCCAAGGATGTGAACATGCCAATGAAAAGGAACATGGTCAGTGCAGCGCGCATCTGGGTAGCGGGCGCGCGGCTCGCCAGCACATAGACGGCTACGACTATGCCGCCGACAGAAGCCAGACCAGTGACGATCCCGGCGGTCGTGCCGACGACATATCGCCCGGATGTGGAAGTCAGAACGGCTGGCATGGATCGGAAGAATTGCAGGATTGTGAGAATGAGGATCACCGCAACGGCGACCAGTTTTGATACGTCCGGCGAAACGGTTGTTGTCGCCAATAGACCAATCGGTACCCCGACGAACGACCCGATGGACAATGGCCAGACATGGCCCATATCTGCATCACGAATGCCGCCGCGCAACATTGCGAGGCTCGCCGCGCCTTCCAGAACATAGAAGATTGGGATCAGTTCGACGGGTGGCAGGATCAGCACAAGGCACGCCATTAACACAGCAGACAGGCCAAAGCCTGCAAACCCTCTGACACAGCAGCCAGAAACGCCACACTACCACAGAATGCCCATTCCCATCCTGTCAGGCCCGCGAGCAAGAGGGGTTTAGACAAGCGCCTGCCCGTCTGCAAAGACCCGCGCCCAGTGCTTGATCTCAACCCTGTCACGCAGACCAGTCGGCCAGAAGGGATCAGCCTTGACCAACGCCCAAGCTTGATCGAGGGTCTCGACATCGACCAGCCAAAGGCCGCTCTTCACCGTACCATCGGCTTCCTTCAGTGGACCGGCGGCGTGGATAGCGGCCTTGTTCTCCCTTAGATAAGCGAGGTGCAGCGGCATGAAGCGCAGGCGAATGTCTGGGTCTGCATTCGCATTGTCATGAAAGTGAATTGTGTAGAGCATATTGGCCTCTGTTCAGATCAGGCCAAATTTGTTACGGCGTTTATGCATTCACAAGGCCCATGCATGCAGCTATAAACTGCAATTATGCAGCATATGAACTGGGACGATTTACGTGTGTTGCTCGCGGTTTCGCGCGCCGAAAGCCTTGCTGGAGCATCGGATCTTCTGGGCCTCGATGCCACAACGGTCTCTCGCCGGATCAGGGGATTGGAGAAACGCGCCGGGGCGGCTCTGATTAATCGTGACAGATCGGGCCGCAGTCAACTGACGCATACCGGTCAACAACTCGCCGACCGCGCCGAGCAAATGGAGCAGCACGCGAACGCGGCGGATACGTTGATTGGCAAGGATACCCCGCTCAACGGCACGGTGCGGCTGACAGCGGTTCCATTCCTTTTGAACCGCCTGCTCGCGCCACGGCTTGCGGAGTTTTCCCAGCTTCATCCCAGCCTGATTGTCAGCTTGATACCAGACAGCCAGAACCTCAGCCTGACCAGACGCGAGGTGGATGTGGCTCTGCGCTTCGGCGAACCGCGCGAAGGCGGCAGCGCAGTACTGGCGCAGAAAATCGGACGCGTCATGTTCTCGGTATTCACGGCCAAAGACGGTTTGGAGGTTGCACCCAAGGAACGTCCTTGGCTTGTTTATGATCCTGTCGCAGCACATTTGCCCCAAGCGGCGTGGACAGAAGAACTGGCGCGACGTACCAATGGGCTACGGTCACAGCTCTTGATGCACGACCTTGAGACCGCGTTTGAAACTGCCCTTGCAATACCTGCCCGCGCTGTTTTGCCAGTCACATTCGCTCGCCGGGACCGTCGCCTGATCGAGCTAAAGCTACAGCCAAAAATGCCGGACATGGCGCGTGATGTTTGGCTTCTCCGTCATGCCCAAATGCGCGGCATAGAACGTGTCGATGCCATTACCAAGTGGTTGATTGAAGCAAGTTTGTTCAGCTGACCAGTTCAAATAATGCGGTCATTGGCGCAGGTGCGGCGAAATGGTGTTTTGTCCGCATAGCTACCTCAGCTTCAACTTGCCGAGCCTCTGATCCGGGTCTGCTTTTCTCGGCTGCAACGGCAACAGGAGATCGGCATCATGAAACGGCGCGGGCGGTTTCGTCGCGCATGTCTTTCAGTTCCCGCATCGCCTCTTCCAGCTGGGCGCGCTGGTGTTCGAGCTCGCCCAGCTGCCGGTCCGCCATCTCGACAAAGGCCTGCATCTGTACCTCGGTGCCTTCCTTTTCGTAGATCAGCAGCCACTGGCGGATCTCTTCCAGCGCAAAGCCGTATTTGCGACCCCGCAGAATCAGCTTCATGCGCGCGGATTCGCGCGGACCGTAGAACCGCGCGCGCCCGTCGCGGTCGGGTTGCAGCAACTCGATATATTCGTAATAGCGGAGCGTTCTCGGCGTGACGTCGAACTCGGCGCACATTTCCTTGAACGACAATCGTTTCTCGGTCATCAATCTCTACCCCCGTCTGGGCAAATCGTAGGATGATGTCCGCAGGAGCGCAACAGGCGGGCTTGCCCTTTTGGTGCAGGAGCGGTCATAAGAATGCCGGAACAGGCCCGGAACATGCAAGGACGGCAAAGATGGTGGACAAGGCCAAACTCGCGCGGCAATTCATCGAGGCAATCCCGCATTGCCGCGCGCTTGGCATGGTGCTGACGGAGATCGGGGACGGCATGGCCAGAATCGAGATGCCCTATGACGGCAAGCTGGTCGGAGACCCCAAGACGGGGGTTGTGCATGGTGGTGCCGTGTCGGCGATCATGGACACCTGTTGCGGGGCCGCGGTGATGAGCCATCCGAGCGCGCCGGACAGCACGGCCACCATCGATTTGCGCATCGACTACATGCGGGGCGCGACGCCGGGGCAGACGATCGTCACCACCGCACACTGCTATCATATCACCCGCAATGTCGCCTTTGTGCGGGCCAAGGCGGTCGACGACGATACCGGGCGTCCGGTGGCCACGGCGGCGGGTTCCTTCACGGTGGAGAAACGCTGATGGCGCGTCCCCGTCCCGAACCGATGCAGGTGGTCAAGCAACGCCGCGATGCCGCGCTCAACGCGCTGGTGCACGAAGTGCCGTATATCCAGTTTCTCGGCATCGAATTCGAGCGCCGCGGCGATGAGCTGACCGGGTTGCTGAATTTTGACGAAAAGCTGATCGGGAACCCCTATCTGCCCGCGATTCATGGCGGTGTGACGGCGGCGTTCCTCGAGACCACCTCGATCATCACGCTGAGCTGGTCCTATCTCTGGCCCGAAATCGAATCCGGCGCGATCGACCTGGAGCAGATGGCGGCTGGCGATTTGCCGCGACTGCCGAGGACGATCGGTTTCACCATCGAATATCTGCGCTCGGGTCTGCCGCGCGACGCCTATGCCCGCGCCACCGTGACACGCGCGGGCCGCCGCTATGCCTCGGTCCTGGTCGAAGCCTGGCAGGACAATCGCGACAAGCTGTTCGCGCAGGCCTCCGGACGGTTCCTGATGCCACCCAGGGACGGTCCGGATGGCGGCTGACCCCGGCGGGCAGATCACGCATCGGCGTGTTCTGAGGATCGCCATTCCCATCGTGATTTCCAATGCCACCGTGCCGATCCTGGGGGCGGTGGATACCGGGGTGGTCGGGCAGATCGGCGAGGCGGCACCCATCGGCGCGGTCGGGATCGGTGCGATCATCATCTCGTCGCTCTATTGGTTTTTCGGTTTCCTGCGCATGGGCACCACCGGCCTGACGGGGCAGGCGCTGGGGGCGGGGCGGATGGGCGAGGTCACCGCCATCCTGACCCGCGTGGTGATGGTCGGCGCCGTGGGGGGGCTGGCGATCCTGGCGTTGCAGGTGCCGCTGTTCTGGGCGGCGTTTCAACTGTCGCCTGCGTCCGAACAGGTCGAAGGCCTGGCGCGTGGCTACATGACCATCCGGGTCTGGTCGGCACCGGCGGCCATCGCGATTTTCGGCGTCACCGGCTGGCTCATCGCGCAGGAACGCACCCGTGCCGTTCTGGTGCTGCAACTTTGGATGAACGGGCTGAATATCGTTCTGGACCTGTGGTTCGTGCTCGGCCTTGGCTGGGGTGTGAACGGCGTTGCCTTTGCCACCTTCCTTGCCGAATGGACCGGTCTGGCGCTGGCGCTCTGGTTGTGCCGCTCGACGTTCTCAACACCCGCCTGGCGGGACTGGACCCGGGTGTTTGACAAGGATCGCCTGCGCCGGATGATGCTGGTCAACACCGACATCCTGATCCGGTCGCTGATGCTGATGGGCATTTTCGTCTCGTTCCTGTTTCTGGGGTCCGACTTTGGTGACGTGACGCTTGCCGCGAACCAGATCCTGTTGCAGTTCATCGAGATCACCGCCCATGCGCTCGACGGTTTCGCCTTTGCCGCTGAGGCGCTGGTCGGGCAGGCGGTGGGGCGCTCCAGTGTCGATCACCTGCGTCGCAGCATCGCCGTCTCGACGGTCTGGGCGTTGATCGGCACCGCGCTGCTGACGCTGGTTTTCCTGCTCTGGGGCGGGAACATCGTGGATCTGATGGCAAAATCCCCGGAGGTTCGCGCCGAGGCACGCGAATACCTGAACTACATGCTGCTGGTTCCGGTTCTGGGGGTGGCGAGCTGGATGCTGGACGGGGTCTTCATCGGCGCCACGCGCACGGCGGACATGCGCAACATGTCGATCCTGTCGACCGTCGCTTTCGTGGTCGCGGTGGCACTGCTGGTGCCCGCCTATGGCAACCACGGATTGTGGATCGCGTTCCTGTTTTCCTTCGTGGCGCGGGCCGTGACGCTGGGCGCACGCTATCCCGCGCTCGAGCGCGCCACGGCGGCGGGCGCGCTTTAAAGCGTTTCGCGATTGACTTGAAACATCCCGCATCACCTAACGCGTTGAAATCCTTGATTTCAGGCAGCGTCAGGTGAGTCGGGTTTATCGCGAAATGCCATAGGGGCGTTCAGAGGTCAGACGAGCTCCAGAACACGTTCCGGGGGCCGGCCGATCACGGCGCGCCGGCCCGAGATTGCCAGCGGGCGCTCGATCAGGATCGGATGGTCGGCCATCGCCTGCAGCAATATGTCGTCGTCGTCGGTCTTGCTCAGCCCGAGCGCGCGAAACAGTTTTTCGCCGGTGCGCATCATCTCGGCCACCGGCGGGCGGCCAAGCGCGGCATGGGCATGTTTGATCTGTTGCAGGGTGGGCGTGTCGTCCAGATAACGACGCTCTTGAAACGCCGCACCGCTGTCGCTCAGGATCGCCAGCGCCTGCCGCGACTTGGAGCAGCGCGGATTGTGCCAAATCTCTATCATAACCAGTCCTCTCGCTTGCTGCCGACCGCGTCGGCGACGTTGTCGAAACCGTCCCGTTCCAGCAACCGGTCCAGCCCGGCGACGATCTCGCCAACCAGCGACAGGCCGCCATACACAAGTGCCGTATAGAGCTGTACCGCGGAGGCCCCTGCGCAAATCTTGGCATAGGCCTGCTCTGCATTGCCGATTCCGCCGACGCCGATCAGGGGAATGTCGCCGCCAAGCGTCGCGCTCAGCCGCGCCAGCACGCGGGTCGAGCGCTCAAACAGCGGGGCACCGGAGAGACCTCCGGCTTCGTCCCGATGCAGGCTCTGCAACCCGTCGCGCGACAGGGTGGTATTGGTCGCGATGATGGCGTCGATGCCGGCGTCACGCGCCACATCGGCCACGTCTGACAACTCGCCTTCGTCCAGATCGGGTGCGATCTTGAGGAAAACCGGCAGCGGACGGCCAAGCGCGTCGCGTGTCTCCATCACCCCGTCCAGCAGGGCTGCCAGCGCCGCCTTGCCTTGCAGGTCCCGCAATCTTTCGGTGTTGGGAGACGAGACATTGACCGTTGCGAAATCCAGATGTGCCCCGCAATGGCGCAGCACGCTGGCAAAATCCGCGGGCCGGTCGCCGCTGTCCTTGTTGGCCCCGAGATTCAGGCCGATGACCGCATCGCGCGGGCGGGCGGCAAGCCGTGCGCCGATGGCGTCCATGCCCTGGTTGTTGAACCCGAACCGGTTGATCGCGGCGCGATCCTCGGTCAGCCGAAACAGGCGCGGACGCGGGTTGCCCTGCTGCGCGCGCGGCGTGGCGGCTCCGACCTCGACAAATCCGAAACCGGCACGGGCGAGGGGGGCAAGTGCTTCGGCGTTCTTGTCGAACCCGGCGGCCAGCCCCACCGGATTGGGCAGCGTCATGCCCGCCACGCGGGTGCGCAACCGGTCCGAGGTCAGGGTGCCCGGCGCCGGCGCCAGGCCCGTCTTAAGCGCCCGCATCGCCAGCCCATGCGCAGTTTCGGGATCGAGCCGGTGAAGTGCGGCGAGGCCGAGTTTTTCCAGCAGGCTCACACCATGCCCTCCGGAAAGCGATGCACCCCGTCCACCAGCGGCAGGGGCGCGTTCCAGAGCACGTCGCTCAGGCGCAATTCGCGATAAAGATGCGGAAACAGCGCACCGCCGCGCGATACCTCCCATTTCAGGGCATCGCCGAGATCATCCGCGTCAAGCGCCAGCAACACCAGCCCCTCGGCCCCGGCGAAATGCCTGGCGGCGGTCTCTGCGGCCTGTTCTGCGGTCGAGAAATGCACGAACCCGTCGGCCAGATCGACCGGTGCACCACGCGTCGCGCCCTCGGTCCTGAGCGCGTCCCATTCGTCGGACCGGAATATCTTGTAGATCAGCATCCGCGCGGTTTGCCCTGCCGGCCATCGGCGGTCAAGCCTCTATGCCGGTTGCAGCGTCAGGTTGCCCGATCCGCTTTGACAAGTCGGCAAAAGCGGCGCAGGGTTCAGGGGTCTACCGGAACCATGAGGAGTCCGACCATGATGAAAACGCTTCTGCTCTCTGCCGCGACGATTGCGCTGACAACCGGCACCGCGCTGGCGGATTACACACTGCACGTCATTCACGTCAACGACATGCACAGCCGCATCGAACCGATCAGCAAATACGACTCGACCTGCAGCGCCGATGACAACGCGGCGGGCGAGTGTTTTGGCGGGTATGCGCGGGTGGCGGCCAAGGTCGCGCAGCTTCGCGAAGAACTGGCCGGTGAGAATGTCGTGGTTCTGGATGCGGGCGACCAGTATCAGGGGTCGCTGATGTACACCACTTACAAGGGTGACGTGGAAATCGAGATGATGGACCGCATCGGGTTCGACGCGATGGCGGTGGGCAACCATGAATTCGACGATGGTCCGGAGGGTCTTGCAAAGCTTGCCGACGGGGTGTCGTTCCCGGTGATCTCGGGAAATATCGACGTGTCGCGCTCAGACGTGTTGAAGGGCAAGGTGCGCAACCACGTGGTTCTGGAGCTGGGCGGCGAAAAGATCGGTATCGTCTCGGCGCTGGCCACCGATACGGTCGAAACCTCGAGCCCTGGCGAGGCGGTGATTTTCCAGGACGAGATCGACAGCCTGAGCGCCGATGTGGCGATGCTGCAGGACGAGGGCGTGAACAAGATCATCGCCCTGAACCATGTGGGTGTGAACAAGGACATGGAAATCGCCGGGGCGGTCGCGGGCCTTGATGCGGTGGTGGGCGGTCACTCGCATACGGAATTTTCCAACACCGTGGATGGGGCCATGGCCTATCCGACGATGGTGGGTGATGTTCCGGTGGTTCAGGCCTATTCCTATTCGAAATACCTGGGGCACCTTGTTCTGACCTTTGATGACGACGGCAACGTCATCGATGCCACCGGCAATGCCATCCTTCTGGACGCGTCGGTTGCGGAAGATCCCGCCATTGTCGCGCGCATTGCCGAACTGGCCGGGCCGATCAACGAGATGAAAACCCGCGTCGTCGCCGAGACATCCGAACCGATCGAGGGCGGGCGCGAGGTTTGCCGTGTCGCGGAATGCCAGATGGGCAACCTGATCGCCGATGCGATGCTGGCGCGCGTCGCCGACCAGGGGATCGAGATCGCGATCCAGAACGGCGGGGGAATACGCGCATCGATCGACGGTGGCGAAGTGACGATGGGCGAGGTCCTGACGGTTCTGCCGTTCCAGAATACCCTGTCCACCTTCCAGGTGAACGGTGCGACCATTGTTGCGGCCCTGGAAAACGGCGTCAGCAAGATCGAGGACGTCGCAGGACGCTTTGCCCAGGTTGCGGGCATGAGCTATGCCTATGATGCGTCCAGACCGGCGGGCGAACGGGTGTCTGACGTGATGGTCGGCGGCGCGCCGATCGATCCGGACAAGGTATATGGCGTGGTCACCAACAACTACGTGCGCAACGGCGGTGACGGGTACGCGATGTTTTCGGGCGACGACAAGAGCGCCTATGATTTCGGCCCCGACCTGGCGGATGTCATGGCGGAATACCTTGCCGGGAACGGCCCCTATCAGCCCTATCTGGACGGGCGTATCGTCGAAAAGTGAGGCGCCACGGTGAACCGGGCCTTTCGCCGCCCGCGACCGCGGGATAGGGACTGGCATGGCTCTCAAGTTCGATAACCTGACCGATCTTTTCGCGCATGGTTTTGATACCGTGATCGACGTGCGCAGCCCGGCGGAATTTGCCGAGGATCATCTGCCGGGGGCGATCAATCTGCCGGTCCTGGACAACCAGGAACGCGCGGAGGTCGGCACGATCTACAAG
This sequence comes from Alphaproteobacteria bacterium, assembly GCA_030431825.1. Classification (GTDB taxonomy): domain Bacteria; phylum Pseudomonadota; class Alphaproteobacteria; order Rhodobacterales; family Rhodobacteraceae; genus Sedimentitalea. The sequence goes on from JAUIIJ010000001.1 coordinate 8,847, forward strand.
CAGCAGAGCCCGTTCCTGGCGCGCAAGCTGGGTGCGGCGCTGGTGTTTCGCAACGCGGCGCATCATGTCGAGACCGCGCTGCGCGGCTTTGACGGGGGCTGGCGCCCTCTGGTCTACTGCTGGCGCGGTGGGCAACGGTCGGGTTCTTTCGTCTGGATGCTGCGCGAGATCGGCTGGCGGGCCGAGGTGGTCGAGGGCGGCTATCGCACGTACCGGCGGCTGGTGAACGCGGCGCTGTATGACGTGCCGCTGGCGCATCGGCTGATCGCGCTGGATGGCTATACCGGCACCGCCAAGACCGAATTGCTGCACCGGCTGCGGGCGGGCGGGGTGCAGGTTATCGACCTCGAAGGGTTGGCGGGGCATCGCGGCTCGCTGCTCGGGCGGATGGCCCGGCCGCAGCCGGGCCAGAAGGCGTTTGAAAGCGCCTTGGCCCGCGCGTTGAACGCTCTTGATCCATCGCGGCCGGTGGTGATTGAGGCCGAGTCCAGCAAGATCGGCGAGCGCATCCTGCCGCCCAGTCTCTGGGCCGCGCTCAGACATGCGCCGCGCCTGACCCTGAGCGCACCGCTAGCGGCGCGCACGGCGTATCTGGTGCGCGCCTATGACGATGTCCTGTCGGATGGCGAACGGATGATGGACCTGCTCGGAGTGCTGCGCGCCTTTCGCGGAAATGCGGTGGTGGACGGCTGGTTCGAGCTGATCCGGGCGGGGGACAAGCACGAGCTGACACGGGCGCTCATGGTGCAGCATTACGATCCGGCCTATGACAAGTCGCGCAAGGCCGTATCGGCGCCGGTTCTGGCCGAACTGACACTCGATACCTTGGACGATGCCGGGCTGGACCGTGCCGCCGCGCGGATCGCGGGGCTTGTGCAGGCTCAGGCGTTCTCGAGCGCGATATAGCCGCTGTCTGCGGTCAGGGCGCCGATCCGCGCCGCGGGATACCCCGCCGCGCGCAGCTCCGCGAGCAGGCGGTCCGCCTCCTGCGCAGGGACCGCGGCGAGCAGCCCGCCGGCGGTCTGCGGGTCATGGAGCAGGTCCGCCTTGCCGTGCCGGGGCAGGTGCGGCACCAGCGCATGGTTGTCCTCGAACAGGGACGAGCGGACTCCCGCCCTGGCCATTGCAAGCGCGCCATCCAACACCGGGACCGCGTCGAGCGCCAGGATTGCACCGGTTCCCGAGGCTTCGCAGATCCCGTGCAGGTGTCCGGCGAGGCCAAACCCGGTCACATCGGTCATCGCATGGGCCTTGCGCAGGATGCGTGAGGCCTTCGCCTGGGGCTGCACCATGTGTTCCAGTGCCGCGACGATCCAGTGGCCGCGCGCGTCTCCGGCCATGTCCGCCGCCATCAGAACGCCGCTGCCCAGCGGTTTCGTCAGGATCAGCACATCGCCCGGCTGCCCCCTGGCGAGGGTGACCGGCGCGCTGTCGCACAGGCCGGTCAGGGTAAAGCCGATGGTCAGTTCCGCGCCGACGGAACTGTGTCCGCCCACGATCTCGGCACCGGCGCCGCGCAGGGTGTCGGTTGCCGTCGCCATGATCTCGGCCAGCATCCGTTGCTGCAGGCTGTCGGACAGCCGCGGCAGGATCACCGTTGCGGTCGCGGCCTGTGGTGTCGCCGCCATCGCCCAGATATCGCCGAGCGCATGGTTTGCCGCGATGCGGGTCATCATTACCGGATCGTCGATCAGAGCGCGCAGGTGATCCGATGTCATGACCTGCTGCACCCCGCCCGTGGTCAGAAGCGCCGCGTCGTCGCCCGGCAGCGGCGTGACATCCGCGCGCCGGTTGCCTGCCAGTGGGGCAAGAGCGTGGCGCAGCGCAGTGCGGCCGACCTTGGCGCCACAGCCGCCGCACAGCGGTTTGCTGCCCAGGGCTTCGATCATGTCGACGGTGTGGACCGGCGGCAGGCCCGGGGGGGCCATCCGGGGCAGGTCGCGAAACCGGTTCATGAAGGTTCGGTCGATGCGATCCTTCCAGCGCCACATCAGCGGGCCGGTCCAACTCTGGCCGAACCGTTCGGCCAGCGCACTTTTCCGCCCGAGCGAGATCAGCTTGAGATAGTCTTTCTGCGGGCGGTAGCGTCGCAGCGCGCCGCCGCTCAGGGTGGCGCAGATATTATCGTAAAGGACTGGCGCCTGCCGCACGGCGTAGACACCGGCCTTGGGGCGGGGGGTGTTCGTCATATGGGCGCAATCGCCGGTCGCGAAAATCGCCGGATCGCTGCTCTGCAACCGATCGTTCACCGCGATGAACCCGTCCTGCAACACCAGCCCGGATTGCCCGATCCAGCGATGCGCCCGCGCCCCTGCCGCGCCGGTGGTAAAGTCCGAGCGCAGGCTGCGCCCGTCCCGCAGGACAACGGCATCGGTCTGGATTTCGCGAACCCCGGTCTGCTCCAGCAGCGTGATGCCCAGCCTGTGCATCTGCCGTGTGATATGCTGGCGTGTCTGCGCGCCGGTGGCGGTCAGCATCCTGTCCCGGTCGATGAGCGTGACGGTTGCATCGCGGCGCTGCCGGCGCAGCCGATAGGCCATGGCCATCGCCAGTTCCGCCCCCGCGACACCGCCGCCGATGACGACAACGTTTGCCGGCGTGGCGGCATTGGCAAAATGCTCCCAGCGTTCCGCGAATGCGCCGAGCGGCTTGGCCGGCACCGCATGTTCCACGAAACCCGGCAGGTCGGGCATTTCCGAGGTGATGCCGATATCCACCGAACACAGGTCAAAGGCGATCGGGGGACGGCCGGGCACATGTACCAGCCGGTTGCCGGTGTCGAGATGTTCGGCGGCACCGATGACGATCCGCGCACCGGCAAAACGCGCGAGGCGAACAAGATCGATATCCAGATCGTCCCGCCCGTAATGTCCTGCCACGAACCCCGGTAACATGCCGGAATAGGGGGCGGTCGGGCCGGGATTGATCAGTGTCATCCGTGCGCCGGGCAGCGGGCGCATGCCCCATTTGCGCAGAACCAGCGCATGGGTGTGGCCACCGCCGATCAGGACGACATCGTGGGTCAGGGGAAGCGCCGTATTCATGTGCCGGTTCTATCGCATCCCGACACCGGTGCAAGCCGTCGCGTTCGGGCCGCGATCACGCGCGGCGTCGGGCAGGGCGGACCGCGCGGGACAGGCCTGTCGGAAGCGGCATAAGCTCACACTGGCGTGAACGCTCTTGCGCGCGGATATGGATTGGTCAATGTCGCCGGCAGCAATAACCGGAGCACCACGACATGCCGCAATCGGACACCCGCGCAGCCGACATTCTTGCCCGGCGCCTCTACGACGCCGGATGCCGTCATGCCTTTGGCATGCCGGGAGGTGAGGTTCTGACGCTGGTGGATGCGCTGGAACGGGCGGGCATCCGCTTTATCCTCGCCAAGCATGAAAACGCGGCGGGTTTCATGGCCGAGGGCGTGTATCACCGTGACGGTGCGCCGGGGATCTTGGTGGCGACGCTTGGTCCGGGGGCGATGAACGGGGTCAACGTCGTCGCCAACGCCTTGCAGGACCGGGTGCCGCTGATCGTGCTGACCGGTTGCGTGGACGAGGACGAGGCGCTGAGCTACACCCATCAGGTTCTGGATCATCAGGCGGTGTTCCGCCCGATCACCAAGGCCAGCTTTCGCCTGACCGCGAAGGGCGCGGGGATCGTCGCGGATGACGCGGTGCTGACGGCAACGGCGCCGCGTCCGGGCCCGGTTCATGTGGATGTGCCCATCGGTGTGGCCGATACCGTTGTCCCGGACACCACGTCCCGCCAGAATCGCCGGCCGGCGCCGGTGGTGCCGCATGGTGCCGATCTTGCGCAGGCGCGTGACTGGCTGGCCAGGGCGCAGCGGCCGCTGGCGATTGTCGGCCTGGATGTCCTGAACGATTCGTCGGCGCCGGTGTTGCAGGCCTTTGTCGAGCATTTTCGCATCCCCTTTGTCACCACCTACAAGGCCAAGGGCGTCATCGACGAGGACCATCCGCTCTGCCTTGGCGCGGCCGGCCTGTCCCCGCTGGCGGACACGCATCTGCTGCCGCTGGTGAAGCAGGCCGATCTTGTGCTGGCCATCGGCTATGATCCGATCGAGATGCGTCCCGGCTGGCGGGATGCGTGGGACATCAGCCGGCAGAATGTCATAGATATCGCGGCGGAACCGAACCGGCATCACATGCATCGGGCCGGACTTGATCTGGTGGCGGATACCGGGGCGACACTGGAAGCGATGGCGCAGGGAACGCCGATCGCCGACACATGGCCCGGTGGTGAACCCCGGCACGTGAAAGAGGCGATGAAGCGGGCCTTTCCCGCGGATGAAGAGTGGGGACCGGCAGCGGTGATCGACGAGTGCCGCAAGGTCTTGCCCCGCGACACGCTCGCCACCGCCGACAGCGGCGCGCACCGCATATTGCTGTCGCAGATGTGGACCTGCCATGCCCCGCGCGACATGGTGCAATCCTCGGGCCTCTGCACAATGGGCTGCGCGGTGCCCTTGGCGATCGGATTGAAACTCGCCGCGCCGGAGCGCCCGGTGGTCAGCTTTTCCGGCGATGCCGGGCTGCTGATGGTTGCCGGTGAACTCGCGACCGCCGCAGAGCTGGGCACTGCGGTGACTTTTGTGGTGTTTGTCGATGCCAGCCTTGCCCTGATCGAACTCAAGCAGCGGCAGCGACAGATGAGCAATCTTGGCGTCGACTTTCCGCGCCACGACTTTGCCGCGATGGGGCGGGCCTTTGGCGGCGACGGGATGACCGTGCGGACCCGCGCCGAATTGCGTGCGGCGCTCGGGCAGGCGCAAAGGGCAGACCGCTTTACCGTGATCGCGGCGGAAATCGACCGAAATGCCTATGACGGTCGCCTCTGAAACCGGTAAATCGGCAAGATGTGGGGCCGGAAAGTCCACAACCATGGCGCGTTCCCGGTCAATTCAGACGGGTTTTCGCTCAAAATGCCCGGATTCTTCGGCAACAATTCTCTCATATGTCACACGGCTCTTCACCAATTCGAGAGTATGAGACATAGCGATATTTCAATGGCCTACTGTTTGTTAAGCGAGTCGCAGCGCGTGACTTCCAAGCAGAATTGGACCCCTAGATGAAGATTGATGTATTCGGCCTAAACACCAGCCTGGAACACTCGGGCAGCCTGACAGACTGGAACGCCGCCATGTTGGGTTTTCTGGCGCATGCTGCGGTTACGCCCAAGCACCTGATGGCGGTGCTGGAGCGGGAGCCGGGCTTTGCGCTTGGTCATGCGACCAAGGGCATGTTCTACCTGTTGCTCGGGCGTCGCGAGCTTGTCGCGGTTGCGCAGGGCGATCTGGCCAATGCGAAACAGGCACTGGAGCAGGGCGGGGCGACGCCTCGCGAACGCCTGTATGTTCAGGCGCTGGATGTCTGGATGACGGGCCAGCCCTCGGGCGCGGTGCGCCTGCTCGAACAGGTTCTGCGCGATCATCCGCAAGACGCGCTGGCGATGAAGCTGAGCCATGCGATCCGCTTTGTCCTCGGCGACGCCGCCGGCATGCGCCGGTCGGTCGAACGGGTGATGCCCGCCTATGGCACCGATCACGCGGCACATGGCTACCTGCTGGGTTGTCATGCCTTCACGCTGGAAGAGACCGGAGAGTACGACCGCGCCGAAATCGCCGGACGTCAGGCGCTCTGGACCGCGCCGGACGACGCCTGGGGTCTGCACGCGGTGGCGCATGTACATGACATGACCGGCAATGCGCGGCGCGGGCTCGACTGGCTTGCCGGGCGCGAGAACGCCTGGGCGCATTGCAACAATTTCCGCTATCACGTCTGGTGGCACAAGGCGCTGATGCATCTGGATCAGGGCGAAACCGATGTGGTTCTGGATCTCTATGACCGCGATATCCGCGCCGACAAGACCGATGACTATCGCGATATTTCCAACGCCACATCGCTGCTCGGTCGCCTTGAGCTCGAAGGTGTCGATGTTGGCGACCGCTGGCAGGAGCTGGCTGACCTGAGCGCGGCCCGGACCGAGGACGGTTGCCTGATCTTTGCTGACCTGCATTACCTTCTCGCGCTCAGCGCCGACAGCCGCGAGACCGAGGTGGCGAGCATGCTGCGTCGCATCCATCGCGATGCCAGCGCCAACCGGACCGAGGTGGAGGCGCGGATGGCCCGTCCCGGCGTATCGGCGGCCGAGGGGCTGGCGGCGTTCGGCGAAAGCCGCTTTGCCGAGGCCTTTGCGCACCTGTCTGCCGCGCGCGGCGACATGCAGCACGCCGGGGGCAGCCACGCCCAGCGTGACATATTCGAACGGCTGACCATTGATGCCGGCCTGCGCGCCGGTTTGCTGGACCAGACCGAAGCCATTCTGAACGATCGCCGGGCACGTCGGGGCAGCGAAGATGCCTATGACGCCGCGCGGCGCAACCTGATCAGCGTCGGACGCGGACAGGAGGGCGCGCAGAGCGTTCCCGCACAGTAACTTTTGCAGAGGCAAGACAAAGACATGGCGACAATTTCGCCCACATCGGATTTTGTTCCGACACCGGCTGCCGCGAGTCCGGCAACCACGCGCCTGCGTGATCCGCGGCTGGATTTCTATCGCGGGATCGCGATGTTCATCATCCTGGTCGCGCATATTCCGTTCAACGCCTGGAGCAGCTGGATCCCGGCGCGGTTCGGCTGGTCCGATGCCACCGAGATCTTTGTCTTCTGCTCGGGCATGGCATCGGCCATCGCCTTTGGCGGCGCATTCGAACGCATGGGCTGGCGCATGGGCACGGCCCGCGTCGGGTTCCGGGTCTGGCAGGTCTACTGGGCGCATATCGGGTTGTTCTTTTTCGTCGCGATGATGATGGCGGCGCTGGATACCTACGGCGCATTCGACAAGAGCTATGTCGACTCGCTCAATCTTGGCCGGTTCTTCACCGATCCGATGACGCAGATCGTCGGCATCTTTACCCTGACCTACGTGCCGAACTACTTCGATATCCTGCCCATGTACCTCGTGGTGCTGGCGCTGATGCCGCTGTTCATGGCGTTGTCGCGGGGCGGTTTCGCGCCGGTTGCCGGGGCGAGCATTGCCTTGTGGCTGGCTGCGAATATCGGGTTGCTGTCGCTGCCTGCCGAACCGTGGTCCGATCGGCCGTGGTTCTTCAACCCCTTCGGCTGGCAGTTGCTGTTCTTTACGGGTTTCGCCTTCATGCGCGGATGGATTCCGGCACCGCCGGTTTCGCGGCGGCTGGTCTGGATCGCGGCGGGGTTCCTCGTGCTGACGGCGCCTTTCGGTTCGTGGAAGGTGTTCCAGTGGATCAATACCGCCAGCCCCGAACTCGGCGCGCTGTTCCGCAATGTCTGGACCATGTTCGCGACCCTCGAGAAAGAGACCGGATTCAGCCTGCGCGCCAAGACCGAGTTCGGAATCCTGCGCTACCTGCATTTCCTGTCGCTGGCCTATCTGGCCTGGGTCGCGGCAGGCGAGGGTGGGCGCCGCTTGCAGGCCACCGGCACCGGGATGGCGGCGAACATCTGGCGCAACCTTTTGAAAGTCATCACCAAAGTCGGCCAGCAATCGCTTGCGGTCTTTGTTTTTTCGATGGCTGTCGCGCGGCTGCTGGGTTTTGTCCTCGACCAGCTCGGGCGCAGCCCTGCGACAGTTTTGCTTGTTAACCTGGCGGGCTTTGCAATGATCATCGCGGTTGCCTATATCGCCGGTTGGTTCAAGTCTCAGCCATGGCGGAGCAAACGCGCATGACACTCACGCGCAGACAGTTTCTTGTGACAACATCGGCCTTTGCCCTGGCAACGGCCGCCGGTGCAACCACGACCGAAGCGCCCTTCGATCACACGCAGGTCGTCGCGATGGCGCGGGACATGGCGGCGGGCGCATACACGCCGCGCGACATGGTTCCGAAGGCCTGGCAGGAGCTCACCTACGAGCAGTACAAGCTGATCCGGTTTCGCCCGGAAGCGACGCTGTGGTACGGGACCGAAACGCCGTTCAACGTCGATTTCTTTACGCCCGGCCTCTATTTTCCGCGTACGGTCAAGGTTGAAACGGTCGAGAACGGCAAGGCGACTCCGGTGGCCTTCGAACTCTCCATGTTCGAGAAATCCGACTCCGTGCCGGACCTGCCGGTGGATGAATCGCTGGGCTTTTCCGGCCTGCGCCTGCGCACCGAGATGCACCGTCCGGGCCTGACCGACGAATTCTGCGTGTTCCAGGGGGCGAGCTATTTCCGGGCCATCGGTCTGGACGAGATCTACGGCCTTTCGGCGCGCGGTCTCGCGCTCAAGACCGGCGATCCCGAGGGCGAGGAATTTCCCGATTTCATCCGGTTCTGGCTGGAGCGGCCGCGCCCGGATCAGCGCAACATGATCGTTCATGCGCTGATGGACAGTCCGAGCGTCACCGGCGCCTATCGCTTTGACATCACGCCGGGTCCGGCCTGTGTCATGGAGGTGACCGCAACCCTGTTTGCGCGTGAAGAGCTCGATCACGTGGGGCTGGGCCCGCTGACCAGCATGTTCCTCTTTGACGAGACCAACCGCAGCCGCTTTGACGATTTCCGCCCCGCCGTGCATGACAGCGACGGGCTGATGATCCTGAACGGCAATGGCGAGGTGCTGTGGCGGCCTCTGGCCAACCCGAAACAGCTTCAGATTTCGTCATTCATCGACACCGATCCGCGCGGTTTCGGCCTGATGCAGCGTGCCCGCCGCCTGTCGGACTTTGCGGATCTCGAGGCGCATTATCATCGCCGCCCCGGTCTCTGGGTCGAACCCAAGGGGGATTGGGGCAAGGGCGCCGTGACGCTGGTGGAAATCCCGGCCGATCGCGAGATCTATGACAATATCGTCGCGTACTGGCGTCCTTCGACCGCCTATCCCGCGGGTGCGCAGATCGACCTTGCCTATCGTCTCACGTGGGGCGAAGAGGCACCGGTCGTGGACACCTATCCGCGCGTGTTGAATACCCGCATGGGCAAGGGGTTCCACGGGGATCGCGTGGTGACCGTGGATTTCGAGGCTGACCCGCTGTTTGACGACGGGCCCGACGCGATCACCCCCGTGGTCAGTTCGCCGCATGTGGAAACCTCGGACGGGGTGTTGCAATACAACCCCGAAACCGGGGGGCTGCGGCTGGCATTCTCGTTTGAACCGGGCGATCGCGATCTCGTCGAACTGCGCGCGCAACTGCGCAAGGGAGACCAGATGGCGAGCGAAGTCTGGCTTTACCGGTGGACCGCATGACAACCGAATTTCGCAAGATGCCGCCGCGCGCGCCGATGGCGATGCCGGCGCAGGATTTCAGGGCCGCGTTCCATGACCACCGAGCGCCCGGAACATCGCCGTTGCGGGGCACGCGCTGGTGGCGGCTGATGGCGTTCAGCCCGGCCATCGTGGCGACGCTCGGGCTGACCTGGGTGATTCACGGCTGGTTCTCGGCGCAGGGCATCAGCGTGATCGAGGGCATCCTGCTGACGTTGATCTGTTTCAACTTCTTCTGGATCGCCTTTTCGGTCAGCACCGTGGCGCTTGGCCTTGTTTCGCTGGCGCGTCGCGAACAGCCGGCGCGCCCCGTGGCGATGCAGCCGCAAAAGGTCGCGCTGCTGATGCCGATCTACAACGAGGTGCCGTGGTATGTGCTGGGCAATGCGCGCTCGATGCTCGAAGAACTGCGCGCGCGCGGCGGGCGGCACGATTATTCGATGTTCATCCTCAGCGATACGCAGGATGATGCCATCGCCGCGCAGGAGCAGGCAAGCGTTCAGGCGCTGCTCGAAACGCTGTCTCCGGGTTTGAAACTCTATTATCGCCGCCGCGTGCGCAACACCGACCGCAAGGTGGGCAATATTGCCGACTGGGTGGCCAACTGGGGTGCCGACTACCCGGCGATGCTGGTTCTGGATGCGGACAGCCTGATGACCGGGCGCGCGATCCTGCGGCTGACCGATGCGCTGGCCCGCGATCCCGGCGCGGGATTGATCCAGAGCTTTCCGCAGCTGATCGGCGCGCAGACCGTGTTTGCCCGGATGCAGCAATTCGCCAATGGCGTCTATGGCGCGGCGCTGGCCGAAGGTCTGGCGCGCTGGTGCGGGCAGGAGGGCAACTACTGGGGTCACAACGCGATCATCCGCACGGCGGCCTTTGCCTCTTGTGCCGGGTTGCCGCATCTGCGCTCGTGGCGCGGCCAGGACCAGCTGATCATGAGCCATGACTTTGTCGAGGCCGGATTGCTGCGGCGGGCGGGCTGGGGCGTGCGGTTCCTGCCGCGCATCCGGGGCAGTTACGAGGAGACCCCGCAGACCCTGATCGATCATATCCAGCGTGACCGGCGCTGGTGCCAGGGCAACCTGCAACATCTCAATCTGCTGTGGTCGCGCGGGTTCCGCTCGATTTCACGGTTTCACATGTTCAACGGCGCGGTTGGCTATCTGATGTCGCCGATCTGGTTCGCGCTGCTGGTGATGTGGGCGCTGATCGGCATGGGCGAGGACGCGAGCGTTCTGACCTATTTCAGCGAAAGCAACCCGACCATGCCGAGCTGGCCGGAACTGACCGAGACGCGGCATGTGCTCATCATCGTGCTGATGTACGCGATGCTGCTGGTGCCCAAGCTCATGGGCATTGCCGCGCTCCCTCTGAGCGGCATCCGGTTCAACGAATTCGGCGGCGGTCTGTGGTTCGCGCTGTCCTTCCTGTCCGAGGTGCTGCTCTCGGTGATCTATGCGCCGATCCTGATGGTGCAGCAGATGATCGCCGTGTTCCGGACCCTGCTGGGGCTGCAACGGGGCTGGTCGCCGCAGGCGCGCGCGGGCGGGCATTACGGGTTGGGCACGTTGATGACATGCCACGCGCTGGAAACCGTCAGCGGACTGGCCCTGACGGCCGGAATCATCGCCGGGCTGGTGTCGCCCTGGCTGTCGCCGATTGCCTTCAGCCTGTTGTGCGCGGTGCCCCTGTCGGCGCTCAGCGGTTATTCGATGTCGGGCCGGGCGCGGACATGGCTGGGCACGCGGGAAGATTACCGCGAGCCGCTGATCACGCAGGCGGCGCGTCACTATCGCACCGAACTGAAGTCGGTTCTCGAACGCGGCAAGGTGCAAACCCCCGCCGAGTGAGCCGGGTGCCTCGGGGCGGCAGCGAAGGGCAAGCGCCGCCCGGCGCCCTGACCACATCGCATTTCGGCAAGCGCCGGGCGCGAGGTGCACCGCGTCAGTTGGTCGGGCGGTCCTCGAACCAGTCAAGGATCATGCCCGGCCAGTCGCGGGGAATGGCGTGGCCACCGGGAAACAGGGCGAGTTCTAGTGCGCTGTCCGGTGCGCATCTGCTCCAGGCACGCCGCCAGAACTGCCCGGTCTGTGCATAGGCGGTCGGCTTTTCGTCCGGGCAAAGGTTGGCGGCCCGCCAGATTTCGAGCCCCGCAAAGATGTCGCCCTGCCGGTACTGCCCGCCGCCCAGTGCGCGGCCCTCCAGCGGCACGGTCCCGTCACGCCAGCCATGTGTGTGGAACAGCCGCACCGGGCCGGCACATTGCGCCGGATGCGGTCGCCAGAACCCGCCGGCGACCGGCGCGTATGCGGCGAACGCCTCGGGCTCCGCGCAGGCGAGATAGTTCACCATGAACGCGCCCCCGGAAAAACCTGCCAGAATGGTCCGGTCGGGATCGAGGTCGAACCGCTCGGCGGCATCGTCGCGCACCCGTTGCAGGAATTCGATTTCATCCCGGCCGTCCCAGCCCGGATAGAACCGCCAGCCATAGCCGTTGCCCGACCCCACGCTGCGCGAACCGGTCGGAGCGACAAGCGCATAGCCACGCTCCAGCAATCCCTCGACCAGGCCGCTATTCCCGAGCGTTGCCGCGCCGCTGCTGCCCCAGCCATGCAGGAACATGACCATCGGGGTCGTCGCGGTCGGGGTGTCGGGCAGGGCGACATGGTATTCGCCATCTTCGATGAGGCAGGGTGCCTGATCCGGGCCGCAATCCGCGTTTGCGGCACCCGCGAGCACGGTCAACAAAAGGGCCGGGGCCATGATGGTCTTCATTCGCTCGTCTCCGCTATTGATGTGACCGGCAAGTTGCTGGCGAGCCAGCCCGGTCCGGCCGCCGATCCGAGCATGCCTTCTGGCACGTCAATGATGTCGGTATAGCCCGCCGCGCTCAGCGCCTGCGCCATGCGGGCCGAACGCACTCCCCGCGCGCAGATCAGAGCGATGGGCCGCGAACGATCGGCGCCTGCGAGTGCGGCAAGCGCCGCCTGGAAATCCGGACGCCGCATGTCCAGCGGGCTGGCCCCGGCGGGAATGCCGGTGCGCTTCCATTCCTCGGGACGGCGAATGTCGACGAGGACGAGTTCGCCCCTGGAGGCAAGCTCATGGGCCTGTTCGACGCTGACCGAACCGCCGGCATAATCCGGCGGGACCAAGGACAGGCGATAGGCAACCAGCGCCGCCGCCACGGCCAGCAGAACGACGCCGATCAGGATGCGATATCGTTTCATGCGGTCCATCTTTGCGCGCCGTGAAGGGGCGATATCCGGGAGTGGCAAATCATGTGGATTTGAATATCACGTCTGGATCGGAACGCACGCCACGCGCGAAGGAACGGCGATCAAGTTCGCGTTAGTTCGGCAGGCTTCCGCATGGCCGAAACTGACTGACGGAGAGACCCGTACGGCACAGGATGTTCGCGAAAAGACCGTTGCGGCCAAGCTGTTGCAACGGGTGAGCATGGCCCGCCATGCAGCGGATAGAAAAGGGATTTTGCGGACAGGACCAAGGCGGTTTCCGGTTCCTTATATACAATCAAAACGATATTTCCTAGTATTTCTACGAATCAAGAAAAGAACAATTTCCATCCGCGAAACAGAAACTGTCAGGGATGGAGCAACGGGTGGGGAAACTTCAGGTGCGATTGATCGGAACCGCGATATTTCTATCGGCGCTCTGGCTCCTGATGTCCGGTCTCTACAAGCCGTTGATCCTCGGATTGGGCGCGGTCTCGGTGCTGCTCGTGGTCTATGTGCTGCACCGTATGGACAGCGTTGACGAGGACCGGGTGACGCTGCCGCTGTCGCCGATTGCGAGCATCGGATATTTCTTCTGGCTGCTGGTCGAGATCGCCCGGGCCAACTGGGCCGTGACCAAGATCGTGTTGTCGCCGAAAATGCCGATCACCCAGCATCTGTTCGCCGTCCCCTATACGCAGAAATCCGATGTCGGGCAGGTGATCTTTGCAAACTCGATCACGCTGACGCCGGGCACGCTGACGGTCGAGACCGACCTCGGGTATTTCCTGGTGCATGCCCTGGACTATTCGCCTGACGATCTGGTGGCGCTGGCCGACATGGACGCGCATGTTACCGCCATTGAAACGGAGCGTGCGGGTTGATGTTCGTTGTTGCAACCGTGTCGCTGTTCATCGCGATGATCCTTGTGCTGATCCGTCTGTTCGCGGGGCCGTCGCTCTATGACCGGGTTCTGGCGCTGAACTCGTTCGGGACGCATACGGTGCTGTTCATCGGGGTCATCGGTTTCCTGATGGGACGCCCGGATTTTCTCGATATCGCGCTGCTTTATGCGCTGATCAACTTTGTCGGCACCATCGCGATCCTCAAGTACTTTCGCTATCGTGCCATCGGCGACGTGCGCCGCGACGTGAGCGAGGCGGACAGTTGAACCCATGGATATGATCGTCGAAGTCCTCAGCTGGGTGTTCATCGTTTCGGGATCGTTCTTCACGATCGTCGGCTCTCTCGGCGTGCTGCGCCTGCCGGATTTCTGGACGCGGTTGCATGGCATGTCGATCAGCGACAGCGCCGGCGTCATCCTGTTGATCCTGGGCATGGCGATGCAGGCGGGGCTGACACTCATCACGGTGAAACTCTTCATCATTCTGGCCTTCCTTTTCATCACCGGACCGACCTCGACCCACGCGGTCGCCAATGCGGCGCTGGTATCGGGGCTCAAACCGCGTTCCGATGTGCCGCCCGAAAAGGATCCCGAATTCAATCCAAACCCCGATAGCAAGTAAGGCTGGCCCGAAATAGAGATCTATAGCGATATCATTCTGTTCATACTGCTGGTGCTGACGGCGCTGGCGGTGGTGCGCGCGCAGAGCCTTTTTGCGACCGCGATGCTGTCAGGGGCGTTCAGCCTGTTGTCGGCGCTGCTGTTCGTGACACTGGATGCGGTCGATGTCGCTTTCACCGAGGCCGCCGTGGGGGCGGGGATCTCGACGGTGCTGATGCTGGGCACGCTGGCGTTGACGGCGCGGTTCGAGCGCCCGGCGACCCATTCGCCCGTCATCCCGCTCTTCGTGGTTTTTGTCACCGGTGCGGCGCTGATATATGGCACGCTGGACATGCCGAATTTCGGCGATCCCAATGCCCCGGCCCAGGTTCATCTGGCTCCGGACTTCATCCAGAACAGCCCGCATGAGATCGACGTCCCCAATATCGTGACGGCCATTCTGGCCAGTTATCGCGGGTTCGACACGCTGGGCGAGGTTGCGGTGGTCTTTACCGCCGGGGTCGGTGTTCTGCTGTTGCTCAGCGGGCTGCGCCACCGCCGTCGCCGCCAAGGGAAAGAGGACAGCTGATGCGCCACCACCTGATCCTGCGCGTGGTGACCAAGCTGTTGATCGGCGTCATCATGCTGTTCGCGCTCTATGTGCAGTTTCACGGAGACTATTCGCCGGGCGGCGGTTTTCAGGCCGGGGTCATTATGTCTGTCGCGTTCATCATCTATTCCGTGGTGTTCAGCCTCGCCGATGCGCAAAAGGTGCTGCCCCCCTGGTTCGTGCACAAGCTGATGGCGGTCGGCCTGCTGCTCTATGCGCTGACCGGGGTCTACAGCATGTTCGCCGGTTACAATTATCTCGACTATGACGCGATCAACCCGGAGCACCCCGTGAGCGGGCAGCATAACGGTATCATCCTCATCGAACTTGGCGTCGGCATCACCGTGACCGCCGTGATGGTGACGATCTTCTATGCCTTCGCGTCGCGCACACCACCGATGGATGACGAAGCATGGTAAAGGAGTTTGGCCTGGACTGGACCTTTGTCATCGGACACCTGAATTACTGGCTGTTCATCATTCTGATGATGACCGGCCTTTATATCGTGGTCGCCAAGGGCAATCTGGTGAAAAAGATCGTAGGGCTGAACATCTTTCAGACCGCGGTTTTCATGCTCTACATTTCCGTGGGCAAGGTGAAGGGCGGGACCGCCCCGATCTTTCCGGTCGACATGAATATCGATCCGGATGTTCTTTACTCCAACCCGCTGCCGCATGTCCTGATCCTCACCGCCATTGTGGTGGGCGTGGCGACAACGTCGCTGGGGCTGGCGCTGGCGGTGCGCATCCGCGAGGAATACGGTACGATCGAGGAAGACAGCATTCAGAAAATAGACAGGGATACCTGCCTGCAGGATGCCAACCTGCATAGCGAAGTCGCGAGCGAGCCGCGCTGATGGCGACCGAGACTGTGGTTCATACGGCGCTCACGCTGACCGATCAATTGCCGGCGCTGCAGATCGTCGTGCCGTTTGTCGCCGCACCGTTGATCGTGTTGCTGGGGGGGCGCAGATGGGCCTGGCCGATTGCCTTTGCGGCCAGCCTGGCGTCGCTGGTGATTGCGGCGTTGCTGCTGGCCTCGGTTCTGGATGGCAGCATCATTTCCTATCACATGGGGGGCTGGGCACCGCCGGTCGGGATCGAATACCGCGTCGATGCCGCCAACGCCTTCGTGCTGTTGCTGGTTTCGGCGATCAGTACCGTGGTACTGCCCTATGCGCGCACCAGCATCGCCCGAGAGGTGTCCGAGCGGCACCACGCGCTGTTTTACACCGCGTATCTCTTGTGTTTCAGCGGGCTGATGGGCGTTGCAATCACCGGCGATGCGTTCAACGTCTTCGTGTTCCTCGAGATTTCGTCGCTCTCGACCTATGTCTTGATCGCGCAGGGCGCAGAGCGCGACAGGCGGGCGCTGACGGCGTCCTATGACTACCTGATAATGGGAACGATCGGTGCCACGTTCTTCGTGATCGGGATCGGTTTCCTCTACATGGCGACCGGCACGCTGAACCTCGCGGACCTGGCGGACCGGATCGCGGACAAGGGCGACAGCCGAACCATCCGCGCGGCCTTTGCCTTCATCGTCGTGGGGATCGGGTTGAAAGTGGCGATGTACCCGGTGCATCGGTGGCTGCCCAACGCCTATACCTACGCGCCCTCGGCCATTACCGCATTCCTTGCGGCGACGGCCACCAAGGTCGCGGTCTACGTGTTGCTGCGCTTTGTCTTTTCGGTGTTCCAGCCGGCCTTCATATTCGAGGTCCACACGCTGGAGTTCATCATCCTGCCCTTCGCGCTCGTGGCGATGTTCGCGTGCAGCTTTGTTGCCGTTTTCCAGAGCGATTTCAAGATGATGCTGGCGTTTTCCAGCGTCGCGCAGATCGGCTACATCCTGCTGGGTATCTCGTTTCTGAACGAAACCGGCGTCACGGCGGCGGTCATCCACCTGTTCAATCACGGCATCACCAAGGCGGCGCTGTTCATGGCCGTGGGGGCCTATGTCTACAGTGCGGGCGGATCGTTTTACGACACGATGCAGGGTCTTGGACGGCGGATGCCCCTGACCTCGGCGGCGGTCGTGATTGCCGGGCTCAGCCTGATCGGAGTTCCGGGCACCGCAGGGTTCATTTCCAAGTGGGTGCTGGTGCAGGGCGCGTTGGAAAAAGGGTGGTGGCCGGTGGCGATCCTGATCGTTGGCTCCAGCCTGCTTGCGGTGATCTATATCTGGCGGGTGATCGAAGTGCTCTACCTGCAACCCACCCCCGAGGATTCGCGGGTGCGTGAGGTGCCGATGTCGATGCTGGTGCCGATCTGGATCATGACACTCGCCTGCATCTGGTTCGGCCTGAATACAGACATGACGATGAGCGCGGCACAGGCGGCGGCGCGCGGTCTGCTGGCGGGGTCTGCCGGGATGATGGGGCAATAGGGGGCGGCATGGATACCAACACGGCCATTCTTGCCAGCATGCTGATCCCGGCGCTTGCCGCGATTGCCAACCTGGTGCTGCGCGAGGCTCCCAACCTGCGCGACGGCACGACCTTTGTCGCGGCGCTCCTGACCTTTGGCTGCGTTCTCAACATCCTTTACAACGTCGGCAATGGCACCACCGAACCGATGGTTCTGCTGACGGTGATGCCGGGGCTCGAGCTCGCCTTCAATGTCGAACCGCTGGGCCTGATGTTCGCGCTGATTGCCAGCGGGCTCTGGATCCTGACGCATCTCTACGGCGTCGGTTACATGCGCGGCAACAACGAGGACCACCACGCGCGGTTCTTCTGCTTTTTCTCGGTTGCGATCTCGGCGACGCTTGGCATTGCCTTTGCCGCCAACATGTTCACGCTGTTCCTGTTCTACGAGGCGTTGACGCTCTCGACCTTTCCTCTGGTCGCGCACAAGGGCACGGACGAGGCGCGGGCCGGCGCGCGGGTTTACCTGGGTATCCTGATCGGCACCTCGATCGGTTTTCTGCTGGTGGCGGTGATCTGGACCTGGACCCTGACCGGGACGCTCGACTTTACCAGGGGGGGTATCCTGCAGGGGCGTGTCAGCGGGGTGATGGTGCCGGTGCTGCTGGCGCTTTATGCCTTTGGCATCGGCAAGGCGGCGCTGATGCCGTTCCACCGCTGGCTGCCCTCCGCGATGGTCGCGCCGACACCGGTTTCGGCCCTGCTGCACGCGGTGGCGGTGGTCAAGGCGGGTGTTTTCACCATGCTCAAGGTCGGGGTCTATATCTTCGGCATCGATTTCCTTGCCGAGACCGGGGCGTCGGAATGGCTGATGTGGCTGGCGGCCTTCTCGATCATCGCGGCGTCGGTCGTGGCGATGACCAAGGACAACCTCAAGGCGCGTCTGGCCTATTCCACGGTCAGCCAACTGAGCTATATCACGCTGGGCATGGCGCTGGCCACGTCGATGGGGGTGCTGGGCGGCGGACTTCACATCGCGATGCACGCGATGGGCAAAATCACCCTCTTCATGTGTGCGGGATCGATCTATGTCGCCGTGCACAAGACCGAAATCAGCCAGATGAACGGGCTGGGTCGGGTGATGCCGGTCACCTATGGCGCGTTCCTGATCGGAGCCCTGTCGATCATCGGATTGCCGCCCCTCGGCGGATCGTGGAGCAAATGGCTGCTGGTGATGGGCGCAGCGGATACCGGGCAATGGGTGATGATCGTCGTGCTGATGGCCAGTTCCCTGTTGAACGTGGTCTACCTGCTGTCGATCGTCGGTCGCGGTTTCTTCCTGCCCAATCCCGACATCGCGGAGGGCGCGCAATCCGCCGAGGCGGGCGTGCTGGTCTGGCTGCCGCCGGTGCTGACCGCATTTGGCTGTGTTGTTCTGTTCTTTTACGCAGGAGAGATACAGAGCTTTCTGACTCCCCTGATTACCGAGGCGGGGGTGAACGATGGACAATAGGACGCCCGACAATGCCGATACCTATCCGGCCCTCGGCCGCGCGTTCCTGTGGCTGGACAGGCCCGGTGGCGCAAAGGCCGTGCGCTATACGCTCTTCATCCTCTGCGCGCTGCTGATCGTCGCGGATTTTGTCTTTTACAAGAAGGGCTACCTTCCGATCGAGGAGTTCCCGATATTCTATGCGCTCTTCGGTTTCTTTTCCTGTGCGGCGCTGCTGATCTGTTCGGTGGTGATGCGCGTCATCCTGGAACGGCCCAGGGATTACTATGCACCCACGGACGGCGCTCTCGAACCCTCGCCGCAGGAACAGGCAGCGAAGGTGGATCACCATGCTTGACGCGCTGCCCACCGCTTTTCTGTTCTTCCTGGCGGCGCTGATCCTGCCGATCCTGCCGCGCGGTCCGCTGCGCAGCCTGCTGGTGCTGATCGTGCCGGTTGTCGCCGGGCTGGCGGTCTATGCGTTGCCCATGGGAAATCTCGTGCAGGCGGAATTCTTCGGCTTCACGCTCGATCTCATGCGCGTCGACCCGCTCAGCCGGGTGTTCGCGCTGCTCTTCTGCATTGCCGCTTTTCTCGGTGGTCTCTTTGCCTGGCACCTGCGCGACACGGTGCAACAGGTGGCGATGCTGCTCTATGTGGGGGCGGCCATCGGGGCGGTTTTCGCCGGCGATCTCGTCACCTTGTTCTTCTACTGGGAAGGCACGGCGATTTCGTCGGTTTTCCTGATTTGGGCACGTCGCAGCGAAGCATCGTATTTTTCGGGGATGCGCTATCTCACGATCCAGATCGGCTCGGGCGTGATGTTGCTGGCCGGCATCATCCTGCACTACAGCGCCACGGGAAGCATCGCATTTGACGCCATGACGCTGGATTCGCCGGCAAGCTGGCTGATCTTCATCGCCTTCGGGATCAAGGCCGCCTTCATCCTGCTCAACAACTGGATGATCGATGCCTACCCCTCTGCCACCGTCACCGGCACCGTGATCCTGTCGGCCTTTACCACCAAGCTGGCGATCTATGCGCTGGCCCGTGGTTTCGCGGGGACCGAGCTGCTGATCTATATCGGTGCCGCCACTGCGGTTTATCCGTTGATCTGGGCGCAACTGGAAAATGACCTGCGGCGGGTGGTGGCCTACGCGCTGAACCTGCAACAGGGGTTCATGTTCGTCGGCATCGGCATTGGCACCGAACTGGCGCTGAACGGGGCGATTGCGCATGCGTTTGTCGGCGTGCTCTACGGCATGCTCCTGTTCATGACGCTCGGCGCGGTGATGTATCGCACGGGCACCAGCCGCGCCACCGATCTTGGCGGGATTTACAAGACGATGCCGCTGACCGCGCTGTTCTGCCTGGTGGGCGCGGCCTCGATTTCGGCCTTTCCGCTCTTTGCGGGATTCGTTTCCAAGTCGCTGATCATCTCGGCGGCAGCCAAGGGATCGCACTATGTGGTCTGGGGGTGCCTGCTGCTCGCCAGTGCCGGAGGCTTTCTGGTCTGCGGCCTGAAAGTGCCGTTCTTCGCCTTTTTCAGCAAGGATGGCAGCCTGCGCCCACGCGAGGCACCCGGTCACATGTTGCTGGTCATGGGGCTGACGGCGGTGCTCTGCGTCCTGGCCGGCACAAACCCGACTGCCCTTTATGCGCTGCTGCCCTATGACGTGAGCTATCAACCTTATTCGACCGGCCATATCATCACGCAATTGCAGTTGCTGCTGTTCTCGGCGCTGGCATTTGCCCTGCTGTTGCCGACCCGGTTGTACCCGCGACCGAACCCGACGGTGAATCTCGATTTCGACTGGGTTTACCGGCGCTTGCTACTGGGGGCGATCGGTCTGCTGGCGATCCCGGTACGCGGGTTTTTCCGCGCCCTGGACCGGTTCAAGGCGGGCCCGCTTAAGGCGCTGATCCGCACGCTTTACAATACCTACGGGCCAATGGCACGCACCTCGCAATTCTGGCCGACCGGGGCGATGGTGCTCTGGATTGCGATCCTGCTCGGTGTCACGCTGCTGGTGAGCTACGCCTCCTGATTTCCGGGCAATGAATCGGGCCGATCAAGGCTGGCGTCCGGCTGGCTTGCCGTGCATGGTATGCGCGTTGACGCCGTGATCCGAGGAAAGAAGCGCCATGACTTTTCAGCCCAACTCGCCCGAAGCCCGTGATGTGGCCTATCATCTGCACAGCTATACCAACGCCCGCGCCCATCAGGAAGACGGGCCGCTGATCATCGAACGTGGCGACGGTGCCTATGTGATCGACAACAGCGGCAATCGCTATCTCGAAGGCATGGCAGGATTGTGGAGCGTCGGTGTCGGGTTCAACGAACCCCGGCTGGCAGAGGCAGCGGCGCGGCAGATGGAGAAGCTGCCGTTCTATCACACGTTCGGCAGCCGCTCGCACGGGCCCGCGGTGGACCTGGCCGAAAAGCTGATCCAACTTGCCCCGGTGCCGATGAGCAAGGTGTTCTACACCAATTCCGGATCCGAGGCCAATGACTCGGTGCTGAAGCTGCTCTGGTATCGCTCCAACGCCATGGGGCAGCCGCAACGCAAGAAGATCATCAGCCGCCTGCGGGGGTATCACGGCGTGACCATCGCATCGGCGAGCATGACCGGCTTGCCGACGAACCACGAATCCTTTGACCTGCCCATTGCCAACGTGCTGCATACCGGCAGCCCGCATCACTACCGCGACGCGCACGAGGGCGAGAGCGAAGTCGACTTTGCCAACCGTCTGGCCAGCGAACTCGAAGAGATGATCCTGGCCGAGGGGCCGGAAACGGTGATGGCCTTCATCGCCGAGCCGGTGATGGGGGCGGGCGGCGTCGTCGTGCCGCCGGAGACCTACTGGGCCCGGATTCAGGAGGTGCTGCAAAAATACGATATCCTGCTGGTCGCGGACGAGGTGATTTGCGGCTTTGGCCGCACAGGAAAAATGTTCGGATCGCAGACCTTCGACATGAAACCCGATGTCCTGGTGATGTCCAAGCAGATCACGTCGAGCTATTTTCCGCTCTCGGCCTTCATGATCAACGACAGGGTGTTCGAACCGCTGGCCGACGAGAGCAACCGGATCGGCGTGCTGGGTCATGGTTTCACCGCGGCCGGCCATCCGACCGGCGCGGCGATCGCATTGGAGAATATCGCGATCATCGAGGAACGCGGACTTGTCGCCAACGCCGCCGAGATGGGCGGATACCTGCATGAGCGCCTGAGGGAATTCGCCGATCATCCGCTTGTGGGCGAGGTGCGCGGCGTCGGTCTGCTCGCTGCGGTGGAACTCGTGCTCGACAAACAGACGCGGAGCGCGGCGGAGAAGCCGGGTCAGCTTGGCAAACACGCGGCCGGGCGGCTGTTCGCAAATGGGGTGATTTCGCGCCCGATGGTCGATGCGCTTGCCTTCTGTCCGCCGATGATCGTCAACCGGGGCGACATCGACGGGTTCCTCTCGGCACTTGGCGCGTCGCTTGACGAGACCGCCGACGCCTTCGCCATTCCGCGCTGACAGGGCAGGACGCAACATGGCAGGACCGCTTGACGGCGTTCGCGTCGTCGACCTTACCACGATGATCTCGGGCCCCTTGGCCACCATGACCCTTGCGGATCAGGGGGCCGAGGTGATCAAGATCGAGCATCCCAGGGGGGGCGATCACAGTCGCCAGGTGGCCGACCGGCGCGGCGGTTTTGCCGCGTCGTTTCTGAACAACAACCGCAACAAGCGGTCCATCGCGCTGAACCTCAAGGACCCGCGCGGGATCGAGGCGGCGCTCAGGCTCTGTGAGGGCGCCGATGTGTTCATCCAGAACTTTCGCCCGGGCGTTGCCGAGCGGATCGGCCTTGGCGAGGCGGCGGTGCGCGCGGCGCGCGCCGATATCGTCTATGCCTCGATTGCCGGTTTCGGGTTCGAGGGCGACTGGGCGGGCAAACCGGTGTACGATCCGCTGATCCAGGCGCTGTCGGGATTGGCCAGCGTGCAGGGGGGCGGGGCCAGACCCAGGCTGGTGCGCACCATCGTGCCCGACAAGGTGACCGCGCTTCAGGCCAGCCAGGCGATTACCGCGGCGCTTTTTGCCCGCCAGCGCAGCGGGCAGGGCACGCATCTGCGGCTGTCGATGCTGGATACCATGCTCGCCTTTCTGTGGAGCTCGGATATGGCGGGGCATACATTTGTCGGTGACGAGGTGCCCGAGCAGGATGCCGAGGTCGCGCAGAATTACGTGGAACTGATCTATCAGACCGCCGATGGCTGGATGGCGGTGTCGGCGCACACCGACGGCACCTGGGCCGGGCTGTGCGCCGCTGTCGACCGACCCGACTGGCTGGCGGATCCGCGGTTCGCCACGGTCGCCGCGCGCGAGGTGAACAAGACCGCCCGGCTGGAACTGACGCAACAGGCGCTGCTCACCGACAGCACCGGCAACTGGATGCAACGGCTGCCCGCGCATGACGTGCCCTGCGCGCCGGTTCTGACGCGCACGCAGATGTATGCGCACCCGCAGGTCGTCGCCAACGGCGCGATCATCGAGACCGATCATCCACAGGCCGGCCGGTTGCGTCAGGCCCGACCGCCCGCGCAATTCTCGGCAACGCCTCTGGACGTACCGCGCCCGGCGCGTCGCCTGGGCGAGGACACCCGTGCGGTGCTGACCGGCGCCGGTTACGATGACCGGGCCATTGACGCGATGATTGCCGCAGGCGTGGCCACCGAAGCACAGGACAGCGAAACATGATCGATCTTTACTATGCCCCGACGCCCAATGGCTGGAAGGCCGCGATCATGCTCGAAGAGTGCGGGATCGATTATCGCCCCAACCTGCTGCGCCTGTCCGACGGCGATCAGTTCTCGCCCGATTTCCTTGCCATCAGCCCGAATGCCAAGATACCGGCGATCCTCGATCACGAGCCTGCGCCCGCGTGGGGGCGCGACCCGGTTCCGGTTTTCGAATCCGGTGCGATCCTGCTCTATCTCGCTGAAAAGACGGGCCGCTTTCAGCCACCGGCCAGCGACCTGCGAGGCCGCAAGGAGATGATGGAATGGCTGTTCTGGCAGGTCGGCAATCAGGGGCCGATGGGCGGGCAACTCAGCCATTTCCGCAACTACGCTCCCGATGATCAGAAGGAGTACGGGTTCAATCGCTACCTTGGCGAATATGACCGCAATCTCGGCGTGCTGGAAAACCGTCTGGCGGGGCGCGACTGGATACTCGACGATTACTCGATTGCCGACATGCTGATCTTTCCCTGGGCGTTTATCGCCAAGCCGCTGGGCGCGTCGCTGGACGAATTTCCCAATGTCGCCGGCTGGCGGGCGCGGATCAAGTCCCGCCCGGCGGTGCAGCGCGCCATCGACCTGAACAAGTCGGATCAGAACAGGGGGCGGCACCGGGTCGACAACAACTCGGTTCTGTTCAACCAGTCCGCGGCGTCCCTGCGGCCGCGCTCCGAAGAAAACGGTTCCTGACGCCGGGACCGCGTCTGGCGGTCCCGGCCGGTGCCTTACTTCTGAAGATCGGTCCAGATCCGGGTATAGATCGACTGCACATCGGGCGGGCAGGTTTCGTTGAACACGCCGACGCTTCTCAGCTCTTCGGGAATGACAATCTCCGGCGCGTTCTTCATGTCTTCGGGCATGAATTCCTCGGACCCCGCGATGCCGTTGGCATAGCGGGCGAACTCGGAAATCAACGCGGCGTTTTCCGGCTCCATGATGAAATTCTGAAACGCCTTGGCTTCATCGACATTCTGCGCATCCTTGAGCACCGCGACCACATCCATCCAGACCGGATAGCCTTCCCTGGGATAGCCATAGGCGATGTTGTCGTTCTGCAGACGCATGCGGAAACTCGATCCGTTCCAGTTCACCCCGGCCCAAAGGTCTTCCTTGGCGAATTTCTCGATATTGCCGTAATCCATGCCGAGCCAGGATTTCTTGGCCTCGACCAGCGTGTCGCGCACCTTCTTGAGCACGTCCTTGTCGCCGGTACAGGGCTCGCCGCCGTGATACAGGATGGCCAGCGACATCACATCGCTCATTTCAGGCACCACGTTGATCTTGCCCGCAAGCTCTTCCGGAGGATCGAGGAATATGGCCGAGGTGTTGATATCGCCGTCGTAATACTTGGTGTTCACCACGACGCCGGTGGTCCCCCATTGCCACGGCACGGTATAACGGCGGCCCGGATCCCATTTCACGTCGACCCAGGCCGGGTCCATGTTCTTGAAATTCTCCATCTGGTCGGGGCGGCTTTCGAGCAAAAGCCCTTCGTTGATCCAGATCGGCACATAGGTATGTGTGGGCACCACGATATCAAAGCCATGACCTCCGGCCTTGACCTTGGCCAGCGCCGTGTCGTTGCTGTCGAAATCGGTGACCGTGACCTTGATCCCGGTCTCGGCCTCGAATTTCTCGATCAGCTTGGGGTTGGTGTAATTGCCCCAGTTGTAGATGTTCAGTTCCTGTGCGGCGGCACCGGTCGCCAGAAGTGCAAGCGCCGATGCGGCGGATAGCAGATATTTCATCAGGTATACTCCTAGTTGGTGTTCGGGTTCCCGCTCCCGGTTCGTCACGACCGGGTTGGCTCTGGTCAGCGTTTTCTCATGGTGAGCATGAAGAACAGGCTGACCAGGATTGCGCCCGCGACGAGGATCGCGGTCGAAATGGCGTTGATTTCGGGTGTCACGACGCGCCTGAGCTGGCCGAGCATATAAGTTGGCAAGGTGTCCTGACCGGCGGATTTTACGAACTCGGTGATCACCACGTCGTCCAGCGAGATCACGAAGGCCAGCAGCAGCCCCGCCACGATGCCCGGCCACATCAGCGGCAGTGTCACGCGGCGAAAGACCTGCCAGCGCGAGGCATAGAGATCCGCGGCGGCGGCTTCGAGCGAGGTATCCATGGTTTCGAGCCGCGCGCGGATCGGCAAATAGGCGAAGGGTACGCAAAACGCGGTATGCGCGACGATCAGGTAGATCATGCTGGTGTGCCCGGTCCAGACCTTGACCGCCGCAAAGACGATCAGCAGGGCGACGGCGGTCACGATCTCGGGCACCATCAGGGGCTGGTTGACCAGCGCATAGATCATGGTGCGGCCGGGAAACCGTCGGATGCGGGTGGTGGCGAGCGCGGCCATGGTGGCCGCGACGGTGCCGACCGAGGCCGCGACGGTCGCGAGGTAGAGCGAGCGCAGGGCGGCATCCTGTACCTGTTCATTGGCGATCGCGCGCTGGTACCAGCGCAACGAGAAGCCTTCCCAGATCGCCAGCGAGGTGCCGGCGTTGAAGGAATAGGTCACGAGGATCATGATCGGCGCATAGAGCACCACGAAGGTGAACAGCGCCACGATGGCAAAGCCGGGCAGGGTGCGCACGGAATAGCCGCGTGCTTTCGATGTCGGGGCGTCGCGTGCCGGATCAGTCATCGGCCTGCTCCCGCGAAGTGACGCGCACATACCAGATCAGCGAAACCATCACCGCCGCCATCAGCATCAGCGACAGTGCAGCGCCCAGCGGCCAGTTGCGGCCGGCGCCGAATTGCAGTTCGATCAGGTTTCCGAACATCAGGTTCTTGCCGCCGCCCAGCACGCGCGGCGTGACATAGGCACCCAGCGACGGGATGAACACGAGGATCGATCCGGCGATGATCCCTGGCTTGATAAGCGGCAGGATGACACGGCGAAACGCGGTCCAGCGCCCGGCATAGAGATCATGCGCCGCTTCGACCAGCCGGAAGTCCAGCTTGTCCACCGCCGCATAGACCGGCAGCACCATCAACGGCAGGTAGACATAGGTCATGCCGAAGGCGATGGCGAAATTGGTGAACATGAGCTGGATCGGCGTGTCGATGACTCCGATGGAAATGAGGATGTTGTTGAACACGCCTTCGGCGCGCAGCAATTCCTGGATCGCGATGGTGCGCACCAGCAGGTTGGTCCAGAACGGCACCGTGATCAGGAACAGCCAGAATTCGCGTCGGCCAGGCGGTTGCGTGGCGATGAACCACGCGGTCGGAACCCCGAATATCAGGGTCGTCACCGTTGTGATCAGCGACAGCGACAGGCTGCGCCAGAAGATCGAAAGATGCGCGTCGGCCCACATCAGCGTGTCGTCGAAAATGTCGCGCTGAAGAAAGATGCCGACCCAGCCGTCGGTCGAGAACTCCCACTTGACGTTGCCATAGTCGCCCGGCGCGAGAAAGGAATAGACCACCATCACCAGTAGCGGCCCGGTTGCCGCGCAGACGATGATGATGAGTGCGGGCAGCGACAACAGCCAGCGGCGGCGGTTGTCCTGGCGCGCGGCTTCGGCTTCGAGGTCGCCGGGGGCAAAGGGCGGGCTGGTGTCGGTCACGGCCTCAATCCTTCAGAACGGTGATCGCACCGGGCGCAAAGCTCATTGCAACGGTGCCGCCAAGACCGGGCAGGGCGTCATCGCTTCCGGGTGCATTCGCCATGCGCACCTTGACCAGTTCGCCGGTCCCGAGGCGCAGGTGAACCGCCGTTGCGTCGCCCGAATAGACGATGTTCTCGATCACCGCGGCTATTTCTTTGCCGGTGGGTTCGCCTGCGCGCAGACTGGCGTGCTCGGGGCGGATCAGAACGCTGACGGCGCCATCGGCGACGCCATCGGGAACCGTCACCTCAAACCGTCCGCCGGCGCGCAGGGTCACGGTGTTGCCCGTCAGCTCGGCGTCGAGAAAATTCGACTCACCGATGAAATTCGCCACGAAGCGCTCGGCGGGGCGCTCATAGATATCCCGGGGCGACCCGATCTGGAGAATCCTGCCCGCGCTCATCACCGCGATGCGGTCGGACATGGTCAGCGCCTCTTCCTGATCGTGGGTGACGAAGATGAAGGTGATCCCTGTCTCGTGCTGCAATCGCTTGAGTTCGATCTGCATTTCCTTGCGCAGCTTGAGATCGAGCGCGGATAGCGGTTCGTCCAGAAGCAGCACTTCGGGATGCGGGGCGAGGGCGCGGGCGAGCGCGACGCGCTGTTGCTGCCCGCCCGAAATCTCCGAGGTGCGCCGGTTCCTGAGCGGTTCCATCTGCACCAGCCTGAGCATCCGGTCCACGGTTTCGGCAATCTCGGATTTGGGCTTGCCCAGCATTTCGAGCCCGAACGCGATGTTGCCCGCGACGCTCATATGCGGAAACAGCGCATAGTTCTGGAACACCGTGTTGATCGGTCGCTGGTTCGGAGGCAGGCGCGAGATGTTCCGCCCGCCCAATTGCAGCGTTCCCATCGTCGGCGGCTCGAACCCGGCAATCAACCGCAGCAGCGTGGTCTTGCCGCAACCGGACGGACCCAGCAGCGTGAAGAATTCATTTCGGCGAATCGACACGGAGACGTCGTCAAGCGCGCGCACCTCCTGCTCTCCGGCAAAAATCTTCGAGACGCGGTTGACCTCAACCGCAGAGATATCAGACGCACTGTCCGGATGTGTCAGTTGATCCATGTTCCCCGTTGGTCTTGTGCGGACCCGGAGACCTGCTCCGGCCCTGTTTTCTTTCAGCCTATATCAAAGTTTGACCGATGCAACAGATCCCGC
The DNA here is from genome assembly GCA_030431825.1 of Alphaproteobacteria bacterium. GTDB lineage: Bacteria > Pseudomonadota > Alphaproteobacteria > Rhodobacterales > Rhodobacteraceae > Sedimentitalea. The sequence continues at coordinate 36,869 of JAUIIJ010000001.1, forward strand.
TTGCGACCGGAAGAGGCGAGGGCGGACCTGCCCGGAAACTGGACCATGACCGATATCCGGGAGTTTGGACTTGCCGGGACTGCCCGAAGATGTTAGCGCTACCATAGACCTTTGCTTCACCAGTTGCGCGACAGGTTCCGGTGGATTCGAGCGGTGCTTTTCAAGCGCCGCCGATCGCACGTGCGGGGATCGAAACGCGACCAGACCTGAAAGAGAAAGCGCTCACATGGTTTTACATTCCAAAATCGAGGAAGTCACGGACCGGATCATCGCGCGCAGCGACGAGACGCGGGTCCGCTATCTGGATCGCATGCGCGGCGCCGCCGACAAGGGTCCGGCCCGCGCGCACCTGTCTTGCAGCGGTCAGGCACATGCCTTTGCCGGCGCCGGCCCTGATCAGCAGGCGCTGGCCACCGGAACCGGCGGCAACCTGGGGATCGTCACCGCCTATAACGACATGTTGTCGGCCCATCAGCCGTTCGAGCGCTATCCCGAACTGATCCGCGCGGCGGCGCGCGAGGTCGGCGGAACGGCGCAGGTTGCGGGCGGGGTTCCGGCAATGTGCGATGGCGTCACACAGGGTGAGGTGGGCATGGAACTCAGCCTGTTTTCCCGCGATGTGATAGCGCTCGCCGCCGGGGTCGCGATGAGCCACAACACCTATGACGCGGCGGTTTTCCTGGGTGTCTGCGACAAGATCGTTCCGGGGCTGGTCATCGCGGCGCAGGCCTTTGGCCACATCCCCATCGTGTTCCTGCCGGCGGGGCCGATGACCTCGGGGCTGCCCAACGATGAAAAGGCGAAGGTGCGCCAGAAATTTGCCGCTGGCGAGGTGGGGCGCGATGCGCTTATGGCGGCAGAGATGGCAGCCTATCACGGGCCGGGCACATGTACCTTTTACGGCACCGCCAACTCCAACCAGATGTTGATGGAATTCATGGGCCTGCACCTGCCGGGGTCGAGCTTTGTCAATCCGAACACGCAATTGCGCGACGCGCTGACCGTTGCGGGGGCACAGCGCGCCCTGTCGCTCAGCGCGCTGGGCAACAATTACACGCCGGTCTTTGACATCCTGACCGAACGCGCATTCGTGAACGGGATCGTCGGACTGCACGCCACCGGTGGATCGACCAATCTGCTCATTCATCTGGTGGCGATGGCGCGTGCCGGGGGCATCATTCTGGATTGGGAAGATTTTTCGGATCTCTCCGAGGTCGTGCCGCTGATGGCGCGCGTCTATCCGAACGGGCTGGCGGATGTGAACCATTTTCATGCGGCGGGCGGCCTTGGGTACATGATTGGCGATCTGCTAAACTCGGGTCTTCTGCATCCGGACACCCGCACCGTCGCGGGCGACGGGTTGGCGCATTATACCGAGGAACCCCGGTTGAAGGACGGCGTCCTGACCTGGGAAGAGGGAAGCGGCACTTCGCTGAATGACAAGATACTGCGCCCCGTATCCGATCCGTTCCAGGCCAATGGCGGGTTGAAACGGCTCGCCGGCAATCTGGGCACGGCGGTGATGAAAATCTCTGCGGTTGCGCCGGAACATCGCACGGTCGAGGCACCGGTGCGGGTGTTTCACGATCAGGATGCGGTCAAGGCGGCGTTCAAGGCCGGTGAATTCAGGGAGGACACGATCGTCGTCGTGCGGTTCCAGGGGCCGAAGGCCAACGGCATGCCCGAACTGCACAGCCTGACCCCGTTGCTCTCCATCCTTCAGGGCAAGGGAATCCGGGTCGCGCTTGTGACGGACGGGCGCATGTCGGGCGCGTCGGGAAAGGTTCCGGCGGCGATCCATGTCAGCCCCGAAGCGCTGGACGGGGGCGCCATTGCACGGTTGCAGGATGGTGATATCCTGCGCGTCGACGCCGAGAGAGGCGCACTTGAAATCCTGACCGAGGGCGTTCTTGACCGGCCCGCCGCGCAGGCGGATCTTTCCGCAAACGAGGCGGGTCTGGGGCGCGAACTTTTTGCCAATTTCCGCCGTGCCGTCTGTTCCGCAGACAGCGGCGCAACCATTTTCGGAGTATGAGCCATGACTCTCTCACCCCGGGACGCAAGCCTGCGTACCCGCGAAATCTGTGCCCGCGCGCCCATCGTTCCTGTGATCGTCGTTCACGATGTCGCCCATGCCCGCCCGCTTGCCGAGGCGCTGGTGGCGGGTGGTCTTCCCGCGCTTGAGGTCACGCTGCGCACGCCCGTCGCGCTCGAGGCGATCCGGATCATGTCCGAGGTTCCAGGAGGCATTGTCGGTGCGGGAACACTCGTTACGCCGCAGGACGTGCGCGCCGCCCGCGAGGCAGGGGCACGGTTCGGCGTCTCTCCGGGCTCGACGCCGACCCTGCTGGATGCCTGCGAGGCCGAGGAACTTCCGACGCTGCCCGGTGCCGCAACCGCGACCGAGGCGATGATGCTGCTCGAGCGCGGGTACGACATGCTCAAGTTCTTTCCCGCCGAAGCCTCGGGCGGTGCGCCTGCACTCAAGGGCATAGGCGCGCCATTGCCGCAGATCACCTTCTGTCCGACCGGCGGTGTCAGCACCGGCAATGCCGCAAGCTATCTGGCGTTGCCCAACGTGCTCTGCGCGGGCGGCAGCTGGGTTGCGCCCAGCGATCTGATGAAGGCCGGTGACTGGGCCGGTATCGAAGCGCTTGCACGCGAGGCAAGCCAGCTTTTGGCCTGAACCGGTCCGGGGCCGGACCTTCAGCAAGGTTGCAGGATCGCCCGGATGCCGGCGGCGCAAAAGCGCACCAGTTCATCCTTATGGTCAGGTCCGTTCGTACCGCCTGCGCCCAGCGTCTCGATGCGCCACGCCGAAGTGAGCAGCGCCAGCATCGCGGACACGGAATAGACAAATCCCGATGCAATCGCCGGGCGCGGTGCGTCGGGAAACAGCATGGCGAACTCGTCGATGAACCGGTTGGCCGTGGGGTCGAAACACTCCGCAGCGAGATCGCGCCATCGTGGATCCGCCGACACGATCGCCACGAGCCGCGCATAGGCCAGCCATTGTACGTCACCACTTGCCGCGCGGTCCAGATATGGCCCGACAAAGCACCCGATCAGGTCTTCGACCGTCATCGGCCCGGCGGATTTGCGGGCGCTCAGCCGGTCGATACGCTCGGTTGACAGATCATCCGCGCGCCGTTTGACCGTCTGGCAGAACAGCTCTGCCTTGCCGCCCCCGTGGTGATGAACCAGCCCCACCTGGGTTCTTGCCAGAGCCGCAATGTCGCGCAGGGTTGCGGCATCGAATCCCTTGTCCGCAAACACTGTTTCCGCCGCATCAAAGATACGTGCGCGGGTTCGAATGGCCCGTTCGGACGGGGCGCGTTGACGTCGGGTTTCTGAAATCGCCATAAAATCAGCTTGCCTTAGATTGAACGGTTGTTCAAGTTAGTGGGATGACGTCGGCGAGGGAACGGATGAAAGATACGCGCGAACAGTTTGCCCTGATTGGCGCAGGGCCAATGGGGCTGGCCGCGGCCAAGACCCTGCAAGAGCAGGGCATCGCCTTTCAGGGCTTCGAGCTGCATTCGGATGTGGGCGGGCTCTGGGACATAGATAACCCGAAATCCACCATGTACGAGAGCGCGCACCTGATCTCGTCGAGGCGGATGACCGAGTTCACCGACTTTCCGATGCGCGACGAGGTGGCGGAATACCCGTCCCATCGCGAGATGAAGCGGTATTTCGGCGACTTCGCCGATCACTTCGACCTGCGGCGACACTTCAGGTTCGGGACCGAAGTGCTGCGCACCGAACCTCTGGGCGAAACCGGAGAGGGGTGGCGCGTGGTCTGGCGCGATGACACCGGCGAACACGAGGCGATCTATGCCGGCGTACTGATTGCCAACGGCACGCTCTCCGAGCCGAACCGGCCGTGTTTTGCGGGCACGTTCGACGGGGAACTGATCCATGCCGCCGAGTACCGGAGTGCTGCGCAGTTCGATGGCAAACGGGTGCTGGTGGTCGGGGCCGGCAATTCCGGTTGTGACATCGCAGTGGATGCGATCCATCACGGGATCAGTTGCGACCTGTCGATGCGCAGGGGCTATCATTTTGTGCCGAAATACGTCTTTGGCAAGCCTGCGGACACGGTGGGTGGCGGCATCAGGCTGCCAAGATGGCTCAAGCGCAAGCTCGATGCGCTGATCCTTGGCTGGTTCGTCGGCAATCCGCAGAAATACGGTTTCCCGAAGCCGGACCACAAGCTGTATGAAAGCCATCCGATCGTAAACTCCCTGGTGCTGTACCATGCGGGCCACGGCGACCTGCGCGTTCGTCCGGATATCGACAGGCTCGACGGGCATACGGTGCACTTCCGCGACGGCAGCCGGGCCGACTATGACATGATCCTCGCGGCGACCGGTTACCGGCTGCATTACCCCTTCATCGATGACGCGCTGCTGAACTGGCAGGGCGATGCGCCGCACCTGTTTCTCAACGCCATGCACCCGACGCGGGACGATCTGTTCGTGCTGGGCATGATCGAGGCGACAGGTCTTGGCTGGCAGGGGCGGCATGAACAGGCCGAGTTGGTTGCCCGTTATATTGCCGGCCTGCGTCTCGCGCGGAACGAAGCCCGGCTGCTGCAGGCGGAAAAGGCCGATACCTATACCCGTGTGACCGGTGGCATGTCTTATCTGAACGTGGCGCGGATGGCCTATTACGTTGACAAGACGACCTATCGGGCTGCGATCAACGCCTGGATCAAGGCGCTGGGCGGGCAGGGAGCATGACAGGTATCGACGGCATCGTCCTGAATTTCAGCCCCGGATCCCTGACGGTGCTGAACGCGGTGCTGGCAATCGTGATGTTCTCGGTCGCGATAGACCTTCGTCCGTCCGATTTTCATCGACTCATGCAGGCGCCCAAGCCGTTGATAACCGGGCTGATTTCGCAATTCGCCGTCCTGCCGGCACTGACATATTGCCTGGTGCTGCTGACGCGACCGCGCCCCTCGATCGCGCTTGGTCTGATCCTCATTGCGGCGTGTCCGGGGGGAAATATCTCGAATTTCATCACGCACAGGGCCGGTGGCAACGCGGCGCTGTCCGTGTCTCTGACCGCCTTTGCCACCGTTGCGACCGTTTTCGTCACGCCCTTCAACATCGCGTTCTGGGGCAGCCTCTATGCGCCGACCCGCGAGATATTGCAGCGCACCGAGCTCGATCCGCTCAGCGTGGCGATCACCGTCGGACTGATGCTGGTGCTGCCGCTGGTGCTTGGTGTTACGCTGAACACCCGGCGTCCCGATATCGCGGCCCGGATCCGGCCGATGCTGCAATGGATCTCGTTCGGCATTTTCATCGCGTTCGTGCTGCTGGCGCTTGCGGCGAACTGGCCGTTTTTCCTGCAATATGCCGGGGCGGTCGCGTTTCTCGTCATCCTGCACAACACGATTGCACTGGCGGCGGGCTATGGTTGCGCGACACTCGCGGGGGTTTCCTCCTTTGACCGGAGGGCCATCACGATCGAGACGGGCATCCAGAATTCCGGGCTCGGGCTGGTGTTGATCTTCGGATTTTTCGGCGGGCTTGGCGGCATGGCCGTGGTGGCGGCATTCTGGGGTATATGGCATGCAGTTTCAGGACTGGCGCTCGCCGCGCTGCTCGGCCGGACGGAGGCCACCCGATGCCCCGCGTCCTGATCACCGGGGCCTCGGGCATGATCGGGCGGGCGTTGGTGCGGGTTCTGGCCGCGCGGCAAACGCATGAAATCGTCGCTACCGATCTGGTGCCTGCAAGCGATCTGCCGGCGGGGATTCCGTTTGAACGCCTCGACGTGACGGGCACGGATGCGGCGACCGTTGTCGCGCGGCACAGACCGGATGTGATCGTGCACCTTGCCTCGATCGTGACGCCCGCCAGGGGAATGCCCCGTGACACCGCCTATGCGGTCGACGTCACGGGCAGCCGCAACGTGTTGCAGGCGGCGCTCGAAAACGGGGTGCGGCGGCTGGTGGTGACCTCGTCGGGTGCCGCATACGGCTATCACGCGGACAACCCCGTGCCTCTGTGCGAGAGTGATCCACTGCGCGGCAACAGCGCCTTTCCCTATGCCTATCACAAGCGGCTGGTCGAGCAGATGCTTGCACAGGCCCGCACCGAGGCACCGGAACTCGAGCAGGTGGTGCTGCGTGTCGGAACGGTGCTTGGCGCGGACACCGACAACCAGATTACCGCTCTGTTTCGCAAACCCCGCCTGCTCGCCATCAGGGGCAGCGACAGCCCCTTCGTCTTTATCTGGACCGAGGATCTGGCGCATATCCTCGAGCGTGCGGCGACCGGTGGTCCTGCGGGTATCTTCAATGTGGCCGGGGACGGGGTGATGGGAATATCCGATCTGGCAAAGGTGCTCGGCAAGCCTGTGCTCTGCCTGCCGGCGGCGGTGCTGCGCGCCGTACTGGCCATCGCTCACCCGCTGGGGTTGAGCGGTTATGGCCCCGAGCAGGTGCGCTTTCTGCAATATCGCCCGGTTCTGGCCAACGCCGCGCTGAAGGCCGATTTCGGATATATCCCGCAAAAGAGCAGTCGCGAGGTCTTCGAACTCTGGAGACAGGCGGCCGGGCTATGAAGACAGCCGTTATTTCCGGCGGCGCGGGCGGTCTGGGCCGGGCGCTGGCAGACCGGTTGCAGGCGCGCGGATACCGGACCTTCCTGCTCGATCTCGACGTGGGGGATCTCGTCGAGACCGGGCGCCAGGTGCCGATTGCCTGCGACCTGACCGATCCCGGTCAGCTTGCCGCCGCCGCTGACCGGATATGGCGGCGGCATCCGTGTATCGACCTGGTGATCTACTGCGCCGGTATTACCCAGATCGGCGCCTTTGCCGACCTGCAGGACGCGACGCATCGCAAGGTGTTCGAGGTCAACTACTTTTCCGCGACGGCTCTTGCCGGGGCGTTGCTTCAGGCGGTGCGCGCAGCCGGGGGAACCCATCTGGCGATCTCGTCAGTTGCCGGTTTTGCGCCGCTCTATCATCGCACGGCCTACGCCGCGTCCAAGCACGCGCTTGAAGGGTTCTTCAAGTCGCTGCGCTCGGAAGAGGCGCTGCACGGGGTGCGGTGCCAGATCGCCGCGCCCTCCTTTGTCGCGACGAATGTCGGCAATCCACAGCTTCGCGCCGACGGCACATTGCGGCCCGGCGCGGCGGCAGATGGGCTCGATCTCATGAGCGCCGATCAGGCGGCGGATGTCATCCTGCGCGGGCTGGACAGGGGCGCGCCGTTTATCCCGGTGGGACGCATCGCGCGGCTCTCGTGGTGGCTCAACGGCCTGTCGCCACGTCTCTTCCAGCGTCTGATGGAGCGCAATATTCGCGACCTCTGACCGCTTCCTTGCAAAACCGCTCTTGCCCGTGTCCGCGATTTCCGGCACCACATCGGGTGGACGGAACGGGAGAGCTTTCCGATGACATTGGCCTATATCAGAACCATGGCGCGCGGGCAGGCCGACATCCTGCTTTCGGAGTTGGCGGATCGTCTGATCGCTCGCGGGGTGCGTGTCGGCGGTGTCGTGCAATCCAACACCACCTGTTCGGACAGCGACCTGTGCGACATGGATGTGCGCGTGATGCCGGATGGGCCGGTGTTCCGGATTTCGCAATCGCTTGGTGCGGGCGCGCGCGGATGCCGGTTGAACCCCGACGCGCTGGAGCAGGCGGTGGGCCACGTGGCACAATCGCTGGACGCGGCGTCGGGGCGGTTGCCGCAGGTTCTGATCGTCAACAAATTCGGCAAGCACGAAGCGGACGGGCGCGGGTTCCGGCCATTGATCGCCGATGCAATGCTCGCGGGCATACCCGTGCTGACCGCGGTGAACCCGACCAATCATTCGCAATTTTGCGACTTTGCCCAGGGGCTGGAACTGTGCCTGCCCGGAACCATGACGGCGCTGCTGGACTGGGCCGCCGAGGTCGTTCCGGTCAAACAGATCGCATAAGTCAGGAGAACTGCACTGCCTGCCGACGCGCGGCGCCGCCGGTCGGTGCAACCCGGTGGTTTCGCGTCAGCGGAGCAGCGTCGGCAGCACCGCGATCAGTGCATAGGTCGCACCCGACAGGACCTTGTCGCCCAGGGCGAGGATCACGCGATTGGCGGTTGTCTCGAGCACGACGGCCTGCACGACATGGGCAGTTTCAGACATCAGCGTGACACTGTGGGTGCGCCGCGCCCGCACCGTGGCACGCCCGACTTCGACATGGGCCTGCAACTGCACGATCGCTTCTTCGCCCACGAGCCTTATCTTTGCACAGCCTTCCTGCTTCACATCGGGAAACCGGTACTCGTCGCCGGTGATGAGATCGCTTGCCCTGCTCAGGGTCTGGCGGCGACAGACGCCGTCGATCACTTCGATATCTTCGAGAAAAACACAGAGGCAGGATTCCTTGCCGCCGTCGGGCCATGCAGGAACATTGGCGATGGGGAGTTCGGCGGCTATCTCGTCAGGTGCGAAAAGGGCGTACTCTTTATTGGATACCATGATCTGCTGACCCCGCCTGCATTTGTAAAAAAAGTGTTAACTTGGGTTCTCGAAAATGGAATATAAAATTGGCCAGAATGTGACGACGGTGGTGATCCGTTGCAGAAAATCGTCGTTTACACCTGTTTTTATGGCGTTTCTTCACCCTTGGGATGTGTCTGATTGACGCGGTACACGCTCTGCGGTTCGCGCATTGCGTCGGCATTCGCAGACGGGCCATTGCTAAACCGGCACCGTTTCCGGCACTCTCCGCACAAAACGACGAGGTGAACATGACACAGATCTGGGCGTGGACAGCATCCGAGATTGCGCGGGCCGTTCGCGGTAAACAGATTTCCGCAACCGAGGTTGCGCAGGCGCATCTGGCGCGGGCCGACTCCGTGAATCCGCAGATCAACGCGGTGGTCGACAGCTTTCACGATGAATCGCTCGACGCGGCGCGGCAGATCGATGCGCTGATCGCGCGGGGCGAGGATCCGGGGCCGCTGGGCGGGGTGCCGGTGACGATCAAGGTCAATGTCGACCAGCGCGGCCATGCCACCACCAACGGGCTGAAGCTGCAGCGGGGGCTGATCGCCGAGGAAGACAGTCCCGTGGTGTCAAACCTGCGCAAGGCGGGCGCGGTTATCGTCGGACGCACCAACACACCGGCCTTTTCGCTGCGCTGGTTCACGCGGAACGATCTGCACGGCCAGACACTGAACCCGCGCGATCCATCGGTCACCCCCGGCGGCTCATCCGGCGGCGCCGGCGCGGCGGTGGCGGCGGGGTTGTGCGCGATCGGGCATGGCACCGACATCGCGGGCTCGGTTCGCTATCCCGCCTATGCGTGTGGCGTGCACGGGCTGCGGCCGAGCCTCGGACGGGTGCCGGCACATAATGCGACGGGCGGGGATCGCTTCATCGGGGCACAGGTCATGGCGGTGTCCGGGCCGCTGGCGCGCAGTATCGCGGATATTGGCCTGTCGCTGGAGGCCATGGCGCAACGCGATCCGCGCGACCCGTGGCAGACCGTCGCCCCGCTTGCACAGGGCGCGTTCGACAAGCGCGCCGCACTGAGCGTGGCGCCCGATGGCATGGCGGTCGACGACGCGGTGAGCGCCGCCCTGCTGGATGCGGCGGATCGGCTGAGGTCCGAGGGCTGGACGGTGGAGGAGGTCGCGTGCCCACCGATGCGTGACGCCGCCCGGATCAATGCCATCCTGTGGATGGCCGAGCACCAGTTCGCGGCCGACGATCTCGTCGCCAGGGAAGGCGATGCGGATGCGGTGTTCGTGACGGAACAAATGCGCGCCGATGCCGGGGAGCCTGATCTGGAACGGGTGATGACGGCCCTGCAAGGCCGCATCGGACTGATCCGTGCGTGGGAGACATTTCTGGCGCGCTATCCGGTCCTGCTCTGCCCGGTGTCGGGTGAACTGCCGTTCGCGCAACAAAGCGATGTCCGTTCGGAGGCCGATTTCAGACGCATCTTCGAAGCGCAACTCACGCAGCGGGCGTTGCCGACCCTCGGCCTGCCCGGCTTGTCGGTGGCGACCGGACAGGCTGGCACTCTTCCGGTTGGGGTTCAATTGATCGCGGGGCGCTTTCGCGAGGATATCCTGCTGGCGGCAGGGGCGGCGATCGAAAAGGGCGGCCCACCGGTGCACGTTGCCGAGCCGGGGGGCGATGGTCAACTATCTCCATGACCTGTCCTTGATTACCCGGAACCAGGAGCGCTATGCCAGCAAACAGACCATTGCCGCGTCGCCCGAGGTGACCGACCTGGCGCAGGCAGCCCGGAAACCGACCTCGTGAGGACAATAACATCATGGCAAACCCACTTTTTGACACGTTGTTCGGGCGCTATGTCGGTCAGGACACGGCGTTTTTGCACCTGCCGGACGGGCGCACGATCACCCACGGTGCGTTTCTCGAGCAGGTGGCGCGCTTTGCCCATGTCTTCGTGGAACTGGGGGCGCAACCCGGCGACCGGCTGGCGGTACAGATCGAGAAATCGCCCGAGGCGCTGGCCGTCTATGCCGCCTGCGCACAGGCGGGGATCATCTTCCTGCCGCTCAATACCGCCTATACGGCAGATGAGGTTAGCTATTTTGTCGCAAACAGCGGTGCGCGGGTTCTGATCTGTGACGGCTCCAAGGTGGATGCGCTTGGCCCGGTTGCCGAGGCGGCGGGGGCGGTGCTCGAAACCCTGAACGCCGACGGCACCGGCACGCTGCCCGACAAGGCAGAGGACAAGCCGGCAGTCTTTGAGACGGTGCCGCGCGCAGCCGGGGATCTCGCGGCCTTTCTCTATACCTCCGGCACCACCGGCCGGTCGAAAGGGGCCATGCTGACCCAGACCAACCTGCTGTCCAATGCCGAGGTGCTGGCCGATTACTGGCAGTTCGGTTCCGGCGACGTGCTGCTGCACGCGCTGCCGATCTTTCACACGCACGGGCTGTTCGTGGCGACCAACATCACCCTGATTGCGGGCGGCTCGATGATTTTCCTGCCGCGGTTCGATCTTGACCGGATCATCGCCGATCTGCCGCGCGCAACGTCGATGATGGGCGTTCCGACATTCTACACGCGTCTGTTGGGCGATGACAGGTTCGATCGGGAACTGGTGCAGCACATGCGCCTGTTCGTATCGGGCAGCGCGCCCTTGCTGGCCGAAACCCATGCCCGGTTCGAGGCGCGCACGGGCCACCGCATTCTCGAGCGTTACGGCATGACCGAAACCAACATGAACACCTCCAACCCCTATGATGGCGAGCGCCGCGCCGGGACGGTCGGCTTTCCGTTGCCGGGTGTCGAGCTCAAGATCACGGATCCCGGCAGCGGCAGGACGCTGCCCGATGGCGAGGTCGGCCAGATCGAGGTGCGCGGCCCCAACGTGTTCAGGGGCTATTGGCAAATGCCGGAGAAGACGCGCGAAGAACTGCGCGAAGACGGGTTTTTCATCACCGGCGATCTCGGGATGATCGACTCGCGCGGCTATGTTCAGATCGTCGGTCGCAACAAGGACCTGATCATTTCCGGTGGCTACAATATCTATCCCAAGGAAATCGAGCTGGTGCTGGACGATCAGCCCGGAGTGCTGGAAAGCGCGGTGATCGGTGTGCCGCATCCGGATTTCGGCGAGACCGTTGTCGGCGTGCTGGTAACCGAACCCGGCGCCGCGCCCGATCCCGATGCGATCATGGCCGCCGCCGGACAGTCACTTGCCCGGTTCAAGCATCCGCGCAAGCTGGTGGTGCTGCCGGAACTGCCGCGCAACGCGATGGGCAAGGTACAGAAGAACCTGCTCCGCACGCAATTCGACGGGCTGTTCAAATAGTGCCGAAGGGCAGGATGCGGTCTACCTATTGCGGGTGCGACCACGCGCCACACATCTTGTGCGGGCAATCCCCGTGCGATAGTGACAAGACGAGCCTGTCTGGCCCGGTTCCCGATTCAGGGACCTCGTGAACTGCCCTGATCCTCGCCCGGCCGGACGGCACGACAAGCGCCACTGGACATCAGCGAGAATTGATATGCACTCCACAATCCGTAACCTGACCATCGCGTCCCTGTTGCCGCTGGCGACGACTGCCGCCGCGGAAATGAAATACGAGAACGGCAATGGGGGCAGCGTGCTGCTCTATGGCCAGTTCGACCCGGCATACCTGTCGTTTGACGATGGCGAGGAAACCACCTCGGACGTTGTCGACAACTCGGCCTCCAACAGCCGCGTCGGCCTTTGGATGCGCCAGGCCTTTGGCGCGAACGAGTTTGCGTTCAACTTTGAAACCGCGCTTGGTCTGCGGTCCTCCAGCGGGCTGTCTCAGAACTTTACCCCCAAGGGGGTCAACTGGCAGCGTACCAGCATTCGCAAGGTGGACTTCAGCTACAAGACCGACCGTTACGGTACGTTCTTTGCCGGTCAGGGCAGCATGTCGACCGATGGTGTCGCCGAGATTGACCTGTCGGGCACATCGCTGGCCACCTATGTGTCGATCCCGGATACCGCTGGCTCGTTCCTGTTCCGCGACAGCGCCGGTGTCCTGTCGGATCGTCGCATCGGCGGCTCGTTCAGTGATTTTGACGGCGCGCGTCTTGGCCGCGTGCGGTATGACACGCCCAGTTTCGCGAATTTCACCCTGTCGATTTCCTGGGGCGAAGAAATCCTGGCCGAGGACAGCGATCTGGAAACCACTGCAATCGCGCTGCGCTACAAGAACACCGTCGGCGATTTCAGGATCGAGGGTGCTCTCGGATATTCCGAAACCCGGCCGGCAGAGAATGTCGACAAGTATGATGACACGATCGGTTCGGTCAGCGTGCTGCACGCATCGGGTGTCAGCGTGACACTGGCCGCAGGGGACCGCTCGGACAACGGTTCCTATACCTACGGCAAACTTGGCTATCAGGCCGACTGGCTGAGCGTCGGCAAGACCGCCGTGTCGATCGACTATTACGACGGTCGTGACCGGAGCGTGGATGGTGCCGAGGCCGACTCGTTCGGCGTTGGCATCGTGCAGAGCTTTGATGCCTACAACGTGCAGGCCTATCTTGGGTATCGGGACTACGATCTGACGGAACCGGCGGCGAGCTATCAGGATGCGTCCTCGGTGATCTTCGGCGCGCGCTGGAAGTTCTGATCCGCCAACCGGACGACAAGACAACCGGAAACGCGCCCCACGGGGCGCGTTTTTCGTTGATATCCGCCGCTGGCGGGGCCGCGGCGCCTGAATGCCTCTTGCGCCGCAGCCGCCCGACCAATAGAAGGCCCCAAATTCGCAAGGGTGCGCAGGGCGCACGCCGGAACCTATGGGGAAACACGATGCAGGTCACCGAGACGCTGAAAGAAGGTCTGAAGCGCGGCTACGCGATCACCGTCACCGCCGCCGAGCTGGACGAGAAGGTCAATGAAAAACTGACCGAGGCGCAGCCCGAAGTCGAAATGAAGGGCTTTCGCAAGGGCAAGGTGCCGATGCCGCTTCTGAAAAAGCAGTTCGGCCAGCGCCTGATGGGCGAAGCGATGCAGGAAAGCATCGACGGCGCGATGAACAAGCACTTTGAAGAGAGCGGTGATCGTCCGGCGATGCAGCCCGACGTCAAGATGACCAACGAAGACTGGAAGGAAGGCGACGACGTTCAGGTCGAGATGTCCTATGAGGCGCTGCCCGAGATCCCTGACGTCGATCTGAAGTCGATTTCCCTTGAAAAGCTCGTCGTCAAGGCGGACGAGGCGGCGATCGACGAAGCGCTGAGCAACCTGGCCGAAACCGCGCAGGATTTCAAAGCCCGCCGCAAGGGCAGCAAGGCCAAGGACGGCGATCAGGTGGTTCTCGATTTTGTCGGCAAGGTTGACGGCGAGGCCTTCGAAGGCGGTTCGGCCGAGGACTATCCGCTGGTTCTGGGTTCAAACAGCTTCATCCCGGGCTTTGAAGAGCAGCTGGTCGGCGTGAAGGCCGAAGAGGAAAAGGACGTGACCGTCAGCTTCCCCGAAGATTATCAGGCGTCGCACCTGGCGGGCAAGGAAGCGGTGTTTACCTGCACCATCAAGGAAGTGAAGGAGCCGGTTGCCGCGGAAATCGACGATGAACTGGCCAAGAAATTCGGGGCCGAAGACCTTGCCGCGCTCAAGAGCCAGATCGGCGAACGTCTCGAGGCCGAATATGCCGGTGCCGCACGCGCGGTGATGAAGCGCGGCCTGCTGGACGCGCTGGACGATATCGTGACCTTCGATCTGCCGCCGAGCCTTGTCGAGGCCGAAGCCAAGCAGATTGCCCATCAGCTGTGGCACGAGGAAAACCCCGACGTGCAGGGACACGATCATCCCGAGATCGAAACCACCGACGAGCACACCAAGCTGGCCGAACGCCGCGTGCGTCTTGGCCTGTTGCTGGCCGAGCTGGGCCAGAAGGCCGAAGTCGAGATCAGCGATGCCGAGATGACGCAAGCCATCATGAACCAGGCCCGCCAGTATCCCGGTCAGGAACGCCAGTTCTTCGAGTTCGTGCAGCAGAACCAGCAGATGCAGCAGCAGCTTCGCGCACCGTTGTTCGAAGACAAGGTCGTGGATTATGTATTCGAACTGGCCAGCATCACTGACAAAGAGGTGGGCAAGGACGATCTGCAAAAGGCTGTCGAGGCGATGGAAGACGAATAATCCGGTCGACTGGACGGATGCAAAGGGTCGCCCATGTGGCGGCCCTTATTTTTTGGGAACGCGCGCCGTGCGCGCGATGCGCTGACGTCCGACCTTCCCGGTGTCGTGCGGTTTAAATGGCGTGCAGCGCGCAGCAAAGGGGGGATCAGGGCTGAACCAGCCCGGTTTCAACCAGCATCCCTCGCCGCTTGGCCTCGTACCAATAGCCGCGCGAATAGTGCTTGACCGCGTTGTCATAGCTGCCATCGGAAATCAGCCACGCGCCGCGCAGGTATTTTCCTGCGTATTTCAGATTGGTCTCGGCATCGAGCAGATCCTTGGGCTTGCCGTCAAATCCCATCGACCGGGCGGTGGCGGGAAGGATCTGCAGCAGGCCGTAATAGGGGCGGTTGATTGCCTCGGGCCGATGGGTGCTCTCGCGGATCGCGAGGCGATGCACCAGCGGGCGCGGAATGTCGTACAGATCGGCATACTTGTTGATCAGCGCGCGCAATTCTGGGGTTTCGTTCGGATAAAGCGGCGGGCCGGCAGGGGTCGTGGGTTCGGGGACGGTGGCACATGCGCCTGTGGCAAGGAACATGGCGAGCCCGGCCAGCGTGCGACGGCGGGACAGTGTTGGCATCTCTCTGAGAATCCGGTTGTTGCTCCGGCTGGCAATCTATCTGTCAAACGCTCTGCGGCAAGCGGCGCTGCGCGCGCGACCGTGTTTTGCGCGGCGGATTGCCGATGCCGGTCTTGTCCCGAAGGGCTGCGCAGGCCAATCTGCACCCGATCAGAAAAGAGGACAGCCAATGCCATACCTGGGATTTGCGCGAGAGGATTACGAAGCGTTCAAGGCCAACGATCGCGAGGGGCCGGTGCATATGCTGAATCTCGTGCGCTTGCGCGCGCAGGCAGAGTACGAGGATGGCAGCGTGGCGAGCGGCCGGGAGGCCTATGCCAGCTATGGTCGTCTGAGCGCCCCGGTCTTTGCACGGGTGGGCGGGCGCATCGTATGGCGCGGGGCGCTGGAGCAGGTGGTCATCGGACCGCAGGATGAACAGTGGGATCTGTGTTTCATCGCCGAATACCCGCAACCGGGCGCGTTTCTCGAGATGTTGAAGGATGCGGAATACCGTGCGGCCATGGTTCACCGGCAGGCCGCGGTTGCGGATTCACGCCTGATCCGGATGGCGCCGCTGAGCGGTGGCAACGGGTTTGGCGATGGTCCGGCCAACGAGGGCTGATCACAGATGATGTCCGCTGTGTTGCAGTGTCTGGGCGAGAACTGGTCGCCGACCATCGGCGATCCGAGCGTGATGGGCTGGGTCACGGTCATGGCCTATGGTGTCACGGCCCTGTTATGCGCGCTGGCCTTTCGCGCAGAACCCGCGCGACGGCTCAGGCTGTTCGGCTATGGTCTGACGCTCCTGCTGGCTCTCTTGATGGTGAACAAGCAACTGGACCTCCAGTCGGCATTGACCGCCGGCGCGCGTTGTCTGGCGCAATTGCAGGGCTGGTACGAGGACCGGCGCGCCGTGCAGGTGGGTTTCATTCTGATGCTGCTGCTGTACTGCCTTGGCTTTGGCATTTTCCTGATCTGGATCATGCGGCGGCACCTCGGGCAGATCTGGCTCATGGTGCTGGGCCTGATCTTTCTGCTGGCGTTCATTGCGGTGCGCGCCGTCGGGTTTCACCATTTTGACGCGCTCATCAGCGCCCGGATCAGCAATGTCAGGATGAACTGGATACTGGAACTGGGCGGCCTGATCATGATCGCGGCGAATGCGGTCTGGATGATCCTCGCGCGCAGGCCGCGCTGATCCGTTTCAATCGGGGCCGAAAATGAAAGAACCGCGCGGGGCAGGGGCCTCGCGCGGTTCCGGATGTGTCTGCGATTCCGAGGCCGGATCAGCCCTTGGATGCGTCGTCCTCGGCATCTTCGGCGGCTGGCTCGACGCCGGCGGCTTCCGCGATGGCATCATCGTCCGATGCGGCCGATCCGATATCGTCGAACAGTTCTGCGATTTCGAATTCCGCTTCGGCTTCTTCCTCGGCGGCGAGTTCCTGGATCGACTTGCCCGAAGCCTGAAGCTCGGCCTCTTCGGGCGAGCGGGCAACGTTCAGCTTGATCCGGACGTCGACTTCCGGGTGCAGGTGCACTTCGACCTCGTGCAGGCCCAGGGCCTTGATCGGGGTGCGGATCAGCACTTGCTTGCGGTCGATCGTAAAGCCGGCCTCGGTTGCGGCATCTGCGGCGTCACGCGGCGTGACCGAGCCATAGAGGTTGCCGCCATCGGAGGCCGAGCGAATCACGATGAACTGCTGACCGTCGAGTTTTTCGCCAAGGGCTTCCGCCTCTTTGCGGGTCTCGAGGTTGCGGGCTTCAAGCTGCGCTTTCTGTTCTTCGAAGGCGGCGATATTCGCCTTGCTGGCGGTCAGCGCCTTTTTCTGCAGCAGCAGGTAGTTGCGTGCATAGCCCGGCTTGACGTCGACGACGTCGCCCATTTGGCCCAGCTTGGCAACACGTTCCAGAAGGATGACTTGCATGTGCTCTCTCCTTACTTGACGGCGTAGGGCAGCAGGGCGAGGAAGCGGGCACGCTTGATGGCGCGGGCGAGTTCACGCTGCTTCTTGGCCGAGACGGCGGTGATACGGCTGGGGACGATCTTGCCGCGCTCGCTGATATAGCGCTGCAGCAGGCGAGTGTCCTTGTAGTCGATGGCGGGAGCATTGTCGCCCGAGAAGGGGCAGACTTTGCGGCGGCGGAAAAACGGTTTGGCTGCCATGGTTTACAGTCCTTTTCTCAAGCTGTGGATCAACGGCGCTCGCGACGGTTGTCGCGTTCGTCGCGTTTCTGCATCTGGACAGACGGGCCTTCCTTGTGCTCGTCGACCTTGATGGTCAGAACACGCATCACGTCGTCATGCAGGCGCATCAGGCGTTCCATTTCCTGCACGGCCGGCGCCGGTGCATCGGTGCGCAGGAAAGCATAGTGGCCCTTGCGGTTCTTGTTGATCTTGTAGGCCATGGTCTTGACGCCCCAGTACTCCTGATCGACCAGCTTGCCGCCGTTGTCGGACAGGACCGCACCGAAATGTTCGATAAGGCCTTCAGCTTGCGTGTTGGACAGATCCTGACGCGCAATCATGACATGCTCATAGAGTGGCATGTTGACTCCTGTTCTTGTTTCAAGGCGCATTTCAAAGGTGGGGCCAATGTCCTTTCGCGGCCCCGCCACGAGAGACTGCGCGGTTCAGATGAGTGCGAAAGGAGCGCTCCGTATACACGGATCTGCCAGCGGAGCAAGCCCAAGTCGCCGCCCGTGTTCCGGCGGGCGGCGGATCATCTGCCGCGGGTGCGCGACTGTTCGCCCATTCACAGATCCTGTGGAGTTTTCCGGGATTGGTTTCGGCCTGCGCGCGACTAGGTATAATAGACCAAACGCAGAGACCACAGAGAGGAAAACAATTCCATGAAATCGCTACTTTTCGCCGCCGCGCTCGGAT
This sequence comes from Alphaproteobacteria bacterium, assembly GCA_030431825.1. Taxonomy (GTDB): domain Bacteria; phylum Pseudomonadota; class Alphaproteobacteria; order Rhodobacterales; family Rhodobacteraceae; genus Sedimentitalea. The sequence goes on from JAUIIJ010000001.1 coordinate 54,985, forward strand.
TTGCCGCAACCGCCGTTGCTGCCGAACCGGTGGACTATACGCTCGACTCGGGCCACAGCCAGATACTGTTCAAATACAATCACCTGGGTTACTCGACGACCTGGGGCATGTTCTCTGGTTTCGAGGGCACGATCACCTTCGACGCCGAGAACCCCGAGGCATCGAGCGTCGATGTTTCGATGCCGGTCAAATCGATGCTGACCGGGTGGGAAGAGCGGTTCGAGCACCTGATGTCGCCCGATTTCTTTGATGCGAGCGATGACGAAATGGTGAGCTTCGTCTCCACCGGCATCGAAGTCACCGGCGAAGATACCGCGCTGATTACCGGCGATCTCACGCTGAACGGCGTGACCCGGGAAATCGTGCTGGACGCCAAGTTGAACCAGGCGAGCATGCACCCGATGCAGAACAAGCCGTGGGCCGGGTTCGACGCCACGGTGCAGTTGCTGCGCTCGGACTATGATCTGGGCAAGTTTGCTCCGTTTGTCGGCGACGAGGTCGACGTGCAAATCTCGATAGAGGCACAGGCGGCAGAGGGCGGTGACGGCAACTGAGCCCTGCGCGCGTTGCGGGCCCGTCTGGCGGTCCGCAACGTTTTCTCACCGCGGCCCTGTCCCCCGGCACCAAGGGCACGCGCCTAGCCTTGCCGGGGCCGCGTAACCATGTCCGGAGGGATGGATGATCAGAAAGACGATGGCGGCGTGCGTTGTCGCCGCGAGCGGGTGGGCCATGACGGCGCAGGCCGAAACATGGACGGTTGACCCGCAACATACCGAGGTGCGGGTCTATTGGGACCATTCCGGGTTCTCCGAACAATCGCTTGAATTCACCGAGGTGGACGGTTCGCTGACCTTCTCGCTGAACTCCGTGCCCGATTCGACGGCGTTTTTCACCATTCCCGTAGACAGCATGGAAACCGGGGTAGAGCGGTTCAACAACGATCTGTGGAGCGATACGTTCTTCGATCTGGAGAAATACCCGCTGATCAGTTTCAACTCGACGTCCTTCCGGCAGGTCGCGCCCATGAAGCTCAAGGTCAAGGGTGATCTGACCATCAAGGATGTGACCAAAGAGGCCGAATTCGATGTGACCGTCCACGCCCTTGGCGAACATCCGGTCGGCCGCTATTTCAAGTATTTTTCCGGCACATGGCTGGGCGTCACCGCCGTGGCCAACATCAAACGCTCGGACTGGAACATGGGGGCCTTCGTGCCCATGGGGTCCGATGAAATCCGTATCGTGATCAATTCGGAATTGCGGGCGGTGGAGTAGGATGCATCGGCTTCTCTTGAACAAGGGATAGCGCCAGGGGGATGACTCGCCGTCCATAGGGCGAGGCAGAGTCAGGTAAATCGTCTTGCGACACGGCTGATTCACTGATCCTGCCTGAAGAATAGTGCCTTCGATGCGTTCGAGGGGTCTTGGTGTTTCAGGTTGGTTGCGAAATGCCCTGCCGTTGTAATCGGATGGTGCCGCTGCGATCAGCCCGTGCAAACTCGATCAGATCCCAACGATTCCCCCAAGGGTCCTTCCACACTGCGACGCGACCATATGGTTCGTTGCGCGGCTTGGTTTCGAATTGGATACCCAAACTTCGCATCTGCGAATAGTCCGCATCGAAATCCTCCGTTTCCAGAAACAGCCAGACGCGCCCGCCCCCTTGCTCGCCAATCGCAGCAGTCTGACGCCCACCCACAGCACGAGCGAGCAATATCTCGGTTTCGCCGTTTGGGGGCGCAATCCGAACCCACCGCTTTCCATTTCCCAATGCCGTGTCTTCGCGGCATTCGAAGCCGATGCGCAAAAAGAATGCGAGGGCTTCGTCATAGTCAGGAACAAGCAGAGAAAAGAGCGCAATACGATTAGGCATGATGCAGCCCTAGCAATCGCAAGCTGGCCTCGCAACTCTGTGCGCGATGCCCCGGATGATCGTGACGACCTAGCCGCATGCAAACGTCTGTTTCGTTCCACGACGCTGCCGCAGACATAAGCGATTCATTTTCTCGCACGGGTCGCCGTGAGCGCCACGTCGACATCCACATCAAGGCCGAGCGAGGCGGGGTCGGTGACGGACTGGCCGATCTGATAGTCGAGGCGTTGCAGTTGCAGCGTGCCGGTCATGGTGGCGGTCTGATCCTGAATGGTCAGGTCGAACGGCAGGGTGACGGGCAGGGTTGTGTCGCGGATGGTCAGCGTTCCGGTGGCGACATAGCCGTCCGTCGTCTTCTCGATTTCCGCCTCGAAACGGGCGGTCGGGAAATTCTCGACATCAAAGAAGTCGGGGCCCATCGCCTGTTGCGTCACGCCGCCGAGGGTCAGCGAGGGGATCGCGATCGTGACATCGACGGTGCCGGCCGGGCCGGGGGCGGCGGGCTCTTCAAAGGTGATGTCGGCAGTCCAGTCGGCAAACGTGCCGGTGACGGTGCTGCCCATCTGGGTGATCGTTATGTTGAGAGTCCCCTCATCAACCTGCCAGCCTGCAGAGGCGGTGTCGTCAGGGTCGGCCGGTGCGGATGCGCTGTCGGCTGCGGCGGCGGTCGGTTCGGATGCTGTCGGTTCTGACGCAAAGACCCCCGACAGCGCGGCAAACCCGAGGGCTGCCGCCCAGACGATCAACGCGGCGACGGCGGGCAGCGCCGTGTGCGGCGCGGCTTTGGCGGGGAGGTCGGTGCCGTGACCGCCGAACCACATGCGGCGCAGCGTGGCATCGCGGTCTATGATCTGGTGTTTGATCGCCCCCGCAACGTGCAGGGCAAGCGCCACCAGCAGCACATATATAAAGATCACGTGCAGGGTGGCGAAGAGGTGCGAAACCGTTTCGTCCTTGGGAACAAGGGGTAGGGACTGGCCAAAGGACCACCAGATCGGCGCAAATCCCACGGTTGCCGCATGATGTATCCAGCCGGTCAGCGGAACCAGCACCAGCGAGCCGTAAAGCAGCCAGTGCACGGTTTCGGCGAGGAAGGTCTCGAGCCGCCGTTCGGGATGAAGCGGTGCCGGCTTGTCCTGTGTCAGGGCCCAGAGGATGCGGGCGAGCGCAACAAAGAAGATCAGCACACCCGTGGTCTTGTGTATCGAAAACAGCAGGGCGGTGCGCTGGATGTCGGCTTGCGTGCTCACGATCCCGGGGCTGTTCAGATCCTGCGCCATTCCGTTGGCGATCAGTCCGAGCGGAATCTCGGTCAGGATCAACAGCGCCGTGAGCCAGTGAAAAACCTTGCTGACGGCGCCGTAACGGTTGGAAGTGTTGTGCAGCGGCATGGCATCCTCGAAGGGCTAGATGCGGAGAAAATAGTGGGTTTTCATTCGGGCACAACGGCGGCCGTGCACATGAGGCGCGCGTGCGCGCACAGTTGCCTGCCCCGTTGCCTCCGGGTGCGCGCCGGGCTATGCCAAAGCAGGCAGATGGAGGCATAACATGAGCAGAGCATTCGTTTTTCCCGGTCAGGGTGCGCAGGCGATCGGCATGGGGCAGGCGCTGGCTGCCGCCTATCCGGCGGCGCAGGCGGTATTTGACGAAGTGGACGACTCGCTGAACGAGAAGTTGAGCGCGCTGATCTGGGAGGGCGACATCGGGGAACTGACGCTGACGCGCAACGCGCAGCCGGCCCTGATGGCGACATCCATGGCGGCGATGCGTGCGCTGGAAACCGAGGGGGTGACCATCGAGGCCGCGAGCCACGTGGCCGGGCACTCGCTCGGGGAATATTCGGCGCTGGCCGCGGCGGGTGCGCTGAGCGTGGGCGATACGGCCAAGCTGCTGCGGACCCGGGGCCAGGCGATGCAGGATGCCGTGCCGGTGGGCGAGGGCGCGATGGCGGCGATCCTGGGGCTCGATCTCGCGACCGTGCGCGAGGTGGCCGACGCGGCGGCAGAGGGCGAGGTGTGTCAGGCCGCGAACGACAACGATCCGACACAGGTGGTGGTGTCGGGTGCCAGGGAGGCCGTCGAACGTGCGGCGGCCATTGCCAAGGAGCGCGGCGCCAAGCGGGCGATCATGTTGCCGGTAAGCGCGCCGTTCCACTGTGCGTTGATGCAGCCGGCCGCCGACGTGATGGCACAGGCGTTGGCCGAGGTGACGATCAAGGCGCCGGTGGTTCCCGTGGTGGCGAATGTGCGGGCCGAGGCGGTGAGCGATCCGGACACGATCCGTGCGCTGCTGGTCGAGCAGGTGACCGGTGCGGTGCGCTGGCGCGAAAGTGTCGAATACATGGGCGCGGAAGGGGTTGGCGAGGCGTGGGAGATCGGCGCGGGCAAAGCCCTGTCGGGGATGATCCGCAAGATCAATCGCGATATCGCCTGCAAGGCGGTGGGAACGCCGGATGATGTCAAGGCCGCTGCCGAGAGCGTCGGTTGAGCAGGAAAGGAACGGGACATGTTTGATCTGACAGGAAAATCCGCGCTGGTTACCGGCGCGTCCGGCGGTATCGGGGGCAGCATTGCGCGCACCCTTCATGGCGCGGGGGCGACGGTGGGTCTGTCGGGAACGCGGGTCGAGCCGCTCGAGGCGCTGGCCGCCGAGCTTGGCGAGCGCGCCCATGTGCTGCCCTGCAACCTGAGCGATCCTGACGCTGTCGATGCGTTGCCCAAACAGGCCGCAGAGGCGATGGGTGCGGTGGACATTCTGGTCAACAATGCCGGAATCACCCGGGACAATCTGTTCATGCGCATGTCTGCAGACGAGTGGCAAAGCGTGATCGACGTGAACCTGACGGCCACCTTCCGGCTGTGCAAGGGGGTGATGCGGGGAATGATGAAATCCCGCTGGGGCCGGATCGTGAATATCAGTTCGGTGGTCGGTGCAACCGGCAATCCGGGACAGGCCAACTATGCCGCGTCAAAGGCCGGCATGGTCGGAATGTCGAAAAGTCTGGCCTACGAGGTTGCGAGCCGGGGTATCACCGTCAATGCGGTCGCGCCGGGTTTCATCACCACCGCGATGACCGACAAACTGACCGACGATCAGAAATCCGGCATCCTGGGGCAGGTGCCCGCCGGACGTATGGGCGAGGCCGAAGAGATCGCGGCCGCGGTTCTCTATCTCGCAAGCCCCGAAGCCGGTTACGTGACCGGCGCGACGCTGCATGTGAATGGCGGCATGGCGATGCTGTGATCCGCAGTCAGCGGTCGTCCCGGCGATCGGAATGCGAAGAGCCGGGGCGGAGCAGGCGGAACACGAGATAGCTGAGGATCAGCAGGGCGAGAATGAGGAGCAGGCTTTGCGCTTCGTAGAGTTGAATCATGGAACTTGCTCCTTGCGGTGTCTGACCGGCGGTCAAGGGTCTCGTGTCGTCCCGTCGGGGTCCTGGACCCTTGTTTCGCGTATGCGGACAGTCTATTTCCGAAAAGGGACAATTTTTCGGCGGGTTCCAGACCTAAAGATGAAGTGATTGGGCCTTTTCGAAAGCGTTTGCCTCTATGCAACTCTGTGCTATAGGCGGCGCAACCTTGGCAGGCGGCAACAGAACGTCCGGCTGTCAAACCCGGAACGCCGGGAACGAGCCGCCCGATCGGGCGAAACCAACCGACCCCGAGCGGGCGAGGGCAGACTTGGGCCGAGAGCCCGCAATGGAATGAGGAAGTATCATGAGCGACGTCGCAGACCGCGTTAAGAAGATCGTTGTAGAACATCTGGGTGTTGAAGAGGACAAAGTGACCGAGAACGCTTCGTTCATTGACGACCTGGGCGCAGACAGCCTCGACACCGTCGAGTTGGTCATGGCCTTTGAGGAAGAGTTCGGCATCGAGATCCCCGACGATGCGGCCGAAACCATCCAGACCTTTGGCGACGCGGTCAAGTTCATCTCTTCGGCGTCCTGAACCGTTCCAACCGGATTTCGAAAGCGGCGTTTCCCACCGGGAAGCGCCTTTTTTTCGTGTCATGTGTCGACTGCCTATTGCGTCCGAAAGAAATCTGTAGACACCTTTGAGTTGAGGCAAGCAGACAAGAAACGGCGCAATGATCCGTTCGGTTCCCAATATAAACACGGCGCGGCTGACCCTGCGCGCGATGAAACCCGAAGACTTCAACCGTTTCGCCCAGATCTGGGCGACGATTGACACGGTGAGCAATTGCGGAGGTCGTCCGCTGAGCCGCGGGGCGGCATGGGAATCGTTCCTGCGCAATGCGGGACACTGGGAAATGACCGGCTTTGGGCAATGGGCGGTGATCGAACAGAAAGCACGGATCATGGTGGGCCAGACCGGGTTCTTCTTTGGCGCCTGCGCCTTTGGCGAGGATTATGATCCTTTTCCCGAAGCCGCCTGGATGCTGACGCCCGAGGCGCAGGAGGGCGGCCTGGCCCGCGAGGCGGCCGAGGCGGCGCATGACTGGTTCGACCGGGTCATTCCCGGCCCCCTGGTGGCACGGGTGGGGGTCGAAAACACCGCGGCACTGAGGTTGGCGGCGCGACTGGGTTATGAAGAGATGCGCGAAACCGAATGTGGTGGCGAATCGATTGTCCTGCTGCGCAGAAACGGTCCGCCCTCGGCAGCATGACGCCGCAAACAGAGCAGGTAGCGCCGAAATAGCGCGATGCTGCCCTTCCGGTTGTGCTAGCCTGTGGCTGAAACAGGTGGCCAATATCGGGGGCAAGGTCATGTTGATATATCCGACGATGGAATTGCAGGGCGGGCGTTGTGTGACGCTGGCCAAGGGCAGGCTCGATGAGCCGATGGTCTGGCATGTGGATCCGGTCGAAACCGCGCATGGCTTTGCCAAGGCCGGAGCAAGCTGGATGCACCTGACCGATTTCGATGCGATCGAAGGGCGTGGCGACAATGTCGAACTGGTCGAGGAGATCATCCGCACGGTCGGCATTCCCGTGCAGTTGGGCGGCGGGATGCACAGCCGTGAGCGGGTCGAACACTGGATCGACAAGGGGGCGGGGCGGATCGTTGTCGGCTCGCTGGCGGCACGTGATCCGCAGCTTGTCGGCGAGTTGGCCAGGTTTCACCCCGACCAGATCGTGCTGGCGGTCGATGTCTGGCGCGGGCAGGTGATGACCGATGGCTGGCGCACCGCCAGTGCCTGGGCGCCGGAGAGCTTTGTCGAGGCGTTCGGAGACGCGCCGTTCGCCGGGATCGTCATCACCGATATCGAAAACGAACTGGACGAGGTCGAGGCGCAGCTGGGCCTGATTTCAAGTCTGGCCAGCCATGCGCGCGCGCCGGTGATCGCGAGCGGCGTCGTGCGTTCGGTCGATGACATCGCCCGTCTGACCTATGTGCAGAACATCGCGGGTGCGCTGGTCGGGCGCGCATTGTTCCGCAAGAGCGTCGACTTGTCGGAAGCGCTGAAAATCGCGGAGCCCGGACCCGAACCGGTTGCCGCGTTCCAGTAGGGTATTCAACACGCGGGCAGCCCCCCGGGGAGCGCGGAAAGGTGCCACCTTGTGATGCGCTGCGCTCTTGCCCCCATACCCCGGTGCAGGGTAAGAGCGATGCGCAATGGCAAAAGGGGCAAGAGACAGTCATGCGCAGAGTTGTGGTAACCGGATTGGGGCTGGTGACACCGCTGGCAAGCGGGGTCGAGGAAAGCTGGTCCAGGCTGTTGGCCGGGCAATCGGGCGCTGGCCCGATCAAGCAGTTCGATGCCGTCGCGAGCGGAGTTTCGACCACCTATGCGTGCGAAGTGCCGAAAGGCGATGGTACTGAAGGCACCTTCAATGCCGATGATTGGCTGGCCCCCAAGGAGCAGCGCAAGATCGACGATTTCATCCTTTATGGAATCGCGGCGGCGGATATGGCGTGCCGTGATGCCGGGTGGACCCCCGAGGACGAGGCCGACCGTCTGCGTACCGGCGTCATGATCGGATCCGGCATCGGCGGGTTGAGTTCGATTGCGGACACCGCCGTCATGATCAAGGAAAAGGGGCCGCGCCGGGTCTCGCCGTTTTTCATTCCCGGGGCGCTGATCAACCTGATTTCCGGGCAGGTCAGCATCCGGTTCGGGTTCAAGGGTCCGAACCACTCGGTGGTGACCGCCTGTTCGACGGGCGCGCATGCCATCGGCGATGCCAGCCGGCTGATTCAGCATGGTGACGCGGATGTCATGATTGCCGGCGGCGCCGAGGCCGCGATTTGTGAGATCGGCATTGCCGGATTCAATGCCTGCAAGGCGTTGAGCACGAAGTATGCCGATAATCCCCAGGCCGCGAGCCGCCCTTATGATGCCGATCGCGACGGGTTCGTGATGGGCGAGGGGGCCGGTGTGGTGGTGCTGGAAGAATACGAACACGCCAAGGCCCGTGGCGCCAGGATCTATGCCGAAGTTCTGGGCTACGGTCTGTCGGGCGATGCCTATCACATCACCGCGCCGTCCGAGACGGGGGACGGTGCAGAACGGTCGATGCGCGCGGCACTTGAAGGGGCGGGGCTGACCCCTGCGGATGTGGATTACATCAACGCGCATGGCACCAGCACCATGGCCGATACCATCGAGTTGAATGCGGTCGAGCGGATGATGGGGGACGCCGCGTCGAAAGTGACGATGTCGTCGACGAAGTCGATGACCGGGCACCTGCTGGGAGCCGCCGGGGCCATCGAGGCGATCTTTTCGATCCTCGCGATCCGCGATCAGGTGGCACCGCCGACGATCAACCTGGACAATCCGGCGGTTGAAACCGCCGTGGACCTTGCTCCGAACGCCAGGCGGGAACGCAAGATCGATGTGGCGCTGTCGAATTCCTTCGGGTTCGGTGGCACCAATGCGAGCGTCGTGTTCGGGAAAGCCGGCTGATGTGGCGCAGTCTTGCCTCCAACATGCTGACATTTCTGGTCGTCGGTTTGTTCCTTGCGGTTGGAGTGGTGTTGTGGGGAAAGTCCCAATACACGGTTCAAGGGCCGTTGACGGACGCCATCTGTCTGCGGGTCGAGCGCGGCTCGAACATGGGCAAGGTCAGCCGTGATCTTGAAGCCATGGGGGCGGTCAGCAATGCGACGATCCTCCGGCTGGGTGCGGATTACAGTGAAAAGGCGAGCCAGTTGAAAGCCGGGAGTTTCCTGGTAAAGCCTGGGGCGTCGATGGAGCAGATCGTCGATCAGGTGACGCGGGGTGGTGCAAGCACCTGTGGCACCGAGATCGTGTATCGCGTCGGCGTTACGCGCACCGAAGCACGCGTGCGCGAGCTTGATCCCGCGACTGATCAGTTCGTCGAGATTGCGGCCTTTGATCCGCTCACCGAGGAGGCGCCCGAAGGCTATGTCGCGAAGCGGGCCGATGCGGACACGAGGTATCGCATCGCGCTCGCCGAAGGGGTGATGAGCTGGCAGGTCGTCGAGGCGCTGAACGCGATCGATGTGCTGAGTGGAGAAATCACCGAGCGTCCTGCGGAGGGAATGCTTGCCCCGGATAGCTATGAAGTGGTTTCCGGAACAGACAGGACCGCGTTGCTTGGGCAGATGCAACAGGTGCAGGAATTGCGTATTGCCGCGGCCTGGGAGAGCCGGCAAGAGGGGCTGCCGCTGACCAGCCCCGAGGAAATGCTGGTTCTGGCGTCGATCATCGAGAAGGAAACCGGCATTGCCGAGGAACGCGGACAGGTGGCGAGCGTTTTCGTGAACCGTCTGAACCGGGGCATGCGGCTTCAGACCGACCCGACGGTGATTTACGGGCTGACCAAGGGACAGGGTGTGCTGGGGCGCGGATTGAGGCAGAGTGAGCTTCGCAGCAATACGCCGTGGAACACCTATGTCATCGATGGATTGCCTCCGTCACCGATTGCGAACCCGGGGCTGGCGAGCCTCGAAGCTGCCGTGGCGCCGGCGGTGACCGACTATGTCTTTTTCGTTGCGGATGGCTCGGGGGGGCATGCTTTTGCCGAAACCCTTAAAGAGCATAACCGCAACGTCGCGAAATGGCGCGAGATCGAGGCGCAACAGCAGAACAATTGACGCGGTTCGCCAGCGCTCATGGTCCGATTGATCGGGTGGTGAGCGCATATGCCGGACGCCAAGCCACTCGGCCAAAACGTCTTGAGAAGACGTTTTGAAACGCGAATTTCAATTCGCGTTGTCCAAGGCCGTTACAACGGCCTTGCGCTCCGAACATGGTTGAATCTTGGGATTCATATTTAATAACAATTGGTTAAGCCTCCCGTTCGGTGGGGTGAACTTGACACGGCGTACGGTCTCTCGTATAGGTTGTGTCATGCTAGAAGACATGTGTGGCGACCTCGGGGAAACCTGAAGGTCGCTTTTTCATGTCTCTCGTGCGGAGAATTTTCACGCATGAGGCAAAAGAGCAAACATGACTTTGATTACCCCGGAGGAACGGATTTCTCGTTCGGCTGATATTCTGCGGTCGCTTGAGGAATCGATACTGAGTTTGCGCAAGCGAGCGGAAGACTTGCGACTGCAACTTGAGGCCGGGGAGGATGCAAACCTTGTGGCTGGCAGCAAAGACCTGCTGGAGGCGGAAAAGCTGATCAGCAGCTGCCGAAGAGTGGAGATGAGCCTTGACGAACACTATCGAAAAAAAGCGGGAATTGCGCAGGGAGGTTACGCTCTCGACTTTGATGCCGCCCGATCTGAGATCGGGAGCCGCCTGGCTCGCATCAGAAACAGCCGAGGTTCGTGAGGGTTTTCTGGACAGTCTTGGGGAGGGAGCGCTATTGGCGCTCCCTTTCCTTTTCGAGTTCTGGGCTCTGGAGCACCAACTGGCACCGGAAGGCGAGTGGCGGAGTTGGGTCATCATGGGAGGGCGCGGCGCGGGCAAGACGCGTGCCGGAGCGGAGTGGGTCCGCATGCAGGTCGAGGGTGCGCGTCCGCTGGATCCGGGCTCAAAGCGGCGCGTGGCTCTGATCGGCGAGACCTATGACCAGGTCCGCGACGTGATGGTTTTCGGTGACAGCGGTATCCTGAATTGCTCACCGCCGGACCGCCGCCCTGTGTGGAAATCGACCGAACGCAAGCTCGTCTGGCCAAACGGGGCGGTGGCACAGGTGTTTTCCGCGCATGATCCCGAGTCGTTGCGAGGGCCGCAATTCGACGCGGCCTGGGTTGATGAGATGGCCAAGTGGAAAAAGGCGCGCGAGACATGGGATATGCTGCAGTTTGCCTTGCGGCTTGGAGATTTGCCGCAGGTCTGCGTCACGACGACGCCGCGCAATGTAGGGGTGCTGAAAGAGCTGCTTGCGGCGCCGTCAACCGTTGTGACATGCGCGCCGACCGAGGCGAACCGCGCCAATCTTGCAGCGAGTTTCCTGGAGGAAGTGCGCAGCCGGTACGCGGGGACGCGTCTGGGCCGGCAGGAACTGGACGGCGTGTTGCTGGCAGATGCCGAAGGCGCATTGTGGACGACAGAGATGTTGCAAACCGCGCGAATCGATCATGCCCCGGAGTTCGACCGCGTAGTGGTGGCGCTCGACCCGTCGGTAAGCGCGGGGCGCGCTGCCGACGAATGCGGGATCGTGGTGGTTGGGGCGCAGACCGACGGGCCTCCGCAGGATTGGCGGGCCTGCGTGCTTGCCGACTGTACGGTGCTGGGGGTCGGCCCTGCGGGATGGGCGCGTGCCGCGATCGAGGCGATGGACAGATTTGGTGCCGAGCGGCTTGTCGCCGAGGTGAACCAGGGGGGGCAACTTGTCGAAGAGGTTCTGCGGCAGGTAGACCCGCTGGTTCCGTACAGGGCGGTACACGCATCGCGTGGCAAGGTTGCGCGGGCTGAACCGGTTGCGGCGCTGTATGAACAGGGGCGGGTCCGGCATTTGCGGGGATTGGGCGATCTGGAGGAACAGATGTGCCTGATGACGCCACGGGGATACGAGGGACAGGGATCGCCCGATCGCGTGGATGCGCTGGTCTGGGCCTTACATGATCTGATGATTGCGCCGGCGGCGGTGTATCGGCGTCCGCGTCTGCGGTCGCTGTAGCGCATTCGGACCACCGTACGGTGGATTTCTATAATTTTACCAAAGCCACGTCAGAAAGATCGCCAACAACCGGGCGGTGCGGAACTGACGCGCGGCTCAGATCAAACAGGAGCATCGGGAATGGTTTTTGATTTTTTGCGCCGGAGCGCAAAGACCGAGGTGCCGAATACCAAGGCGAGCGCGACAGGACCGGTTGTCGCCTATCACTCAGCCGGGCGCGTTGCCTGGAGTCCGCGCGATACAGTATCGTTGACGCGGACGGGGTTTTCCGGAAATCCGGTTGGGTTCCGGTCGGTAAAGCTGATTGCCGAGGCCGCGGCGGCGCTTCCTCTGGTGCTGCAGGACCAGCATCAGCGCTATGACACGCATCCGGTGCTGTCGCTGGTGCAGCGACCGAACGCGGCGCAGGGGCGTGCCGAGTTGATGGAAGCGCTGTTTGGTCAACTTTTGCTGTCTGGCAATGCCTATGTCGAGGCGGTCGCGGGTGAAGGACGCCTGCCGCTGGAACTGCATGTGCTGCGTTCTGACCGGATGAAGGTCGTGCCTGGCGCGGATGGTTGGCCGGTCGCCTATGAATACAGCGTCGGCGGGCGCAAGCATCGCTTTGACGCAGCAGGCGCGGTTTCTCCGGTTTGCCATATAAAGTCGTTTCATCCGCAGGACGACCACTATGGGTTCTCGCCGATGCAGGCGGCGGCGATGGCGGTGGATGTGCACAACAGCGCATCTAGATGGTCCAAGGCGCTGTTGGACAACGCGGCGCGCCCGAGCGGGGCGCTGGTGTTCAACAGCGCGGACGGGCACGGGGCGATGGCAGACGATCAGTATCGCAGGCTGTCCGAGGAAATCGAGGCGAATTACCAGGGGGCCCGCAACGCCGGTCGGCCGATGGTGCTGGAAGGTGGTCTGGATTGGAAGCCGATGGGCTTTTCGCCCAGCGACATGGAATTCCAGAAGACCAAGGAAGCGGCGGCGCGTGAGATCGCGCTGGCCTTCGGAGTGCCGCCGATGCTGATCGGTATCCAGGGGGACGCGACCTATGCGAATTATCAGGAGGCGAACCGGGCGTTCTATCGGCTGACGGTGCTTCCGCTGGCGACGCGCGTGGCGGCGGCGTTGAGTGATTGGCTGTCGCAGTTCACCGGAGAGATGCTCGAATTGAAACCCGATCTCGATCAGGTGCCTGCGCTGGCTGCGGAACGCGATGCGCAATGGGCGCGGGTTTCGCAGGCGCGGTTCCTGAGTGACGCGGAAAAGCGGTCGCTGCTTGGACTGCCGGCACAGGGGATGGCTGATGACGGTAACCCATGATGTCGGCACCCGGCGCAGTTTTGCGGTGATGGACGGAACGACCTCGATGTTTCGCCAGCTCGAGAAGCGGGTTGTGGCGGTCGAGGCGGCAATTGCAGTCATAGAGACGGATCGGGCGGTGAACGAAGAAAAACGCAAGTTCATGGAGGCGAGGTTCAACCAGATCGACCGGCGCCTGGACAAGATCGACGGCCATATTTCGCGTCTGGTCTGGCTGATCATCGCGGCCATCCTCGGCGGTTTCATGTCCTTTGCGATGCAGGGAAATATCCTGAATGTCTGAAGCCACATGGCCCGGCGGGCGGGTGTTGTCGGCGGTGCGCGGTCGCGTGTTTGTGTTCGCCGCCGACGCGGGTGGGCGTTGGGTGGAGCGCCGTCGGTGTTCACCGGGAGGCGATCCCCCCGTGGATCACGATCGCGACATTTCCCGGGGGCCGAGTTGGCCGTCGGAATTCATCAAGGAGTTTAGTCATGACGCAGGACAATGGGCTTGAACACAAATTCGCCCGGTTTGGGGACGCCTTGAGCGTCAGCGACGGTGCCGTCATCGAAGGCTATGCCAGCCTGTTCGGACAGGTCGATCAGGGCGGAGACGTGGTGCAGAAGGGCGCATACGAGGCGTCGATCCATGCTCTGGCTGCGACTGGTCGGCGGGTCAAGATGCTCTGGCAGCATGATCCGGCCCAGCCGATCGGTGTCTGGGACGAGGTGCGCGAGGATGGCCGGGGCCTGTGGGTCAAAGGCCGGTTGCTGGAGAGCACCCAGAAAGGGCGCGAGGCGGCGGCTCTGATCGAGGCGGGCGCGATTGACGGGTTGTCGATCGGATATCGCACGACGAAGGCAGGCAAGACAGACAAGGGCCAGCGGCTCTTGACCGAACTGGAGCTTTGGGAAGTGTCACTTGTGACTTTCCCGATGCTGCCCAGTGCGCGGGTGGCGGCGAAGGGCGATACGCTGACGACCGAAACCGTTCTGCGCGAATTGGCCGCGACACTGGAGAGTGCGCGGATGGACCTGGCGTGCCGCTGAACACGCCGATTTCTCACCCTTAGACAGGATGTTCCGATGAGCAATACCGAGCGGCTGGAAACGGCCCAGGAAGGTGCGCCCGTGGTTCGGGAAGTGAAGCAGGCGATGGCCGGCTTCGTAAGCGAATTCAAGGGCTTTCAAAGCGAGATGAATATGAAACTTCAAAAAGCAGAAGAGCGACTGACCATGCTGGATCGTAAATCACAACTCGCGGCACGTCCGCGCCTGTCCGCCGCAGCCGAGGAGACGGCTCCGCATCAGAAGGCGTTCAATGCCTATCTGCGCAGCGGCGATGACGATGGGCTTCGCGGTCTTGAACTGGCCGGCAAGTCGATGACCACGGCGGTCAACAGCGACGGTGGTTATCTGGTGGATCCGCAGACCTCGGAAACGGTTCAGTCCGTGCTGCATTCCACGGCATCGCTGCGCTCGATCGCATCGGTGGTGAATGTCGAGGCGACCAGTTTCGACGTGCTGGTGGATCATTCCGATGTCGGCGCCGGCTGGGCGACCGAAGCAGGGACACAGGCCGAGACCGATACGCCGCAGATCGATCGCATCGCCATCCCGCTGCATGAGCTGAGTGCCTTGCCCAAGGCGAGCCAGCGTCTGCTGGATGACAGCGCCTTTGACATCGAGGGCTGGCTGGCGTCGCGCATCGCCGACAAGTTCGCGCGTGCCGAGGCCGCTGCGTTCATCACCGGCGATGGTGTGGACAAGCCGCGCGGCATTCTCAGCCATGCGACGATCGAAAACGACAACTGGGCCTGGGGCAGCGTCGGCTATATCGCCAGCGGTGTCGATGGCGATGTCGGACCCGGCGACGCGATTGTCGACCTGGTTTACGCCCTGGGCGCGCAATACCGAGCAAACGCCACCTTTGTGATGAACTCCAAGACCGCCGGTCTGGTGCGCAAGCTCAAGGATGCCGATGGCCGGTTCCTGTGGTCCGATGGTCTCGCGGCGGGTGAACCCGCGCGTCTGATGGGTTATCCGGTGGTGATTGCCGAGGATATGCCCGATGCCGCCAGCGAGTCGTTCTCGATCGCTTTCGGTGATTTCAACGCCGGTTACACGATTGCCGAACGTCCTGACCTGCGCGTGCTGCGTGATCCGTTCAGCGCCAAGCCGCATGTTCTGTTTTATGCGACCAAGCGCGTCGGCGGCGATGTTTCGGACTTTGCCGCGATCAAGTTGCTGAAATTCGGCACGTCCTAATCCGTGCCGGACGCGGGGCCAATTGACCGGTCCCGCGGTGGGCGCGCGCCATTCCAGACCCTTCATGTTGTCTAGCTGCTCCCCTCCGTCCGAGCAATGTGAGGCGGCGCGCGTCCATCAAACCAGAACGAACCGGCCCGGAGGGGTCCGAGCTTGCGGAGTGATATGATGATGTTGATCGAAGAGACCACCGTGCCTGACGCGGCGCTGCCGGTGGCGGAGTTCAGGGCGCATTTGCGGCTTGGTACCGGGTTCGGTGACGAGAGCCTGCAGGACGGTGTTCTGAACGGGTTCCTGCGGGCGGCAATCGCGGCGATCGAGGCGCGGACCGGAAAGGTGCTGATCTCGCGGGATTTCACCTGGACATTGACCGGCTGGCGCGATCGCGCGGGACAGGTGTTGCCGGTTGCCCCGGTGAACACCATCAATCAGGTGCTTCTGATCGACGAAATCGACATGGAATCCGAACTGGCCGGTGATGCGTTTCGTCTGGAACGCGACAGCGAGCGTCCGCGGCTGCGTCCGGCAGGTTCGCTTTTGCCGATGATCAGGACCGGTGGTTCGGTGCGTATCGCCTTCACCGCGGGATTCGCGGAAAGCTGGGGCGGGTTGCCTGCCGATCTTGGCCACGCGGTGATGTTGCTCGCGGCGCATTACTACGAGCATCGCAATGAAAGTTCGCTGAGCGACGGCAGCATGCCGTTTGGCGTGAGCAGCCTGATCCAGCGATATCGCGTGATGCGGATCGGCGTCGGGGTGGCGCGATGAGCGGGGTGCGCCTTGGCCGGAAACTGTTGCTTGAGGCCCCGCGCCGGGTGCCGGATGGCGCTGGCGGGTATTCCGAGAACTGGGAGGTTCTTGGGGAGTTGTGGGCCGATGTCCGCAGCCGGACGGGGCGCGAACGAAACGAGTCGGGCGTCGTGGTGTCGTCTGTTGGTTATCGCATCGTCGTTCGCGGCGCGCCGCACGGCGCGTTGGCAAGACCGATGCCCAACCAGAGGTTTCGCGACGGCGCACGCCTGTTCGTGATCCGGGCCGTGACAGAGCGCGATGCCGACGGTCGTTACCTGACATGCTTTGCGGATGAGGAGGTCGTGGCATGAGTTATGCAATGGCGAGCGCACTGCAGGCGGCCGTGTATCAGCGTCTTCGGGATGATCCGGATCTGAGCGCGCTGGTTGGCGATGCGATTTTCGATGCAGCACCGGAAGGCGAACTTCCCGAGCTGTACGTGACGCTGGGCACGGAGACGGTTCGTGACCGGTCGGATGTTGTCGGCACGGGGGCGGAGCATCGCTTTACCGTGTCGGTGATCAGTGCCGCCGCCGGGTTCGGCGTAGCCAAGGACGCCGCCGGTGCGGTGAGCGACGCGTTGTCCGATGCCCGTCCGGCCCTGAGCCGGGGCCGCGTGGTCGGCCTGTGGTTCGAGAGGGCCCAGGCGCGCAGGACCGGCACGGCGGGTCGCATCAGGCAGATCGACCTGCGATTTCGCGCGCGTCTCGAAGACAACTGAACACTGATTTTTTCGGAGAAACGATATGGCTGCCCAGAACGGAAAAGACCTGTTGGTGAAAGTCGACATGACCGGCGATGGCCTGTTTGAAACCATTGCCGGGCTGCGCGCGACGCGCGTCAGCTTCAATGCGGAGACCGTGGATGTCACGAGTCTCGAAAGCCAGGGTGGATGGCGTGAATTGCTCTCGGGGGCGGGTGTCAAATCTGCTGCGATCTCGGGGTCGGGCGTATTCAAGGACGCAAGCACCGACGAGCGCGCGCGGCAATTGTTCTTTGATGGTGAAACCCCGGAGTTCCAGGTTGTGATTCCGGAGTTCGGCATCGTGGAGGGGCCGTTTCAGGTGACGGCGATCGAGTATGCCGGGAGCCACAACGGCGAAGCGACATACGAGATGTCGATGGCCAGCGCCGGCGCGCTGAACTTTACGGCGCTTTGATCCGATGGCCAATCCGTGGACGGGAGAGGTGGCCCTGATCATCGACGGGCAGCGCCGGGTGCTCAAGCTGACGCTTGGGGCACTGGCCGAGCTGGAACAGACGCTTGAGACACCATCGCTGGTGGCTCTGGTCGAGCGCTTTGAAAATTCGTCGTTTTCGATGCGCGACGTGATGGCGCTGCTCGCGGCCGGTTTGCGCGGTGGCGGTGTCGATCTGAGCGCAGAGGCGCTCGGACAGGCCGAAATCGAGGGTGGACCGATGCGGGCTGCGCGGGTGGCGGCAGAATTGCTGGCGCGGGCATTCATGGTGCCCGGCGAAACATGAACGGCTTTGACTGGCCGTCGCTGCTGCGGGCGGGCGTGCAGGGGCTGCGGCTGCGGCCTGACGAGTTCTGGCGCCTGACCCCTGCGGAATTGCGGCTGATGCTGGGGCAGGGCGGAGCGGGTTCCGCCCTGTCGCGGAGCGGGCTGGACGCGCTCCTGGAGGCGTATCCGGACAGGCAACGAGGAGACGGCGATGAGTGATCGCGATGGAATAGCCAATCTTGAGGATCAGGCAGAGGCGCTGGAAGACAGCCTTGGCGCGGCGGCAAACATGGCGGCGGGATTCGACAGCGAGCTGCGTCGCGTTCGCGACGCGTTGTCGGCAACCGGCAAGGACGTGTCGACGCTCGAACGGGGGATGTCCAAGGGGCTGCGGCGGGCCTTTGACGGCTTGGTGTTTGACGGAATGAAGCTGTCGGACGCGTTGGAGACCGTCGCAAAGTCGATGATACAAACCACGTATTCCGCTGCCGTCAAGCCGGTTGCGAACCATTTCGGGGGCCTGCTCGCGGATGGTGTCAACGGGATTGTCGAGGGATTGCTGCCATTTGCAGATGGCGGCAGCTTTTCACAGGGCCGCGTCATGCCTTTTGCCAACGGCGGAATCGTATCCGGCCCGGTGACATTTCCGATGCGCGGGGGAACCGGATTGATGGGTGAAGCCGGCCCCGAAGCGATCATGCCGCTGGCGCGCGGAGCGGATGGCAAGCTGGGCGTGCGGAGCGCCGGCGGTGGCGCGGTCAGCGTCGTGATGAATATCTCGACACCTGATGTGCGGGGCTTCCAGCGAAGCCAAGGCCAGATTGCCGCGCAGATGAGCCGGGCGCTGAGCCGTGGCAATCGCAATCGGTAATCGGACGACAAGGGGAGAACAGGATGAACTTTCACGAAGTGAGATTCCCGGCTTCGCTGAGCTTTGGCTCGGTCGGTGGACCGGAACGGCGTACCGATGTTGTAACGCTCGCCAACGGTTTCGAAGAGCGCAACACGCCCTGGGCGCATTCCAGACGCCGGTATGACGCGGGTCTTGGCATGCGGTCGCTGGATGATGTCGAAACCCTGATCGCGTTTTTCGAGGCGCGCCATGGCCAGATGTTCGGGTTCCGCTGGAAGGACTGGTCAGATTTCAAATCGGGACGGGCGTCGGCAGATACGACGTTCGACGATCAGGTCATTGCGACGGCGGACGGGGTGCAGTCGGCGTTTCAGCTGACCAAGACCTATCGCTCTGGCGAATTTTCCTACGCGCGCCCGATCACCAAGCCGGTCGCGGGGACGGTCCGCATCGGCATCGAGCAGGACGAAATGCGTGAAACGGTGGATTACGAGATCGACCTGACCTCGGGTATCGTCCGGTTCGAGAAACCGCCGGCAAGCAGCATGCGGATCATGGCGGGGTACGAGTTTGATGTGCCCGTCCGCTTTGATACCGACCGGGTCCAGACCAGCGTCGCCAGCTTTCAGGCGGGTGATGTTCCCAACGTCCCGGTCGTGGAGGTTCGTGTCTGATGGCGGGGATGGACGAGGCGTTCAAGGCGCATGTTGCGACCGGTTTGACGACGTTGTGCCGATGCTGGGCCATCACCCGCAAGGATGGGGAGGTCCTGGGATTCACGGATCATGATGTCGCGCTGGAGTTCGAGGGTGTCAGGTTCAAGGCCGATAGCGGATTGTCCGCACGCGCATTGCAGCAAAGCACCGGACTGTCCGTGGACAATACCGAGGCTCTGGGCGCGTTGAGCGATGCGTCGGTGAAAGCCGAAGACATTGATGCTGGACGCTTTGACGGAGCGGAGGTGCGGGCCTGGCTGGTGAACTGGGCCGATACCGATGTCCGCTGGTTGCAGTTTCGTGGCTCGATCGGGGAACTTCGGCGGGTTGGCGGCGCGTTTCACGCGGAATTGCGCGGCCTGACCGAGAACCTGAACAGGTCCGTGGGCCGCATTTACCAGAAACCCTGCACCGCCGTCCTGGGGGATGGGTCCTGCCGCTTCACGCTTGATACACCCGGATATCGCGATGAGCGCGCGGTCGAGCAGGTTTCCGATGGTCTCAGTTTCACGTGGGGCGACATGCGTGAGTTTGAACCCGGGTGGTTCCTGCGCGGTCGTCTTACCGTTCTGAGCGGTCCGGCGCAGGGCTTGTGGGGGATGATCCGACAGGACCGGTTTATCGGCGAAAAGCGCCAGATCGAGTTGTGGGAACCGATCCGCGCCGCGGTCAACCACGGAGACATGGTGCGCCTTGATGCAGGGTGTGACAAGCGCATGGAAACCTGTCGTCTGAAATTCAACAATCTTTTGAATTTCCAGGGTTTTCCTGATCTTCCCGGAGAGGACTGGGTGATGGCCGTGCCCAAGCAGAGCCGTCGGAACACCGGCGGGAGCCGCAGATGACTGAAATTGTTGTAGACGCTGCGCGCGGATGGCTCGGGACGCCGTATCGGCATCAGGCTGCCTGCCGCGGGGCGGGCACCGACTGTCTCGGGCTGGTGCGTGGGGTGTGGCGCGAGGTCATGGGAAGCGAACCCGAGGTGCCGCCGGCATACTCAATGGACTGGTCCGAGCCGCAAGGCCAGGAAAGGCTCTGGCAGGCGGCAACGCGGCATTTATGCGAGCAGCCGGGCAATGCCGGCAACCCGGAAATCGGGGATGTCATCCTGTTCAGGATGCGCAGCGGGGCAGTCGCAAAACATCTGGGTATCGTGTCAGCAGTCGGCGAGCGACCGGCCTTCGTTCATGCCTATGAACGATATGGCGTCGTCGAGAGCCGGCTGAGCGATCCGTGGCGCCGGCGTATCGTCGCGCGTTTCAAATTTCCTCTGGAGGCTAAGTGATGGCGACGATTCTTCTTTCGGCCGTAGGTGCGGCTATTGGTGGTTCGATCGGTGGCACTGTTGCCGGGCTTTCGTCGGCGGTGATCGGTCGGGCCGTTGGGGCCACGCTTGGTCAGGTCATCGACCAGCGCCTGTTGGGGCAGGGATCAGAGGCGGTGGAAACCGGACGTGTCGACCGGTTCCGGCTGACACAGTCCGGCGACGGCAATCCGATCGCGCAGGTCTACGGACGGATGCGTGTCGGCGGACAGGTGATCTGGGCCTCGGATTTTCTGGAACGACGCAGTACAACCGGTGGTGGCGGTGGTAAGGGGAGCCCGAGTTCGCCGGAAGTCACCAGCTTCAGCTATAGCGTTTCACTGGCGATTGCCGTCTGCGAAGGTACAATCGCGGGCATCGGGCGGGTCTGGGCGGACGGTGAAGAGGTCGCCCAACGGGACTTGAACATGCGGGTCTATACCGGCACTGACGACCAGTTGCCGGATCCGCTGATCGAGGCAATCGAGGGCGAGGGGTTTGTTCCGGCTTATCGTGGAACGGCGTATGTGGTGCTGGAACGGGTGCCGCTGGGGCGGTTTGGCAACCGTATTCCACAATTCTCGTTCGAGGTTCTGCGGCCCGAGCAAGCGGATTCGCGCACCTATGAAAGCGACCTGGCGCAGTTGGTCAAAGGCGCCGCGCTGATCCCGGGAACGGGTGAATATGCGCTGGCGACATCGGCGGTTCACTACACCAAGGGGCCGGGGATCAACTGGGCGGCGAATTCCAACAGCCCCTCTGGAAAAACCGATTTCCTTACGTCGTTTGAGATGCTGAACACCGAGCTGCCCTCCTGCGGTTCGGTCTCGCTCGTTGCGTCGTGGTTCGGCAGCGATCTGCGCTGTGGGCAATGTGAGGTCAAGCCGAAGATCGAGAAGAGAGCCAACGAAGGTGGCAACATGCCGTGGCGTGTGGCGGGATTGGATCGGGCGGACGCCGACGAGATCGAACGGGAGGACAATCGACCGATCTATGGCGGGACGCCGACCGATCAGTCGGTGATCCAGGCCATTCGCCACGTGAATGCAAAGGGCGGACGGGTCATGTTCTATCCGTTCATTCTGATGGAGCAGACAGAAGGTAATGGGCTGGAGGATCCATGGACATCCGCCGACAACCAGCCAGCCTTGCCCTGGCGGGGCCGGATAACGCTGTCGAAAGCGCCGGGACAGATCGGATCGCCAGACGGGACGGCATCGGCCGATCAGGAAGTCGCCAGCTTTTTCGGGACCGCACGGGCGTCTGATTTTTCCGTCGTGGGACGGGCCGTCGAATATACCGGTCCGGATGAATGGGGGCTTCGCCGCTTTATCCTGCACTATGCGGCGCTGTGTGCGGCGGCGGGCGGCGTGCACGCGTTTTGCATCGGGTCGGAAATGCGCGCGCTGACCCAGATACGCGGGGCGTCGGGATTCCCGGCGGTCGAAGAGTTCCGCGCGCTTGCCGCCGAGGTGCGGGCCTTGCTCGGGCCGGATACACGTATCGGTTATGCGGCGGATTGGAGCGAGTATTTCGGCTACCAGCCGCAGGACGGCAGCGGGGATCGCTATTTCCACCTCGATCCGCTCTGGGCGGATGAGAATATCGACTTCATCGGGATCGACAACTACATGCCCCTGTCCGACTGGCGGGAGGGCGACACACATGCGGATGCCCGGTGGGACAGCATTTACAACCTGGACTATCTCGCGGCGAATATCGAGGGCGGCGAAGGTTATGACTGGTACTATCAGTCGTCAGAGGCAGAGGCCGCCCAGATCAGGACACCGATCGAGGATCAGGCGCATGATGAGCCTTGGGTCTGGCGCTACAAGGACATTCGGAACTGGTGGCAGAACCCGCATCACGAACGCATCGGCGGCGTCCGCCAGGAGGACCCAACGAACTGGGTGCCCGCGTCCAAGCCGATCTGGTTCACCGAACTTGGATGCGCCGCGATCGACAAGGGCACCAATCAGCCGAACAAGTTTCTGGACCAGAGGTCATCGGAATCGTCGCTGCCGAAATATTCTGACGGGTCTCGGGATGACCTGATCCAGCTGCAATACCTGCGGGCGATGCTGACATACTGGGCTGACCCCGCGAACAATCCGGTGTCCGAGGTTTACGACGATGCGATGATCGATATGGACAACGCTTATGTCTGGGCCTGGGATACGCGGCCCTATCCGGCATTCCCGAACAATCTGACCCTGTGGAGCGACGGCGCGATCCAATCCCGTGGGCATTGGCTGAACGGTCGGGCGGGTGCGCGAACCCTTGCATCTGTCGTTGAAGAGATTTGCCGTCGCTCAGGTGTCACCGAGGTCGATACGTCGAGATTGTTTGGTGTTGTGCGTGGATATGCGGTTGAAGAGGTCACCTCTGCACGGGCGGCGCTTCAGCCACTGATGCTGCGGTATGGGTTTGACGCGATCGAGCGTGACGGCGTTCTGAAGTTCGTGATGCGCGGAGCCGGGCGTCCGCATGTGCTGGATGCCGATGCGCTTGCCGTGTCCGGCGATCTGGACGGTACGGTTGAGTACAGCCGCGAGGCCGAAGCCGAGATGACCGGCCGGGTGCGCCTGCGTTTCGTGCAATCGGGTGCGGATCATGAGATTGTCGCCGAGGAGGCGGTTCTGGCGGACACGTCCACACATTCGGTTACATCATCGGAGCTTCAGCTTGCGATGACACGCTCGGAAGGCCGGCAGGTAGCCGAACGATGGCTGGCGGAAGCGCGTGTGTCGCGCGAGGCGGCCCGGTTTGCACTGCCGCCATCGTTGATGCACCTGGGGGCCGGCGATGTCGTCCGTCTCGATACCGATCAGGAAGACGCGCACGCGGTGTACCGCGTTGACCGGGTCGAGCAATCCGAATTGCAACTGCTTGAGACGGTGCGGGTCGAGCGTGACATCTACAAGACCTCTGATCTGCAAGAGGAGGTTCCCGGAGCAAAGCCGTTTGCGGCCCCGGTTCCGGTCTTGCCGTTGTTCATGGATTTGCCCCTGATGCGCGGCGACGAAGTCGAACATGCGCCGCATCTGGCCGTGACTGCAACACCGTGGCCGGGATCGGTTGCGCTATATGGGTCATCCTCGGATGACAGTTACGCGCTAAGCGAGATCATCGCTGCTCGATCCGTCGTGGGTCAGACGGAAAACCCCCTCTTTCGCGCGCGTTCCGGGGTCTGGGACGGCGGAGAGGCGTTGCAGGTCAGGATGCTGAGCGGAGCGCTGGAATCGCGCGAGAAATCCGCGATCCTGAATGGCGCCAATCTCGCGGCGATCGGGGATGGCACGAGCGGCAATTGGGAATTGTTTCAGTTCCGGAACGCCGAGTTGATTGCCGAAGATACCTATCTGCTGACCGATCGATTGCGCGGGCAGGGTGGAAGTGACGGGATCATGCCGGCGACCTGGCCAGCCGGGTCATGGTTTGTCCTGATGGACGGAACGCCGGCTCAGATCGATCTTGCAAGCGCGCACAGGCGCGTTTCCCGCCACTACCGCATCGGATCGGCGGCGCGCGGGTATGATGACCCTTCGTATACCCATGTTGTCGAGGCATTCGATGGCAACGGTTTGCGGCCCTACTCGCCCTGCCATCTTGGGGTGTGGTCGGGGCAGAACGGCGATCTGCATTTCGACTGGGTTCGACGAACCCGTATCGACGGCGACAGCTGGGACTTGCCCGAGGTGCCGTTGGGCGAAGAAAACGAAGCCTATGTGGTGCGGATTTGGAGTGGCCCGACCCTGGTGCGGGAGATGACCGTCGGCTCGACAAACTGGGTCTATACCCGGTCGCTGCAAGATGCGGATGCCGTTCGTCTTCCGCTGCGCTTTGAAGTGGCGCAGGTATCGGTGCGCTACGGCTTTGGTCCATTTGCGTCGCTTGACGTGGGCGACCAGGGTGTCACGGATTCGGCATGAGGCGACTTGTCCCGAGATGCCGCGCAGCGGCCTGCGCGCGAGTCGAACCGGGGCAAAGGCATCATCCATTGGCACACTCGATGCACCTGAGTGTCGCCGGATCGAGTTCAAGCCGTTTTGAGGAGATTTCGGAACCGCAATCGATGCAATAACCGAATTCACCTTCCTGTATTCGCGTGATCGCGGCCAGCAGACGTTGCTTCTGCTGGTCGCGTCTTTGCTGTTGCGCCTTGGCCATCGCCTGGCTCTGCAGCGCGTCCATGCGGCTCAGACGCCCGACGGATTGCTGGTCGAGCATGACGATATCTTGAGCTGCGCGCCCGCGTTCGCTGGTGTCGGACAGTTCCTTGAGCATCTGCTCGATCATGGCGGTGAAGCGGTTCAGTTCTGATACATTCATGTCATGAATATGCCACATCATTGCTTTGCGTTTTGCTTTTGCATGGTGCATGCCTATTCTAGACGTGAAAAAGGAAGCGATGTCATGGCCGAAACACGCAGAAAACTGTCACCTGTCGATCCGGTCTGGGACCGCATCAATCGCGAGGCGAGACAAGCGGTTCAGGACGAGCCGCTCATGGGTGGGTTGATTCACGCCTGCATCCTGCATCACAAGACGCTTGAAAAGGCGCTGTCCTACCGGATTTCGGCCAAGCTCTCCTCGAATGAAATGTCGATGGCGATCCTGCGTGAAATTGCCGATCAGGCCTATGAGGACTCGCCCGCGTTGATCGATGCGGCGCGCGCCGACCTGGTTGCGGTGTTCGAGCGTGACCCGGCCTGCCATCGCCTCTTGCAACCGATCCTGTATTTCAAGGGTTATCAGGCCATGCAGGCCTATCGTGTCGGGCATTGGCTGTGGGACAACGGACAGCACGATCTGGCCTATTTCTTCCAGATGCGGGTGTCGGAGATTTTCGGGATCGACATTCACCCCGCGGCGCGGATCGGCAAGGGGATCATGATCGACCATGCCCATTCGATTGTCATCGGTGAAACAGCCGTTGTCGGTGACAACGTGTCGATGCTGCACTCCGTGACATTGGGCGGAACGGGCAAGGAAGAAGAAGACCGCCATCCGAAGATCGAGGATGGTGTGCTGATCGGGGCCGGTGCCAAGGTGCTCGGCAACATTCGCGTCGGCCATTGCAGCCGGATCGCGGCGGGGTCGGTTGTGCTGGCGGATGTGCCGCCATGCAAGACGGTTGCTGGAATTCCCGCCAAGATCGTGGGCGAGGCCGGGTGTGACCAGCCTTCGATCTCGATGGATCAGATGTTCCCGGAGTAGCGCAGCCTCTCGCCTGCGCATTGCGGGCAGGCGCGGTTGACTGGCCCGCGCCTGCACCGAGTATCAGGCCAGCATGACCATCGGATTTTCAAGGTTGTCCACGATCTGCTGCAGCAACCGGGCGCCCAACGCGCCGTCAATCACGCGGTGATCGACGGATAGGGTGACGGACATCACCGTCGCCACGGACAGGTCTCCATCCTCGCCGACCACCGGCTTCTTGACACCGGCGCCCACCGCGAGGATCGCGCCGTGGGGCGGATTAATCACCGCATCGAAATTGTCGATGCCGAACATCCCCAGGTTCGAGATTGCAAAGCTGCCGCCCTGATATTCATGCGGCGCCAGCTTGCGGTCGCGGGCGCGGTTCGCCAGATCCTTCATCTCGGCAGAGAGGGCCGATAGTGATTTCATCTCTGCGTCTTTCAGCACCGGGGTGAAGAGACCGCCATCGATCGCGACCGCGACGGCGACATCCGAAGGGTCGAGCCGCAGGATCCGGTCACCCGCCCAGACCGCGTTGGCATCGGGGACCGCCTGCAGCGCCAGGGCGCAGGCCTTGATGATGAAATCATTGACCGACAGCTTGACGCCTCGGCTTGCCAGTTGTCCGTTCAGCTGCGCCCGGAACGCGAGCAGCGCGTCGAGGTGGATGTCGCGCCGGAGGTAGAAATGGGGGATCGACTGTTTCGCTTCGGTCAGTCGCGCCGCGATGGTCTTGCGCATGCCGTCGAGTTCGACTTCCTGATAGGCGCGCCCTTCGTAGAGCCGGATCACCGCGTCCGCGGAGGGGCCGGCGGCGATCGGGGCAGGGGAAGGAGCCGGGGACTGGCCGGAGGGGGGCGATGCGGTCGGGGTGGCCGCAGCTGGCGCGCTTGCCTTGGATTGCGAGCCCGTCACATCCGCCTTGACGATACGCCCGCGTGGTCCGGAACCGGTGATCGAGCGCAGGTCGATCCCATTTTCCGCCGCGATCCGCCGCGCGAGAGGGGACGCGAAGATGCGCTCGCCATCATGTACCGGGGCGGCGGGGGTCTTGGCTGCGTTCGACGGCTCGGCTGCCTGTTCCGTCGTCGGCTCCGCACTGTCCTCGTCGCTGTTGTCGGCGGGGGGCGATGCGGGGGCGGCGATGTCATCCGCAGTTTCACCGTCTTCGAGCAGCACGGCGATCGGCGTGTTGACCTTGACCCCCTGCGTGCCCTCGGCGACCAGAAGCTTGCCCACCGTGCCTTCATCGACCGCCTCGAACTCCATCGTCGCCTTGTCGGTTTCGATCTCGGCCAGAAGGTCGCCCGAGGCGACGGTATCGCCCTCCTTGACGAGCCATTTCGCCAACGTGCCTTCCTCCATCGTCGGAGACAGGGCGGGCATCAGGATTTCCGTCGTCATCGTGGCCTCCTTACCTGTAGGTCACTTGTTTCACGGCGGCGATCACCTCGTCGGTCGTGACCAGCGCATGTTTTTCAAGATTGGCGGCATAGGGCATCGGGACATCCTTGCCGGTGCAGTTGATGACCGGCGCGTCGAGATAATCAAAGGCCTCCTGCATCAGGACGGAACTGATGTAATTGCCGACCGAGCCCTGCGGCCAGCCCTCTTCCACGGTGACGCAGCGATTGGTCTTCATCACCGAGTCGACGATCGTCGCAGTGTCCATCGGACGCAGGGTTCGCAGGTCGATGACTTCGGCACTGATCCCGTCCCCGGCCAGTTTCTCGGCGGCTTCGAGCGCGTATTTCATGCCGATGCCGAAACTGACGATGGTGACGTCGTCGCCCTGCTGCCAGATGCGGGCCTTGCCGAAGGGAACGGTGAAATCGTCCAGTTCCGGGACGTCAAAGCTGCGTCCGTAGAGGATTTCGTTCTCGAGGAAGATCACCGGGTTGGGATCGCGGATCGCGGATTTGAGCAGGCCCTTGGCGTCGGATGCGGAATAGGGCATCGCCACCTTGAGCCCGGGGATCTGCATGTACCAGGCGGCGTAATCCTGGCTGTGCTGCGCGGCGACGCGCGCGGCGGCGCCATTGGGACCGCGGAACACCATCGGCGCGCCCATCTGGCCTCCGGACATGTAAAGCGTCTTGGCTGCGGAATTGATGATCTGGTCGATGGCCTGCATCGCGAAGTTGAAGGTCATGAATTCGACGATCGGGCGCAAGCCGCCGAAGGCCGCACCGACGGCAACGCCGGCAAAGCCATGTTCGGTGATCGGGGTATCTATGACCCGCTTGCTGCCGAATTCATCGAGCAGGCCCTGGCTGATCTTGTAGGCGCCCTGGTACTCGGCGACCTCTTCGCCCATCAGGAACACGCTGTCATCCGCGCGCATTTCCTCGGCCATTGCATCGCGCAGCGCCTCGCGGACGGTTTGCTGTCTGAGCATGGTGCCTTCGGGCCAGTCCGGGACGGGCGCGGATTTCGGGGACGGGGGCGCGGATTTCGGGGACGGGGGCGCGGGTTTCGACGACGGGGGGGCGGATTTCGCGGGGTCCCCTGCGGGGACCGCCTTGGCATCCGCGTCACCCGCCTGCGCGGGTTCCGGCGCCTGGGGCAGCGTTTCGGCGCTTTCTCCTTCGGCGAGCAGCAGGGCGATCGGGGTGTTCACCTTGACGTTCTGCGTGCCCGCATCGACCAGCAGCTTGCCGATCGTGCCGTCGTCGACCGCCTCGAACTCCATCGTCGCCTTGTCGGTTTCGATCTCGGCCAGAAGATCGCCAGAGGACACGGTGTCGCCCTCCTTGACGAGCCATTTCGCCAGCGTGCCCTCTTCCATCGTCGGCGACAGGGCGGGCATCAGGATTTCGGTTGCCATCTTCAGTTATCCTCCCCGGCCGGTGTCATCATTCCGACCACGTTTCCTTGTCCATCCTCGACACAGGCGCAGCGCCCGATCCCGGGATAATCCGTCGGCGGCAGGGCCTCTGCGCCGCCATTCGCCAGCGCCCAGTCATATCGCGCGTCACAGTCGGACACCTCGAAGGTCATGGTGCCGCCGCGGATCGGGGAACCGGCATCCGGGGTGTCGTCCGCACGCTGCATCAACGCGGCGGTCAGACCGTCGGCACCGCCGATCCCGTCGCCCTGGATCATGTGATAGCCTGCCTCTTCAAGACCCGGTACCGCCTCGAATTGCCAACCGAACAGGCCGCCGTAAAATCTCTTGGCGGCCTCGACATCCTGCACGTGAATCTCGAAATGGGGCATCAGGCCACCTCGTTCTGGGGAACCGCATCCGCATAGATATCGGTCCACAATTCGTCCAGTGACGGCTCGGGGCTGTCCTTTGCGAAATCGGCGGCGGCGTTGATGACGCTCTTGATTTCCTTGTCGATCGCCTTGAGATCCTCTTCGCTGGCATGTTTGCCGGTGAGCAGCATGCTGCGGACCTGTTCGATCGGGTCGCGCTCTTCGCGCATTTTCTGCACTTCCTCGCGGGTGCGGTACTTGGCCGGATCGGACATCGAGTGGCCGCGATAGCGGTAGGTCTTGACCTCGAGAATATAGGGGCCCTTGCCCGCGCGGCAGTGGGCGATGGCCTTGGCTCCTGCATCCCTGACCGAGACGACATTCATGCCGTCGACGATCTCGCCGGGAATGCCAAATGCGGCGCCGCGCGTATAGAGATCGGGGGTCGAGGTCGACCGTTGCTGGGCGGTGCCCATCGCGTATTGATTGTTCTCGATCACGAACACCACCGGCAGTTGCCAGAGTGCGGCCATGTTGAAGGTTTCATAGACCTGGCCCTGGTTCGACGCGCCGTCTCCGAAATACGTGAAGGTCACGCGCCCGTTCTCGCGATACTTATCGGCAAAGGCCAGACCCGCGCCGATGGGCACCTGCGCGCCGACGATGCCGTGCCCGCCGTAGAAATGCTTTTCCCTGGAGAACATGTGCATCGAGCCGCCCTTGCCCTTGGAATAGCCGCCCTCGCGTCCGGTGAGTTCGGCCATCACGCCGTCCGGGCTCATGCCGCAGGCGAGCATATGGCCGTGGTCGCGATAGGAGGTGATGCGCTTGTCGCCCTCTTCGGTCACCGATTCGAGCCCGACCACGACAGCTTCCTGACCGATATAGAGGTGGCAGAAGCCACCGATCAGCCCCATGCCGTAAAGCTGGCCCGCCTTTTCCTCGAAACGTCGGATCAACAGCATTTCACGATAGAAAGTAGTGAGTTCTTCGGCGGAAACGTTGGGTTTCCTGGTGCTCTTGCGCGTGACCATCGCGGCGCACTCCTCCTGCGTTTTTATAGTTTAATGCTAAACTATGGATAGCGGCTCTGCAGGCGGATGGCGAGTGAAATTGACGCGGAGCACTCTTAGCGGATCACGATCTCGTCAGCGCGCAACAGGCCGAGCACCGAGCGCGCCTGCTGATCCAGAAGGTCGAGATCGAGATATTCGTCCGACAGGCGGCGGGTCAGGTTCTCGGTCGAGGCGATGTCCGCTTCGAGCCGGGTCAGTGTCTGGCGCAGGGCCTCGGCCTCGGCGGAGATCTCGACGCGCCGGAACAGGCCGTAATCACCCTGAACAGCGGCAAAGGTGAAATAGACGCATAACGCGAAGGTCGCCGCGAAATAGATCAGGCCCCCAAAGCCGGGGCGCGTCGAACGGGTCAAAATGCACTGCCTCTTAGCGCCCTTTGTGGGCGTTCTGGCTGCACTATGGCATAGGCGAATCGCCTTGTGAATCCCTGTTTATGGGGAAGGAGAGCCGGGAATCGGAAATTCCTAGCGCGTGGCCAAAAGGCCGCAGGCCGGACTCAGCCGGCGACCGATGCGGAATGGATGCTGGTGATGGTTTTCCCCAGCGTTTCGTTGAACGCCTCGTCCGATTGCCCGGCCGAAAGCCCCTCGGTCAGCGCGCGCGAGAAGGATGCGATCACGCCGCGATTTTCGCTCAGGCGCGCATTGGCTTCGTCGCGCGAGTAACCGCCGGACAAGGCCACGACACGCATCACGCGCGGATGATCGACCAGGGACTCGTAGGTGTTTGCGGTTTCCGGCAGGGTCAGCTTGAGAATGACCTGCTGGTCCTCGGGGAGGGCATCAAGATGCGCGTGCAACTCGGTGCGCAGGATCTCTTCGGCCCGGGCCTTGTCGCTGATGGTGATGGTGATTTCGGGCTCGATGATCGGAATCAGGCCTTTTGCGAGAATCCGGGATGCGACCTCGAATTGCTGCGCCACGATAGCCGCGATCCCGCTTGCCGAGGCCGAGTCGATGACCGAGCGCATCTTGGTGCCGAAGATGCCCTTGGCCACGGCGCGATCCAGAACCTCCTCCAGGCCCGGCATGGGCTTCATCAGGCGCACGCCATCCGCTTCGTCGGCGAGCCCCTTGTCGACTTTCAGGAATGGCACAACCGAGCATTTTTCCCAAAGATACTGGGCGGTTGGAATGCCATCGACATCGCGATCCATGGTCTGTTCGAACAGGATTGCGCCGATCACCTGATCGCCGGAAAACACCGGTGACGTGATGATGCGGCTGCGCATCTGGTGGATCAGGTCGAACATTTCGGCATCTGAACCATAGGCGCTTTCTTCAACACCGTAGAGTTTGAGCGCCTTGGGGGTCGAGCCGCCGCTTTGATCGAGCGCCGCGACGAAACCCTTGCCGGAAGTCATCTGTTCGGTTTGCCGTGTGTTTGCCATGGGTCGATATACCTTGCTGGTTCTGGCCCACGCGGGGCATTGTCGTCGTTCCGCAGGGGTTTAAAACAGGGGCATGCCGGTTGCAATTGCGTTAGCGCGAACAGACACCCCGGCTGTCGGGATCAGTGCTGGAGCGCCGCGACGCCGGGCAGGGTCTTGCCCTCCATCCATTCCAGAAAGGCACCGCCTGCCGTGGAAATATATGTGAAATCCTGCGCCACACCGGCCTGATTGAGGGCTGCGACCGTGTCACCCCCGCCGGCGACGCTGATCAGTTGCCCGGCGCGCGTGCGGTCGGCGGCGCTGCGCGCGGCGGCATTGGTGGCGGCGTCAAATGGGGTGATTTCAAACGCCCCCATCGGGCCGTTCCAGATCAGGGTGCGGGCCGTGTCCAGTACCGCCTCGATCTGCTTCACCGTTTCCGGACCGGCATCCAGAATCATCGCGTCGTCCGGGCATTGATCCGCGGGCACGGTCCGGTTTTCCGCGCCGGCGCGGAACTCACGCGCGACAACCGCATCGACGGGCAGCAGGATCCTGCAACCGGCGCTGTCCGCCTTTTCCATGATATCGCGCGCGGTGGCGGTCATGTCGTGTTCGCAGAGCGACTTGCCCACGTTCACGCCCCGTGCGGCGAGAAAGGTGTTGGCCATGCCGCCGCCGATGATCAGGTGGTCCACCTTTTCCACGAGGTTGCCCAACAGGTCGAGTTTTGTCGAGACCTTGGCACCACCGACGACCGCGGCGACCGGGCGTTCGGGCGTGCCAAGAGCCGCCTCGAGCGCGGTCAGCTCCGCTTCCATCAACCGCCCGGCGCAAGAGGGCAGCAGGCGCGCGACGCCCTCGGTCGAGGCATGCGCCCGGTGCGCTGCCGAAAAGGCATCGTTGCAATAGACATCGCCCAGCTCTGCGAACTCCGCCGCAAGCGCCGGATCGTTCTTTTCCTCGCCCGGCTGGAACCTTGTGTTCTCAAGCAGCAGAACCGAGCCATCGGCCATCGCGCCGACCGCCGCCCTGGCCGCATCGCCCCGACAATCGGCGCAGAACGACACCGGCACACCCAGCCCGGCCTCAAGCGCCGGAACCAGCGGACGCAGCGACATCTCGGGCACGTGCCGGCCCTTGGGGCGTCCGAAATGCGCGAGCAGCACCGGTTTTCCACCCCTGGAAAGAATATCATCCATTGTCGGTTTCAGCCGCCGGATGCGCGTATCATCGGTGACCACGCCATCTTCGACGGGCACGTTGATATCGACCCGAACCAGAACCCGTTTGCCCGCAATCTCAATGTTGTCCAGCGTGTTCCAGCTCATCGGTCAATCCCTGTGCCCATTCCAGTTGTCGCGCTTTTTTCTCACATTTCTGCTCATGGTCAATGGTTCACTTGGCATTCCCGCCTGCCGGGCTTAGGTATCTGCGCAACACAGCTTGGACAGGAGGGCCAGATGGCCGAAATCAAAGATCCCGAAAACACGATCCTGATGGAACTCAAGGGCGGCACCGTCACCATCGAACTGCTTCCCGACGTGGCGCCGCTCCATACCCAGCGGATGAAGGAGCTGGCCCGTGCCGGTGCCTATGACAACGTGTGTTTCCACCGCGTGATCGACGGCTTCATGGCCCAGACCGGCGATGTGCAGCACGGCAACATGGAGGACGGGTTCAACCTTGGCCGCGCCGGCACCGGCGGGTCGGACATGGACGATCTTCCGGCGGAATTCTCGAAGCTGCCCCATGACCGTGGAACGCTGGGCGCGGCGCGTTCGCAGAACCCGAACAGCGCCAACAGCCAGTTCTTCATCAACTTCAAGGACAACAGTTTCCTGAACGGTCAATATACGGTCTATGGTCGCGTGATTGGCGGAATGGAACATGTCGATGCCATCACCCGGGGCGAGCCGCCCGCCTCCCCGGACCGGATGATCAGTGTGAAGGTGGCCGCAGATGCATAAGCTGGCCGCGCTGCTTGCGCTTGTCGCCAGCCCTGCGCTGGCCACCGGGCTTCAGGTCGAGATCGAGGGCGAAGGGGCCAACGGCACCGTGGTCATCGACCTGCTGGAAGACGTGGCGCCGGGGCATGTGGAACAGATCACCGCGCTGGCGTCGGAAGGGGCCTATGACGGCGTGGTCTTTCACCGTGTCATAGACGGTTTCATGGCCCAGACCGGCGATGTGGAATTCGGCAAGCTGGGTGGCGACATGCGCCGCGCGGGCACCGGCGGTTCGGATCGTCCGGATCTCGCCGCCGAGTTCTCGGATATTCCGTTCGATCGTGGCGTCGTCGGCATGGCCCGTTCGCAGGATCCCAACAGCGCCAACAGCCAGTTCTTCATCATGTTCGATGAGGGGTATTTCCTGAACGGGGATTATACCGTGATCGGCCGGGTGACCGACGGCATGGATGTCGTCGACGCGATCAAGCGCGGCGAGGGTCGGAACGGTGCGGTTGTCGGCCAGCCCGACGTGATGAAATCGGTCACCGTGACCGATTGATACCGCGCCGCTTTGGCGGACATCACCCGACGCATCGCGACGGGTGCAGATGAGAACACGGTTCCGCTGGCTCGCGGAACCGTGTTTTTCTTTAGACTATAATCGAGGGGAGGGGGGGTCGACGATGCGCAACCTGCTTTCGGTCGCTCTCGCGTGCCGAAAGTGGCGGAATCGAGCCTGGCCGACAGCGGGCCGGGTCAGGTGCTTGCGTCAATCGGCATCCCGATGCAACCAGGGCACGCGTCTGCCTGACGGTGCCCTGCCACTTCTTCGATGATGTATCGGTCTACGTGGATACCTTGGCGGTGGCCGGGTTGGCGCCCTGCGCCTTGCCCGCACCGCCGGGGTTCAGGGGATCGTCCTGACGCTGGACAGAGCCTTCGAAATGGGCACCGCTCTCGATGGCGATGGTCTTGTGGATGATGTCGCCTTCGACGCGCGCGGTCGAGGTCAGGCGTACTTTCAGACCGCGAACACGACCAACGATTCGGCCATTGATCACGACGTCATCCGCCGTCACTTCCCCCTTGATCGTCGCCGTCTCGCCGATCGTCAGCAGGTGCGCGCGAATATCGCCTTCCACCGTGCCTTCGACCTGGATGTCGCCGGTTGTCTTGAGGTTGCCCGTGATGTGCAGGTCAGACGACAGGGTCGATGCAGGGGGCTTGGCCTTGGGGGCGCTGGCCTTGTAGTCACCTGTCGATGCGGGTGCGGCGGGGGCCCCTGCAGGAGCCGCCGGTTTCGCCTCATCGGACGTCTTGGAACCTGGCTCGTTTATCTTGCTCTTCGAAAACATTACTTGCAGCCTTGATGTAGATCATGGGGTTAACAGGTGTGCCGTTTACGCGCACTTCATAGTGCAGATGCGTGCCGGTCACCCGTCCGGTGCTACCCATATCAGCAATGTGATCGCCGCGCGAGACCCTTTGGCCCTTCTTCACGCGAATGCGCGAGTTATGCGCATAGTAGGTTTCGATGCCGAAATCGTGCCTGATCTTGACCAGCCTGCCAAATCCCGATTGCCAGCCCGCATGGGTGACAACGCCGTCTGCGGTAGCGAGGATATCGGTGCCCGCGCGCCCGGCGAAATCCGAACCGTTATGCATCCGGCGACCGCCGGTCTTGGGGTCGCGGCGATAGCCGAACCCGCTGGTATAGCGCACGGCATCCCGCACCGGGCTGGCAAAGGGCGCGCGCTCGGCCGCGATTCGATACATGTTCAAGAGGTCCATCTGCGCAAGGATGCGGTTGGTCCGCAACTCGTCGACAGTCGGTTCATCTTCGCCGCGGGTGGTAAAGGTGAGGGGGGTCAACGGACCGCCCTGACCGCTATACCCGCGGCGAACCTGCTCGATTATCTTGTCGGTCGGCATGCCTGCCGAGCGGAACATCTTGTCCAGCGGCGCGACCGAGATGGTCATCGCCTCTTCGAGCTGGCGGAAAATCTGGTCGTTCTGCTCTTCCTTCAGCTTGAGATCGAGCTCGAGTTCGGCTGCGCGCTCGATGGCATGCCGGGCGTTCTGCGCGATCTGGTCGCGTTCCTGCGCGGTCTGTGCCAGCGCCTCGGCCATGAAGTTCACGGATGCGGGCGACACGGCGTCGCCGCTCTGCGTGGTGCCGGGGCTTGCCTGTTCCGCCAGAAGCGTGGCGAGTTCGGTGCGTGCCGCCTCGCGGTCCTTCATGGTGTCGCGCAGGGTCGACTGGATCACGTCGATACCGGTCTCCAGTTCGCGCCGCTGAGTCTCCGACGCCAGCAGGTCGGATTGCATGATCGAGATCTGGGCAAGCGCGGCGTTGAAACGCTGCTGGGCGGCCTGCGCCTCTTCTGCGCGCGCGTCGCGTTCCAGCGCGAGGGCGTTCAGACGATCCTGATACATATCCTGATCGCGCTTGGCCTTTTCGCGGAAGTTGCCCGACCCGATGCTGTCCATCAGCAGCACCGCCGTCGCGATGATCGCCCATGCGACGATTGCCGAGGCGCCGACACCTATGAACAGCTGGGTTACCGGACGCAGCCGGACGAAACGCGTGTCCGTATCGGACTTGAGAAATACCCGGCGTTCAGGGAACAGGTGTTCCATCACCGCATGAATTCTTATCGCAAGCCTTGTCCGCACGCGCTCTTCCCTGATCCATCCCCTTGACGGCTGACGGACCAGAGCCTGGCCACGCGCCTTAGCGGTCACTAATCATAGTGTGTCTTTTGGGCAAGTTCCTGCAGAGTGTATCAGGTCGCTGACCGGGAAAACGCGTGGAAACTGGCGAAATCTCGCCGAAATCAATGACCTCGGGATGTGGCATCGGCAAGGATTTGCCGCCGGGACCGCGGGTGCCCGGATCACGGTGTGTTGTTTTGTCGCTCTGCCAACGGCCAGTAGAAATCAGGCGGAATCCCTGCCTCGGCGCGCTTCTCCTCGTTGAAGGGCGGCTTGAGCGGGCCGTGGAAATATCGCTTTACAAGGTCATGAAACACCTCGCGCGGGTCGAGATCGTGGCGGCCGCAGAGAAAATGGAACCATTTCGAACCATAGGCGACATGCCCGACCTCTTCGGCATAGATCGTCTCCAGCGCCGACACCGCCTGTTCGATCCCGGCCTTGCGGAAGATGTCGATCATGCCGGGCGTGACATCAAGCCCGCGCGCTTCGAGGACCATGGGAACCACGGCGAG
The DNA here is from genome assembly GCA_030431825.1 of Alphaproteobacteria bacterium. GTDB lineage: Bacteria > Pseudomonadota > Alphaproteobacteria > Rhodobacterales > Rhodobacteraceae > Sedimentitalea. The sequence goes on from JAUIIJ010000001.1 coordinate 91,582, forward strand.
GCGACCCATGAAATCCTCTGCCGTATCCTCGGCGGCGCGCCACATGCCCGCATGGGCGGGCAGCGCGCCGTAATGGCTGCCAAGCGCTTCAAGACAATCGCACATCAGGTTGAAATGCTTGCTTTCTTCGTCCGCCGCCTTGACCCAGTCATCGTAGAACCCGATCGGCATCGGAATGTCGGTGAAGCGTGCAATGATATCCCAGTGCAGATCGACGGCGTTCAACTCGATATGCGCAACCGCGTGCAGCAGCGCGATCCGGCCCGCCGGGCTGCCGGGGCGTCGCCGGGGAACGTCGCGCGGGGACAGCAGTTCCGGCTGCTCCGGTCGTGACGGATGCAGCGGTGCAGAGGCGGTGCCGATGGGAATATCGCTTTCCTGCCCGTGCCGCGTGGCGAACCAGCGCGCCGCGCAGTCACGCGACACCCTGGTTTTCTCGCGGCCATCCGCGGTTCGCAGAACCCGGACCGCCATCTGTGCAAGAGTTTCTGTCACGCGTAGGTGCTCCTTTTGGGGATTGCTGACGATTGTCCGGTTCCGTCCCAGGCCAGTGGCGGACGGGGTCATGCGGTGCCTACGGTAATCGCGGCCGATAGGACAGGACAAAGTCGTGAAACAGCCGCGCATAGGGCCGCCGGATCGTTACGGCGCTACACGGTGGCATGCGCCGGTTGGTCTAGCCCTGCCTGACCGCGGCGAGCACCTCTTCGACATGCCCCGGAACCTTGACCTTGCGCCATATCCTGCCGATGCGTCCCTCGGCATCGATCAGGACGGTGGTGCGTTCGATGCCCATGAAGGTCTTGCCGTACATCTTTTTCTCTTTCCACACGCCGTAATCCTCGCAGGTCTGCCCGTGTTCGTCCGAGAGCAACGGCACGGTCAGACCCTGTTTCGCGACAAACTTGTCATGGCTTGCGAGGCTGTCCTTGGAGATGCCGAACACCAGGGCACCGGCGTCGGTAAAGGCTTGCTGATGTTCCGAAAATCCGATGGATTCCTTGGTGCAGCCCGGCGTATTATCGCGGGGATAGAAAAAGAGAACAATCGTCTGTCCGCGCAGATCGGACAGGCGGACGGTGTCGCCCCCGGTACCGGGCAGGGCAAAGTCGGGTGCAGCGTCGTTAACGTCGGGCATATGCGAATTCCATGTGATTGGATCTGGGATGCGAAGGACAATAGGCTTTTGCGGAAAAACGAAAAGGCATGCAGGCCGGTTTAGATGACCCGCGACCCTGAAAAAGAAGATCCTGCCGGCCGAGAACCGCCGCGTCGCCGTTCGCGCAGGCGCAGGTTCGGTATCTGGTCGGCCGGATTCGCGACCTTTGCCGCCTTGCTGCTGGGCGGTTTTCTGCTGTGGGGGATCGGGCAGACGCTGACGATGCCCGACTGGCTGCGCAATCGGATCGAGTCGCGGCTCGAACAGAATCTCGGGGGCCTGCAGATCGCGTTCGGCGGTGTCGAGATGGTGGTCAATCGCGGGTGGCGACCGCGCGTGCGCCTGCGTGACGTCACCCTGAGCGAAGCCGACGGGCGGCCCATCCTGCAACTTGCCGATGCGCAGGCCAGCCTTGCGATGAGGCCGCTGCTGCGCGGGCGGCTTCAACCCAAGTCGATTTCGCTGAGCGGGGCCTTCATCAACCTGCGGCGCGAGGCCGGCGGCAGGCTGTCGCTGGCGCTTGGCCAGGACAGAACCGTGGTGCGCGAGGCGGCGACCGTTGCCGAACTGATCGAGGAATGGGACAGGCGGCTGGTCGCGCCGCCGCTGTCGTCGCTTGTCGCGGTCGAGATGGAATCGCTCACGCTGCGCTATGACGACCTGCGGCAGGGGCGCAGCTGGACCCTGGACGGCGGGCGGATCACGCTTGACCGCGACGACGCGGATATCCGCATCGCCGGTGGTTTTTCCCTGCTCAGCGGCAGAGACAGCGCCGGATCGGTCGAGATGAACTATGCCAGTCGCATCGGCGAGGCGAATGCCGAGCTTGGTGTCGTCGTCTCGAATATCCCGGCGCAGGATATCGCGGCGCAATCGGTGGCTCTGGCCTGGCTCGACGTGCTGCGGGCGCCGATTTCGGGCGCCTTGCGGATGAGCGTCGAAAGCGATGGCAGCCTGGGTCCGCTTTCGGCGACGCTCCAGATCGGCGCGGGCGTGGTGCAGCCGACCGAAGCCACCCGGCCCGTGCCGTTTGACGGGGCTCGAAGCTATTTCACCTATTCGCCAGCCGAGCAGGTTCTGGTCTTTGACGAGGTGTCGGTGGCAAGCGCCTGGGGCACCGGTTCGGCAGAGGGGCGCGCCTATGTGGATATAGAAGCCGATGGGTTCAGGGATCTGATCGGCCAGCTGACCCTGACCGGCCTGTCGCTGAATCCGGACGGTCTCTATGAGGAACCGATCGAGATTTCCCGCGCATCGGCGGATTTCCGACTCGAACTTGCGCCGTTCCGGCTGACCCTGGGTGACATGCTGATCACGCAAGAGGACAGCCGCCTGCATCTGTCGGGCAGTCTCGACGCCCATCCCGAGGGCTGGAAACTGGCGGTCGACGGCAATATGGACCAGCTTGCGCCTGAACGGCTGAAACAGATCTGGCCGGATTTTGCCGCACCAAAGCCGCGAAAATGGGTGAACGAGAATGTCTCGGGCGGACGGCTCGAGGATATCGGCTTTGCGCTGCGGATCAATCCGGGTGAGCGGCCCGATATCTATCTCGATTTCACCTACGAAGAGACCGAGGTCAGGTTTCTCAAGACCATGCCGCCGATTGTCGGCGCCAGCGGGCAGGTCACGATCGTGGATGACCGGTTTGTCGCGACCGCCACCGCGGGACGGGTCATCGCCGGGCAGGGGGGCGCGCTTGATGTGGCGGGGACGTCCTTCATCATTCCGCAGATGTCGGCCAAGCCGGATACGCCGGCGGTGGTGCGCGTGCAGGCGGCGGGGTCGGTCACGTCGATCCTGTCGCTGTTGAACCGGCCGCCTCTGGCGGTGCTCAAGGATACGCCGTTGCCGGTCGACATGGCGGACGGAACCGCGCGGCTGGGCGGGACACTGGCCCTGCCGATGAAGCCGAAAGTGCCGTTTGAAGACCTTGAATTCCACCTGCGCGGCGAGATCACCGATGTTGCAAGCACGGTTCTGGTTCCGGGGCAGTCCGTGCAGGCGCGGGTGATGGAGATCGTCGGCGATCAGGACGGCATTGCCCTGTCGGGCGCGGGCAGGATCGGGCCGGTGCCGGTCTCGGTCAGCTGGCAGCAGCCGCTGGGCAGGGATGCGCCCAAGGTCAGCCGGCTTGACGGCTCGATTGAACTGTCAGCCGCCGTCGTCGAGACCTTCGGGATCGGGCTGCCCGAGGGCAGCGTGTCGGGCAAGGGCAGCGCGACATTCTCGATGCAGTTCGCTGCGGGCAAGCCACCTGCGCTGACGCTGGAGTCCGATTTGCGGGGGGTGGGGCTGGCCCTGCCACCGCTGGGCTGGGCAAAGCCGGCCCCGGCGACGGGAACCTTGCAGATCAAGGGCATCGTCGGCGATCGGACCCGGATTGACCGGTTGGTCCTGCAAGCCTCCGGCCTGTCGGCAAACGGGGCGGTCACCAACAAGCAGGGCGGCGGGCTCGACCGCGCCCTGATCAGTTCCCTGCGCCTGGGCGACTGGCTCGATGTGGCGGCCGAACTGGTGGGCAGGGGGAGCGCGCCGCCGGATATCCGCGTGCTCAGCGGTACCCTGGACCTGCGGCGGGCCACGTTCGGCGGCGGATCGGGAGGCGGTGAAAGTGGCCGGATGGACGTCGCGCTTGACCGGTTGCAGATCACCGACGCGATTTCGCTCACCGATTTTTCCGGCCAGTTCACGACCACGGGCGGGATCAACGGGCCGTTCAGTGGCCGGGTGAACGGCCAGACGCGGGTGTCGGGGCAGGTCGAGCCGCAATCCGGGCGCAGCGCGGTGCGCCTCCGGTCGGACGATGCCGGTGGTGTCGTGCGGTCCGCAGGATTGCTGACCATGGCAAGGGGCGGACAGTTCGACCTGTCGCTGCGCCCCGGTGTGCGCACCGGGGAATTCGACGGAGACCTGAAAATCACCGACACCCAGGTTCACGATGCCCCCGCGATTGCGGCGCTGCTCAACGCCATCAGCGTTGTGGGCCTGCTGGACGAGATGTCGGGGCAGGGCATCCAGTTTTCCGAGGTCGAGGCCCGGTTCCGGCTCGGGCCGTCCAAGGTTACGGTTTTCGAAAGCAGCGCCACCGGACCGGCCATGGGCCTGTCGATGGACGGCACGTTCGACGTTCCAAGCGGGACGCTGAACATGCAGGGCGTGATTTCGCCGCTCTACCTGGTCAATCAGGTGGGAAACCTGATTGCCCGCAAGGGTGAGGGGGTGTTCGGTTTCAATTACACGCTGACCGGGCCGGCGAGGAACCCGCGCGTGGGGGTCAACCCGCTCTCGGGCCTCGCCCCCGGTTTCCTGCGCGACATCCTGCGCCGCGCGCCGCCGCCGGTCGACGAATTCGCGCCGCAGCCCGCCCCCGAGCCGAAGCGGCCCCCCAATGACGCCAACTGGGGACGGTGATGGCCTGCAGGCGAGGCGTTGCGGCGCGTCGCGCGCGCGGCTAGAAGCCTGCGACCTGCCGACCTGCGTCAATACCTGACTGGACCACGCCGATGAAGCTGAGCGATTTTGATTTCGATTTGCCCGAGGACCGTATCGCCACGCGCCCCGCGGTTCCGCGCAGCGCCGCGCGGCTGCTGGTGGCGCAGGGCGATGACATCACCGATACGAGGGTCAGCGCGCTGCCCGGCTGGTTGCGTCCCGGCGACCGGATGGTGCTGAACGATACCAAGGTAATTCCCGCCCGGCTCAGCGGCACCCGCGAACGCCAGAGCGCACAGGGACGTACCAGCGCGCGGATCGAGGTCACGCTGCTGGAGCCTCGCGCGGATGGCAACTGGTCGGCGCTGATCAAGCCGCTGAAAAAGTTGCGGCCGGGCGAAACCGTTACCTTTTCCCCTGACCTGTCCGCCGAGCTTGACCATGTCGAAGACGGGCAGGGCGTGCTGCGCTTCAACCTGAGGGGCGATGATTTCGACACCGCGCTGGCCCGGGCGGGCGCCATGCCCCTGCCGCCCTATATCGCGGCCAGACGTGCCGCGGACGAGCGCGACAAGACCGACTATCAGACAGTGTTCGCGCGTCACTCGGGGGCGGTCGCCGCACCGACCGCATCGCTGCATTTCGACGATGCGCTGCTGGCGGACCTGCGCGACAAGGGGATCGAATTTACCCGTGTCACGCTGCATGTGGGGGCGGGGACCTTTCTGCCGGTCAAGGTTGATGACGTCACCACTCACAAGATGCACGCGGAATGGGGCCGGGTCAGTGCCACCGCCGCTGCCGAGATTGCCGCCACCCGCGCGGCGGGCGGCCGGATCATCCCGGTTGGCACAACCGCACTTCGCCTGATCGAGACGGCGGCGCGGGGTGGCGAGATCGCCGCCTGGGAAGGCGATACGGACATTTTCATCTATCCGGGGTTCGACTTCCGCGTCACCGATGCGTTGATGACGAATTTCCACCTGCCCAGGTCGACCCTGCTGATGCTGGTCTCCGCGCTGATGGGGCAGGACCGTATCGCGCGGATTTACAATCATGCGGTAAGTGAAGGGTATCGGTTCTTCTCTTACGGTGATGCATCGCTGCTGATCCCGCAAAAAGGGTGATTTTGCCTCTTGCGACTCACGGGATGTCGCTGCCAAGGGGGACGCGTCCGGTCTGATCCGCGATACACGGCACCAACGCCACAATGCCAACGATCGGAGGCGCGAGATGTTACAGGTTCTGTCAAGCGCTTGGGCGTTGCTGTTGGGCATGATGCTTCTGATGGTCGGAAACGGGCTTCAGGGCACGTTGCTCGGCGTGCGCGGCGAGATCGAAGGCTTTTCGACATTGCAGATGTCGATCGTCATGTCCTCGTATTTCGTCGGCTTTCTCGGCGGCTCGCGGCTGGCGCCGGACATGATCCGGCGGGTCGGGCATGTGCGCGTGTTCGCGGCGCTGGCCTCGTTCATTTCTGCGGTGATGATCCTCTATCCGACCTTTACCAACCCCTTTGCCTGGGCCCTGGGGCGGGTCATCATCGGCTTCTGCTTCTCGGGCGTCTACGTGACGGCCGAAAGCTGGCTGAACAATTCGGCGACGAACGAGACACGCGGACAGGCGTTGTCGCTCTACATGATCGTTCAGATGGTGGGCATCGTCTCGGCGCAGGCGCTGATGCTGGTCGGCGACCCGGCGGGCTTTGTGACCTTCGTCATCGCCTCGGTCCTGATCTCGGTGTCGTTCGCGCCGATCCTTCTCTCGATCAGTCCGACACCGGCCTTTGACACGACCAAGCCCATGACCCTGCGAGAGTTGCTGAAGATCTCGCCGCTGGGCTGCGTCGGCATGTTCCTGCTGGGCGGCGTCTTTGCCTCGCAATTCGGCATGAGCGCGGTGTACGGCGCCCGTGCCGGACTGAGCGTGGCGCAGATTTCGACCTTTGTGGCAACCTTCTATATCGGTGCGATGCTGCTGCAATACCCGCTGGGCTGGCTCTCGGACCGCATGGATCGGCGGCTGCTGATCCTCGCGGTGTCGGGCTGCGCCGGGATCGGGGCCTGCATCGGGATGCTGTTCGGTGCGGATTTCACCCTGCTTCTGCTCGGGGCCTTCCTGATCGGCGGTCTGAGCAATCCGCTCTATTCGCTGCTGCTTGCGCATACCAATGACTATCTCGAACACGAAGACATGGCGGCCGCGTCGGGCGGGCTGGTCTTTATCAACGGTCTTGGTGCGATTGCCGGGCCTCTGATCATCGGCTGGCTGATGGATGACGGCGTGTTCGGACCGCCGGGCTTTTTCATGTTCATGGCGGGGCTGCTTTTTGCGCTTGCGGCCTATGCCGCCTATCGCAGCACCCGCCGTCCGGCGGTTCCGATCGAGGAAACCGGCAGCATTGCGCCGATGTATCCGTCCTCGACCTACGTGGCCGTTGAATATGCGCAGGAACTGGCTATCGAAGCTGATCTTGAAGACGAGCAGGTGACGGAAACGCCACAAGCCGGCTGAGAATATCCCGAGTGTAGCAAAATGTTACTGTAAATTTTTTGTAAATCGGTTTCACTGGAACCGTGGCTTGGGAGGGAATGTCGAGAACGTAGGGAGTGGACCATGGTTGGCCCCGAAGAAGTACTGAGTTTCTGGTTGGACGAAGTTGGCGAAGCCGGATGGTATGCCCAGGACAAGGACCTGGACGCCGAGATAACGCGAAGGTTCAGGAAATCCTGGGAAGGTGCGCGCGACGGGCGGTTTTCGCTCTGGATGACATATCCCAGCGGCGCTCTTGCCTATATCATCCTGACCGATCAATTCCCCCGCAACATGTTCCGTGGCAGCGGCAACGCCTTTGCGACCGATGGTGCCGCGCTCGCCGTGGCCAAGGCCTGTGTCGACAAGCGGTGGGATATGCGGATCGATGAACCGGCGCGGCAGTTTTTCTATCTGCCGATGATGCATTCGGAGAATCTGTGCGACCAGGAGCGGTGTGTGCGCCTGATGTGCGAGCGGATGCCCGAATACGGCGCGTCGAACCTGCTGCATGCGCGGGCGCACCGCGAGGTGATCCGCAAGTTCGGGCGTTTCCCGTATCGCAACGATGCGCTGTCGCGGCCGTCAAGCGAACCGGAAACCGCCTATGTGGTTGCGGGTGGCTACGGCACGACCGTGCGCGAGTTGCAGCAAGCGGGATAAGGTCCGGCAGCCTATCCCGAAGGTGTCGCTGCGCCGTCAGGCGGAACGCAACCCCGGATACGCCCCGCGGTCAGAACCGCCTGATCCCCGGCCTTTTCGATGGCCTGATCCAACAGCCGCTGCGGCGTGCCGCGCAGTTCGGTCAGGGTGGCCATCATCTCGTCCAGGCGCGCCTCCATCGTTTCTATGCGGTCCTCGACACGTGCCATGGTGGCAGACGAGACATCCCCGGACTGTTCCTTCAGCCCGGCAAGGTCCGAGCGCAGCGCCGCGACCTCGGCGCCCGTATTCCGGACGCTCTCCTGAAGCGGTGTCACGATCTGAAGGTTATCGGCAAAGCTCTCGGCCAGCGAGTTGGCCCTGTTGAAGACCATCAGAGCCAGCACGAGACAGAGCGCAATGAGGATAAGCGTGGCATTCAGCAATGCCAGAAACAGGTCTTTCACGGTCTTGCCCATGACGTCACTCCGGATTGTTCCGGTTCAGACTATCACGCGATCTGACGCTGACCAGCGCAATCTCGGGGCGAGGCGTCGATATCTTTGCAAAGGCAGAAGGCTGTTGCTAGGCTCGGGTCTGCAGGTGCAACTCCTTTTGGGAACAGGGTAATCATGGCCGCCAAAACCTTTGATATGATTGTTGTCGGGGCAGGTCCCGGCGGATATGTCGCCGCCATTCGCGGTGCGCAGCTGGGTCTGAGCGTGGCGATCGTCGAACGCGAACACATGGGCGGTATCTGCCTGAACTGGGGCTGTATCCCGACCAAGGCCATGCTGCGCAGCGCCGAAGTGCTTCACCTGATGGAGCGGGCCGGGGAGTTCGGCCTGAAGGCGGACAAAATCGGTTACGATCTGGACGCGGTCGTCAAACGCAGCCGCAAGGTCGCGGGTCAATTGTCCGGGGGGGTCAGCCACCTGCTCAAGAAGAACAAGGTCACCACCGTGATGGGGGCAGCAACCCTCACCGGCAAGGGGCGGATCAGCGTCGAGACCGACAAGGGACAGCAGGATCTGGCCGCGGACCATATCGTTCTGGCCACCGGCGCGCGCGCCCGCGAGTTGCCGGGGCTGGAAGCGGATGGCGATCTGGTCTGGACCTACAAGCACGCGCTGAAGCCGCCGCGGATGCCAAAAAAGCTGCTGGTGATCGGGTCGGGCGCCATCGGGATCGAATTTGCCAGCTTTTACAATACGCTCGGGGCCGACACGACGGTTGTCGAAGTGATGGACCGTATCCTGCCCGTCGAAGATGCCGAGATCAGCGCCTTTGCCAGGAAGCAGTTCGTCAAGCAGGGCATGACCATCATCGAGAAAGCGACCGTGAAGAAACTCGACCGGGGGCAGGGCAAGGTCACGGCCCATATCGAAACCGGGGATACGACCGAGACGATGGAGTTTGACACGGTCATCTCGGCGGTCGGGATCGTCGGAAATGTGGAAGATCTTGGTCTCGACGCCTTGGGGGTCAAGGTCGACCGGACCCATGTGGTCGTGGATGAATTCTGCCGCACCGGCGTTGATGGTCTCTATGCGATCGGCGATCTCGCAGGGGCGCCGTGGCTGGCGCACAAGGCCAGCCATGAAGGTGTCATGGTGGCAGAGCTGATCGCGGGCGAAAAACCGCATCCGGTCCGCCCCGACAGCATTGCCGGTTGTACCTATTGCCAGCCGCAGGTCGCGTCTGTCGGGCTGAGCGAAGCGCGTGCCAGGGAACTGGGACATGACATCAAGGTCGGGCGTTTCCCGTTTATCGGCAACGGCAAGGCCATTGCCCTCGGCGAGCCCGAGGGGATGATCAAGACGGTGTTCGACGCGGAAACCGGCGAGTTGCTGGGCGCGCATATGGTCGGTGCGGAGGTCACAGAGCTCATCCAGGGGTATGTGGTCGGGCGTCAGCTTGAGACCACCGAACAGGACCTGATGAACACGGTCTTTCCGCATCCGACGCTCAGCGAGATGATGCACGAGTCGGTTCTGGACGCATGGGGCCGTGTGATCCACATGTGACAGCATCGCGAAAGATGCTCTTGCCGATGGGGCGTGATCTGCCGTAATGCAGGGCTCTCATGAGTCCCGAAATGTCATATCCCGGCCACGTCAAGGCCATTCTCGTACTGGGCCTTCCGCTTGTCGGAGGGCACCTTGCGCAGTTCTCGATCGGTCTGGTCGATACGGTGATGCTGGGATGGTACGGCGTCGATGAACTTGCGGCGGTCACGCTGGCATCGACCTATTTCTTCGTGCTCTTCATCCTTGGTGCCGGGTTCGCCATGGCGGTGATGCCGATGGTCGCCGCCGCGGCGGCATCGGAGGACGATGTCAGCGTGCGCCGCACCACCCGGATGGGATTGTGGCTGTCGGTTGCCTACGCCCTCGCGGTCATGCCGCTGATGATCTGGTCCCGCCCGATCCTGCAATTGCTGGGGCAGGAGCCGCAGGTGGCGCAGCTGGCATCGGAATATCTGCGTGTGGCCTGCTGGGGCATCATTCCGGCCCTGCTGGTGATGGTGTTGAAATCCTATCTTGCGGCGCTTGAGCGGACACAGGTGGTTCTCTGGGTCACGGTCTGGGCGGCGGTGACCAACGGGGTTTTCGACTACATGCTGATTTTCGGCAACTGGGGCGCGCCGGAGCTGGGGTTGATGGGGGCTGCGCTGGCCTCGCTGGTGACACAGATGGTGTCGCTGATCGCCATTGTCGGTTATGCCGCGTGGCGCTTGCCCGATCACCAGATCTTCCTGCGGCTCTGGCGTCCGGACTGGGAAATGATGGGCCGGGTCTTCCGTCTCGGGGTGCCGATCGGATTGACCCTGGTCAGCGAGGTCGGGCTGTTCGCGGCGTCGGCGCTGATGATGGGCTGGCTGGGCAAATTGTCGCTGGCGGCACACGGGATCGTTGTTACAGTCGCATCCGCCACCTTCATGGTGCATCTGGGGCTGTGCAATGTCGCCACGATCCGGGCCGGCAATGCCTATGGCCGGCAGGACCGCGAGCACATGACGCGGGGGGCCATCGCGGTGATCGGCCTGTCGCTGTGCTTTGCCCTGCTCACCATGATCGTCTTTCTGAGCGCACCGGTTCCGTTGCTCTCGATGTTCATGGAAGCCGACAACCCGTATCGCTCCGAAATACTCGACATTGGGGTGACGCTGCTCGCCGTGGCCGCGCTGTTCCAGCTTGTCGACGGGGCGCAGGCGATGGCGCTCGGTCTGTTGCGCGGGGTACAGGACACCAAGGTGCCGATGCTGATGGCGGCGATGTCCTACTGGCTCATCGGTATTCCCACGTCCTACTACCTCGGTTTCATCCTCGGCATGGGCGGCGTCGGCATCTGGCTTGGTCTGGTGGTCGGTCTCGCCTGTACGGCGATATTCCTGATGACCCGCTTCTGGGGGCGGGCCATCAAGTCGGTTGGCGTGGCGGCCTGATTTTACGCGCCGCCAGCATCCTCGTCTTCCGGATCACCCTGTTCCGCGATCCATGCGACGCTCACCACCTCTTCTCCGTTTGAGGTGTTGAACACCTTGACGCCCCCGGCCGAGCGCGAGCGGAAGGAAATCCCCTCGACAGGCACGCGGATCGACTGGCCCTTGGAGGTCGCCAGCATGATCTGATCATCCAGCTCCACGGGGAAGGATGCGACGAGGTTGCCGCCGCGCATGGATTTCTCCCACGCGGTTACACCCTGCCCACCGCGACCGCGCACCGGGTAATCGTGGCTGGAGCTGAGCTTGCCCAGTCCGCCCGAGGTGATGGTCAGGATCAGGTTCTCGACCGCGGACATTTCCGCATAGCGTTGCTGTGGCAGGGGGGCGTCCGCATTGCCCTCGCTGTCGTCGCTCTCGGCATCCTCGATCACCCCGGCCATCAGGCGGCGCATCTTGAGATAGGCCGCGCGCTCGTCCGGATCGGCCTCGAAATGGCGGATGACCGACATCGACACCACGCGGGCGTCGCCATTGAGCCGGATGCCCCGCACGCCGGTCGATTCGCGCGAGTTGAACACCCGCACATCGGTGGTGCGGAAGCGAATGGCGCGGCCCGAATTCGTGACTAGCATCACGTCATCGTCTTCCGAGCAGATGCGCGCATCGACCAGTTGTACCGATCCGTCCTCGGGCAGCTTCATGGCGATCTTGCCGTTGCGCCGCACATTGGTGAAATCGGACAGCCGGTTGCGGCGCACGTCGCCGCCAGATGTGGCGAAGATCACCTGCAATTCGTCCCAGTGATCCTCGTCGCGGTCGATTGGCATGATCGCGGCCACCGAGACACCTGTGGGCATCGGCAGGATGTTGACGATGGCCTTGCCCTTGGAGGTTCGACCGCCGAGCGGCAGCCGCCAGGTCTTGAGCTTGTAGACCATGCCTTCGGTGGTGAAGAACAGGAGCTGGGTATGGGTGTTGGCGACGAAGAGGGTGGTGACCACGTCCTCTTCCTTGGTCTGCATGCCCGACAGCCCCTTGCCACCGCGACGCTGGCTGCGGAAATCGGCCAGCGGGGTCCGCTTGATATAACCGCCCGAGGTGACGGTCACGACCATGTCCTCACGCTCGATCAGGTCTTCGTCTTCCATGTCGCCGGACCATTCGACAATCTCGGTCCGTCGCGGCACGGCGAATTGTTCGCGCACCTCGCGCAGTTCATCGGCGATGATGCCCATGATGCGCTCGCGGCTGCCGAGGATCTCGAGATATTCCTTGATCTTCGCGGCCAGTTCCTCGAGCTCGTCGGTGACTTCCTTTACACCGATCTGCGTCAGCCGTTGCAGGCGTAGTTCGAGGATCGCACGGGCCTGCGTCTCGGACAGGTTATAGGTGCCATCCTCGTTCGCCGTGTGTGTGGGATCGTCGATCAGCGCGATGTATTCCATGATCGACGCCGCCGGCCAGCGGCGCTTCATCAGTTTTTCGCGCGCATCGGCAGCGTCGGCCGAAGCGCGGATGGTCGCGACGATCTCGTCGATATTGGTGACCGCAACCGCGAGACCACAGAGAATGTGGCTGCGTTCGCGGGCCTTGCGCAACAGATATGCAGTGCGCCGGGCGACCACGTCTTCGCGGAAATCGATGAAAGAGGTCAGGAATCGCCGCAATGTCAATTGTTCGGGGCGCCCGCCATTCAGTGCCAGCATGTTGCAGCCGAAATAGGTCTGCATCGGGCTGAAGCGCCAGAGCTGATTCAGCACGACATCGGGGGTGGCATCGCGTTTGAGTTCGATGACCACGCGAACACCGTTCCGGTCGCTTTCATCCTGCACATGGGCCACGCCCTCGATGCGTTTTTCCCGCACCGCCTCGGCGATCTTTTCGATCATCGCGGCCTTGTTCACCTGATACGGAATCTCGTCCACGACGATCGCGTAACGATCCTTGCGAATCTCTTCGACACGGGTCTTGGCGCGCACGATGACGCTGCCGCGCCCTTCGAGATACGCCTTGCGCGCTCCGGAGCGGCCGAGCATGATGCCGCCGGTCGGGAAATCGGGGCCGGGCACGTAATCGATCAGCTGTTCGCTGGTCAGATCCGGATCCTCGATCAGCGCAAGCGTGGCGTCGACCACTTCGCCCAGGTTGTGCGGCGGGATGTTCGTGGCCATGCCGACGGCAATCCCCCCGGCGCCGTTGACCAGCATGTTGGGAAACCGTGCGGGCAGGACGGTCGGCTCCTGATCCTTGCCGTCGTAATTGTCCTGGAAATCGACCGTGTCCTTGTCGATATCTGCGAGAAGCGCCGCCGAGGGCCTGTCCATGCGCACTTCGGTATAACGCATGGCCGCCGGGTTGTCGCCATCCATCGAGCCGAAGTTGCCCTGCCCATCCAGCAGCGGCAGCGACATGGAAAAGTCCTGTGCCATGCGGACCAGCGCATCATAGATCGCGCCGTCGCCATGGGGGTGATATTTACCCATGACATCGCCGACCGGGCGCGCCGATTTACGATAGGGTTTGTCATGCGTATTGCCGGTTTCGTGCATCGCATAGAGGATGCGGCGGTGCACCGGTTTCAGCCCGTCACGCAGGTCTGGTATGGCGCGCGAGACGATGACCGACATCGCATAGTCCAGATAGGATGTCCGCATCTCGGATTCGATGGAAACGCTGGGACCGTCGTAAACGGGGCGCTCCGGCGGTGTTTCATCCATGTATTCAGGTGGTTCCGGCGTGTCGTTCACGTTATTTTGCCTGTATATTGTGCATCGACTATATCTGGTAGAGGGACCATATCAGACGTCGCACATAAGGTGCAATGGTGCAGCACCCGATCTATTGGCAGCCACCTTGCAATACTGATAACATACTGTTTTTGTTGAAAGTTAACAATTTTTGCCGATCATGATCCTATCGAGGCAATTTACGAGTTGGATCATGGAAAAGACTGAAACCGAACTGATGCTGCGTGGATATGGGCTGACAACGGCGGAACTGTTTTATCACATGCCGGATTACACACATGTTCTGAACAGCTTCATCTGGCAGGATTATGACCTTGCACCGGACCATCCGGCGCTGTTCAAATTCGTGGAGTTCTGGCAGCGCGAGATTGACGGGCCGCTGCATTCCGTCCGCTTTACACACCGCAAGATGCTGTCGTCAGGTGAATGGCAGAACCAGGTCGGAGAGTTCACGCTGCACTGACGTCAGGATTGATGTCGCACGCCAGTGAATCTGCGGTACATATCGACAAACGACCGCTTGGGAACGATGCGGGCAAGGCCGTTGCAACGGCCTTGCAAACGCGAATTGAATTCGCGTTAAACGTCTTTTCAAGACGTTTGGGATCAATCCATGCACAGGCATTTCATGGCACTTCGGTTTGCGGCATGGCCATCATCCGGTTTTCTACGCGGTTACCCTGCACCCATTGGAACTTATGTCCATATAGCTGTTGCCATCTGCCGATAATGCTGTGCGATCTGCTGCGGCTGGAATTAGGTTGCTGTCACCGTTTCGAATTCCCGATCGGTCAAGGTCCCGGATATCGAGGTGGCGTCTGACACGGATCCCCTGGGAGCGGCAAAAGCGCGGGCAGCAGAAGGGGCAGTCCAGCACGTTTCAAGCCGCAGGTTCCGCCGCAGTTGCGTGGCGTGGCTCACGCAGAGCAACTCGCCCCGCCCAGAACGCAGAACTTGGCGCAGTGCGGATGGTTCAGATGCACGTCTCGCTCGGCCTCGGCAAGGGTCGCGCCGAGTTCGAATTCCGGCACGTAGGGCAGCAGGGTGCAGGCCAGCACGGCGGGGTGTTCGGCCCCCTTGCGTTTGACCACCATGCGAGAGGAGGCGCACATGACATCCTGTGGCCGCTTGCCAAGAATGCCCCAACAGGCGGTGGTGATCTCGGGAACCTCGACGGTTTCATCCATTTCCGGGAACAGCACCAGTTCCGCCGGGTTTTGCGCGTCGATTGCAAAGCGATGCGCCTGAAACAGCGTCGCAAAGCCGGAGCGGGCCGAGGTCTCGCTTTCGTCGAACTGCGCCCGTCCGGCCACCGTCATCCGAATGCCGGTCTCGCGCAGCCACCTCATCCCGGCCAGCGTCTTGTCAAAACTGCCGGTGCCGCGTTCCTTGTCGTGAACGGTAGGGCTGTGATGGTCGAGCGAGACGCGCAATGTCAGTTTCGCGCCGAACTCTGCATGCAGGGCGGTGAGCCCATTTCGCACACGTTCGCGCATCATCGGGCGCATGGCATTGGTCAGGATCAGAACCTCGTACCCGCGCGACAGCGCGGCGCGGGCCATGTCGATCATCTGGGGATTCATGAAGGGTTCGCCGCCGGTAAACCCGATTTCGCGGATGGGCCATGCGCGTTCCGTTATCTGCTCGAGATAACCGATGACCTCGCTCGCTGTCATGTAGACCAGGGCGTCATTCACCGGACTGCTCAGGATATAGCAATTCGCGCATTCAATGTTGCATTGCGTCCCGGTGTTGAACCACAGCGTTTCCGGTTTGCCGAGTGATACCGACGCCCGCTCCTGGCCATCGGCGGTGACAAATGGATCCTGGAACTTGCCGGTATTGGCGGGTTTCGCGTCCAGATCTTTCATTTGTCATCTTTCGTTGTGATAAGCATGAAACCGGTTTAGCCGAGGCAGGTCGGCGGAGAAACGTGACAATACAGCGATTGACACAGTTGTGATAGACCGCCGTCCTGGTGTATGTGAGCGCTAACATTCGACTTGAATCACCTAAACACGAGGGTAGGGCTGATCATGGTATCACGAGTCATTCCGGTGGAGCCGTTCGATCTGGTGATATTCGGCGGCACGGGCGATCTTGCGCGGCGCAAGATCCTGCCGGCTCTTTATCGCCGGTTCTGCGCGGGGCAGATGCCCGAAGAGGCACGGGTTTTCGGGGCCGCGCGGTCCGAGCACGACATCGACGAATATCGCGCGATGGTGCGTGATGCGATCGTTGAATATGGCGGCGCTGCCGATGCGGACTGCCCGCAGCTGGAGGCGTTTCTCGCGCGCACCGATTACGTGAGGGTCGATGCGCGCGGCACCGATGGCTGGGAGGATCTGGCGGGCAGGATGCGCGAAGGGGCGGTGCGGGCGTTTTATTTCTCGGTGGCGCCGGCGCTGTTCGGCGATCTGGCAGAGCGGATCCACCTGCACGGGATGGCGACCGAACAGTCACGTATCGTTGTCGAAAAGCCGTTTGGCCACGATCTGGCGACTGCGCGGGCGCTGAACGATACCCTGGCCGAGCATTTCGACGAGGGGCAGATTTACCGCATCGATCATTATCTCGGCAAGGAAACCGTGCAGAACCTGATGGCGATTCGCTTTGGCAACATGCTGTTCGAGCCGCTCTGGAACAGCCAGTATGTGGACCACATCCAGATCACGGTCGCGGAAACCGTGGGGGTCGGGGGGCGTGGCGAGTATTACGACAAGGCCGGCGCGATGCGCGACATGGTGCAGAACCATCTGATGCAGCTCTTGTGTCTGATCGCGATGGAGCCGCCGGCGAAGTTCGACCCGGACGCGGTGCGGGACGAAAAACTCAAGGTGATCCGGGCGCTGGACCCGGTCGAGCCGCATCACATCGTGCGTGGCCAGTACGAGGCGCTCGACGGCGAGCATCCGGGCTATCGCGAAGCGGCGGGCAATCCGCGCAGCAGCACCGAAAGCTATGTCGCCCTGAAGACGCA
The DNA here is from genome assembly GCA_030431825.1 of Alphaproteobacteria bacterium. Taxonomy (GTDB): domain Bacteria; phylum Pseudomonadota; class Alphaproteobacteria; order Rhodobacterales; family Rhodobacteraceae; genus Sedimentitalea. The sequence continues at coordinate 108,525 of JAUIIJ010000001.1, forward strand.
TATCAGCAACTGGCGGTGGGCGGGCACGCCGTTCTACCTGCGCACGGGCAAACGGCTGGTGGCGCGCTCTTCGGTGATCAGCGTGGTGTTCAAGGATGCGCCGCATTCGATTTTCGGACCAGAAGCCGGCCGGCACGCGAATGTCCTGTCGATCCGGTTGCAGCCGAACGAGGGCATCACCCTGCAGGTGACGATCAAGGAACCGGGCCCTGGTGGCATGCGACTTGTCGATGTGCCGCTGGACATGACCTTTGCCGATGCGCTTGGCCCCGAAGGAGGCGATCCGCCGGACGCCTACGAACGGCTGATCATGGATGTGATCCGGGGCAACCAGACGCTGTTCATGCGCGGCGACGAGGTCGAGGCCGCCTGGGCCTGGGCCGATCCGGTCATCGCCGGATGGAAGGCGCGCGGAGAGGTGCCCAAACCCTATGAAAGTGGTAGTGTGGGTCCGGTCGACGCCGACCAGATGTTGCGGCGCGACGGTCGCATGTGGCGGGGTATCAAACCATGAATATCGTAGAATACGCGGATCGCGAACTCGCGGCGATCGACCTGGCGAATACGCTTGCGGGGAGTCTCGAATCGGTCTTGCTGACACATGACCATGCCTCGCTTGCCGTTCCGGGGGGCACGACGCCCGGGCCGGTTTTCGATGCGCTCTGCGCCGCCGATCTCGACTGGAGCCGGGTGCATGTCTTTGCGACCGACGAACGGTGGGTGCCGCAGGACGATCCGCGCAGCAACGCTGGACTGATCGCGGCGCGGCTGCTGACGGGGCGGGCGGCTGCGGCGACGCTGCTGCCGTTCCATGTGCCGGACTCCGATCCCGACGGCGTGCTGCCCGAGGTTGCGGCACGGCTGGAACCGGACCTGCCGATTTCGGTGCTTTTGCTCGGCATGGGCGAAGACATGCATACGGCCTCGCTGTTTCCCGGTGCGGATGGGCTGCAGGCGGCGCTCGCGGACGATGCGCCGATCCTGTCGGTCCTGCGGCCCGCAACGGTGCCGGAAACGCGGGTGAGCCTGAGCGCACGGGTGCTGAACGGCGCGATGGCAAAGCATCTGGTGATCTTTGGCGCCGAGAAGCGCGCGGCGCTGGAGAGGGCGCAGGATCTGCCTCCCGAACACGCGCCGGTTCGCGCGGTGCTGGACGAAATGACGATCCATTGGGCGGAGTGACACATGGTTGACTGGACCGGTCTGAAAAAACTGCACGAGACCGCGGCGTCGCGACAGATCCTCGACCTGTTCGCCGCTGATCCCGAACGCGCCGCGACATTTTCGGCGCAAGCCGGGGATCTGCGGCTGGATTATTCCAAGACGCTTGTCGATACGGAGATCATGGAGGCGCTCTTTGCGCTTTGCGACGAGGTCGATCTTGCCGCGCGGCGCGCGGCGATGTTCGCGGGCGAGCGGATCAACGAGACCGAGGACCGTGCGGTCCTGCACACGGCGCTGCGCAACCTCGATGGCGGTCCGGTGATCTCGGGCGGGGTCGATGTAATGCCCGGCGTGCTGCAGACGCTCTCGCGCATGCGTAGCTTTTCCGATTGCATCCGCTCGGGCGCGAAACGTGGGGTTGGCGGTGCGTTTACCGATGTGGTGAATATCGGAATCGGCGGGTCCGATCTTGGTCCGGCGATGGCGACGCTCGCCTTGTCGCCCTATCACGACGGCCCGCGCTGCCATTTCGTATCCAACGTGGACGGAGCCCATATCGCCGACACCCTGCGCGGTCTGGATCCCGAGACGACGCTGGTCATCGTGGCGTCAAAGACATTCACTACCATCGAGACCATGACCAATGCCCGCACCGCGCGGGCCTGGCTTGTGGAGGGCGGCGGCGATCCGGCGATGCAATTCGCGGCGCTCTCGACGGCAGAGGACCGGACGGCGGAATTCGGTATCGACGATGCACATGTCTTCGGGTTCGAGGATTGGGTAGGCGGACGCTACTCGGTCTGGGGACCGATCGGGCTGTCGCTGATGCTTGCCATCGGCCCGGCGGCCTTTGATGCGTTTCTCAGGGGCGGTCAGGCGATGGACCGGCACTTCCAGGCCGCGGCATGGCACGAGAACCTGCCGGTGCTGCTTGCTCTGATCGGGATATGGCATCATCAGGTCTGCGGATATCCGACGCGCGCGGTGCTGCCTTACGATCAGCGCCTCGCGCGCCTGCCGGCCTATCTGCAGCAACTCGAGATGGAATCCAACGGCAAGAGTGTGGCAATGGATGGCGGCGACCTAGCGGTTGCGTCGGGGCCGGTCGTCTGGGGGGAACCGGGCACCAATGGCCAGCATGCGTTCTATCAGCTGATCCATCAGGGAACCGGTGTCGTGCCATGCGAATTCATGGTGGCGGCGCAGGGGCACGAACCGGATCTTGCGCATCAACATCGCCTGCTGGTGGCGAATTGCCTGGCGCAATCGGAAGCGCTGATGCGCGGGCGATCGCTCGACGAGGCGCGCGCGCGCATGGCGGCGCAGGGGTTCGAGGGGGCCGAACTCGAGCGTCAGGCGCGGCATCGGGTATTTCCCGGAAACCGTCCGTCGACGACGCTGGTCTATCCGCTGCTGACGCCGTTTCAACTGGGCCAGATCATCGCGCTCTATGAGCACAGGGTTTTTGTCGAAGGGGTCATCCTGGGCATCAATTCCTTTGACCAATGGGGGGTCGAGCTTGGCAAGGAACTGGCGACGACCCTGGGGCCGGTGGTCGATGGAACGCAGGCTGCCTCGGGCAAGGACGGCTCGACCGCCGCGCTTGTCGAATATGTGCATCGGCACGGTGGTGCCGCCTGACAGGGGCAGGGGGCGCTGCCCCCTCCGGTGAAAATCGCGATTTTCACCGTTCACCCCCGGAGTATTTCTGCAAAGATGAAGCGGCGGTTCAGGCCGGCGGGCTTGCGGCTTCCTGCTCTTCGAACTGCTGCCTGAGGCTGGCGGGCAGCGGCATGCGTCCGGCGCCGTCGGGCGTGAGCAGGACCATCACGGCGGTCAGGGTGGCGCGCAGATCGCCTGACCAGAGTTGTTGTTCGAGCGTGTAGGACGTGGTCCGGAAGGCGCTCACGCGGGCGGTGGCGACGTAGTCTTCGCCCATCACCATTTCGCGGATGAATTGCATGTTGGCGTTGCGCAGGACCAGGCGCGGCTTGCCGTCCGGCGCGAAGTGGCGGGCACAGAACATGTCGAAATGTGCAACCCGCAGGGTTTCGAACCAGCCCATGTAGGATTTGTTGTTGACGTGGTGCAGGATGTCGAGTTCGGCATAGCGCACGCGATCCGCCAGGGCGAGGGTTTGCGGCGTGGCGAGCCCGGCGGCAAGCTGTTCGGGCGGGCTCAGCGGTGAGTGGTAACGCAAGGTCATTGGCCAAATGGCTATCCGGAGCGCGATTTCGGGGCAAGCCCGATATTGCCATCGCGGGGCAACCTTGGCAGGCTGCGCAGAGGAGGAGACGGACAGACGGGCGACCTGCACGGTCGGACCCGTGACGACGCCTTATCTATCCGGAAGCCGTACGGGCCTGTGCCCGTCCAGAAGCATTTTACGAGGAGCCTTGCATGCTGGGCCAGATGATGACTGCACCCCTGCTGATTTCGTCGCTGATCGATCACGCCGCGACCTATCATGGCGACACCGAGATCGTGTCGGTCGAAACGTCGGGGGGCGTGACCCGCACGAACTGGCGCGACGTGGCGCGCAATTCCCGCAAGCTGGGATCGGCGCTGCACAAGCTTGGACTTGCACCGCAGGCACGCTGTGGCACGATCGCGTGGAACAACCGGCGCCACCTGGAGATCTATTTCGGCGTGTCGGGGGCGGGGTTCGTCTGTCACACCATCAACCCGCGCCTGTTTCCCGAACAGCTGATCTATATCATCAACCATGCGGATGATCAGGTTCTGTTTCTCGATGCGACCTTCCTGCCGATCGTTGCAAAGCTCGGCGAGCACCTGCCCAATCTCAAGCATGTGGTCCTGATGGGTCCGCGTGACGAGGCATTGGCCGAACAGGTGCCGGGTCTGATGTTCTATGACGAACTCATCGAAACCGGTGACGAGAATTACGAATGGCCGGTGTTCGACGAGAATACCGCCTCGAGCCTGTGTTACACGTCGGGGACCACCGGAAACCCCAAGGGCGTGCTGTATTCGCATCGTTCCACGCTGTTGCACAGCTATGCGGCCAACCTGGCGGATACGCTCGGGTTGACGGCGATGGATGTGGTGATGCCCGTGGTGCCGATGTTCCACGTCAATGCCTGGGGTGTGCCCTATTGCGCGGCGATGGCCGGGAGCCGGCTGGCGATGCCGGGGCCGGGGCTGGATGGCGAGAGCCTGGTCAAGCTGATCGACGGGTATCAGGTGACGATGGCACTGGGTGTGCCGACCATCTGGCTGGGATTGCTGGCGCATGCCAAGCGCATGGGCAGCAAGCTGGACAGCCTCAAGCGTACGGTTGTCGGCGGGTCGGCCTGCCCCCCGTCGATGATGAAGCAGTTCCGCGAGGATTTCGGCGTCGATACAATTCATGCGTGGGGCATGTCCGAGATGAGTCCGCTGGGTTCGGTGAATATCCCGCTGGCCAAGCACCTTGAACTGCCCATCGAGGCGCAGCACAAGGTGCGTGAAAACCAGGGTCGCCCGCCATTCGGCGTCGAACTGAAGGTGGTGGACGAAGAGGGCAGGACGCTGCCGAACGACGGAGAGACGCAGGGCGATCTTCTGGTGCGGGGGCATTGGGTCATCGACAGCTATTTCCGCATGGAAGATCAGCAAACGTTGCAGGACGGCTGGTTCGCGACAGGAGATGTCGCGACGATCGATCCGGACGGTTTCATGACGATCCGCGACAGGTCCAAGGATATCATCAAGTCCGGCGGGGAATGGATCAGCTCTGTCGAGCTTGAGAATATCGCCATGGCGCATCCCAAGCTGGCCAATGCCGCCGTCATCGGGGTGCGGCACCTGAAATGGGACGAGCGCCCGTTGCTAGTTGCGGTTGTCGCCGAAAACGAAGCGCCGACCGAGGAAGAGTTGCTGGCTTTCTATGACGGCAAGATCGCGAGCTGGCAGGTGCCCGACAAGGTGGTGTTCGTGGATGAACTGCCGCTCAACGCGACGGGCAAGGTGCTGAAACGGACGCTGCGCGAACAGTTTGCCGATGCGTTGACCGGCTGATCGGCGGCAGCGGAGTGCCGAAAACGCAAGAAGGTGCGGACCCATGTGGCCCGCCCTTTTCGTTTGCGGCCCATCGCAGGTCAAATGGGGGTTGTCGCAGGGTTTTGTTTATGCTCGAATCCCTTATGCTTAGGCAGTCTCCTGGTTTGGAAGAATAAATGTCCCGCGATATCGACTATGGAAATCTGATGCACGCAGCGATGCGCGGGCTGATCAAGTCCGTTCTGCAGGATGTGGCAGAGAATGGCCTGCCCGGTGCGCATCACTTCTTTATCACCTTCGACACCTCGCATCCTGGCGTCGAGCTGGCCGATTGGCTGAGTGATCGCTATCCGGGCGAGATGACCGTGGTCATGCAGCACTGGTTCGACAACCTTGATGTCGGTGACGACGGGTTTGCAGTTACCCTGAATTTCGGTGACGCGCCGGAACCGCTGTATATTCCCTATGATGCGATCAAGACCTTTGTGGACCCGTCCGTCGAATTCGGATTGCGTTTCGAAAACGCGGAAGAAGAGGAAGAGCCGGACGAGGTCGAGGCGCTGATGCCGGCGGCGATCAATACCGATCACGCGCAGGAAGACGAGGCGACGGCGGAAAAGGCCGATGCCGAGATCGTGTCGCTCGACAGTTTCCGAAAATAGCGACCGGGGCAGAGGGGGGTGGCCGAAACGTCGGGTTGGCGCGGCCGGTCGTCCGCCTCAGTTCCGTTTCAGGAACACATCGGTCGTTCGGGTTTCCTTGCCATTCGCGGTTCGGGTGAATTTCAGATCCAGCCCGCCTTGCGTCAGCGTGCGGTCGAACTGCTGCATCTCGTAGCCACCGCTGTCATTCACGAAGAGCGAAAACACCGTCAGCGTATCCCCCTCGATGCGCGCCCAGACATAGGGTTCGCCACGCATCGGATCGAGTTGGGTCTGGTGGCCAAAGACATTGCGTTTCATCGCCGCGGCGAACACGCCGTCGCGATCGGTCGGCAGGAAATCGATCACGAATGTCGCTTCCTTGATGCGGTTTTCCGACTTGTACCGGGTGGTCGTCCATTCGACCGAAAACCCCTTCCGGGTCTGGCTGATGGTGACGCTCATGTCGCGCGGCTCGGTGGTGCCGTCCATGTCGATCATCTCGGCCGAACCGGTGTAGTGGCCGACGAAACGTCCGATATCCGCCCGGGCCCCGGTTGCCGCAAGGCACAGGAGGGCGATGGCGATCAGCGACCGTATCGCGTGGTCGAACCGGACATGATTGGACGTCATCCGCGAGATCCTCGGAGGCGTGCGTTTGTCATGCGACCATCTTACCGGGTCGGGGGCCAATCTCAATGATGCAAGTGTTGCAACCTTGGGCTATCACGGTGCAGCCTGCGCGCAGATGGCAGATTGCACCGACCCCCCGTGGCAGCTAAACGGCATGCAACGGCATACCAGACGGAGACCCGACATGTCCCAGACACGCACCGAAACCGACAGCTTTGGACCGCTTGAGGTCCCGGCCGACAAATACTGGGGTGCCCAGACCCAGCGGTCGATCCAGAATTTTCCCATCGGCTGGGAAAAGCAGCCGGTTGCGATCGTGCGCGCGCTTGGGGTGATCAAGCAAGCCTGTGCCCAGGCCAACAAGGCATCCGGGGCACTGGATGCGAAATTGGCCGACGCGATCATCGAAGCGGCGGGAGAGGTGATCGAGGGCAAGTTCGACGACAACTTTCCGCTGGTCGTCTGGCAGACCGGTTCCGGCACCCAGTCGAACATGAACTCGAACGAGGTGATCGCAAACCGCGCAATCGAGATTCTCGGCGGCGTCATCGGCTCCAAGGACCCGGTGCATCCGAACGATCACTGCAACATGGGGCAATCTTCCAACGATACCTTCCCGACGGCGATGCATATCGCCACCGCGATGAGCGTGCGCGACGTCCTGTTGCCGGGGCTTGAGAAACTTGCCGCCGGGCTCGAGGCCAAGGCCGAACAGTTCAAGGACATCATCAAGATCGGACGCACCCACACCCAGGATGCGACCCCTCTGACGCTGGGTCAGGAATTTTCGGGCTATGCCCATCAAATCCGTCAGGGCATCGCGCGTGTCAACGCTGCGCTGCCGGGGATTTATGAACTCGCGCAGGGCGGCACCGCCGTTGGCACCGGTCTGAACACCCGAAAGGGCTGGGGCGAAACCGTCGCGGCGAACATGGCCGAGATCACCGGGCTGCCATTCGTGACCGCGCCGAACAAGTTCGAAGCGCTCGCCGCGCATGACGCGATGGTGTTCATGTCCGGTGCCCTCGCCACGGTCGCCGGCTCGATGTACAAGATCGCCAACGACATCCGCTTCCTGGGGTCCGGCCCGCGTTCGGGGCTGGGCGAACTGATCCTTCCCGAGAACGAGCCGGGCAGCTCGATCATGCCCGGCAAGGTCAACCCGACACAGGCCGAGGCGATGACACAGGTTGCCGCGCATGTGATGGGCAACGACGCGGCGATCAAGTTCGCCGGCAGCCAGGGGCATTTCGAGTTGAACGTCTACAACCCGATGATGAGCTACAACCTGCTGCAATCGATTCAGCTGATCGGCGATGTCGCGGACAGCTTTACCGAGCGGATGCTGAACGGGATCGAGGCCAACGAGCCACGCATCGACAAGTTGATGAAAGAAAGCCTGATGCTGGTGACGGCGCTGGCGCCGACCATCGGCTATGACAATGCTACCAAGGTCGCCAAGACCGCGCACAAGAACGGCACCACGCTCAAGGAAGAGGCGATCGCACTCGGCTTTGTCGACGAGGAGACCTTTGAAAAGGTCGTTCGCCCGGAACAGATGATCGGTCCCCGGGACTGATGTCAAAGCCGGTCAACCTGAACCAGTATCGCAAACAGAAGGCGCGGACCGAAAAACGGTCCCGCGCCGATGAGAACGCGATCCGGTTCGGGCGAACCAGGGACGAAAAGAAGCTGGATCGTGCCCGTGCCGACAAGGCCCGGCGCGATCTGGATGGTCACAAGGCCGAGGAATGAGCGGGCGTCCAAGGAAGCATTCGCTGACTCTGCGCGGGCACCGCACATCGGTCTCGCTGGAAGATGAATTCTGGACCGCGTTCCGCCAGATCGCCGAGCAGGAATCGGTCGCGATCAACGTGCTGGCGGCGCGGATAGACGAGGCGCGCGGGACGGATGCCGGGTTGGCGACGGCCATTCGGCTGTTTGTGCTGGCGCATTACCGGGCACGTGTCGAGGCGTTGGAAACGACGCGGGATGCCGAATAGCAGGTCAGGTCAGTGCGCGGCGCGCAACTGGCGAAGGTCGGACTTGAAAACCTCGGTGTATTCCGCGCGCAACTGGCCCTGGAGCTTGGTTTTTTCGCGGCTCACTTCTCTGGCGCAATAGGCCTGGCTGTCTGCAACCGGTGCGAGAGACAAGAAGAAACGGGCGGCGTTGCTCAGAAACACGGTCATGTTGATCTCCTGTCCGGGTGCGATGTCGTTGCAGATATCATTATCGGATGCGCCGGCACGAAAAACGGGGAAAATTCCGGCACAGTTCCCGTGAAACCGCGATCCCTGCGAAGCCGGCGGCACCATGAGATCGGCAAAGCCGGCCCCATGTTGCGCAGGCTTTTGATCTTGCGCGGCAAAGACGCTTGGGCTATCCCGATCCGCGTCGCGGGTGTAGCTCAATGGTAGAGCAGCAGCTTCCCAAGCTGACGACGAGGGTTCGATTCCCTTCACCCGCTCCAGGCCCGCAAACCCTTGCCCTGTTACGATGTACCCGAGTGGGCCGGTCGGGCTTTGTCGCACCTTCGATATCTCGCGGATCAACGCGCCTGAACGGACCGCGCCTTGGGCGTTGACGCGTGCGGCCGGGCGGTTTAGCTGGCTGCCATGGCCCGTGTTCCCCTGCTTCAACTCTCCGGTATCTCCCTCGGCTTTGGCGGCGATCCGGTCTTTGCAAATCTCGATCTGGTGGTACAACCCGGCGACCGCATGGCGCTTGTCGGACGCAACGGATCGGGAAAATCCACCTTGATGAAAGTGATGGCCGGCCTTGTCGAGCCGGACGGGGGCGCGGTGATCGCGGCGCCGGGATCATCCGTGGGATATATGGAGCAGGATCCTGATATGGCAGGGTTCGCCACGCTGGGCGACTATGCGGCGAGCGGGCTCGAGCCGGGCGAGATGTACCGGATCGAACGCGCGGGCGAGGGACTGAAATTCAACCCGGACCGCCCGGTCAGGACCGCGTCGGGCGGCGAGAGACGGCGCGCGGCGCTGGCCAAGCTGATGGGGGAGGCGCCCGATCTCATGCTGCTGGACGAGCCGACCAACCATCTCGATATCGAGGCGATCCACTGGCTTGAACGCGAATTGTCCACAACCCGCGCCGCCTATGTTCTGATCAGCCATGACCGCGCGTTCCTGCGCGCCCTGTCGCGATCGACCCTGTGGATCGACCGGGGGGCGGTGCGCCGCCAAGACAAGGGCTTTGAGGCTTTCGAAGCGTGGCGCGACAGTGTCTGGGAAGAAGAGGACATGCAGCGGCACAAGCTCAATCGTCTGATCAAATCCGAGGCGCGATGGGCGGTCGAAGGCATCAGCGCGCGGCGCAAGCGCAACCAGGGGCGGGTGCGCGCGTTGCAGGCATTGCGGGCGGAACGGGCAGGCCAGGTGCGTCGGCAGGGCACCGCCGATCTCGCGCTGGCATCGGGCGAAAAATCCGGCAAGAAGGTGATCGACGCCGAGGCGATCTCGAAATCCTTTGACGAGATCGAGATCATCCGGAATTTCTCGATCACCGTTCAGCGCGGCGACCGCATCGCTTTCGTGGGTCCGAACGGTGCGGGCAAGACCACGCTGCTCAAGATGCTGCTGGGAGAGATCACGCCGGATTCCGGAGAGGTCAGGCTGGGAACCAACCTTGAAATCGCGGTGTTCGATCAGGCCCGCGCGCAGCTCGATCCGGACATGACCCTGTGGGACAGTCTGACGGGCGACGCCGAAATGCGGGTTTCGGGGCGTGCGGATCAGGTGATGGTGCGCGGTGCGCCGCGCCATGTGGTCAGCTATCTCAAGGATTTTCTGTTTGACGAGGCACAGGCCCGTGCGCCGGTGCGTTCGCTGTCCGGTGGTGAAAAGGCGCGGCTGCTGCTGGCAAAGCTGATGGCGCGGGAAAGCAACCTGCTGGTGATGGACGAACCGACCAACGATCTCGACGTGGAAACGCTCGACCTGCTGCAGGAATTGCTGGACGAATACGACGGCACGGTGCTGCTGGTCAGTCACGACCGCGATTTCCTTGACCGGGTGGCAACGGCGACCGTGGCCATGGAAGGCAAGGGGCGGGCAACGCTCTATGCGGGCGGCTGGAGCGATTATGTCTCGCAGCGCAAGGAACCGGTTGCCGAGCCCGTCGGCGACAAGCCGAAGACCGTCAAGCCCCGCACCGAAAAGCCGTCCGCGCCGAAATCCGGGCTGTCCTTTACCGAGAAGCACAGGCTGGAGGCGTTGCCCGACGAAATCTCCCGGCTGGAAGCCGAGATTGCCAAGCTCGAGGGGCTGATGGCCGATCCCGACCTTTACACGCGCGAGCCTGCCAAGTTTCAGAAGGCGACCGAGGCGCTGGTGGCGCGGCAGGCCCGGCTTGCCGCCGCCGAGGAAGAGTGGTTGACGCTCGAGGAAAAGGCCGGGAGTTAACGCATGCGCAACGCGCCGTCGATGCGGATGACCTCGCCATTGAGATAGCCCGCTTCGACGATAAAGCCCGCGAGTTGCCCATATTCCGACGGATCGCCAAGCCGCGGCGGGTTCGGAACATCGGCGGCCAGCTGTTTCTGAACCTCTTCGGGCAATCCTGCGAGCATTGGTGTCGTGAAGATGCCGGGCGCGATGGTCATGACCCGGATCCCGGTGCTGGCAAGGTCGCGGGCCATCGGAAGTGTCAGGCCGACGACACCACCTTTGGACGCGGAATAGGCGGCCTGTCCCTTCTGCCCGTCAAACGCCGCGATCGACGCCGTGTTGATGATGACGCCCCGTGCGCCGTCCGGTTCCGGCGCGTTGCGGGCGATTTCGACCGCCGCAAGACGCGAGACATTGAAGGTGCCCGCAAGGTTGATGTCCAGCGTGCGCCTGAAGGCATCGAGCGGATGCGGCCCGTCCTTGCCCACGGTCTTGATTCCATAGGCGATCCCGGCGCAATTGACGCAGGCGGAGATCTTGCCCATCCGGTCCATCGCGTGGGCGATGGCTGCGCTGACGGAGTTTTCGTCGGTCACGTCGGTTTGCGCAAAATGCCCGCCGATTTCCGCCGCGACGGCGGTGCCCCGCTCTTCGTCCCGGTCCAGGATCGTGACCTGCGCCCCCTGTGCCGCAAAATGGCGGGCGGTGGCCTCGCCGAGGCCGGAGGCGCCACCGGTGATGATTGCGGCCGTGCTGGACAGTTTCATGGGTGGGTCCCCTCATTTGAACATATGTTCAGTTAATCGCAGGGGGCGCATGATGTCCAGCGGTCAGGGCGATCCCGCCTGCATCCGGTGACGATCAAGTGTGGCGAGCCACCTTGCCGATCTTCCCAGCGGGGGCCACCAGAGCCATGTGCCGCCAAGCGGGCGGGCGACCGCGCCGCTGCCCAGTTTGAACCGCGCGAGACCGGTGGCGTTTCGTGTGTCGATCTGCCCGAGATCCAGCCGCGCGACACCGTTTTCCGCAAGCCAGCAGGCGGCCCGCCACAGGATCAGGGTATGGGCCGACAGTGCACGACCGGCCGGCGTGCTGTGACCGATATGATAGGTGGCGGCGCGGCCGTGGCGCAAAAACAGCATCGCGGCTACGTCCTTGCGGCCATCACGGGCGGTGATGAGTACCGCCTGATCCGGGTTTTCCCGCGCATAGGCCAGGGTCAGGGCCGTGGGCCAGTTGCGAAACCCGCGCCGCCGCTGCAGCGCCAGATCCGCCGTGAACAACCAGTGGTCCGGCGCCAGGGCGCGGGTGCTGATCGAGATCCGCAACCGCTTGTTGCCTTCGGCCCGGACCAGTCGGTTTCGCCATTTCTGGTGCAGGCGGGCACGGCGTTCGTCGCTGCTCACGGTCAGGTCGATTTCCGCGACCCAGTTGGGAGTCATCAGCGGCACGGCCCCCCGTTTCGCAAGCCGGGTGGCGCAGGGGGCATCGGGTGACAGGATGATTGGCGTGCGCGCCAGCCCGTTGGAATGAAGCCAGTCGTCGCAATCGTCGCAAATCAACGACGGCTCTGCCCGTGCCAGCATCGCCACGGGCACACGCCCGCCAAGCCTCTGCCGCAGAATCACCGCCGGAACCGGTCGGTGCACCTGTAACGGATCCTGACCGCAGGCACGCAACGCGGCAACGAAATTCGGATGTTGCTGCAAGGGCAGGGGACGCTCGCCCCGAGACGGAAATCTGTCGAACATGATGCCCATTAACCCGACATGAACCTAAAGCCGGGTTAATGCTTGCATGCGCAGATCACGCGATACCGTTCAGGGCGTCACATGCCCGCCCGCGCGTCCGACGCGGGCAGCGGCGCTGTTGCTGGCCAGCATCCTGTCGGTGCCGGTCTTCGTGGTGCTCAGTCTCGTGGACTGGCTGCTGCTCTGAGGGTCACTCCGACAGCTGGACCAGCGCGTGACGCTTCTTGCCCGCGCTCAGCTTGACGGGTTTCGCCAGTGCCGTGGCATCCAGCATCAGCCCGGCATCGGTCAGCGGCGCGTCATCCAGCCGCGCACCCTGTTCGGCGATCAGGCGCTTGGCGTCCTTGCCGGATTTCGCCAGCCCCGCGCGCAGGATGACCTGAACGATCGAGATCGGCAGTTCCTGCTGCGTCAGGGACAGCGTCGGCAGGTCGTCGCCCACGCCGCCTTTTTCGAACACTTCGCGTGCTGTGGCTTCGGCGGTCCGGGCTGCCTCGACCCCGTGGCAGAGCGTCGTCACCTCGTTGGCCAGCCGGATCTTGGCGTCGTTGATCTCGGACCCGGCCAGCGCGCCAAGCCGGTCGCACTCCTCGACCGGAAGCTCGGTATACAGCTTGAGGAACCGCCCGACATCGGCATCGGTGGTGTTGCGCCAGAACTGCCAGAATTCATACGGGCTCAGCATGTCCTCGTTCAGCCAGATCGCGCCGCCCTGGCTCTTGCCCATCTTGCGGCCGTCGCTGGTGGTCAGAAGCGGCGAGGTCAGCCCGTATATTTCGTGATCGAGCACCCGGCGGGTCAGGTCGATGCCATTGACGATATTGCCCCACTGATCGCTGCCGCCCATCTGCAACAGGCATCCATAACGCCGATTGAGTTCAAGGAAATCATAGGCTTGCAGGATCATGTAGTTGAATTCGAGGAAGGACAGCGATTGCTCGCGATCCAGCCGCGATTTGACAGACTCAAAGGACAGCATCCGGTTGACCGAGAAATGCCGGCCGATGTCGCGCAGGAAATCGAGATAATTCAGCTCATCCAGCCATTCCGCGTTGTTCAGCATCAGGGCGTCGGTCGGCCCGTCGCCATATGTCAGGTACTTGGCAAAGACCTGCTTCATGCCGGCGATATTCTCGTCGATCTGTTCGGGGCCGAGCAGGGGCCTCTCATCCGAACGGAAGGACGGATCGCCCACCTTGGTCGTGCCCCCCCCCATCAGGGTGATCGGCTTGTGCCCGGTCTTTTGCAGCCAGCGCAGCATCATGATGTTCAGCAAATGCCCCACATGCAGCGACCTCGCCGTTGCATCATAGCCGATATAGGTCGGAACCACCCCTGCGATCATGGCATCGTCAAGGCCCTGATAATCGGTGCAGTCGGCCAGAAAGCCGCGCTCGATCATCGTGGCGATGAATTCCGATTTGGGATGGTAGGTCATGTCTTGCCTCGGGTTGATGTTGCGGGGCAGTGTATAGGCGGCAGTGACATAAAGGAAAAGGCCATGAATAGGGCCAGAAGCGCAACAGGCACGATGCGCGCGCTCGGACTGATGTCAGGCACATCGCTTGATGGTGTGGACGCGGCGGTGATCGAGACCGACGGGCACGACGTGACCGCGTTCGGTCCGGGGCGCTATCGCCCTTATTCCGACAAGGAACAGGAGATTCTGCGCGCCGCGCTCGGGCACTGGAACGGCGCGCGGGTCGATGCGGCGGCGCGGGTTGTCACGGCGGCGCATCGCGAGGTGATCGCAGAGTTCGGACAGGTCGATATCATCGGATTTCACGGTCAGACCCTCGCGCATGACCCGCGCGGGCGCGGCACGTTGCAGGCCGGGGACGGGGCGGCGCTGAGCGATGTGCTCGGGGTGCCCGTGGTCTGGGATTTTCGCAGCGATGACGTCGCGCAGGGGGGCGAAGGGGCACCGCTTGCGCCGTTTTATCATTTCGCATGCGCCCGCTGGATCGGGGCGCAGACGCCGATCGCCTTTCTCAACCTTGGTGGTGTCGGCAACCTGACCTATGTGGACAGTTCCCGCGCGCGCCCCGAGGATCCGGGTGCCTTGCTCGCCTTTGACACCGGCCCGGCCAATGCGCCGATCAACGACCTGATGCAGACACGGTTCGGAGTCGCGATGGATCGTGACGGTGAACTGGCGAGGCGGGGCGTCGTGCGCCGCGAACTCATCGAGGAATTTCTGTCTTCGCCCTATTTCACAAGAGAGCCTCCGAAGTCGCTGGACAGAAACGATTTTGTGTTCACATCGTCGCTGGTGAGCGACCTTGCGGACGCGGATGCGGTGGCGACGCTGACGGCGATGAGCGTCGCGGCGGTCAGGCGCGGATTGGCGCATTGCCCCAGAGCACCGGGACGGTTGCTTGTCACCGGCGGCGGGCGACTGAACCCGGTCGTGATGGCGATGCTGGACGAGGCGCTGGCCTGTCCGGCTGCACCGGTTGAATCGGTGGGGCTGGATGGGGACATGCTCGAGGCACAGGCCTTTGCCTATCTCGCCGTTCGCGTGGCGCGGGGGTTGCCAACCTCTTGTCCCTCGACGACCGGGGTGCGCGCGCCTCTCGGCGGTGGCCGGATCAGCGATCCCGCGAGTGCGGAAACCCTTGCCTGAGGCCCGCCGCGCGCCTTGCGCGCCGCGGCACGGTCAGGCCCGCGGGATGTCGAAGTCGGGCACGGCGAGGGTGAAGCCGTCAAATTGAAAACCGGGGCAGACCGTGCAACTGACCAGCGTATGGTCTCCGGTGCTGCGTGCGGATTGCCAATGTGACTCGGGCACGATGATCTGCGGCGCACCACGGGCGAGATCGGGTGTCAGCAGGTGATCGCGCGCCGGGCCGCCGGCATCGGCACTGATCGACAGGACCAGCGGCGCGCCCGCATGGAACAACCAGATCTCGGTGGCATCGACCTTGTGCCAATGGCTGCGCTCGTCGCGCGCGAGCAGGAAATAGATGCAGGTGCCCATCGGCCGGCCCCGACCTTCGGCAACCCAGGTCTGGCGATACCAGCCGCCCTCGGGATGAGGGGCGAGGCCCAGTTGCGTGATGATCTCGTCAGCGGTCATGCGCGCGCTCTATGGCAATCGTGTCACGGGTCGTTATGTATGAGACATGACCCTGAGCATCCCATTTGACAACAGCTATGCGCGCCTGCCGCACGCATTCTTTTCTTCGCAACCGCCAAGCCCGGTGACTGCGCCCAGGCTGATCGCGTTCAACGCCGACCTCGCCCGGTTGATGCGCATCGAACCCGGCGAGGTCGGGGAAATGGCGCAGGTCTTTGCCGGCAACCGGCTGCCCGAGGGCGCGACGCCGATTTCCCAGCTCTATTCCGGTCACCAGTTTGGGCAATACAATCCGCAGCTTGGCGACGGGCGCGCGGTGCTGCTTGGCGAAACCGTCGGGATCGACGGGGTCAGGCGGGACATCCAGCTCAAGGGATCGGGGCGCACCGCCTATTCGCGCGGCGGGGACGGGCGGGCATGGCTTGGTCCGGTCCTGCGCGAATACGTGGTCAGCGAAGCGATGCATGCGCTCGGAGTGCCCACGACCCGCGCACTGGCCGCTGTCGAAACCGGTGAGCCGGTCTATCGCGAAGGCGCGATGCCCGGTGCCGTTCTGACTCGCGTGGCGGCGAGCCACCTGCGGGTCGGCACGTTTCAGATCTTCGCCGCGCGCGGTGACACCGGCAACCTGAAACGCCTGACCGAGTATGCAATTGCGCGGCACTATCCCGATGCCGACGGGCCGATGGGTCTGCTGGCGGCGGTGCGCGATGCACAGGCGCGGCTCATCGCGCGCTGGATGTGCGTTGGGTTCATCCACGGGGTGATGAACACCGACAATTCCTCGATTTCGGGCGAGACCATAGACTATGGCCCCTGTGCCTTTCTTGATGTCTATGATCCGGCAGCGGTCTTCAGCTCGATCGACCGCACGGGGCGCTATGCCTACTCGAACCAGCCCGATATCGCGGTCTGGAACCTTGCACAGCTTGCGACGGCGCTGATCCAGCAATACGACGACCGCGAGGCGATGGTGGAAGAGGCGACCGGGATCGTCCATGCCATGCCCGAGCTGATCCGGCAGCACTGGCTTGCCGGGTTCGGGGCCAAGATCGGGCTCTCGGATACGCGCAGCGAGGATGCGGCGCTGATCGGCGATCTGCTGATGCGGATGGCCGAGAACCAGGCGGATTTCACCAATACCTTCCGCGCGCTGAGCGGCGGGTCGGCGCGGGATCAATTCACCGACCCCGCCGCCTTCGACGCTTGGCAGGAGAACTGGCAAGACCGTCTGACGACCGAGAGCGATCCGCAGGCGGTAATGCGTGGCGCCAACCCGGCCTTCATCCCGCGCAATCACCGGATCGAACAGATGATTGCCGCGGCGGTCGAGGGGGATTACGCGCCGTTCAATCGCCTCAACGCGGTCCTGTCCCGCCCCTACGAAGATCAGCCGGATGCCGCCGATCTGGCGCGCCCGCCGATGCCGGACGAGGTTGTCGCGGCCACCTTTTGCGGCACCTGAGCCGGAGCGTTTCGCGATCAGCCCGAAACGCCCTGCGGGCCAGGTTTGTCCGAAACGCGCTGGCGGCGGTTGATCAGAGTGATGCCCACGGCCACCAGCGCCAGCGCCCCCCAGATCGGCGGCCCGATGGTTTCGCCAAGGATCAGCCATCCGAACAGGACGGCCAGCACGGGCGACAGGAACGAGAAGGACGCGACGCTGTTGGCCTGATAGATCGTCATCAGCCGGAACCACATCAGATAGCCCAGACCGACAACGACGATGGCCTGAAAGGCCAGCCCCGCATAGTGAATCGGTTGCGGATCGCGGAGCAGGGGTCCAAAGAGCGGCGCAAGGGCCAGCAGCACCACGGCAGACACGATCACCTGCCAGAGCAGCTGTGATTCCGGGCGCATCCGCTGCATCGGTGTTACCCGAACCATGAGCGCGATCGCGGCCCAGCCGAGGGCGGCCCCAAGCGCCAGCAGATCGCCCGCAATGCTCGCCTTGCCACTGCTGCGGTCGGCCACGGCCAGTGCAACGCCCCCGAGCGCCAGCACGAGGCCGGCCATGCGCATCGCCGTCAGCCGTTCGCCGGGCAGCAGAAAGTGACCGCCAAGCGCCACCCAGACCGGCATCGAATAAAACAGGATCGAGGCGCGCGATACGGTGGTCAGGTCAAGAGCGTTGTATATGCAGATGAATTCAAACGAAAAAACGAACCCTGACAGGATCCCCCAAGACAGGGTTCCCGGTGGCGGTGCCATGTCCTGACCGCGCGCCCGCATCCAGATCAACAGGAAAACCGTGGCCCCGACCGAACGCAATCCGGCCTGAAATACCGGGCCGAATCCGCCACCTGTGACCTTGATCACGACCTGATTGAACGCAAGTATCGCGGCGAACCCGACAAGAGCCGCCGCTCCGAGCCCGTCAATGCCACGTTTCTGATCCATTGCGCCAGATGACGGTCGGATTATTCACATGTCAAGCATCCGTGACGGACCGGGCTTGCGGTTTTCATTCGCAACCCGCAAGACAGGGGCGAGCCAGCTGCCCGGACCCGCATGAAGACACACTCTCCCGACCCCGCCCACCTGAGATTGGCAAGCTACAACATCCAGAAATGCGTGGGGCTTGACCTGCGCCGTCAGCCACGTCGCATCCTGCAGGTGCTCGACGGGCTGGGGGCCGAGATCGTGGTGCTGCAAGAGGCCGACAAGAGGCTGCCGCCAAGACCGGCCGCCCTGCCGCATTTCGTTCTGAACGAGGCGGGATGGCATATAGCGGATCTGGGCGGCGCGGGATCGCTCGGGTGGCACGGCAACGCCATCATCTGGCGGGGCAAACGGATCGGCCTGACCGCAATGGGGCAGATGACGCTGCCGGGGCTGGAACCGCGCGGCGCCGTCCGGGTCGAATTCGAAACGCCGCTGGGGCAACTCAGGGTGGTGGGTCTGCATCTCGGGCTGATCGGGCAATACCGGCGCAGGCAGGTGCAGCATCTTGCGGAACTCACCAGCGGGCTGCACGAGATGCGGACCGTCTGGGCGGGCGATTTCAACGAATGGTCGCGCTTGCCGGTTCTGGATCAATGTGCGCCGAAAATGCGGTTCCTGCCACCGCGACCAAGCTTTCCCTCGCCGCGTCCGGTGGGGCCGCTGGACAGGATCGCGCTCAGTCGCGGACTGGTCGCGGCCCGGCACGGCGTTTACGATGAACGGCCGGCGCATATCGCCTCCGACCATCTGCCGATCTGGGTCGATCTGGTCGCCGAGTGATGCCAGTCCGGGCTCTGGCGCGGGATTTTCCGGATATTTCCCCTTCACAGGCGGCGAACTTGTGTCACGGTAAGGTGACGGTTTCGGCAATTTGAATCAAAGGGGAGAGACGGACATGAGTCTGATGGGAACACTGGCAAAGTTGGCAATCGGATATGCGGCGGCACGTGGCGTCGACAGGATATCGGGCGGCGGTGGCATCGGGGCCTTGTTCGGAGGTGCTCATATCGCGCCGCAGGACGCCCAGGCCGATCAGGCCCCGGGCATGGGCAACATGCAGGATATGATGGCGCAAATGGGCGGCGGTGCCGGCAAGGGCAGCGTGCAGGACATGATCAGCCAGATGACCAGGGGCGGCATGGGGAACATTCAGGAAACGGTCTCGAAAATGGCGGCGCAGGCGGGGTTCGACCTGTCGACGCTGACCGGCGGTGGTTCTGCGTCCGGTGAGAAGAAGGGCGGATTGCTCTCGGGCACACCTGAAAGCGGACCGGGTCTTGCCGGGGTTCTCGCGGCCCTTGGCGGTGCCGCCGCGATGAGCGGGCAGAGCGCGGGCGCAGTGATCGATCAGTTCGGAACGCCGCAATTGGCGCCGCAGGCCGAAGAGGTGGCGGGCCTGCTGTTGCGGGCAATGTTCCAGGCGGCCAAGGCGGATGGGGAAATCGACGCGGACGAACAGGCCAAGATCATGGAAGCCCTGGGGCCGGATGCGGATGAAGAGGACATCAGCTTTGTGCGCGAGCAGATTGCCGCGCCCATAGATGTGGAGGCGCTGGCTGCCGATACGCCCGCGCCGCTCAAGGCCCAGGTCTATTCCATGTCGCTGATGTCGATCCGTCTTGACAAGCAATCCGAGGCCGAGCATCTCGACAGCCTTGCGCGCGCGCTCGGGCTCGATCAGCAGACGGTGAATGCGCTGCATCTGCAGATGGGCGTTCAGCCGCTGTATTCCTGAACCAGCGATCCCGGTGGCGTTCCGGCAAGGATCGCGCGCGGCCGTGGCGGTTCCCGACGTCGCCGGGCGGTCGCGCGTCACGCATCATGCCGTCGCAAACGCTGCGCGACCGGGGCGACCCCCGGTCGGCATGTCGCGCTTCAGGCGGCGGATTGCTGGCCGCCGCCCCTGCGGCGGTTGGGCCTGCGGCGGCGCCGTTGCCCGGTTCCGGATTTGGCATTCGCGTCACCGCCGCCCTGCCGGCGCTGGCCGCCGCGACCGCCGCCGCCTCCGCCGCGCTTTGGTTTGCGCTCTTCCTCGATCGGTTCCCACGGACGGCCCGACGCAACGGGGATGGTGATGCCCATGGTTTTCTGAATCGCCTTGAATTCGCCCATCTCGTCCGGCGCGCAGAAGGCGACCGCGGATCCGTCCTTGCCGGCGCGCGCAGTCCGCCCGATCCGGTGCACGTAATTGTCCGGCACGTTGGGCAGGTCATAGTTGTAGACGTGTTTCACATCGGGAATATCCAGCCCCCGCGCCGCCACGTCGGTAGCCACCAGCACCTTGATGTCGCCCGACTTGAACGCGGCGATGGCGCGGTCGCGCTGGCCCTGGCTCTTGTTGCCGTGGATCGACGCCGTTGCAAAGCCCCGCTTGTCGAGCAGCTTCATCAGCTTTTCCGACCCGTGCTTGGTGCGTCCGAACACCAGCGCGCGTTCTTCCATGTGCTCGCCGAGCAATTCGATCAGCAGGTTGGCCTTTTCCGACTTGGCGATAAAATGCACCTCTTGCGTCACCTTGTCGGCGGCCTTGCCCGGCGGCGTCACTTCGACGCGGATCGGGCGATCCAGGTAACTCTGCGCGATCTCGTTCATCTGTTTGGACATGGTGGCCGAGAACAGCATGGTCTGCCGCTCCTTCGGGAGCATCGCGGCGATTTTGCGCAGGGCGTGAATAAAGCCCATGTCCAGCATCTGGTCGGCCTCGTCGAGCACGAGGAAACTGCAGGTCTCAAGTGTCAGGGCGCGCCGGTCCATCAGGTCGAGCAATCGCCCCGGCGTGGCCACCAGCAGATCGGTGCCGCGCTCGAGCCGCGACATCTGTGCGTTGATCGACTGGCCACCGACCACCACGCCGACCTTGAGCGGCGTATTCTCGCACATCGCCCGCAGGTTCTGCGCGATCTGGCCGGCCAGTTCACGGGTGGGGGCGAGCACGAGTCCGCGCACGGTGTATTTCTCGGGTTTGCGGCCGAACTCCAGCATCCGGGTGACCAGAGGCAGGCCAAAGGCCGCCGTCTTGCCGGTGCCGGTCTGTGCCAGCCCCATCACGTCGCGCCCGTTCAATGCGTGCGGGATCGCCTGTTTCTGGATCGGGGTCGGTTCGGTAATGCCCATGTCGGCAAGGCGTGCCACCAGCTTGGCGGGCAGGCCCATCATGTCGAAATCGCTCAATTCATATCCTTTCGGACCTGCAAACCGCAGGCCGTTCGCCCGACCGCCCTTGCGGTCAGGATGGGGAAGCGCCATCCCTCTCGGTCCGACGGCAGAATGCCGCAAACGGACTGGTCCGGCGCGTTTGGCCCCACGCGTGATCTTGGGAACACGGTATCGCTATCTTGAATTCGGGCCGTCTCGCGGCCGGGCGGTGTGTCCGCTCTCGATCTTTCCTGCTCACGCGGCAGAAGATAACGCTTGCGTGTGACATGGGCGTTTCCGGGACGCGAGTCAACCCGCCTGGTCGCCGCAGGGTTGCGACCGTGTTGCATCTGCGGCTGCGAACCGCTGCGCCTTGCCCTTTTCCTGTGGGCCGGGATGCTTTAAACCCGCGGCGACGCCCGCGCCGAGAAGGACAGACATGACAGACACGATCAGCGCCCGCTGCGAGGCCAAGGGCCTGCGCATGACCGGACAGCGCCGGATCATCGCGCAGGTGTTGCAGGACAGCACCGATCACCCGGACGTGGAAGAACTCTATGCACGTGCCAGCGCGCTCGATGCCGGGATTTCCATCGCCACGGTTTACCGGACGGTCAAGCTGTTCGAGGAGGCGGGCATTCTCGACCGGCTCGAATTCGGTGACGGTCGGGCGCGCTACGAAGACGCCGAGCGTGAGCATCACGACCACCTGATCGACATGCATTCCGGCGATGTGATCGAATTTGTCGATCCGGACATCGAAGCCTTGCAGGAAAAGATCGCGGCCAAGCTGGGCTATGAATTGCGCGGGCACAAGCTCGAACTCTACGGGGTGCCGATCCGCAAGCGTTAGGCGGGCGCGCGTCGTCCGAGCAGGATCGGGATCAATACGATCAGGATCAGCAGCCGGGCGACGTGACAGGCGGCGACAAAGCCGGGGCTGGCGGCCATCGTCGCGCCGAGGGCGATCATGGTTTCCAGACCCCCGGGCGCAAAGGCGGCGAGCACATGCGCGGTCGGCATCCCAAGCGCCATTGCAACCGGAACAGCAGCCAGCGTCGTGACCCCGACCGCAACCAGCGTGGTGCTGAGCCCGGCAAGGAGCGATCCCAGGAAACTGCGGCGCGACATGCCGGAGAACCGTGTTCCGATCATCGTGCCAAGGATCAGGAAGGCAGGCGCAAGCAGCATGTCCGGCACCGCGCCCGCACTCAGTTCGGTCACATGGCCGATGGCCGAGACCACCATCGCGGCCAGCAACAGCGGAGCCGGAAAACGCAGGCGTTTGAACACGAGACCAACGACGGTCGCGGCAATTGCCAGCGCCGCCAGCGCCCCCGCCGCCAGCGGTGCGTCGTTCGACAGGGTGAGTTCGGTGAATTCATACCCCATCGCGACGGCGATGAACGGCACCGAGAGGGTCAGGAACAGCAGCCGGATGGATTGCACCACGGTGATCCGCGCGACGTCGATGTTGAGATCGGTTGCAAGGCCAAGCACAAAGCTCAGGTGGCCGGGCGCGGCGGCAAGTGTGGCGCTGCGCATGTCGAAGCCGAAACCGCGCCGGAGCACCTCGCGGCAGAGGATCATCGTCACCAGCAGGGCGATCGCCAACACCACAAACGCCAGGGGCCAGCGCGCGATGGCTGCGCCGGTGTCGGGTGCGAAACCCGTGCCGATCCCGATGCCCAGTACGATGAAACACATGTCCCGCACCGGCGGAGCGATGGCCAGTCGCATCCCCGACAGGCTGGCCACGCTGGAGGCCAGGGCAGGCCCGAGCAGAACCCAGGCTGGCAGCGACACCAGATAGGCCAGGGCGGCACCGCACAGCCCGACAAGGATGGTGACGATCGTGGTTCCGGCAGCGGACAAGGAGGACGGGAGCGGCATGAAACCGTGCCTATCACCGGACCTCACCCTTCACAATCTCGCGCGGCTGTTGCAGGGGTGCCATGCACGGAGTGCAACCCGATCTTGTGCATGCTTCGAATTTCGGACACAGGCAGTTCACAACCCTGATTTCCGAAAGAGAACTCCATGGAAAATCTGCGCGGTGCTGCGTTGATGACACTGGCGATGCTTGGCTTTGCGATCGAGGACATGTTCGTGAAACTGCTGGCCGGTGTTTTCCCGACGTGGCAGATCATCGGCATACTCGGCATGGGCGGAGGAATTGTCTTTGGCGCGCTGACGCTGTTGCGCCGGGAGGTACTGTTTCCGCGCGCGGCGCTGAGTCCGACGGTGCTGGTGCGCAATCTCGGTGAACTGATCGGCACGGTGGGTTTCGTGACGGCCATTGCGCTGACACCGCTGTCTTCGGCTTCGGCGATCCTTCAGGCGACGCCGCTCGCGGTGACCCTGGGCGCGGCCCTGTTCTTTCACGAGCCGGTGGGGTGGCGGCGCTGGAGCGCGATCCTCGCCGGGTTTTTCGGGGTGCTGATGATCATCCGGCCCGGCATGGATGCGTTCGATCCGCTATCGCTGTTCGCCGTCATGGGGGTGGCCGGGCTGGCCGTGCGCGACCTGGCCACGCGCAACGTGCCGCGCGCGACCTCGTCCTTTCAGCTCAGTTTCCTCGCCTTCCTGACCCTGATCCCCGCGGCGATTCTGCTGTCGATTTACAGCCCGAGCGGTTTTGTCATGCCCGTAGGGTCCCATTGGGGACTGATCTTCGGCGCGGTCGTCATGGCGGTTGCATCCTATTACGCCATCGTCGCGGCGATGCGGATCGGCGAAGTGTCGTTTGTGACGCCGTTCCGCTACAGCCGACTGATCTTTGCGCTGGTGATCGGTATGCTGGTGTTTCGTGAAACGCCCGATCTGACGATGCTGACAGGCGCGGCGATCATCGTCGGCTCGGGCATCTACACGCTCTGGCGCGAACGCAAACTGCGTCAGGGGCGGCAAAGGTCTCTTTCCCTTGGGGCATCGCACGGGTATGAAGCGCCCAAATCTATTTGAGGACAGACCGACATGAGCACGATTATCGACATCCATGCCCGCGAGATCCTGGACAGCCGGGGCAACCCGACCGTCGAAGTGGACGTCATTCTGGAAGACGGCACCATGGGCCGGGCGGCGGTTCCCTCGGGTGCCTCGACCGGAGCCTACGAAGCGGTCGAACGGCGCGACGGCGACAAATCGCGTTATATGGGCAAGGGCGTGCTCGAAGCCGTGGCGGCGGTGAATGGTGAAATCGCCGAGGAACTCGTCGGGTTCGATGCAACCGAACAGGTGGCCATCGACACCGCGATGATCGAACTGGACGGGACCGAGAACAAGGGGCGTCTGGGCGCCAATGCCATTCTCGGTGTCAGCCTCGCGGTGGCCAAGGCGGCGGCGGATTTCACGACGCAGCCCCTGTTCCGTTATGTTGGCGGGACGTCGGCGCGTGTTCTGCCGGTGCCGATGATGAATATCATCAATGGCGGCGAACATGCGGACAACCCGATCGACATCCAGGAATTCATGATCATGCCGGTCAGCGCGACCAATATCCGCGAAGCGGTGCGCATGGGCTCGGAAGTGTTCCACACCCTGAAAAAGGAACTGTCGGCGGCGGGCATGTCCACCGGTCTGGGCGATGAAGGCGGATTTGCCCCCGAACTGGGCAGTACCCGCGACGCGCTCGATTTCGTGCTGAAGTCCATCGAAAAGGCCGGATACAAGCCGGGCGACGACATTTACCTGGCGCTGGATTGCGCCGCGACCGAATATTTCAAGGACGGGAAATACGTGCTCGCGGGCGAGGGCAAGACCCTGAGCAGCGAGGAAAATGCCGATTACCTGGCCGCGCTGGTCAAGGATTACCCGATCATCTCGATCGAGGATGGCATGGGCGAAGACGACTGGGACGGCTGGAAGGCACTGACCGAGGCGCTTGGCGACAAGGTGCAGCTGGTGGGCGATGATCTGTTCGTCACCAACCCCGCGCGTCTGGCCGAGGGCATCAGCCGGGGTTGCGCGAACTCGATGCTGGTCAAGGTGAACCAGATCGGAAGCCTGACGGAAACCCTGCGGGCGGTCGATATGGCGCATCGCGCGCGCTATACCAACGTGATGAGTCACCGGTCGGGCGAGACCGAGGACGCCACCATTGCCGACCTCGCCGTCGCCACCAATTGCGGACAGATCAAGACCGGGTCGCTGGCCCGTTCGGACCGGCTGGCCAAGTACAACCAGCTGATCCGCATTGAAGAGGCGCTCGGCGAGGTTGCCGAATACGCGGGTCGCTCGATCCTGCGCGGCTGACGGGCGGTATCCAGGGCCCCGCGCTGGCGTGGGAAGCGTTCGCCGCCGAGTGTCGAGAGTCACAGGATTTGGCCTTTGCCAACGCCTTGAAAACACGCGCCCCGATTTTGGAGCGGCAACGAAAGTGCCCTTTTTCGTCACGGGTTCTGTCCGGGCGGACGCAGCTGAGGAGCAGATATGCGGGACTTTGCGGCCGTCGAGATTGTCGGTTTAGATGTCCGCTTTTGGCAGCACGACATCACATAGGCCTACGCCCGCACCAGATTTATGCACCACAAAGGTTGCGTGTATTCGTGAGGTTCTTAACCGGTGCATAAATCATGATATTTGCAACGCGATCTCAAAAGAAACGAGCGTAGGTCATTGCCAGCCCCAAGACCGCAAGTGAAGTTCCGATCACCCATTTCCACTCCCGAGAAACGAAACTGAACACAGCTCGCGCAAACCTGGCAGACCAGTGACGTTCATAATACCCTCCAATCAAGATGACCCCATTGTCATCATCGTTGTCGTAGGGGACAAAAGTGCCGTTCCACCAATGCTTGACCAATTGTCGGACTCCTCATGAGGTTTGTGAACTTCCCAACTGTTCACGTCGGCATAAGCAACGTCGGACGTGAAATCGTAGTACGGTCGAAACTCATCACTGACCGTGAATGTCAAAATAGTTCCTGCCTCTATAACTTTTTCATAGCTATCCATCCATATAGTGACTTCAGAGCCAACTGGGGGAACTATGCCAGCCTCACTTTTTGCAACAACACTTCCGCTTATACAAACCCGACTTCCATGCTATCCACATATGTAGTCCTCAATGCAATATATAGTGGAAGGCTGCGGGTAGTTCACTAGGAATATTTCATTGGTCGCCGGATTTAGGCGCATAAGCCCTTGCATGTGCAACCTCTGAAAGCCGCCATTCGCCATATCGCAGAGACTTGGTAGGTGTGGGCTCCAAGCCGACGTTTAGGTTTTCATGAAGCGGCACAGAAGCGGCACACCCGCGCGGCGAGTGCAGATAAGGTGTTTGCCCTCTAGAGGCGGGCAAACCGAGCCAGGGCTCAGCGGTATCGATGCGCATTTCGTGACCCGAAAGGGCAAATGCCCCGACTATCGACACCGAGCTCTGCGGCGGGTCTCACGAGGTTTCACAGCCCGTTGCAAGTGTTTACCGGCGCGTGTCCTACAGGGTTCTGCTCATCAGCATGTAGCGCTCGCGTGCGCGGAAACCCGCGCGGGCATAGAGCTTTTGCGCAGTTTCATTTTCGCGATCGACTTCGAGATGCAGGCCCTTGACGCCCGCTTCGGCGAGCGCCTTGGGCAGGCTGATCAGAACCTCGGTCGCGATGCCGCGCTTGCGCACCGGCGGGCGCAGGTAGATCTCGTCGATGATCCCGTCCAGACCGCCGAATTCCACGGACCAGCCAAAGGTGATGATCACGTAGCCGATCGGGGCGCGCGCCGGGCCGATCAGATAGGCGGCGCCATGTGGAATACCGTCGAGCAACGGCGCCAGACCGGCGCGCCGGGCCTCGTCCGATTGTTCGATCCCCTGTTCGGCGTGAAAGGCTGCCACCAGAGTGGTCAGGCGGTCCAGATCATCGGGCTTGGCAAGATGGAGAGAGGCGCTCATGGGGCTGCTTTCGGTTCTGTGCAAACAATGGGTGGCGGTCGGCGATGATCACAACCTGGCAAGGCGTTCGGTCAAAAGGGCGAAGAAACCATCGGAATCGACATCCCCCATGAACATCGCATTTGGCGCGCGGTCGGTCACGCCCCACCAGTCCGCGACGGTCATGCCGAGCGTCAGTTCCGAGTTGGTCTCGATCTCGACATTCACATGGCGACCGGTGAACAGATCGGGCCTGATCAGGTAGGCGATGACGCAGGGGTCGTGCAACGGTGCGCCCTGGCTGCCGTATTTTTCCTTGTCGAAGCGTTCGAAGAAATCGGTCATCTCGGCCACTGCCGTGCCGACGCGGGTGCCCAATGCGCGAAACGCATCGTTGCGCGGGCGCGTGACCAGCACCTTGTGCGTGACATCCAGCGGCATCACGGTGATCGGAACGCCGGATTTGAACACGATATCAGCGGCCTGCGGATCGACATAGATGTTGAATTCGGCGGCCGGGGTAATATTGCCCACCTCGAAATAGGCACCACCCATCAGCACGATTTCCGCGATGCGTTCGGCGATATCGGGGGCCTTGACCAGCGCCATCGCGATATTGGTGAGCGGCCCCAGCGGGCAGAGCGTCACCGTGCCGCCATCCTGCGTGCGCAAGGTGCGAATGATGAAATCGACCGCGTGTTCCTCTTGCAGCGGCATCACGGGGTCGGGCAGCACCGGACCATTCAGCCCGGTTTCGCCGTGAACATGCTCTGCAGTGACCAGCGGGCGACCGAGGGGACGGTCACAGCCCGCATGGACGGCAATGTCCGACCGGCCCGCCAGTTCACAGACGATGCGCGCATTTCTTGCCGTCAGCGCCAGAGGCACATTGCCGGCAACGGCGGTGATTCCAAGGACATCGATCTCGTCCGGGCTGGCAAGCGCGAGCAGGATCGCGACCGCATCGTCCTGTCCCGGATCGGTATCGATGATGATCTTGCGCATGCTCATGATGTGCCTTTCACTTCGACAAGGGGAAACAGTGTCAATCCTCCGGTGCTTTGTCCAGCGCGCTGGCCATCCCAGCTACCACGGTCGTGGATAGTATGCGTCCAGTTGTTCGTAATCCTGGTTCAGAAATTCGCGAATGCAGCTTTGGGTTTCGGGCTGAAGGTCGGCATAATGCAGTTTGTCCGAACTTTCGTTGAAGCGGGGCAGGGTGACGTCCAGACCGATCCGTTCGGCAAGGTCGCGGGCCAGTTCGCCCATGTCCTCGATCTTGTAGACGCGATCATATTGATGCGGTTTCAATCCGATGAACAGGTGGGCGGGCAGAACATGATGCTTGATAACCGACGCAGCACGTCGGTATTCGGGCAAGTGCCGGAAAAAGAAATCCGGGTCCGGATCGCGGGGCAGGGTGGCGTCTTGGCGCTTGAGCTTCGGGCTCTTGTGGAGATCCCGTCGTTTCACCACGCGGTCGGTGTAGGCCGATAACAGGCGCTTGAGAGGATCGCGGACAACGGCAAAACGCCACCAGCCGTCGTAGGCCTGCCACCGGTGCGGACGAAACCGTCGGGTCTGGTAATAGCGATGCACGATGTCGGGGTTTGCCGCGATAACCGCAAGCGATGTGTCGATGGCCGGATCGACCAGCGCCAGCCCGGCCTTTACCGAGGTGCAGGCCGCTTTCGGAAGCGGCATGTAGGCGATCTTGTACGCGTCGATATGAACGACCATTCGTTTCCCCTTCAGGCCCTTGCCGCTTTTTCGGCATCCTTGACCCTGTTCCACAGCAGGTCCATTTCGGCCAGATCGCTGTCTTTTGGCGATTTTCCCCGTTCTGCCAGATGCATTTCTACCCCCTGGAACCGCCGGATGAACTTGGCATTGGCGCGGCGCAGGGCGGCCTCGGGATCTATGCCCATGTGACGCGCGAGATTGGCCATCACGAAAAGCAGATCGCCAAATTCCTCTTCTGCATGCTCGGTGTCCTGCGCATCGCGTGCCTCGACCAGTTCGGCGCATTCCTCGTTGATCTTGTTCAGGACATGCGACGCATCGGGCCAGTCGAATCCGACGCGGGCAGCACGCTTTTGCAGCTTGTAGGCCCGCAGCAACGCAGGCAGGCCCACCGCGACGCCATCAAGCGTGCCCTGCTGTGCCTTGCCCGCCCGTTCCTCGGCCTTGATCGCCTCCCAGTCGGCTGTCTGCTGTCGCGCTGACTTGTCGCGGGATTCATCGCCAAAGACATGCGGGTGGCGCGCGACCATCTTGTCGGAGATCGCCCGCACCACCGATTGAAAGTCGAAGTGACCGGCTTCCTGGCCCATCTGTGTGTGATAGACGGTCTGCAACAGCAGATCGCCCAGTTCACCCTGCAATTCGTTCCAGTCCCGGCGATCGATCGCGTCGGCAACCTCATAGGCCTCTTCAATCGTATAGGGCGCGATCGAGGCGAAATCCTGTTCGATATCCCAGGGACATCCGGTCTCGGGATCGCGCAGGCGACGCATGATTTCCAGCAACCGTTCTATTCCTGCGTTCCGGTCATGTATCAGCGTATCATCGGGCATTGCGGCGGCCTCTGTTCCTGTGTCAGATGAATCATCCATTCCGCGAGACAGGAGTCCACCCCATGCCCGTCGTCAACCGCATTGCCGATTTTTCTGCCGAAATGAGCGAATGGCGGCGCTACCTGCACAGTATTCCGGAACTGGGTTTCGATTGTCCCAAGACGGCGGCGTTCATCGCCGAACGGCTGCGCGAATTCGGGGTGGATTCGGTCGAGGAGGGCATCGCGCAGACGGGCATCGTCGCGCTGATCGAGGGCAGCGAAGCGGGTCCGACCATAGGCTTGCGCGCGGATTTCGACGGCTTGCCGATCACCGAGGAAACCGGCCTTGACTACGCCAGCACCCATGACGGCAAGATGCACGCCTGCGGCCATGATGGCCATACGACGATGCTGCTCGGCGCGGCGCGTTATCTTGCGGAAACCCGCAATTTTGCCGGGCGTGTGGCGCTCATTTTTC
Organism: Alphaproteobacteria bacterium; assembly: GCA_030431825.1. Taxonomy (GTDB): domain Bacteria; phylum Pseudomonadota; class Alphaproteobacteria; order Rhodobacterales; family Rhodobacteraceae; genus Sedimentitalea. The sequence continues at coordinate 138,688 of JAUIIJ010000001.1, forward strand.
AGCCTGCCGAAGAGTCGGGCGGGGGTGCCGAGATCATGGTGCAGGAAGGTATTCTCGACCGCTACGGGATCTCGCAGGTCTATGCGTTGCACAACGCGCCGGGGTTCGAGGAAGGTGGCTTTTACACCACGCCCGGGGCGCTGATGGCGGCGGTGGATACCTTCCATATCGACATTCAGGGGATCGGCGGGCACGGCGCAATGCCGCATGAAACCCGTGATCCGGTGATGGCCGCCTGCGGCATTGCGCAGGCGATACAGACCATCGTGAGCCGCAACCATTATGCGCTGGACGATCTGGTTGTCTCGGTGACGCAGATTCACACCGGCACCGTGGACAACGTGATCCCCGACACCGCCTATATCAACGGCACCGTGCGCACCTTTGATCGCCGGGTTCAGCAGATGGTGCAGGAGCGCATGGCCGCCATCGTCGCGGGGCAGGCGACGAGCTATGGTGTCACCGCCGAGCTTCGCTACGAGGTCGGCTATCCGGCGACGGTCAACGATCCGGAAAAAACCGCATTCGCGGCGGAGATTGCCCGCGAAATCTCTGGCGAGGGCCGCGTGATGGCAGAGGCCGGGCGCGAAATGGGGGCAGAGGATTTCTCCTACATGCTGCAGGAACGGCCGGGTGCCTATCTGTTCCTGGGGCAGGGCGATACCGCCGGGCTGCATCACCCGGCGTATAATTTCAACGATGATGTTGCACCGGTCGGGGCCTCGTTCTTCGTGCGCCTCGTGGAGCGGGCGCAGCCGCTCTCCGTGACCGAGGCCGCGTAGGCCGATGGCAGATGGCTTGTGAGACGGGGAAATGAGACGTGTGATGGTGATCTTGTGGGTCTGTGTAACGCTTGCTGTCGTGGCGATGGGCTATGTCCGGCTTGCGCCCAGCGATCCGGGAAAATGGCATCAGACGCCTGACGGCCTGCAGGCCGGTGATTTTGCAAATGGCGTGAGTCGCGTCGTCGACACGGGCGATGACGGTCTGGCCCGGTTTGACGCGATTGCCGTCGCGGAGCCGCATACCAAACGGCTGTTCGGGTCGGTGGACGAGGGGATGGTCACCTATGTCACCCGATCCGTCGTCTTTGGTTTTCCGGATTACACGACGGCGCGGCAGGCGGGCGACCGCCTGGAAATCTATGGCCGTGCGCGGTTCGGAAAATCAGATCTGGGGGTGAACCGCGCCCGCGTCGAGAACTGGATCGATGCCCTGGAGCCGTGATGACAGGCATCCTTCGCGGATCTCGCGCCACATCGGAACGTTCAGCGACATCTGGCACTGGGCCATGAACATGCGGCCATCGACCTGCAGGCAGATGGTTTCACCCAGATCGACCCGCGCGCCGCTCTTGTCGGTGCAGTAGCACTCCTGCACCTTGCCGCCCGGACCGGTCACATCGGCAAAGGCCGGGGATGCGCACGCGAGCAGTATCGGCAGGAAAACACCTCTCATGGCGGGATCCTAGCACAGCCTGCCCCTTGACCAAAGACCCCTGATATAAGAAACCCCGCAGATGGTCCCTGAAGAACGCCTAGAACAGATCAACCAGCGGTTTCAGTTCCTTGAAGCCGCAATGGCCGATGGCGCCAGCGGCGGCGACATTGCCGCGCTCGCCAAGGAGTATTCCGACCTGCGCCCCGTGGTCGAACAGATCGAGACCTATCGTCGCCTGCGCGAAGAACTGGCCGAGGCCGAGACGATGCTGGCCGATCCCGACATGAAGGAACTGGCCGAGGAAGAATTGCCGCTGCTGCGCGCGCGACTGCCAGAAGCGGAACACGCGCTGCAACTCAGCCTGTTGCCGCGTGACGAGGCCGATGCGCGCCCTGCAATGCTCGAGATTCGTCCGGGGACGGGCGGGGACGAGGCCGCGTTGTTCGCCGCCGATCTTCTGCGGATGTACCAGCGATACGCCGAGACCCGTGGTTGGGGTTTCGACATCATCGAGGAACAGGCCACCGAACTGGGCGGGATCAAGGAAGTCGTTGCCCATATCAAGGGCCAGAACGTGTTCGCCCGCATGAAATACGAAAGCGGTGTGCACAGGGTGCAGCGCGTGCCGACGACCGAAAGCGGCGGGCGCATTCACACCTCTGCCGCGACCGTGGCGGTGTTGCCCGAGGCCGAGGATGTGGACATCCAGATCGACGCGAATGACCTGCGGATCGACACGATGCGCAGCTCGGGCGCAGGCGGGCAGCACGTGAACACCACCGATTCCGCCGTACGCATCACCCACCTGCCGACCGGGATCGTCGTCACCAGCTCCGAGAAAAGCCAGCATCGCAATCGCGAGATCGCCATGCAGGTGCTCAAGACACGGCTCTATGACATGGAACGTCAGCGGGTTGACAGCGAACGGTCCGCGGATCGCGCGGCGCAGGTGGGCAGCGGCGACCGGTCCGAACGAATCCGGACCTACAATTTCCCGCAGGGCCGGATGACCGATCACCGAATCAACCTGACGCTCTACAAGCTCGATCAGGTGATGCAGGGCGATCTGGACGAGGTGATCGACGCGCTGACCGCCGACGATCAGGCCCGGCTGCTCGCCGAGATGGGCGCGTGACGACCGCGGCGCAGGCCATGGTGGCCGCAACCGCCCGCCTGCGGGCGGCCGGCGTCGCCGAGCCGGCGCGGGATGCGCGGATCCTGCTGGCCCATGCCGCGCGGATCGAGGCTGCGCGCGTGACCCTGATTGCGCCGGAGGACCTCGCTCCGGATATCGGCGAACGCTATGAACAACTGATTGCGCTGCGGGCTATCCGGGTGCCGGTCTCGCATCTGGTGGGCGAGCGGCAATTCTATGGGCGCCGCTTCAAGATTAGCGGCGAAGTGCTTGATCCAAGGCCGGAAACCGAAACGCTGATCGAAGCGGCCTTGTCAAAACCGTTTTCGCGGGTGCTCGATCTCGGCGTGGGATCGGGCTGCATCCTGGTGACGCTGCTGGCCGAAATGCCTCGGGCAACCGGGATGGGCGTGGACCTGAGCGAGGCGGCCTGTTTGCAGGCCAGCGCCAACGCCGTCCTTTACAATGTACAATCGCGCGCCGAGATCCTGCGCTCGGACTGGTTCGAGGCGGTGTCCGGTGCGTTCGACCTGATCGTGTCGAACCCGCCCTATATCGCACGCGACGAGATGCCAGGACTTCAGGATGAAGTGCGCCGGCACGAGCCTGAGATGGCGCTCACCGACGGGGGCGACGGGCTGGGGGCCTATCGGGCGATTGCTTCGCGCGCGTTGCAGCACCTCAGCCCCGGTGGGCGGGTGCTCGTCGAGATTGGCCCGACACAGGCAGACGCGGTCAGCGCGCTGCTGGTCGCGGCGGGATTTGACGATGTCGACGTGATTCACGACCTCGATGGCCGCCCGCGTGTCATCCGCGCATCAGCCCCGTGATTTTTATGTAAACTGCGGCTGAAAACCACGATTTCAGGCAAATTTGCGCGAAAAATGTTCAGAAAGACTTGTCTGCGACTGCCGGACATGGTTACTCAAGGAAGTTGCCCCGAAAGATGCTCAGCGAGCACGCGTGCAACGCCAAGCCCAAAAAGTCGATGATCCGGTGTTTACTTGAACGCACGAGGCGTGAAGCGGATCAAAAGACAGCGAATACAAGGCTGACACTAAGCATATGAGATCGTCCAAATCACGTTCGCGGTCAAAGTCCAACCGCAACCGGTCGCAAGGTGGTGGAAATGTCATCAACCGGGTTTTCGACAGTTCCGGCCCGGAAGGCAAAGTACGCGGCACGCCACAGCAGATCATCGAGAAATACAACCAACTGGCACGTGATGCGCAGTTGTCCAATGATCGCGTGGCGACCGAGAATTTCCAGCAGCATGCCGAGCATTACCTGCGCCTTCTGAGCGAGGCGCAACGGGAAATGGAAAGCCGCCGCGAAGAGCAGGAACGCCAGAACCGCGAGAGACAGGCGGAACGGGATCGCGAACGCGCCGAACGGCAGGAACGTGAGGCTGCTGCCGCGGCAGCAAGCCAGGCACCTGAACCCGAGGCAGTGGCCCAGCCCCAGCATCAGCATCAGCATCAGCCCGATCCGGGGGCCGCGCCGCAACCCGACGTTCTTGACCTGAGCAACGACGAAAGCGACGAGAGCGGCCTGGTGGAAACGCCCGAGAACAAGGCGAAGAAACCGGCCCGGAAACCGCGCACGCGCAAACCGGCGACCAAGGCGGACGCCCCCAACGAGACAGAGGCCGCGCCCAAGAAGACCTCTGCTCCGAGCAGGAAGCCGCGGACCACGACCAAGGCCAAGACGGCAGCAAAGGCCGAGGCGACGGATAATCCGGACGGTGGCAGCCCCGAGGCCGCCGAATAGAGCGGTCACAGGCGGCGCCTTGCAAGCGCGCGGCACGACATCGCCGCTTTCGTCAGCCGTCGAGATTGCGGGCCAAAGCGCAGAACCCTTCCAGCGGGACCTGTTCGGCACGGTCCGTCGGGCGCAGGCCAACCGCGATCAGCCGATCCTCGATATCGGGAGCAAGCCCGCGCAATGCGGCGCGCAGCATCTTGCGCCGCTGGTTGAACGCGGCGGCGACGACCCGCTCGAGTGTTTTTGCGTTTGCCGGATAGCGTGGTTCGGGCAGGGCGGTCAGATGCACCACCGCGCTTGAAACCTTGGGGGGCGGCGTAAAGGCTCCGGGCGGCAGACTCATCGCGATGCGTGCCTCGGCGCGCCATTGCGCGAGAATGGCCAGCCGTCCATAGGCTTTGGTGCCGGGCCGCGCCACGATCCGCTCCACCACCTCGCGCTGAAACATCAGCGTCAGGCTCTGCCAGAAAGGCGGCCATTCCGGCGGGGTCAGCCAGCGGATCAGCAACTCGGTTCCCACGTTATAGGGCAGGTTGGCCGCGATCCTGATCGGTGGCGTCAGGTGGGCCAGCGGGTCGATTTCGAGCGCATCGCCTTCGAGGATCTCGAGCCGCCCCGGACAGGCCGCCGCGATCTCCTGCAGGGCAGGGATGCAGCGGCTGTCTTTTTCCACCGCGAGCACCCTGCGCGCGCCCTCCGAGAGCAGGCCCCGCGTCAGGCCGCCGGGACCGGGCCCGATTTCCAGTACGTCGCATTCGTCGAGCTTGCCCGCCTGTCGCGCAATCTTGGCCGTCAGGTTGAGATCCAGCAAAAAATTCTGTCCCAGTGATTTGCGTGCCGACAACTGATGGGTCGCGATGACCTCGCGCAAGGGGGGCAGGTCGTCGATGGCGCTCATCGCGGGTTGTCTCCATGATCGCCGCTGCGCGCTCCGGCGGATCGGGACGCCATCGTCCGCGCGCATTTCAGCGCTTCGATCAGGCTGCCGGGATTGGCATGGCCCCGGCCCGCGATGTCGAACGCGGTGCCATGATCCGGAGAGGTCCGGATGAACGGCAGGCCAAGCGTGATATTGACCCCGAGATCGAAATCCAGGGTCTTGATCGGGATCAGCGCCTGATCGTGATACATCGCGATCACCGCGTCATAGTTCGCGCGCGCCGCCGCGTGAAACAGGGTATCCGCAGGGTGGGGGCCGGTCAGCGTCGCGTGTTCATCTGACAGTTCACCGAGCAATGGTGCGATCCAGTCGCGTTCTTCGTCGCCCATGGCGCCGCCTTCGCCCGCGTGCGGGTTGAGCCCGGCAACGGCGATGCGGGGGTGGGGGATGCCGAATTGCCGGCGCAGCCCATTTGCGGTGATCCTGATGGTGTCGCGCAGCAAATCCGGCGTCAGCAGGCGCGGCACATCGGCAAGAGCGATATGAATCGTTGCGGGCACCACCCTCAGGCGCGCGCTGGCCAGCATCATCACGACGCGTTCGCATCCGGCGAGGGCTGCGAGAAATTCGGTGTGGCCGGGATAGGCGAAATCGGCACCGTCTATCAGCACCTTCTTGCTGATCGGCGCGGTGCAGATCGCAGCGGCCTCGCCGGATTGCACCAGCGCCACGGCGCGTTTGATCACCTCGATGACATCCGCCGCGTTCGCAAGGTCCGGTTGGCCGGGCGTCGCCGGAGACGCAAACCGATGTGCCAGCACCGGCAGCCCGCGTCGAGATGCAGCGCAGGCTTGCCCGGCGTTGTCGATTTCGGCAATCGGCGTGTCCGGGGGGAGATGACGCGGGTCACCGATCCAGAAGAACGGACATTCCGGGCCGAGCACCTGCCATGCCCTGACGGCAAGTTCCGGGCCGATCCCGGCAGGATCCCCGCAGGTCAGCGCAATCGGCGCGGTCATTTTTCGACGATGATGGCGTCGGCCTGAAGCTGGTCGAGATAGCTGTCGGCATAGGCGGTGAGGCGCTGCTGGATCAGCGATTGCGCAACCTGCTCGCGGGTGGCCTCTTCGTTGGCTTCGGCGGTGCGCCCGCACATCATCAGCAGCACGAGCGTTTGACCGTTGGAGCGGGTCAGTGCGGTGGATACCTCACCCTCGTCGAGCTTGGCCAATTCGACGGCGACGTCACGCGGAATCTGCGACGGGGCCTGGCTCAACCGCTCCAGTTGCGACGGCGGCTGACCTTTGGCGATGCCATAGAGATCGTCACAGGTGTCGATGTCGTTTGCAATCCGCGCCGCCTTGCCAAGCGCCTCGGGCGTCCGGCCGCCGGGCAGATAGTAGAGCGCATAGTCGATCTTGGAATAGCGCGGCGTGCTCACGGCGGCTTCCCTGATGTCCCGAAGCTGGAACAGGGCAACCGCTTCGGCCAGCGAAATCGGGTCGGTCACCTCGCCCGGGGACAGGGCGAGGATCAGCGGACGAAGCCCCGGTGGCAGGGCATTCAGGTCGATCCACTCCATACGACCACCGTTGTTGCGGGTTTGTGTCGCCGAGTATTTGCTTGCGGCGTCGGAGAATGCGGCAAAGCTCCTGAGCTGGGCCAGCTGCCCGGCCAGTTCGTCAACCTGGTCCTGCGTCTGTGGCGTGACCGGGATCACGATTTCCGAGAGCAGCACGCGCAGCCCGCCGCGTCCGCCGCTGCCTATGGCGCGGTCGATCTCGGCTTCGCTCGGACGTGCGCGCGACAGATAGAGACCACGGATCAATTCGCGCCACGCCACGTTGACCTTGGCAAAATCGCGCAGGGTTTCGACCGAAACTCCCCCCCTTTCGATTTCCTTTATGAACTCTTCCGGTGAAAGATTGGTGCGCGACGAGAGTTCTTCTATGCCGGCATCAATCTGTTCCGAGGTGATTTCCAGATCGACGGATTTGACGGCCTGCAACTTCAGCCGGTCCTCGATCAGCGCCTCGCGCGCGAGTTGATCCGGATTGCCCGGCACACCCAGCAACCTGAGAAATTCGGCGCGCTGCTCGAGCTCATAGCGGGTGATGACCTGGTCGTTCACCATGATTACCGGGGCAAACAGCCCCTGCGCAGTGGCGATTCCCGTTGTTGCCGACAAGGCCAGGGCGGCGAGAAAACCGGAACGCAGCCTGTTGGCGGCGGAGGAGATTCGGAAAGAAAGGTTCAACTGCATGATCGCCTATATTTTTCGGTTCCGCTGTCTACGGCAAAGCCGCGTAGCGAGATACTAAAGCCAAAATCGGTTGTTGGCTCAACACTTGTGGATGACGTATAGTCGCGACTGAGCGAAAGATCGACCGTTACGCACTCATTGCGGTAGACAAGCCCCAGACCGGCGCGGGTGGCGCGACGGTCGGAGATGTCATACCGCAGACTGGCGCCCGCGGACCAGCTTCGGCTTATGTCGTACATGCCGTCGAACCACATTTCGGAAAGTGGCGATCCGCGGTCTTCCTCGGGATCGGTGCCCAGCCACAGATAGGTGCCCGCGAGGTCGAGCCGGTCATTGCGCCAGCGGCCCCGGAACTCGGCCTTGTTCATGCTGAGCGAATTGTCGATCAAACCGCGTCCCATCAGCAAAAGACCGCTTTCGTGCTCAAACTGCCCTGCCACCAGGATCGAGGAGGATGTTCCCGACAGCCCGGACGTGTCGGTGAAAGAGCCGTCCTCGGTTTTGCGAAATACCTGGCCGATCGTCGCCCAGGCCTGCCAGCCGGAGGGCGCATAGCGCGACCAGTTCAGGCCATAGACGAGGGCAGCGCCATCCTCGCGGCGGTCGGGCGCCGGAAAGCGTGACAGGGCCAGCAGATTTCCCTGATCGAATTCGACAAATCGGCTTTCGTCGTTGGGCGGATCGTCTCCGTGAACGTCGCTCCAACCGAGTTGAACAACCGGACCCAGGTAATGCGTGACGCCGTTGCCCATGCTCTTGCTCATGGGATAGCTGAACGTCAACGCCGCACTCGGGGTCGTGCGGATGATGTCGTCGGGATAGTCGCTGTCCTGGTAAATCTTGAAGATGTCACCGGTGACGCCCATTTGCCAATCGGTGCGCAGGCCGTTGCCTGCAATCCAGGTCCGCCGCCAGTTTATGTCGGCCGTCGCACGCACGACATCGCGCCCGTCGATATCGACGCTGGATACGCGTTCATGGCCGTGGCCTTCGAAATTCAGCCGCAATTCGCCGCCGATGGCCCGGGGGAAGTACCGGCGCTCGTAGAATACATCGCCAAAGCGGCTGGGCGTCGTCTCGTCGTCATCCTCGCGCAGGGACTGATAGTGAATCAGGTCGATCTGAAAGGCGCTGTCGCGCTTGACGCGCGTCAACGCGATCTCGCTGCGCAGGCGGTCGAGATCCGGCAGGTCATATTCGGACAGGTAGGCATCGTCTGAAACCAGCGCCAGATCGAATTTCAATTCGAAATCGCGGGGCAGGTCAAAGGCGCCATAGCCGAACAGGTAGCCGCGCGAATCGCCCGGCTGCAGGTCGTCGCGCGTATAGGCTCCCTCAAAGTTGATGCGACCGTTGCGGAACGCCTGCCGGTAGCGATAGTCGAGCGTTCGCGTGCGCGACGAGATATAGGGGGCAAGCGTGATATCACGCGAGTCACCCCAGGGGATGAAATACGGCAGCCTTACCCCGGTGCTCAGCTGCGTGGTCGTCCGGATCGACGGGATCAGGAAGCCGCGCGCGCGGTCGAGCGTCGGATCCGGCAGGCGGAACCGCGGCAGATACATCACCGGCACGTCAAGAATGCGAAACTGCGCATCCTCGAAATACAGCTGTTTCTCGGCCTGGTCGTGGATCACCCTGCGCGCCCTGATCTGCCAGAGTGGTGGACGTCCGTTTTCGCAGACATGACACGAGGTCACGGCGGTCTTGAAGAGTTGCGTATAGCGGCCACTGACCCGGTTCATCTGCAAGGCGGCCATTTGCAGTTGCTCGTCCAGCACCATCCGCGCGCCGGTCAAAAGGCCGTTCTGAAAGTCCGAATCGATCTGCGCGGCATCGGCGAGGATGACCACGTCGTCGCCGTCATCGATGTAGATCGGTCCCTCGATCGAGAGCAGACCGGTTTCGCGATCATAGGTGATCCGCTTCGCGCGCAGGCGGGTGGTGCCCTGAAACGCCTCGACATTGCCCTCGGCCACCAGCTGGCGATCCGGCGTGACAAAGACGCTGTCCGCAACCAGCATTGCCGGAATCGCTTCCTGCGCGGCGCTGTCCGGTTCCTGCTGCGCGACCGCAGGCGCGGCCGTCCAGACTGCGGTCGCGAGCAAGAAACTTCTGAATACGTTGCCGATGGTGTGCGTCATCCGTCTTCCGCATGCAAGAGTAACCCGAGGGTGAGCAGAATCGACGCGATCGGCGGTGCCCAGGCGGCCAGCAATACGGGGATCTGGCCATTTTCTCCGAGTATTTGCGCAAAGTTGCGGATGAAGTACAGCCCGAAACCCAGAAGCACCGAGGCCAGCACCGCGATGCCGGTGCCGCCAAAGCGGGTGTGGCGCATGGTAAAGGCGGCCCCGACCAGTACCATGGCGACCAGGAAGAGTGGCCGCGCCAGTTCGCTTTGCAACCAGACCTCCTGGCGCTTGGTCGAGAAACCGGCCCGTTTCAGTTCGCGGATGGTCTGCGGCAGGTCATAGACCGAAATGCCGGTAGGTTTGCCGATACTGTCGCGGATGCGGTCCTCGGTCAGCGTGGTCGGAATGCGCAGCGTGTCATATGTGACGGCGTTGGACTCCGGGTTCAGCCCGGCGGCAAGAGGCCAGAGCTTGACGTCGCCCAGTATCCATTCCTCCTCGGTCAGCGTGGCGCTTTCGGCACGAATACGCCGCACCGGACTGCCATCTTTGGCATAGGCCAGGATGGTCACATCATAGAGCACCAGCATCTCCTCGTCGCCGCCATAGCCGGTGGCGTGAATGACCGACTGTCCCTGAAGCGCCCCCTGCCGCAACCACAGGCCCTCGCCACTGAGCGACAGCGCCGATGGACCGCCGGTGCGATAGGTGTCGGACAGTTGCTGATAGCGGTTGGAGGTCGCGGCGACGATGGGGTTCAGCGTGCTGACGGCAAGCCCCCCGATGATCACCGCCACCAGCACCGGCGCCGCCAGTGCGCGGATGCCCGATCGCCCCGCTGCGCGCGTCACGACGAGCTCGCTGCTGCGGGCAAGCCCGATGAACAGGACGATGGTCGAGAGGATCATCAGCAACGGCAGGATCTCGTTGACCGCCGCCGGCGCATTGAGCAGCATCAGGCGAAACAGTTGCCCGAAGCTCACATCGACGCCCTCGAACCTGCGCAGTTGCTCGATCAGGTCGATCAGCATGATCAGCGTCAGGAACACCGCGCCGATCATCAGGAAACTGATGAGAAAGCGTTTTGCAAAGTACCGGTCGAGGATCATGGAGCGACCTCGGCGGGCGGGGCCGGGTTCGGCTTGATGCGCCGAAGGCGCGGCCGCGAGGCGAGTCGCAGGAACAACACCGCGACCATCAGTCCGACGACAGTCGGCAGGTAGATCAGCGGCCATCGGTTCGCATTCTCCAGAACCGGATCGGACACGACACCGCGCAGCATTTCGAGGAAGATCAGCAGCACGAACGCCAGAAGTGCCTGCCGCCAGACGCCGAAGCGCGAGAACCCGCCAAGCATCAGGGTCGAGAACCCGATCAGTGTCACCGCCACGCAGATCAGGGCCCGTGCGAAGCGCAGATGCAGTTCCTCGGCGATCTGACCCGGCGTATAGCCGTCAGTCTCGGTGATATCCTCCGGCGACCGCATCAGTTCCAGGGTCGGAATGGCGCGGATACTGCGGGTGCGATTGTCGTTCTTCTTGATCAGCGAACTTATGTCGAACGAAAAATCCGCGAAAACCGTGGTCGAGAGGGTCTCGGTCGCCGTGTCGAGGCGCTGCGCCATACCATCCACCATGATCAGATTGGCGCGATCGCCCTCGCGCACGAGATAGGCCTCGGCCCCGGTATAGGTCACGCGTTGTTCGGGGTCGCGTCGATCCGACAGGAAAACGCCGTTCAACCGGCCGTCCGGGTCGATCTGGCGGATGTAAAAGGTGACGCCACTGGCGGGGTGCAGGAAACTGCCTTCGGTCAGAAGGCGGGCGGTGACGTTGCGGGCGATCTCGGCCTCGCGGATCGCCAGTTGCTTGGTCGAGGCGGGCATCAGCACATGGGTGAGAATGCTCATCATCAGCGCGGTGATCAGCCCGAAGGCCAGCGCAGGGCGGGCCAGTTGCCAGGGGCTCGACCCCGTGGCCTGCATCACCGTCAGTTCGCTTTCGGAGTTCAGCCGGTTGGTCACGTAGACCGAGGCCGCAAACGCCGCCATCGGCAGCACCATCCGGATCAGGTTGGGAAGGGTCAGCGCGGTGAATTCAAGGAAGACCATTGCCGACTGCCCGTCCCCGATCAGCCGGTCGAACAGCACGACCGCGCGGTTGATCCAGAACACGGCCACGAGAATCAACGAGAAGAAGCCGAACAACACAAGGTACTGCGACAGGACGTATCTGTCGTATCGTGACACCGCGCTCTCCCTGCTCGACTGCAAAATTCGTGAACGCGACCCTAATGCAATTCGAAGGTGGCGGAAACTGCTATCTGGTCAAGCTGTGCCGCCCGCGTTACCTGTAGCGGCGACACCAGATGGGAGAGCCGGAAGATGAGCCGATTGACGCCGATTGCATTCGAAACCACCGACCTTGACGTGATGGACACCGCCGAGGGGCGGGTTGCCATCATAGTGGCGCCGGACGGCAAGCTGAACCCGGCGGCGCGCCGGGCCAACCGGCTGACCAAGGGGGCGCTGGCGCGGCTGTTGGAGAGCGACCGTTTCTCCAAGGCCAAGTCGGGCCAGGTGATCTCGCTGGCCTGGCCGACCGGCATGGCGGCAGAGGCGCTGGATGTCCTCGTGCTGGAGCGCAAGGTCTCGGCGGTCGATGCCCGCAAGGCCGGGGCGGCTCTGGGCAAACTGAAAGGCGACAAAGCCCTCAGCATCATGGCAGGCAGCAGCGGCAAGGCGGCGGAACTGCTCCTGGGAGTCGTGCTGCGCGACTACCGGTTTGACGTGCACAAATCCTCTGACGAGGAGACCGAGGACGCGCCGGGTGCGATCACGCTCTATCACACCAGGGCGGATGAGGTCTCCGAGGCCGCCGCTCCGTTGCTGGCCGTCGCCGAGGGCGCGCACATGACCCGCGATCTGGTGAACGAGCCGGCAAACGTGCTGACCACCACCGAGTTTGCCGACCGTCTGGCCGAGATGCGCGAACTTGGTCTCAAGGTCGAGATCCTCGAAGAGGACAAGCTCGAGGAACTGGGCATGCGCACCTTGCTCAGCGTCGGGCAGGGCTCTGCCAGCCCATCCAAGGTTGTGGTGATGCAATGGGACGGTGGCAAGGAAGGCGATGCGCCGCTGGCTCTGGTCGGCAAGGGCGTGGTGTTTGACACCGGCGGTATCTCGCTGAAACCGGCGGGCGGCATGGAAGACATGACCATGGACATGGGCGGCGCCGGGGTTGTCGCCGGCACCATGCGCGCCCTTGCGCTGCGCAAGGCAAAGGCCAATGTCGTCGGATTGGTCGGGCTGGTCGAGAACATGCCATCGGGCACGGCCACGCGGCCGGGCGATGTCATCACGTCGATGAAGGGCACCACCGTCGAGGTGATCAACACCGATGCCGAGGGCCGTCTGGTTCTGTGTGACGTGCTCTGGTACGCGCAGGAACGGTTCAACCCCGCGGGCGTGATCGATCTCGCGACGCTGACCGGCGCGATCATCATCGGGCTTGGCCACGACAACGCCGGGGTGTTCTCGAATGATGACGACCTCTGCAACGCCTTCCTCAAATCCGCGGCGGCAGAGGGCGAGGGGGCATGGCGGATGCCGCTGGGCAAATCCTATGACGATCTCATCAAGTCGCGCATCGCCGATATCAAGAACACCGGCGGCCGCCCGGCCGGGTCGATCACCGCGGCCCAGTTCCTCGCGCGTTTCATCAAGGACGAGACGCCGTGGATCCATCTGGACATCGCCGGTGTGGCTTCGGTCAAGGCCGACACCGACTTTGCCCCCAAGGGCGCGACCGGTTGGGGCGTTGCGGCGCTGAACCGGCTGGTGCTGGACAAGTTCGAAGCGCCGGAGTGATCGGGGTCGCGTGACCATGCCGGAACTCCGCCCATTGCCCGTGGCGTCGATGCCGGGAAACCACGATCCGAAGGCCGTGTCGTGATGGGGGCGGTGTATTTCTATCATCTCACGCGCCAGCCGCTGGAACGCACTTTGCCGGTGCTGCTGGGCAAGGCGCGTCAGGCCGGCTGGCGCGTCGCCGTGCGCGGCACCGATACTGCGCGCATGAACTGGCTGGATGAACAGCTCTGGCTTGGTCCGGAGGATGGATTTCTGGCGCATGGGATCGCGGGCGGGCCGCACGATGCGGACCAGCCGATCCTGCTCACCACCGACCGCGCCGCGAATGCGCCGGATTGCATGATGACCATCGACGGGGCGGATATCGAACCGGCGGAGGTGACCGCCCTTGAACGGGCCTGTATCCTGTTCGATGGCAACGATCCCGCGGCCGTGCAGCGCGCGCGCGAGCAGTGGAAATCGCTGACCGGCGCCGGATGCGCGGCGCAATACTGGTCCGAAGATTCCGGTCGCTGGGAGAAGAAGGCGGAACACTGATCCACGGGTTTGCCGGTCTGAAACGCTTCAGTTTTCCCCGGACTTGTCCAGCCGGAACATCTGTGCCGCGTATTTGGCCGTGAACCCGTGGGCAAAGGCCGAAATCAGCACTGCGGTGATCGCGATGGCGACGATCTGCTGCACCATAACGATTCCCTTGAAATCGGTGGCGACGAAGATCGCGAACAACGCCGTCGCGAGCCCGCGCGGTCCGAACCAGCCATAGAAGAGCCTTTCATTGGCGCTGGTTCGCGTTCCCATCAGCGAAAGCCAGATGGCAAGCGGGCGAACAACCAGCAGCGACAGCAGGATCACGAGCAACCCCGGCCCGGTCATGTAGCCAAGCGCCTCGGGGATGAACAGGACGCCGATGAAGAAGAAACTGAGCATGGCGAGAAACTGGCCATCGCCTTCGAGAAAGTGGCGGGCGGGAAGTATCGACGCCTTGACCGTATTGGCATAGGCCAGCCCGGCGACAAACACCGCAACGAATGCGTTGCCCCCGATGTGATCGGCCGCGAAATATACGAAACCGACCAGGATCAGAACGGCAACCTGACCGAGTTCCGGGTCCATCAACCCGCGCTCGTTCACGTGATTGCGCAGCTTGCCGATCACGAACCCGCCGGCCAGCCCGACGGCGGCACCGATGCAGATTTCCCTGGCCACCAGCGTGACCAGGACGCTGCCGCCAGAAGACGGATCGGAATCGCCCACCGCGAGTCCGGCAAAAAAGACCACGAAGGGCAGGGCCAGCCCGTCATTCAGCCCGCTTTCCGCGTTCATGGCGTCACGGTAATCCTGCGGAATTTTGTCATTGGACTGGATCGATTGCCCAAGCGCCGCATCCGTCGGGGCGAGGAGCGCGGCCAGCAGGCAAATCTCCCATAGTGGCCAATCGGGCAGCAGCAGCCAGTTCACGCAGGCCCCGATGACGATGGCAAGGGGCAGGCCGACCAGCAGCATGCGCTGCGTGCGTTGTCCGATCTTTCGCAGGCTGTCGCGCCGCAGGCTGGTCGCGTCGGCAAAGAGCAGCAGCGCAAGCGTGACTTCCGCCAGGTGGTGAAAGGTGGTGGCCGCGCCAAGACCGAGCGTGGAATCGACCAGCCCGAACAGGACCCCGAGCGCAAGGCAGACCATGGGCATGGTGATGCCGAACGAACCGATCCTGGCCGAGTACATGCAATACAGAAGCAGCGCGAAGGCGATGTAGACGAGATAATGTTCCATGCACTGGTCCTGCGTTCGACGGTGTCAGGATCATCTATGCATCATCGAGGGCGCGGGCCAAGCCGATTTCCAGCCGGATCGCAACGTGTTAGCGGGTCAGCACCAGCGCGTTGTCGCTGATCTCGATGCGGCTCCAGCGGCGCAGATAGGTCATGCCGAGCAGGGATTGCTCCATCTTGCCTTCGTTGACCCACGCGGTCACGTCCCGGTCGCGATGGTCGCCAAGGGCAACGCTGTCGAGGCGGGCGCGCGCGGTGCGGACCTCGCCATTTGCGGTCATGGCACGGCCGGAAAAGATCAGGTCGTCCAGGGGCAGCCCAATGCGTTCCGCGTCTTCGGCGGTCAGCACCATCTCGGACGCGCCGGTATCGACAAGGAAATCAACCGGAGTGTCATTGACCTGCAGGGTCAGATAGTAATGCCCGTCGGGCGCACGCGGAACCTCGATCTGCCCGGTTGCGGTTATCACGCTCTGGGTCGGGCGGAGCGTCTGACGGATGTCGTCCCAGACCCCGATTGCCGCGACGACACCGACAAAGATCAAACCCCAGGCCAGGGCCTGCTGCGCAACGCGCCCCAACGACCGGCGGTTCTGCGCGACATACCATGTGACCACCATGACCAGCAGCAGGATCAGGTAGAGCGCGTTGCCTATTTCGAATGACGACATGAGCACCTTTCGCAGCGTACCTGATGGATATAGGCAGTCGGCGCGCGCTTGCTAGCTGGCAAAGCCGAAATTGCGCAGCCCGTCGAGCACGAACTGGGTTGCAAGTGCGGCGAGCAACATGCCGAGCAGACGGGTGACAACGACGATCCCGGTCTTGCCGAGCGCCCTGGCGAGAACGTCGCTGAGCAGGAACAGCAGGAAAACCAGCGCGACAACCGCGATCATGATGCCGATCACGACGGCGAGTCCCTCGACCCCCGGTTTCTGCCCGGCCAGAAGGATCACGGTCGCGATCGAACCCGGACCGGCGATCAGCGGGATGGCGAGCGGAAACACCGACGGGTCCGGCCCCTCGTCTTCCTCGGCCTTGTCTTCGCGTCGTTTGGTGCGCCGTTCAAACAACATGTCCAGCGCGGTCAGGAAAAGCAGAATACCACCGGCAACGCGAAAGGCGGGCATCGAGATTCCGATGAAGCTCAGCACCGCCTCGCCAAACGCGGCAAAGACGGTCAGGATGCAGATCGAGATCACACATGCGCGAATGCCGATCGCCCGCCGTTTCTGCGCCGTGGTGTCATGGGTCATCGCGATGAACAGCGGCGCGAGCCCTATCGGGTCGATCACGACAAACAGCGTGACAAAGGCGGTGATCAGAAATGCGGTATCCATGCTCAGGTCTCGGCCCGTTCGAGTTTTTCCAATGCGCTCATCCACAGGGCCTCGGCCCGGTCGAGCCCGTCCATAACCTCGGCATACTTGCGTTGCCAGACCTCGGCCTCGCCCTTCTTGTCGTCGTCATAAAGCGCGGGATCGGCCAGTTTCGCTGCCAGCTTGTCGCGCATGTCGTTCAGCTTCTGCACCCGTTCCTCGCCCTTTCGGGCCTCGGCCCGCAGCGCAAGGATGGCATCGCGCGACGGGCGCTTGGGCTTCGGCCTCGTCTCGGTCTGCTTGCGCGCCGGCTTGTCGCGTGCCAGCAGCAGGTCGCGATAGGAGCCCAGATCGCCCTCATACGGTTTCACCGTGCCGCCGGAGACCAGCCACAGGCGATCCGCAACCAGTGACAGCAGATGCATGTCGTGGCTGACGAGGATCACCGCACCGGAATAGGCGGTCAGCGCCTCGACCAGCGCCTCGCGGCTCTCGATGTCGAGGTGGTTCGTGGGTTCGTCAAGAATCAGGAGATGTGGCGCGGGCAGGGTGGCCAGCAGCAGCGACAATCGCGCCTTCTGGCCTCCGGACAGGCGTCCCACCTCGGTATCGGCCTGGTCCGCGCCCAGCCCGAAGCCGGCCAGACGCGCGCGCAGCCTCGATTGTCCCTCGGCGGGCCGCTCGCGCAGCAGATGTTGCAGCGGCGTTTCATCGATCCGCAACTCGTCCACCTGATGCTGCGCGAAGAAACCGATGCGCAGCTTGCCCGACCGGTTCATCCGGCCTTCCATCGGCGCCAAACGGTCGCTGAGCAGTTTCGCAAGGGTCGATTTGCCCTGGCCGTTCTTGCCCAGCAGCGCGATGCGATCATCCTGATCGATGCGCAGGTCCAGGTTGCGCAGCACAACCGTATCGCCATAACCGACCTTGATGCCTTCGGTGGAAATGATCGGTGGCGACAATTCTTCCGGCTCTGGAAAGGAAAACACCGTACGCGCCGCATCTTCGGGCGCGCGGATGGTTTCCATCTTTTCCAGCATCTTGATCCGGCTCTGAGCCTGTTTCGCCTTGCTCGCCTTGGCCTTGAAGCGATCGACAAAAGCCTGCAGATGCGCGCGCCGCGCATCCTGTTTCTTGGCCGCCGCCACCTGCACCGCGCGGTTGGCGGCGCGCTGGCGGGCAAACTGGTCGTAATTTCCGGTGTAATAGGTCAGCCCGCGGTTCTCGAGATGCAGAATGCCGCCCACCGCCCGATTGAGCAGTTCGCGGTCGTGGCTGATGATGATGACCGTATGCGGATAACGCGCGAGGTAGTTCTCGAGCCACAGCGCGCCTTCGAGATCGAGATAGTTGGTCGGCTCGTCCAGCAGCAGATAGTCAGGTTCGGAAAACAGCACCGCCGCCAGCGCCACCCGCATCCGCCAGCCGCCGGAAAAGGCACTGCACGGCATTGCCTGTTCCTCGCTGTCAAACCCGAGCCCGCGCAGGATCGACGATGCCCGCGCCTCGGCCGACCAGGCATCGATATCCGTGAGCCGGGTCTGCACCTCGGCGATTCGGGCGGGATCGGTGGCGGTTTCCGCCTCGGCCATCAGCGCCGCGCGCTCGGTATCGGCCGCGAGAACCGTATCGAGCAATGACACCTCGTTGCCCGGCACCTCCTGCGCAACGCCGCCGATGCGGGCCTGTGCCGGCAGGCTGATCGAACCGCTTTCCAGCGCAAGTTCGCCCCGGATCAGCCGGAACAACGTGGTCTTGCCGGTTCCGTTTCGCCCGACCATCCCCACCTTGTGACCGGTCGGAATCGTGGCGCTGGCCGCCTCGAACAGCGGACGTCCCTCGACCGCATAGGTGATATCGTTGATGCGTAACATGTCGCGGCTCTTAGCAGAGGCGGGGAGGCTATGGCCAGCCTGTCCGCGACGTGATAGCGCAGCAGTGCAGAGACCCCGGATACGGCCGACCCACATGCGTCCCGCGCAAACCCCACCACATTTGTTCACACTCGTGATCCTGAACGGCGTTTCGGTTGTCACCCTGAACATGATCCTGCCGTCGCTGACACGGATCGCCGATGAATTCGGGGTTTCCTACGGCTATGTAAACCTCGCGATCTCGGGCTATCTGGCGATCACCGCGGTGTTGCAAATCCTGATCGGGCCTCTGTCCGACCGGTTCGGACGCCGCCCCGTGCTGCTGGTATCTCTGGCCGTCTTTGCGCTGGCCTCGGTTGGATGCCTGCTGGCCCGGGATTTCCGCATGTTCCTGTTCTTTCGACTGCTGCAAGGGGTCATCGCCTCGGGCCATGTCCTGTCGCGCGCGATCATCCGCGACATGCACCCCCCGAACGAGGCCGCGAGCCTGATGGGCTATGTGGCGATGTCGATGGCACTGGCCCCGATGCTGGCACCGGTACTGGGCGGCGCGCTGGACATGCTGTGGGGCTGGCGCGCCGGCTTTGCCGTCTTCTCGATCCTCGGAGCTGCGCTTCTGTTATTGCTCTGGGTCGATCTGGGCGAAACCCATCACAATCGCTCGGCCCGGTTCGCCCAGCAGATGCACGACTATCCCGACCTGCTGAAATCGCGGCGTTTCTGGGGCTACAGCCTCTGCATCGCCTTCTCCGTTGGCGGGTTCTATACGTTCATCACCGGCGCACCGCTTGTCGCCTCCGCCTGGTTCGATCTCAGCCCGGCAATGCTCGGGGTGGGAATCGGAATCATCACCACCGGTTTCATGGCCGGCAATTTCGTGACCGGGCGCATGGCGACCCGGACCGGGGTGATGCCGCTGATTCTCTGGGGGCGCAGCGCGGCAACCATCGGGCCGTTGATCGCCCTCCTGTTGTTTCTGCTCGGCCTCGGGAACCTCTGGGTGTTTTTCGGCGCGGCGGTGACGGTGGGCTTTGGCAACGGTCTCACCGTCGCGAATGCCAGCGCGGGCCTGCTGTCGGTGCGCCCCGGCCTCGCCGGGACGGCATCGGGCCTGTCCGGCGCGCTGGCCGTTGCCCTCGGCGCGGTCCTCACCAGCGGCACGGGCGCCATCGTGACGGAAGACAACGCTCCTTTTGCGGTGCTGGGCCTGATGTCGCTGATCAGCGGCCTCGGGCTGCTGTCCGCGCTCTACGTCCGTCACTGCGACAGGATCGATCCGCTGCCCGGTCTCTCCTGACCCCGTCGCCAAAATGCGTGCCGGACACCGTCAACGCGCCTTTTCAAACCCGCCAGCCCATGCTAGGCGCGCGCCATCCATTACCCGGCCGGCACGCGCCCGGCCGAATTGCAAGGAGATGCCCGATGGCACTGGAACGCACCTTTTCGATCATCAAGCCCGACGCCACCCGCCGCAACCTGACCGGCAAGATCAACGCCAAGTTCGAAGACGCGGGTCTGCGCATCATCGCGCAAAAACGCATCCACATGACCAAGGCGCAAGCCGGCGTGTTCTACGAGGTCCACAAGGAACGCCCGTTCTATGACGAACTCTGCGACTTCATGTCGTCGGCGCCGGTGGTCGTGCAGGTTCTGGAAGGCGAAAACGCGATCACCCGCAATCGCGAGATCATGGGCGCCACCAACCCGGCAGACGCTGCTGAAGGCACGATTCGCGCCGAATTCGCGGAATCCGTCGGCGAAAATTCCGTGCACGGTTCGGATGCTCCGGAAACCGCCGCTGTCGAAATCGCCTATTTCTTTTCCGGCCTCGAACTGGTCGGCTAACGCGTTTCGCGAAAAACGGCATCGGGGCCGGTCCTCGACGGATTGGCCCCTTTGTCTGCCCGGCACTTCATCTTTGTGAAAATACTCCGGGGGAGCCGTCCCTTGGACGGCGGGGGCAGAGCCCCTTGCCGCGTTATCCGCTCACCCGTGCGCGCGGCTCAGCCGTTGCCATTGCCGGTAAACCGCGCGGCATCGGCGGCGGCGCGCCGGATGGCGTTCGATTTATGGACGGTTTCCTGGTATTCCGCTTCGGGATCGCTGTCATAGACAACGCCACCGCCGGCCTGGATATACAGCTTGCGGTCCTGCACCACCGCGGTGCGCAGCGCGATGCACATGTCCATGTCGCCCCCGGCCGAGAAATATCCGACACCACCGCCGTAGACTCCACGCTTCTCCGGTTCCAGTTCGTCGATGATCTCCATTGCACGCACCTTGGGTGCGCCGCTGACCGTGCCTGCGGGCATCCCGGCAAAGAAGGCATCGAGCGCGTCCTTGTTCTCGTCCAGTTCGCCGACCACGTTGCTGACGATATGCATCACGTGCGAATAACGTTCGATGATGAATTTCTCGGTCGGGCGCACCGTCCCGATCCGCGCCACGCGGCCGGTATCATTGCGCCCAAGATCGAGCAGCATCAGATGTTCGGCCAGCTCTTTCTTGTCCGCAAGCAACTCCGCTTCGAGTGCCCGGTCCTCTTCCGGCGTCGCGCCGCGCGGACGGGTGCCAGCGATCGGTCGAATGGTCACTTCCCTGCCAAAGACCCGCACGAGGATCTCCGGGGATGCGCCGATCACCTGAAAGCCGCCAAAGTTGAAATAGAACATGAAGGGTGACGGGTTGGTGCGCCGCAGGCTGCGATAGAGCGCAAAGGGGGGCAGGGGGAAATCCTGGGTCCATCGCTGCGACGGCACGACCTGAAAGATGTCGCCGGCGCGAATGTACTCCTTGGCGGTTTCCACCGCGGCGCGATAGGCTTCGGGGCTGAAATTGCTGACCGGTGGGGCGATCTCGGCCGCGTCGCCCAGATCGCGGGTTTCCGCCGGCATTGCCCGCTCCAGGTCGCGCACCGCGTCCATGACCCGCTCGGCGGCCTGCGCATAGGCGGCGCGCGCTGTCTGTCCGTCGCTGACCCAGGCGGGCGAGACCACCGTGACCTCGCCCTTGACGCCGTCCAGAACCGCTACGACCGACGGGCGCAACATCACCGCATCGGGCAGCCCCATCGGGTCCGGCGGCACATCCGGCAGGTGTTCCACGAGACGCACCATGTCGTAACCCAGATAACCGAACAGCCCGGCAGCGGCCTGCGGCAGATCATCGGGCAGCGCGATATGGCTTTCCGCGATCAGCGCGCGCAGGTTCGCCATTGGATCGCCGGGTTGCGCTTCGAACGCCTCGGAGTCAAAGCGGGCCGAGCGGTTCAACGCGCTCTCGGTGCCGTGGCACCGCCAGATCAGGTCGGGTTTCAGTCCGATGATCGAATACCGGCCACGCACCTCTCCCCCGGTCACGGATTCGAGCATGAAGGCGTCCTTCTGCGCCCCCGCCAGCCTGAGCATCAGTGAGACAGGCGTATCCAGATCGGCCGCCAGCCGCGTATAGACAACCTGGTTTTCCCCGGCTTCATAGGCGCGGGCAAAGCTCTCGTAATCGGGGGTCAGCACGTTCATCCGCCCCTACTGGAAACTGGCCTGCACGGCGTTCACGGCCTGCTGGTCGATCTGCGGTTTGGCGCGCAGGCGGGCATCGCGCGCGAAGACCTCGAACAGGGCTTCGGACAGCGCCTGATCGACCCGATCCGCGAACGCCGCCTGCATCGTCGTCAGCTCATCCGTCTCTTCCGGCGGCAAGGTGTCGTCAAGGCGCACGATGAACGCGGCTCCCGGCCCGGAGATGACACGCAGTTCACCTTTGTCCATCGCAAAGACCTGTGACATGAAATCCGTTGGTGCGCCGTCTATGAAAGCACTTCGGGTCAAGCCGTTCTCGACGCGAAAGGCCAGACCGGTGGCGGCGAAATCGTCGCTGTCGCCCAGCTCCGAGACGATCCGCTCTGCCTGCTCGCGCAGCGCGATGGTGGTTTGTTCGAGTGCCCAGGCATCGGCCACCTTGTCACGTGCCGATGCAAAGGGTTCCGGGCGAACCGGGAGCACTTCCTCCAGCCGCAGGGCGAAGATCGCGCCATCCTCGGTAAAGCCGATCTCGGGGAAATCATCCTGTGTCACGGCGGCGGCCGCTGCGCGGAATTCCTCATAGGCCGCGACACCCTCATGGGCATCGTCGGTCCAGCTCATGGTGCCGAGTTCCATGTCGGTTTCCTGCGCCAGTTCCTCGAGTGTCGCACCGCCGGCCATCAGGTCGTTGATCTCTTCGGCACGGGTTTCAATCAGACGGCGTGCGCGATCCCCGGCGAGTTCGGCGCGCAGTTCCTCTTGCACATCCTCGAAAGGGGTGACACGCGCCGCAAGATTGCCGTTGACCCGGAACAATGCGGGGCCAAGCGAGGATGGAAGCGGCCCCAGGACATCGCCAATGTCGGCGGCAAAAACGTCATCGGCCGCATCGCCGAGATCGTCGCGTGTGACATCGCCGAGATCGACATCTGCCAGCGCGAGTCCGCGTTGGTCCACCAACGCCTCGAAGGTCGTGCCGCCCACATCGACCTGCGCCTTGGCCGTGGACGCGGCGGTGACGTCGGAAAACACCAGGCGCTCGACCAGACGTCGCTCTGGCACGTCATATTCGGCGCTGCGGCTGTCATAGAGATCGCGCAGGGCGGTTTCGTCGACATCGACCTCGTCCAGGATCATTTCCGGAGTCATGAGCAGGTAGGTCAGACGCTTGGTCTCCGGCAGCATGAAATCATCCGGTTGCGCGTCGTAGAAGGCCTGCAACTGCTCGGGAGTCGGGTCGGGCACCGGTGTCTGCAAATCCTCCGCCGACAGCTCGGCCCAGGTGAAGTTGCGGCGCGCGGCGATGTAATCGATCATCGTGTCGCTCAGGACGGCAGGCATCCTGGTGCCCGCCATGATCGCCCCCTGCACAAGCGTGCGTGCGGATTCCTTGCGCAGGTCGTCTTCGAACTCGGTTTCGTTCAGACCCGCCTGGCTGAGCGCAAATCGATAGGCTTCGCGGTCGAAGCCGCCATCGATCCCCTGAAACGCCGGAATTTCGATGATCTCCTTTTGCAGGTTGGCATCACCGATCGAGATGCCGAGATCGGCCACTTCGTTGTCGATCGATGCCAGCCCGACCAGCCGCGAAAGCACCACCTGCTCAAGCCCCATGGCGCGCACCTGTGACATCGGCAGGGTCTGTCCCGACTGGGCCTCGATCGCGCGGATCTCGCTCTGGAGTTCGCGGGCATATGCATCGACGCTGATGGGTTGATCGCCCGCATGGCCGATGGTCCGGATGGTCCCGCTCAGATTGGTCGCCCCGAATCCGGCCAGCCCCACGATGAGAAGTGCGAGAATGATCCAGACGAATGTCCTGGACAAACTTTTGACGCCTGCGGCCATGATGCCTCCCTGCTGGCAGTGAACTGCCTTGAATTTCGCCGCCTTGTCTACGACGCACGTACTGGGGGGGCAAGACGGGTTCAGGCGGGCAGGGCGGCCATTCGGTCGAAAAAGGTGGCAATTCCGGCACGATCAAGGTTGGCAAAGGCCACGCGCAGGTGGCGCGCGCCGTGGGAATCGCCGGGCGGGGTGAACATGGTGGCAGGCAGGGCAAGAATGCTCGCGGTTTCAACCATCGATTTCGCCAGCGCGTCGGACTCCTTGTCGAACGGGTGTTCGAGATAGGCGAAATAGGCCCCCAGCCCGCGCAGTTTCCAACCGCGTTCGGACAGAACCGAAAAGCCATCGCGGATCGCGGCGCGTCGCGCCAGGATTTCCGCGCGCTCACCCGCCAGCCAGTCAGACAGGTTGCGCATGCCCCACAACGCCGCGCGCTGCCCGGTCTGGGTCGGGCAGATCGTGACGGTGTCCAAGAACTTCTCGACCTCGCCCAGCAGTTGCCGGGAGGTCGCAAGCGCACCGACGCGGTGGCCGGTCAGTCGGTAGGCTTTGGAAAAGGAATAGAGATGCACCAGCGTCCGGTCCCAGTCCGGATCGCCGAACAGGTCATGCGGGGCACCATCGCGGCTGTCGAAATCGCGATAGGTTTCATCCACGATGAGCTTGAGTCCCCGGCTGCCGGCAAGATCGTAGAAGGCGCGCAGCAAACCGGCGGGGTATTCGGCGCCGGTCGGATTGTTCGGGGTGACCAGCACGATGGCGCGCGTGCGCTCGGTGATCAGGGCGGCAGCCTGCTCGGGATCGGGCAGCATGTCGCGCTGAACCGGCAGCGGCACGGCGGTGACTCCGGACATGTCGAGCCACATCTTGTGATTGAAATACCAAGGGGTTGGAAGAATAACTTCATCCCCCTGACCGGTCAGTGTCGCGATGGTTGCGGCAAAGGCCTGGTTGCAGCCCGAGGTGATGGCGATCTGTTCGGGCGCGACCTGGCCGTGATATTTGCTGCTGCATTGCGCAGCGAGTGCCGCGCGCAGGTCCGGCAGGCCAAGCACCGGTCCGTAAAGATGGATCGCGTCGTCATGCATCACCATCTCGGCCAGCGCGCGGCGCAACTCCTGCGGAGGGGGCGCGACCGGTGCGGCCTGTGACACCAGCATCAGGGGGCGATCCGCCGGGTGCTCGATGCCCTTGAGCCAGCCAAAGGTCTCGACGATCGGAGAGGCGAAGGTGGATTGCGTGCGTGTCATGGCCGGCACCGGCGAGGGTGGCCTCTGCACCTAATCCGTGCCCCGGTAGGGCTCGACATATTGCAGGGCCATGTCCCAGGGAAAGAAAATCCAGGTGTCCTGGCTGACTTCGGTGATGAAGGTGTCGACCTGCGGCCGTCCCTTGGGCTTGGCGTAAACCGTGGCGAAATGCGCCTTGGGGAACATCCTGCGCACGACTTCGAGCGTCTTTCCGCTGTCGACGAGATCATCGACGATCAGAATGCCGGTGCCGTCCCCCATCATCGCGCTGTTCGGTGCCTTGAGCACCTTGGCCTCGGACTGTTTCTGATGGTCGTAGGATTTGATGCTGATCGTATCGACGGTGCGGATATCGAGCTCGCGCGCGACGATCATCGCGGGGGCCATGCCGCCACGGGTGATGGCAACGACCGCGCGCCAGCCGCCTTCATCCGGGCCGTGACCGTCCAGACGCCACGCCAGCGCGCGGCTGTCGCGGTGAATCTGGTCCCAGCTGATGTGAAATCCCTTTTCGTGGGGCAGGCGGTTGTCAGTCATGTGATCTCTCCTCGATCTGTGTCGCCTTGGCGCAAGCGTGGCATCGGGGACACCGGGAACGAAACCGAACGCGCGATCTCTGCCAACATCGTCAGGTCGAACGCGACGACATGCGCGGGTTCCGTGCCGCGCTAGCCCTTGGCCATGTCCGGTGCATCGACCGCCTTCATGCCGACCACGTGATAGCCCGCATCCACATGCAGGACCTCGCCGGTGGTGCCCGCAGCCAGATCCGACAGCAGATAGAGCGCGGAACCGCCCACGTCGTCGATTGTCACGTTGCGGCGCAGCGGCGAATTGTACTCGTTCCACTTCATGATATAGCGGAAATCGCCGATGCCGCTGGCGGCCAGGGTCTTGATCGGGCCGGCCGAGATGGCGTTGACCCGGATCCCGTCCTTGCCCAGATCCTCGGCCAGATAGCGCACGGACGCTTCGAGCGCCGCCTTGGCAACGCCCATCACGTTGTAATGTGGCATGACGCGTTCCGCGCCGTAATAGGTCAGCGTCAGACAGGAACCGCCCTCGTTCATCATCTTTTCGGCACGGCGCACCACGGCAGTGAACGAGTAGACCGAAATGTCCATCGACATCTGGAAATTCGCGCGGCTGGTGTCGACATAGCGACCCCGCAATTCGTTCTTGTCGGAGAAGCCGATGGCGTGAACAACGAAGTCGAGCGTGCCCCAGCGTTCCTGCAATTCGTCAAAGAGCGCGTCGATCGACGCCTCGTCGCTGACATCACAGGGCAGGACGATGTCGCTGCCAAGTTGCGCGGCAAGTGGATCGACCCGCTTCTTGAGCGCATCGCCCTGGTAGGAAAACGCCAGTGTCGCCCCGGCATCGGACAGCGCCCTGGCAATGCCCCAGGCAATCGACTTGTCGTTCGCGAGGCCCATGATAAGACCCCGTTTGCCGGCCATTAGCTGATTTGACATTCTTTTCTCCGACCAATGCGCAATGTGGGCTTGACCTTTAGGCGATTGGTCTGACTGCTTCAAGTGCCGGCAGGCCGCCAGATGCGGCGGTTGGACGATCCATGCAGAAGGCCATGCAGAGGGAATATGATGACGGAACGGGACGGTATATTCGCGGGTGACGACCCATTTGAAATCGCACGGCGCTGGCTGGCCGAGGCCGAGGCGGTCGAGCCGAACGATCCGAACGCCATCGCGTTGAGCACGGTCGATGCGGATGGTCTGCCCAATGCGCGGATGGTCCTGCTCAAGGACATCGAACCGGCGGCTTTCGTATTCTACACGAACTACGAAAGTCAGAAGGCGCAGGAACTCGACGCGGCAGGCAAGGCCGCTTTCGTGATGCACTGGAAATCGCTGCGCCGGCAGGTTCGGGTGCGTGGCACGATCAGCCGCGAGGATGGCGAACAGGCCGATGCCTATTTCGCGTCGCGGTCGCTCAAGAGCCGCCTCGGGGCCTGGGCCTCGCGGCAATCGAGGCCTCTGAGCAGCCGCGCGGCCCTGATGGCCGAGGTTGCCAGGGTCACGGCGCAGCATGGCACGACTCCGGCGCGCCCACCGTTCTGGGGAGGCTACCGTATCGTTCCGAGCCACATCGAATTCTGGGCCGACGGCGCGTTTCGATTGCATGACCGGTTCCTCTGGCAACGTCCGGATGCGGGTTCGGAATGGCAGATTCAGCGACTCAGTCCGTGACATTCACGTCACGCGAAATGCAACTATTTGTAATACCGTCGTAATTTCTTCTTGAAATTGGTGCTTAAACTTGTCCACTACTTCGTGTAACAATGGGGCAACAATCATCGTGGTGGTTAATTTGTGGCGGACGATCTGAATAGCATGTACCACGTGCGCGGTCAGGTGAAGTGGTTCGATCCCGTCAAGGGGTTCGGCTTCGTCGTGAGTGACGAAGGGGGGCCTGACATACTGCTCCACGTCAACGTTTTGCGGAACTTCGGACAGAGCTCGGTTGCCGACGGCGCCGGCATCGAAGTGGTGACCCATCGGACCGATCGGGGCGTGCAGGCAGTCGAGATCGTCAGCATCACGCCCCCCGTCCGGGACGAGGCGCCGGTTCTGACCGATTTCGCGGCGCTGGAGTCCGACGTCATCCATAACGCGCCGCTCGAGCCCGCGCGGGTCAAGTGGTTTGACAAGTCCAAGGGCTTTGGTTTCGCCAACGTGTTTGGCCGGCCGGAAGATGTGTTCTTGCACATCGAGGTGCTGCGCCAGTCGGGACTGGCCGATCTGCAACCGGGCGAGGCGCTCGCGATGCGCGTGATCGATGGCAAGCGCGGGCGCATGGCCGCCGAGGTCATGGCCTGGGAAATGGCCGTAGCGGCATCCGAAAAGTGACATGATACGCGTTCTCGCGGTTGTTCTGGCCCTTGTATGTGGTGCGGCGGTCAGTGCCGCGGAAACCGCATGTCGTGCGGATCACGTGCAACTGCGTGGTTCCTGGGGCGAGGCGGGCTTTGACGTCGAGGTCGCTGATACGCCGAAAGCACGGTCCAGGGGGCTGATGTTTCGCGAGTCGCTGCCGCGTGGCGCAGGCATGCTGTTTGTCTATGAAACGCCGCGCCGGGCGAGTTTCTGGATGAAGAACACCCTGATTCCGCTGGACATGATTTTTGTCGACCAGGCCGGAACCGTCATCTCTGTGCATCATCGCGCGATCCCCGGTGATCTGACGCCGATCGAGGGCGGGACGGGCATATTTGCGGTGCTCGAGATCAATGGCGGGCTGGCGCAGCGCTATGGTATCGCGCCGGGAACCCAATTGCGGCACCCGGTTTTTTCGGCTGGACCGGCAATTTGGCCCTGTTAGGGCTTTTCAAAGCGGATTGTCTTGGCTAGAGAAGCGCACGGTCCGGGGCGTGGCGCAGTCTGGTAGCGCACCTGTTTTGGGTACAGGGGGTCGTGAGTTCGAATCTCGCCGCCCCGACCATTTTCCATGAAATTTCAGAATCGACGTGTGATCCCCGGAGTGTCGGGTGATCGCTGAGGGGCGCTGCCCCTCAGACACCCCGGAGTATTTTGACAAAGATGAAATGAAGCGTCTCGTGATTGGCTTGAAACATCAGCTATCATCTGGCGCGTTGAAATCTGCTGTTTCAGGGCGCGGGTGTGCCGCCGGAACGGCGATAGAGCGCGGCGACGACGCGGTTGAGCCGGCGATCGCGCTGGTAGACGTGCAGGGGCGGTCCCGATTTCTGCGGCACATTCAGATAGACGTCATTTTCGACGAGGTAGCCGGTGGCATCCTTTCTGGTCTGGAAGCGTATCACCAGCTGGGGCAGGTCGTCGGGGACGCCATCGTAGGTCAGGATGATCGCCGCCGTGGGGTCAGGGGGGAGGTATTCACGGCATTCGATCGAATCCCGCGTCGGCCGTGCGAAGGTTTGCGCCGGACCCTCGCAGGCGGATTGCAGCGCCGATATCAGCGAGTCGGGATAGGTCGCGAAGTGGGCCTTGGCGGTTGTTACCCCCATATCTTGTGGTGCGCAGCCGCCGAGCATGACCGCCAGCAGCGATCCGAAAACAGGTAGGGCCGGGCGCATGGGGCGGTTCTCCGAAAAATCTGTGATCGGAACGCGACGCGGCAGCCGTGTCGCATTTCGGTGTATAAGTCGAGGATTTCCATGTGCCGCGGTGCAGCAAAAGGCAATCCGGTTTCTTAACATGACATGCCAAAGCCCCTTGAAACAGGTGTATTCTCGTCCGGTTGCCCGCATCCTTCGGCGGGTGCCGCGCAATTAACCTTTTGTGGATGAATCGGTCGTTCTGCCGGAGCCGGAATGCAGGTGGGCGTGGTCAACAGAAAAGAGTCGAAAAATCTGGAAAAATTGCGTTGACCACCCATGGCCTGATACGCCAGATTGTATGAGCCGGCCGCTGAGCCACTAAATCTGGTAGCAAAAACCAGAAAAGGCTCTGACAAGGTTGGGACGGTAAGGCACCACGGTTACATTTCGGCGCGCACGCCGACAGCCTCTTGTTTCGTCGGGGGACCGGGACAGCTTTGCCACGTGCAACCGGGCACATGAGAGAGCGTCGGCATTTCCGGCGCGGGCCTGACATCGGGCTTTGAAGACAGCTGGAAGACAGAGGCAGCGCACATGAAGATTGAACGCAAATTCACCACCGCCGGCGAGGATGCCTATGCGGCGCTCGATTTCATCTCGGCAACATCGGAGATACGCAATCCCGACGGAACCACCGTGTTCCGGCTTGAGAATGTCGAGGTGCCGTCGACCTGGAGCCAGGTGGCAAGCGACGTGATCGCGCAGAAATATTTCCGCAAGGCGGGTGTGCCGAGCCGGCTGAAGAAGGTGCGGGAAAAGGACGTACCCGAGTTCCTGTGGCGATCGGTTGCCGATGGCGATGACGTGGAGATGGGGGGCGAAACCTCGTCCAAGCAGGTGTTTGACCGTCTGGCTGGGGCCTGGGCCTATTGGGGCTGGAAGGGCGGCTATTTCAGCACCGAGGAAGATGCGCGCGCCTATTACGACGAGATGCGGTTCATGCTCGCCACGCAGAAGGCGGCCCCGAACAGCCCGCAATGGTTCAACACCGGCTTGCACTGGGCCTACGGCATCGACGGCCCGGCGCAGGGGCACCATTATGTCGACCACAAGAGCGGCAAGCTGACCAAGTCGAAATCCAGCTATGAACATCCGCAGCCGCATGCCTGCTTCATTCAGGGCGTGCAGGATGACCTGGTGAATGACGGCGGAATCATGGATCTCTGGGTGCGCGAGGCGCGGCTGTTCAAGTATGGCAGCGGCACCGGCACCAACTTCAGTCATCTGCGCGGCGAGGGCGAGAAGCTCTCGGGGGGTGGCAAGTCGAGCGGCCTGATGGGCTTTCTCAAGATCGGCGACCGGGCGGCGGGCGCGATCAAGTCGGGCGGCACGACCCGTCGCGCGGCCAAGATGGTCATCGTTGACGCGGATCACCCGGATATCGAGGATTTCATCAACTGGAAGGTGCTGGAAGAGCAGAAGGTGGCGAGCATCGTTGCCGGCTCGAAAATGCACGAGAAGAAGCTGAACGGCATTTTCGATGCGATCCGCGCCTGGGATGGTGCCGAGGACGACGCATATGACACCGCCAGGAATGGCGCGCTCAGGGATGCGGTGCGCGATGCCAAGCGCAACATGATCCCCGAAACCTATATCAAGCGCGTTCTGGATTATGCGCGGCAGGGACACACCGGTATCGAGTTTCCGACGTATGACACCGATTGGGATTCCGAAGCCTATAACAGCGTGTCGGGCCAGAACTCGAACAATTCGATCCGCGTGACCAACGCGTTCCTGACCGCGGTGGAAAAGGATGCGGATTGGGAATTGATCAACCGGGTCGATGGCAGCGTGGCGCGCACGGTGCGGGCCCGTGACCTGTGGGAGCAGGTCGGACATGCCGCCTGGGCCTGCGCCGATCCGGGCATCCAGTATCACGATACGGTCAACGAGTGGCACACCTGTCCGGAAGACGGCGAGATTCGCGGATCGAATCCCTGTTCTGAATACATGTTCCTCGACGATACCGCCTGCAACCTTGCGTCGATGAACCTGCTGACCTTCCTCAGGGATGGCGAGTTCCAGGCCGATGACTACATGCATGCCTCGCGGCTCTGGACGGTGACGCTCGAGATCAGCGTGATGATGGCGCAGTTCCCCTCCCGCGAGATTGCGCAGCTGTCCTATGATTTCCGCACGCTGGGGCTGGGTTATGCCAATATCGGCGGATTGCTGATGAACATGGGCTACAGCTATGACAGCGACGAGGGCCGCGCGCTTTGTGGTGCGCTGACCGCGATCATGACCGGTGTGGCCTATGCCACCAGCGCCGAGATGGCCGGTGAGCTCGGCCCCTTCGCGGGGTACGAGCGCAACAGCGACCACATGCTGCGGGTGATCCGCAATCACCGCAACGCCGCCTATGGCAAGACCGAGGGATACGAGAACCTGTCGGTCAGGCCGGTGCCGCTGGATCATGGCAACTGCCCGGACGCGCGGCTGGTCGATCTGGCCAAATCCGCCTGGGACGAGGCGCTGAGCCTCGGGCAGAAACATGGCTATCGCAACGCTCAGGCGACGGTGATCGCGCCGACCGGCACGATCGGTCTGGTCATGGATTGCGACACCACCGGGATCGAGCCGGATTTCGCGCTCGTCAAGTTCAAGAAGCTGGCCGGAGGCGGATACTTCAAGATCATCAACCAGTCGGTGCCGGCGGCGCTGGAAAAGCTGGGGTATGGTTCGGCGCAGATCGAGGAAATCGTATCCTACGCGGTCGGGCATGGAAGTATCGGAAATGCGCCCGCGATCAACCACACCACGCTGGCGGGGCACGGGTTCGGTGCGAACGAGTTGGCCAAGGTGGATGCGGCGCTGGAGAGCGCCTTTGAC
Organism: Alphaproteobacteria bacterium; assembly: GCA_030431825.1. Lineage (GTDB taxonomy): Bacteria > Pseudomonadota > Alphaproteobacteria > Rhodobacterales > Rhodobacteraceae > Sedimentitalea. Next base: position 170,685 of record JAUIIJ010000001.1, read on the forward strand.
ATCCGCTTCGTGTTCAACCAGTGGACGCTGGGCGAAGAGTTCTGCCAGAACGTCCTGGGTATCCCGGCGGACAAGCTCAACGATCCCGCCTTTGATCTGCTGCGGCACCTGGGCTTCAGCCGCAAGGATATCGAACTGGCGAATGACCACGTTTGCGGCACCATGACGCTGGAAGGCGCGCCGTTCCTGCGCAAGGAGCATTACGGCATCTTCGACTGTGCCAACCCCTGCGGCAAGAAGGGCAAGCGCTATCTCTCGGTCAACAGCCACATCACCATGATGGCCGCGGCCCAGAGCTTTATCTCGGGCGCGATCAGCAAGACGATCAACATGCCCAACGACGCCAGCATCGAGGATTGCCAGCGTGCCTACGAACTGAGCTGGTCGCTGGGTATCAAGGCAAACGCGCTTTACCGCGACGGGTCCAAGCTGTCGCAGCCGCTCGCGTCGGCGCTGATCGAGGATGATGACGATGCGGCGGAAACGCTGGAAACCGGAACGCCGCATGAAAAGGCTGCGGTGATCGCCGAGAAGATCATCGAAAAGGTGGTGGTCAAGGAAATCATCAAATCGCATCGCGAAAAGATGCCGCAACGGCGCAAGGGCTATACGCAAAAGGCGATCGTCGGCGGCCACAAGGTCTATTTGCGGACCGGCGAATACGAAGACGGCAACCTGGGCGAAATCTTTATCGACATGCACAAGGAGGGCGCGGGATTCCGGGCGATGATGAACAACTTTGCCATCGCCGTTTCCGTTGGCCTGCAATATGGCGTGCCGCTCGAGGAATTCGTCGACGCCTTTACCTTCACCAAGTTCGAACCGGCGGGCATGGTACAGGGCAACGACAGCATCAAGAACGCGACCTCGATCCTCGACTACGTGTTCCGCGAACTTGCCGTGTCCTACCTCGACCGGACCGACCTGGCGCATGTTAAGCCACAGGGGGCGACCTTTGACGACCTTGGGCGTGGCGAAGAGGAAGGCGTCTCGAACGTCAGCGAGATCAGCGAAACCGCGGCGAGCAAGTCTCTGGAAGTGCTCAAGCAGATCAGTTCGACCGGTTATCTGCGCAAGCGGCTGCCCCAGGAGCTGGTGGTTCTGCAAGGCGGTGCCAATATCGGCGCCACGGCGCTGAGCAGAACCGATGCACAGGCGGCGATGCAGACCCTCGTGCCCGAGACCACGGCGACGATCAGCGCCACGACCACAACCGCAATGGCCAGCGGCACCGTATCGCTGGACGCGCGCACCAAGGCCAAGATGCAGGGCTATGAAGGCGAGGCCTGCGGCGAATGTGGCAACTACACGCTGGTTCGCAATGGCACCTGCATGAAATGCAACACCTGCGGCGCGACCAGCGGGTGTAGTTGAGAAGGATCGCGTTCCGCGAGGGACGCGTAGGGGTCGCGGGGCTGCCGACCGGTGACCGGACCCCGACGAATCAAGGAAGCAGGGCGATGCGATTGCCCGCTTCACTCTACCGGGGCAGGACTCCGCAGAAACCCTTGGTTTCCGCTCTGTCCTGCGCGGTGAAACCGGATGGTTTCGCCGGAGACAAGGGGCGGGTGCGCTCGCTCTGGACGACGTTCAGGCCGCAGGCAAAAAACACCGGGCGGTAAACTAGATGAGCCTGAACGGCGAAACTCAAACGGGGGTCATCCGGCCCCCGTTTTTTCCTTTTCAACGACAGTCCGTCCTTCGATTTGTCAATGAGTGTGGCAAAGTGAAGTGACTCAATCATAAGGAGATACTATTGTGCGGTGAGTCCCGGTATGGGTTTGTTCCGGGGCATTCCGGTTGCGTACGAGCGCCGTCTTTTCCGATCCCGTTACACGAACCCGCCGCGAGGAACGCTCCCATGGCCTTTACGATTGTCCTGCCCGACAACTCCCTGTTCTCGGTGTCCGATATTCCCGATGTTATCGAATTCATTTCGACCGAAGCCGTGCTTGGAACCCGGTTCAGTTCGACGCAGTTCACGGGGAGCGGCAGCTATCGGGGGGATGCCGCCACCTATTCTGCGATTGGAACCGGATTTTCCACGGCGGTGACGGTCGACGGTCTGATCTATGTCGCAACCGGCGTCATCGACACGGTCGTTGTCACCACGGTTATCGACACGATGACGATCACCGATGTCGATATCGACATGGTGACCTTTGCCCCCATCCGTCTTCTTGATCTTACAGGGGTCGATCCGCTTGCGATCGAAACCTATATCATGAGCCGCGCCTGGGACATCACGCTTGGCAAGCTCGATGACGTGTTGCCCGAGGGATCGACAATCGGCGACGGCGCCACGTTCAACACGTTGGGCGATGACATCTTTCGGGGCGGCATGGGCAATGACGACCTGTTCAGCGGTGATGGTCGTGACATCCTGTTCGGCAACCGGGGCGATGACAGGCTCAGCGGTGGCGTCGGCAGGGACATTCTGAAGGGTGGGCAGGGTGATGATGTCCTTGAAGGGGGAATCGGCCGCGACCGGCTCTTTGGGCAGATTGGCAATGACCGGCTCGACAGCGGCAGGGGCGATGACGTCCTGCATGGCGGGGCCGGGAACGACGTTTTCGTTTTCGCCAACAGATACGGCAACGATTCCGTCCGTGATTTCGATGCGACGAATGACGATGAACTGATCGACCTGAGTGCCGTGACCCGGATCCGGAGCTTCGATGACCTGATGAACAACCACATCAGCCAGGTCGGGACCAGCCTCGTAATCAATGACTCCGCCAGAACCATCATCACGCTTGAGAACGTCGATCTGGCCGATCTCGACGCTGCCGATTTCCTGTTCTGAGCCCGAATCCCCGCGCTTGTCCGACGAGTCACCTTGCTGTCGACTCAGCCGGACGATGGTGGCCGGATTTTGCCGGTGGCTGAAAAGGCTCTTATCAGGCAGGGGCTTGCCGGTTCCCGGCTGCGGCATAGGTCGGGAACCGCCGAACGGGGCGCGCGACGCGTGAGGCTGCAGTTCCTTGCCAATCCACAGTGACCGTTCCGGCGATCTTTGGCGCGCCTCGGGCGATCTGTTCGCGGGCTGATGACAGGGGTGCGCCGCGGGTGTCTGTAGAGGCTGTCCGCCACTCACGGGCAACGACGAAACCCTTACGACACACAAGGATACAAGACCATGAAACTCAAAGCACTTGCAGCGCTCGCAATTGGACTTCCCGCAATGGCCTTTGCCGCGACCGAAATCGACGCGAACGGCGATGGCGTTCTGACACTGGACGAAATCCAGGCGGTCTATCCGGAAATCAGCGTCGAGAGCTTTTCGACGATGGACCTGAATTCGGATGGCACACTGGATGACGCCGAATCGGTGGCCGCGCAGGATGCCGGGCTGCTGCCGAAGTCGCGGGGCTGACACGCGCCGCACGGCACGCACGCCCGTGCCGCGCGATCGACGATAACAGGAACGCCCGGCGGCTTTGCCGGGCGTTTTCGGTTTTCGATACTCAGGCGGGCAGGTGAATGGTGAACCGTGCCCGGATTTCCGCGTCGGTCACCGGATCGAACCGCGCCGCCGCCGGCTGCGCGAGGATCGCGTTCTTGCGCGCGGTCGCGCGTTGCACGAGGTCGGGTTTACCCAATTCGTCCCATTCCTTGGGCGAGGAGCGGTCGCCCATGGCGGGATAGACGTGATCTGTCTGCATCCGCCCGAGCGTTTCATCGGTTCCCAGGTAGTGTCCCGGCCCGGTCATGCAGACCGAACGGATCTGTTCCAGCGCAAGCGTGTCGTCATTCACCTCGATCCCGCGCACACAGCGCAGCGCCTGACCGATGATGTCGTCGCCGAGAATCAGCGATTCATGACAGAAGCCCAGCAGCGATGCATGCATGCCCGCCGCTTCGTAGACCATGTTCAGCCCGGACAGTCCGGCCATCACGTTCGAACACATCTGCTCCCACCCGGCCTGCATGTCGGGCAGCTTGGAATCGCTGATACCCGCCGCCGCGCCGCCGGGCAGGTCGTAGAACCGGTGCATCTGCGCGCAGCCCGCGGTCAGCAGCGCCTGTTCGCCGGACCCGCCTGTCATCGCGCCGCTGCGCAGGTCGAGCCCGAAGGGCCAGGTGCCGAAGATCGCCGGATGCCCGGGCTTGACGGCGTTGACATAGACCAGCCCGGCCAGACACTCGGCCACCGCCTGCACGATGGCACCGGCGATGGTAGACGGGGCGGTGGCACCGGCCATGCCCGCGGACAGCAACAGCACCGGCATCCCGCCTTCGATGCAACGCTCCATGGTGTCACAGCTTTCGGTGGCAAACTTCATCGGTGGCACGACAAAGCAGTTGGAATTGCTGACAAAGGGCCGTTCGCGCCATTTGTCTTCGCCACCCGCGATCATGTGCAGCAATTCGAACCCCTGCGCCACATGGGAGGGATCGCTGAAGGACATGCCGACATGCTTGGTCGTGCCCGCGCAGCAGGCATAGATCGAGTTGAGGTCCATTTCGAGATTGTCGAAGATGTCGCGGCACACCATGGGGCGCTGCACGAAATGGATGTTTCCCAGCTGTTCGGCAATGCGCGCGGCATCGTGCAGGTCCTGCACGGTGCTTTCCCGATAATTCCGCCCATCGACATCCACCATGTGCACCGCCGCACCGGCTGTGCCGAAATGCACGCGGCTGCCGGACAGGGTGAGATCATGGGCCGGGTCGCGGCCCATCAGCGTCACCGAGCGGTTGGCCCTGGCAATGGTGTCCTCGACGAGGGCACGGGGAAACCGGATGCGGCCGTCGTCGCCAAGCCGCGCGCCGGCACCGGTCAGATACCTGATTCCGCTTTCAGGCGCATCCGCCAGGCCCACCTGTTCGAGGGCATCGAGCGCGGTTGCATGGATGCGCTCCATGTCCCGCTGGCTGAGCGGTTTGTAGGTGCCGCCGGGCAGGCCGGGACGGATGGGGCGCAGATGCGCGGCAAGCGGCGCGGTGCGCGCGGCACGACGCGCGGCGCGCCCGCCGCTGCGACCGTGGGCAGAGTGCGTGGACTGATCAGTCATGTTGGGAACTCGTGTTGAGAGAAAGGGAAGGCGCTCAGCGCGTGCCGGGCCTTCCGCGCGCGGCACGTCCACGGTCCGCACCGATGGTGCGGGAGATCAGCCTGATCTTGCTCTCTTCAGCCTGCATCGCGTCTCCTCTTGGCAACGAGTGTGACGCGCTCCTGCAGCTAATCTGTCCTGTTTGCGACGTAGGTGACGCATTTGCCGGGCACGGCTTGCATGCGCGCGGCAAATGCGCGGGCGGTGTCTGTGTCGGGAAGGCCGCTAGCCGGCGTCGCAGGCGCGGCTCTCGGCGAATTCACACAGGGTCGCGAGCGCGCGGGCAAAGGCACGGTCCTCGATCGTCATTGCCACGCGAACATGTCCCGCCGCCGCCGCGCCAAAGCTCTCACCGGGCATCACCGCGATATGGTGAGCATCAAGCAACGCATCCGCGAATCCCTCGCCGGTCATCCCGGTCGCGCGGATGTCGAGCATCAGGTACATGGCACCCTGCGACGGGATCAGTCCCACGGTATTCTGCCGGGCAAGAATATCCTGCGCGATGACGCGGCGCCGGCGAAACGGGGCGGCCACCTCCTGTTCCAGCCCGTCGCCCTGCGTGAGCGCGAAAACCGATGCGTCCTGAATGTAACCCGGCACGCCATAGGTGGTATGGGTCGCAAGCGTGATGAGATGGTCGATGGCGGCTTCCGGACCGGCGATCCAGCCACAGCGCGAGCCGGTCATGGCAAAGGATTTCGACATGGAGCCGACGACCAGCGTACGCTCGGCCATCCCGGGCAGGGCGCGCGGTGACAGGTGACGGCCCTCCCAGATCTGGGTGTCATAGACCTCGTCCGAGATCAGCCACATGTCATGCCGGCGGCACACATCGGCAATGCGCGTCAGGGTGTCTTCGCCATAGACCACGCCGGTCGGGTTGTTCGGTGAATTGATCAGCAGCGATGCAGCACCGACCGCCGCGGCCTCGACGTCTTCCGCACGGGGCTGAAACGCGTTGTCGGCGTGGGCCGCGACCGCACGCGGCACCGCGCCGACACCGCGAATGGTGCCGGGGTAGGTGGCATAATAGGGATCGATATAGAGCGCGACATCGCCATCGTCGCACACCGCCATGTGGCTGGCGAACAAGGCCGATTGCCCGCCGGGCGTGATCATCACGTTGGCTGCGGTGGTGGCGACCCCGGTCTGTTCCTGCAGCCGGGCGGCGACGGTTTCGCGCAGCGCGGTGGTTCCGGGAACCGCGGCATATCCGGTGTGCCCGCCAAGGGCTGCGTCGTGCATGGCATTGAGGATGCTGGGATGGGTCGGGATGTCATGCTCGCCGATTGTCAGTTCCGTGACCTTGACGCCTTGTGCGATCATGGCGCGCGCACGGTTGAACAGATCCCAACCATCCGATCCGCCGCCGGTGATGTTGGTGATACGCTGGGACAGGTGCATGTGGATCTCCATCGCTGGTTTCGCGCGAGAGGGTCAGAGTCGCCGCGCTTTGTCAATGCGATGGCCCGGGGTGAAGGCCGGGCAACGTGGAGTGCGACAATTACCTTGGCCAGCGAGCGTGTCCTGTGCTATGCGCGTTGTCATGACCTGCAACCGCACCATTATTTGCTGCATTACCTGCTGATCTTTCCAGCGGGCCGGTTTCTGTCATTTTCTTCTCCTGACCAAGTTGCTAAGCCCGCGCTGCCTGCGTGAGGATATTGCCATGACGATCAAGCTGCACAACACCAAGACCCGCAAGAAGGACCCGTTTGATCCCATCGATCCCGGGAATGTGCGGATGTATGTCTGCGGGCCGACGGTCTATGATCGCGCGCATCTGGGCAATGCGCGTCCCGTCGTGGTGTTCGACGTGCTCTACCGGCTGTTGCGCCACACCTACGGGGCCGATCACGTGACCTATGTGCGCAATTTCACCGACGTGGATGACAAGATCAACGCCAGGGCCGCCGAAAGCGGGCGTTCGATCGGCGAGATCACGTCAGAGACGACGCAATGGTTTCTCGACGACATGGCGGCGCTCGGGGCGCTGGAGCCGGATCACATGCCGCGCGCCACGCAGTATATCCCGCAGATGGTCGCGATGATCGAGGAGCTGATCGGCAAGGGCCATGCCTATGAGGCCGAAGGCCACGTGCTGTTCGCGGTGGACAGTTGGCGCGAAGGGTATGGCCGGCTGTCCGGCCGCTCGGTCGACGACATGATCGCCGGCGCGCGGGTCGAGGTCGCGCCGTACAAGAAGAACCCGATGGATTTCGTGCTGTGGAAACCGTCGGGCGCCGATCTGCCGGGGTGGGAGTCGCCCTGGGGACGCGGCCGTCCGGGCTGGCATATCGAATGCTCGGCCATGGCCTATGAATTGCTGGGCGAGAGTTTCGACATTCACGGCGGCGGCAACGACCTGATGTTCCCGCACCACGAAAACGAGATCGCCCAAAGCTGCTGCGCCCATCCCGAAGGCGATTTCGCAAGGGTCTGGCTGCATAACGAAATGTTGCAGGTCGAGGGCAGGAAAATGTCCAAGTCGCTGGGCAATTTCTTTACGGTGCGCGATTTGCTGGAGCAGGGCGTGCCGGGAGAGGTGATCCGCTTCGTGTTCCTTTCGACGCATTACCGCAAGCCGATGGACTGGACCGCAGAAAGGGCGCGGAAGGCGGAGAGCGAACTTATCGGTTGGGCGCTGCAAACTGGCGAAGTTGAAGCTCAAGCTGAAATTCCGAGCGATTTGATTGCGGAGCTGAGCAATGATCTCAACACGCATGGCGCCATCACTGTATTAAGGCGTCTTTCGAACGAAGGTAAAAATCAGGAACTCAAAGCTGGCCTTAATTTTCTCGGATTCAATTTGAGCGTGGACGAGGGAAGCCAGAAAGCTTTCAAACGCTCGATCGCAATCGAAGAAAGTCGACCTAAAATCGAACAGCTAATAAATATGCGAACCAAAGCGAGGAACGATAGAGATTTTCTCAAAGCCGACGAGATTAGAGATAAGCTAAGAGCGGCCGGAATTTCTCTGAAGGATGATCCTGACGGGGGTGTGACTTTTAAACGGGAAAGCAACTTCGATCCTTCCAAACTGGAAGATTTAGAATGATGCGCGCGACACAGGCCAGCGCCCGACCCCGGGTGGATGCAATGCGCTCTCCCGGGGGGAAGGTCGGGCGCTGGACGGGCCGTCGGCCCGTTCCGGTTTGTTGTCGGGGGAAACTCCCATGAGCCGCGAGCGTCTCTATCTCTATGATACCACCCTGCGCGACGGGCAGCAGACGCAGGGGGTGCAGTTCTCGACCGCCGAGAAGATGCAGATTGCCCGCGCGCTCGACGATCTTGGCGTGGATTATATCGAGGGTGGCTGGCCAGGGGCGAACCCGACCGACAGCGCGTTTTTCGAAGAGGCCCCGCAGACCCGCGCCAGGCTGACGGCGTTTGGCATGACCAAACGCGCCGGCCGGTCGGCGGAGAATGACGACGTTCTTGCCGCGGTGACAAATGCCGGCACGGATACCGTCTGTCTCGTGGGCAAGGCGCATGATTACCACGTGACCGCCGCGCTGGGGATCACTCTGGAGGAAAATCTCGAAAACATCGGTGCGTCGATTGCCCATGTCGTCGGGCAGGGGCGCGAGGCCCTGTATGACGCCGAGCATTTCTTTGACGGCTACACGGACAATCCCGGCTACGCGCTGGCCTGTTGCCGCGCGGCACTGGACGCGGGCGCGCGGTGGGTGGTTTTATGCGACACCAATGGCGGCGCGCTGCCATCGGATGTCGGCCGGATCGTGGCCGAGGTGATCGCCGCCGGTATTCCGGGGGACCGTCTGGGCATTCACACCCATAACGATACCGAGAACGCGGTCGCCTGTTCGCTGGCGGCCATCGAGGCCGGGGCGCGGCAGGTGCAGGGCACGCTGAACGGGCTGGGCGAGCGGTGCGGCAATGCCAACCTGACCTCGCTGATCCCGACGCTGCTGCTCAAGGAGCCCTATGCCAGCCGGTTCGAAACCGGGGTCAGCCGCGCGGCGCTCAGGGGGCTGACCCGGACAAGCCGGATGCTCGACGATATCCTGAACCGGGTGCCGATGCGGCAATCGCCCTATGTCGGGGCCAGCGCCTTTGCCCACAAGGCGGGGCTGCATGCCAGCGCGATCCTCAAGGATCCGGGCACCTACGAACATATCGAACCCGATCTCGTGGGCAACCAGCGGATCGTGCCGATGTCGAACCAGGCCGGGCAGTCGAACCTGCGCAAGCGGCTGGCCGAGGCGGGGCTGAAGGTGGACAGGGGCGATCCGGCGCTCGGGCGTATCCTCGAACAGATCAAGCAGCGCGAGGACCAGGGCTATTCCTACGACACGGCGCAGGCGAGTTTCGAGCTGCTCGCGCGCGAGGCACTGGGGCAGTTGCCCGAGTTTTTCGAGGTCAAGCGTTACAAGGTCACGGTCGAGCGACGCAAGAACAAGTATAACCGGATGATCAGCCTGTCCGAAGCGGTCGTGGTGGTCAAGGTCGATGGTCAAAAGCTGCTTTCGGTGAGTGAATCGCTTGACGAGGACGGCAGCGACCGGGGGCCGGTCAACGCGCTGAGCAAGGCGCTGGCCAAGGACCTGGGACAGTATTCCTGGGTGCTCGAGGACATGCGGCTCGTGGATTTCAAAGTTCGTATCACCCAGGGCGGGACCGAGGCCGTGACCCGCGTGATCATCGACAGCGAGGACGGCAAGGGGCGTCGCTGGTCTACCGTCGGGGTCAGTCCGAACATAGTCGACGCGAGTTTCGAGGCGCTGCTGGATGCGATCCGCTGGAAGCTGGTGCGCGATTGCGGGAGCGGCACATGAACGAGCCCGGGATGCTGGCGCGGATCTACACCGGTCTGGATCGTGAAGGACCGGGCGAGCCGGCGGATGTGGCCTGGGCGGTCGCACGGCTGGGCCTGTCGGGCAGGATCACGATCTGTGATGCCGGATGCGGATCGGGCGCAGACAGCGCCACCCTTGCGGAATTGCTGCCGCAGGCGCAGATCACCGCCATCGAGCAATTGCCCCACCTTGTGAATGAGGCACGGGCGCGGTGCCGCAGCCTGGCGAATGTCACCGTGCGGCAGGGCGATATGGCGGATCTGGCGGGTCGCCATGACCTGATCTGGTCCGCCGGTGCCCTCTATTTCCTGGGTGTGACGGAAGGGTTGCGGCGCTGGCGCGGAGCGCTGGCAGGCAACGGTGCCGTGGCGTTTTCCGAGCCGGTGCTTCTGGGGCCGCCAGATGACACGGTTGCCGCCTTCTGGGAGGAATATCCCGCGATTACCGATCTGGACGGCATTGTCGCGCGCATCGAGGCCGCAGATTTCGAATTGCTGGATCACCGTATGATCGTTGGTGCGCCCTGGGCGCGATATTACACGCGGTTCGAGGCCCATCTGGCGACGCTGCGCGCCGAGGACGACCCGGACCTGCGCGCCGCCGTCGCCATGTGCGAACGGGAAATTGCCATGTGGCGCGCGGCGCAGGACCGCATTGCCTATGCCCTGATGCTGGTGCGCCCCCGGTGAACACGGCGGGCGGATTTTCCGACGATCTCATTGCCTGTGCCACTCTGGTCCGGCGTGGCGATCCGGATCGGTTCATGGCCGTGATGGCCGCGCCGGTGCAGGCCCGGCGCGTGCTGTTTCCGCTTTATGCCATGAATGTCGAAATCGCCCGCGCGCCCTGGGTGACGCAGGAACCCCTGATCGCACAGATGCGCCTGCAGTGGTGGCGCGATGCCCTGGCTGAAATCGCCAGAGGCGGTCCGGTTCGGCACCACGAGGTGGTGACCCCGCTTGCCGGGAGCCTGTCGCCGGAACTCGCAGCGCAGGCGGACGGGATGATCGCGGTGCGTCGCTGGGACATCTACAGGGACCCGTTCGAGGACGGCGATCATTTCGAACGCTATATCGACTCGAGTTCGGGAACGCTCATGTGGTTGGCGGCGCGCAGCCTGGGGCGCGCTGAGGAAACCGTTGTCCGCGATTACGCTTATGCGGTGGGGCTGGCCAACTGGTTCCGGGCGATTCCGGAACTGGAGGCGCACCGGCGTGTGCCCTTGCTCGACGGGACGGCCGACGGTGTGCGCCGACTGGCCGAGCAGGGACTGGCGCGGCTGGCGCGGGCGCGCCGGAACCGATCAGGTGTCGGCCCCGAGGCGCGGGCCGGCCTGCTGGCCGGTTGGCAGGCGGAAACCATCCTCAACCAGGCACGCCGCGCGCCCGATCGGGTGGCCCTTGGAACGCTGGGCACCAGCGAGGCGCGCAAGCGGCTGAGCCTGATGCTGCAATCGGCGACCGGGCGCTGGTAACTGCTCAGACGCCTTGTTCGCGGGGTTGCAGAACAAGCCAGAGCAAGGCCCCGCCGGCAAGACACAAGAGCGGCACCATCGCCATGTTGACGGCGGTCCAGCCTTCGACGGCGCTGCCACCCGAACAGTTCATGAGACCGCCCGAGGCCAGCGAAGCCACCGTCACGCCACCAAATACCAGCAGGTCGTTCAGCCCCTGCATGCGACCGCGCTCCTCGGGTCCATGGGCGCCGGCGAGCATCGTCGTCGCGCCGATAAAACCGAAATTCCAGCCGAGCCCCAGCAGGATCAGCGCCACGAAGAAGTTTTCGAGCGCCACGCCGCTCAGGGCGACCGCACCGGCACCGGCAAGGATCATCAGGCCAAGCGCGACGATGCGCTCGACTCCGAAACGCGCGATCAGATGACCGGTAAAGAACGACGGGGCAAACATCGCGAGCACATGCAGCGATACCACGTCAGCGGCATCGCCCTCGGTGAACCCGCAACCGACCACTGCCAGCGGCGTTGATGTCATCACGAGGTTCATCAATGCGTAAGAGACCATGGCGCAGATCACCGCGACCGCGATGCGCGGCGTGGTGATCAATTCCCAGCGGCTGCGCCCGCGCGGGCTGTCGGCGCTTGGGGCAGGGGGTTTGGGGATGTCGATCAGAAAGAACAGCAATGCGCCGATCAGGTTCACCGCGATCACCGTGATGTAGGTTCCCAGAAACGGAATCACCATGGCCTGGCTGGTGGCCTTGACAAGTTGCGGGCCGATCACCGCCGACAGCAGCCCGCCCGCCATCACATAGGAAATCGCCTTGGGGCGATAGCTGTCGGATGCGGTGTCGGCGGCGGCAAAGCGATAGAAGCCCTGCGCGCTCATGTAGAGCCCGGTGAGAAAGCTGCCGACAAGAAAGACCGGGAAGGACCCCAGATACAGACCATAGGCGCCGATCGCGCCACCAAGCGCACCGCCGAGCGCGCCGAGAAAGAACCCGGCGCGACGTCCGAATTTCTGCATGATGGCCGACACCGGCGTGGCCGAAATCATCGAACCCAGCACGATGAGCGAAATCGGCAGCGTGGCAAGGCAGACATTGGAGGCCAGCGACTGACCCGCGAGTCCGCCGACCGTGAAGATCATCGGCATCTGTGCCCCGAGAAAGGCCTGTGCCGCCACCAGCACCCAGACATTGCGCCGGGCGCGCTTATCGTCGAACTGGTCTGTCATATCGGTTGGTTATCCGCGAGACTCCACATGGATTGGTTATCCGCGAAACTCAGGGGGCACAAGCGGCTTGCGCGCGCGCGTCATCGGGATAGTGTCGCGGCCATGGCAAATGCATCGGGACAGCATCGGCATATCCTGCTTCTGGCCGGAGCGGGAGAGGCACGCGGAATTGCCGCGGCGCTTGCCGAACGGGACGATTGCAGGGTGACAGGCTCGTTTCTCTATCCGCCGCGCAGTTTCGGCCCCCTGCCGGTGCCGACGCGTTATGGCCGGTTTGGCGGCGAGGACGGCATGGCCCGATACCTGATGGCCGAAGGGATCGATGCGGTGATCGACGCCACCCATCCTTTTGCACATCAGATCAGCGCAAGCGCGGCGCGGGTCTGTGCAAGGCTGGCCATTCCACTGCTGCAGGTGCTGCGCCCCTGCTGGACACCGGGCGAGGGCGATCGCTGGACCGAAGTCGCCGATGAGCGCGCGGTCGCGGCGCACCTGCGTCCGGGGCAGCGGGTGTTCACCACCACCGGCCGTGCCACGCTCGATCATCTGGTGTCCCGGTGCAACGCGCGCTTCTTCGTGCGGCAACTCGAAGAGCGCAGACCGCCCGAGAACTTGAAGAATGTCCGATATGTGACTGGAAACGGTCCGTTTTCTGTCGAAGAGGAGAAAGACACCCTGAGCGAACTGGAGATTGACGTGCTGGTCGTCAAGAACAGCGGCGGCACGACCAGCGAGACCAAGCTGATTGCGGCGCGATCCCTCGGTCTGCCGGTGATCCTGATCGCGCGGCCGCCGCAGCCGGATGTCCTGCGCGTCGAAACCGTGTCCGGGGCGCTGAACTGGGTCGACGGGTTGTGAGTGTCGGGCGGATCATCGTTTGCGATGACTGTGTCCGGGAAGGCGCGGCATGGCTTGCCGAGCGGGATGAGCGGATGGCGGCGGCGCTGCGTGACACGGGGCCCTTGCCCCTGCGCCTGCGGCCGGACGGGTTCGATCAGCTTCTGAACGCCATCGTCAGTCAACAGGTGAGCGTCGCATCGGCGAACGCAATCTGGACCCGTATGCAAGAGGCGGGACTGTCCGATCCGGCGGGCGTCCGCCGGGCCGATGATGCCGCGTTGCGCGCGGTCGGTCTGAGCCGGCAAAAGATGCGCTATGCCCGCGCCCTTGCCGACGCCGATATCGATTACGTCGCCCTGCGGACGACACCCTCGCCGGAGGTGGTCAAGACGCTGACGCAGGTGTCGGGCATCGGCGCGTGGACAGCAGAGATTTACGCAATGTTCAGCCTCGGCCGCGCGGATGTGTTCGCGCCGGGCGACCTGGCCCTGCAGGAAGCCGCCCGCATCCTCTATGACCTGCCGGACCGCCCCAGGGAACGTGCGCTGCGCGAGCTGGCGCTGGCGTGGTCGCCGTGGCGATCCGTGGCGGCGCGAATACTCTGGGCCTATTACAGGGTGGCAACCCGGCATGGGGGCATCTCCGACTGATAGCGCGCACTCGCCGGTTCCCGAGTTGCAGCAATCGCCTTGTCAGTCGCGGGAGCGCATGCCAGAACCGTGCAATTGCAGGCCGTGTCGCCAAGGTTGTGTGGCACCCTGCGGCAAACAGGATCGAGGATTTCATGACGCGCGTATTGACTGCTGGCCGCAAAGAGCCGGTCTCGGGCACGACACGATCGGTGGTGGTTTTCCTGCACGGGTACGGGGCCAACGGGGCCGACCTGCTGGGATTGGCCGACCCCCTTGGCGAACATCTTCCGGATACGCTTTTCGTGGCGCCCGATGCGCCGGAGAGCATTCCGGGAATGCCCAATGCCTATCAGTGGTTTCCGATCCCGTGGATAGACGGGTCGAGCGAAGAAGAGGCAATGCGCGGGATGTCCGCCGCGATCGCCGATCTCAACGCGTTTCTCGATGCGCTGATGGTGGACGAGGATCTGCTGCCGGAACAGCTGGTCCTGTTCGGTTTTTCGCAAGGGACGATGATGGCGCTGCATGTCGGGCCGCGTCGCGAGGACGAGATTGCGGGAATCGTCGGGTTCTCGGGCCGGTTGCTGTCGCCGGAAACGCTGGCGGACGAGGTGGTTGTGCGCCCGCCGATCCTGCTGGTGCACGGAGATCAGGATGATGTGGTGCCTCCGCAATCCCTGCCGGAAGCCGCCGAGGCGCTGCAGGAAGCCGGCTGGCAGGATGTCTATGCCCACGTGATGAAAGGCACCGCGCACGGTATCGCGCCCGACGGGCTCAGTGTGGCGCTGGCCTTCATGCGCGACAAGTTGAGCCTGTGAGTAAGGACGCCATGCTGATCGTGACCGGCATCATCGAAGTTCACCCGGAGCGGGTCGGGTCGGCCCGGTCCGCTGTCATCAGGATGATGGAGGAGACACGCAGGGAAGCGGGCTGCATCCTCTATGAATTCTCACAGCAGGTCGAAGCGCCGCATCGGTTTCGCGTCTACGAGGAGTGGACCGACGAGGCCGCACTGGCGGCGCATGCCGAGACATCGCATATGGCTGCCTTTCGCGAGGCTCTGGGCGAGATCGGCGTGATTTCGCGTGACATCGTGAAATTTCAGGCCGGCGCACGAACGAGTCTCTGACTGCGGCTCATTCCCAGAGCCAGGGTTCGGCAAACTCGACCGAATTTCCCGCGGGATCGCGGACATAGAGCGAATGGGCACCGTTGGGCCAGTCGAACTCGGCATCCACCGCGACGCCCGCAGCGATCAGGCGCGCGCGCATGTCGGCAATCTGCGGGCGCGGCATGGCAAAGCAGACGTGACCCGATCCGCGTGCGCCATGTGCCGGAACCGGTATTCTCGCGTTCCGTGACGGTTCCGACGTCGCGTCGGGGTTGAAAACCAGGAGAACCGCGTCGCCGATCCGGAAAAACACATGCCGGCCCGGAACGGTCTGAAAGGCCTCAAGTCCCAGCAATCCCTGATAAAAATCTGTCGCCGCGCCGAGGTCTTCGGCATAGAGCGCGGTTTCGAGCACCTTGGCCGGGGCCGTGGCGGTGGGGAGATCTGTGGTCTTCATGCGCCCATGCTATCAGCGCCGCAGGCGTCTGTCAGCGTCCGCGTCGCGCCATTCGCCCGGCGGCAGATCGTCGAGCGACCACGGCCCGATCCGCGCACGGATGAGGCGCAGGGTGGGATGCCCGACCGCTGCGGTCATGCGGCGGACCTGCCGGTTGCGGCCCTCGGAAATCACCAGTTCGATCCAGCAATCGGGCACCGATTTGCGCACCCGGATCGGCGGGGTGCGGGGCCACAGCCCGTCAGGTGGCGCGATGCGCCGGACCTTGGCGGGGCGGGTCGGACCGTCTTTCAGGGTGACGCCGCCGCGCAAGGCGGCGATGGCATCGGCATCGGGTATCCCTTCGATCTGGGCCCAATAGGTCTTGTCCATCTTGTGCCGGGGATCGGATATGCGCGCCTGAAGCCGGCCGTCATCGGTCAGGAGCAACAACCCCTCGCTGTCGCGATCCAGCCGCCCGGCGGGGTAGACACCGGGCAGGTCGATGAAGTCGGACAGGGTGCGGCGCGGACTGCCACGGCTGCCTGAATCGGTGAATTGCGACAGCACGTCATAAGGTTTGTTAAAGCGGATGAGGCGGCTCATGCCGCCGTCCTACAGTGCCCGGACACACCGGTTCAACCGGGCAATGCGCAGCAATGTGGATAACTGTCATACCCCGGTTACCTTGCACTTGCAGCATGCGCGCGAATTGATGGCGACATATTGTGGCAAAACAGGACTTGTCAGGTGCTAACCACGATATATAGTCATCTTCAAGCTGGGGCGGGTTCCCCGCTCTGGTGCCGCGAAACGGGCAGACAGGGCGAGGACGGAGTCACCCATGAACGCTGAATTCAGGACGGATTTTGTCAGAGAACCCGGCGCGTTGCGCCAGAACCCGGCTTTGGTCCTGAACGCCGATTATCGCCCCTTGTCCTACTATCCGCTCAGCCTCTGGAGCTGGCAGGAAGCGATCAAGGCGGCGTGGCTGGACCGGGTTGATATCGTGGCCGAATATGACGAGGTGGTGCGCAGTCCGAGTACCAGTATCCGAATACCTTCGGTTGTGGTGCTGAAGGACTATGTAAAACCTCAAAAGCGCGTGGCCTTCACGCGCTTTAATTTATTTCTGAGAGACGAATTCCGCTGCCAGTATTGCGGCAGCAAGGGGGAGCTGACCTTTGATCACGTGGTGCCTCGCGCCAGTGGCGGGGTGACGAGCTGGCAGAATGTCGTCGCGGCCTGCTCTCCCTGCAATCTCAAGAAGGGCTCGAAACCGCTGCACCGCACCGGCATGTCCCTGCGCAAGCCGCCGCGCCAGCCGCGTGCCGAGGAACTGCGCAACATGGGTCGCAAGTTCCCGCCCAACCATCTGCACGAAAGCTGGATGGATTTTCTCTATTGGGACGCCGAACTCGAGGCCTGAGCCGGTCTTGTGACGGTCGTCAGCTGTGATCGGATCGACGCGTCTTGCGATCACTCGGGAAAAATCGTCTTCCAGTCCGTCTTCATGTCGATGACCAGCCAGTCATTATCGTCGGCGGCGTCGAGCGCCTTGTCGAGTTTGCCGACAGGCGAGTCGCGGTCATAGGCGTATTCCCGATCGGCGTCGGTGTGATGCACGATGGCGCCAAGACTGGGGCCGTCAATGCCCACGGTGGTATATTCCAGCATCTGGAAATCGCCATCCGAATTGCCGAAGGCGATGATGGGACGACGCCCGATATGCGAATTGATCCCGACCGGCTTGCCCGCCTTGTCGTCGACGAACGCGATCTCGCCGGTGCGCATCAGGGTCGGTTTTCCGTCCACGATCATGTATTCGGTGGTCGTTGATGATCCGACCACCTGCTGCGGCGGGATATTATAGACCTCCTGGGTCCAGGGGCGCATGAATTCGATACCGCCACCGGACACGATGTAGGTTTCGAAATCATTGTCCTGAAGATAGTCGATCAGCTCCAGCATGGGTTGATAGACAAGCCTTGTGTAGGGCTTGTCGAACCTGGGATGTTTCGCCTCCGCCAGCCAGTCGAGCGCAATCTGTGCGAACTGCTCGGTGCTCATTCCTCCATGGGTCGCTGCGACGATCTCGAGCAGACCCTCTTCACCTGTTGCGGCAAGAGCTTCCATATCGCCATCCAGCACCGCCTGAAACGGCTGCGTGGTTTTCCAGTCGGGGTGATCGGCGGCGATGTCCCTGACCCGGTCCAGCGCAAAGGCGAGTTGGGTATAGATCGGCTGTTCCACCCACAGGGTGCCGTCATTGTCAAAGGTGGCGATGCGCTCGTCCTTGTCGACATGGGCGTCGCCATTCTCATTCGTGACGTCTTGCACAAAGGCGATGATCGCGCGCTTGCTCTCCCCGTCATTCCACGAGGGCAGCGGATCGTCCTGTGCCGCCGCGGGCAGGGCAAGCGCGATTGCAATGGCGAGGCCGGGGGCGGATGGTTTCATGTCATGTGCGCCTTGTTGCTGGACACCCTGGGTGTCATGTCGGTCCTGACCGGGCGTGGCCGCCCGAACACCGCCCAGTTTAGACCTCCACCGCCGTTCGGCAAGCGAATGTCGGGGGACCGGTGCAACCGCGACAGCGAGGTTGCAATAGCTGAACACGCGGCGAAAGAACCGGCGGTGAGGCCCTGAGCGCGGGTTGCGCGGCCATCACGCCGGATTTTTCATTCGGCGGCGCGGCTCAGCATGCCGAACAGGTCGCGCGGGTCATCCGGATCCGCCAGCAGGTCGAGCGGATGGTAAAGGCCCGTCTCTGGCAATTGATCGCGAACATAGCGCAGGGCCGAGAAATCCTCGATCGCAAAGCCGACGCTGTCAAACAGCGTGATCTGCCGTTCTGACGTGCGCCCTTGGGCGGTGCCGGATATGACCTTCCACAACTCTGTGACCGGGTGATCGGGATCAAGCTGCTGAATCTCGCCTTCGACGCGGGTCTGGGGCGGGAATTCGACAAAGATGTCCGCACGATTCAGGATCGCAGGCGCGAGTTCGGTCTTGCCCGGACAATCCCCGCCGATGGCGTTGATATGTACGCCCGCGCCGACCATGTTGTCGGTCAGGATGGTGGCATATTGCTTGTCGGCGGTGCAGGTGGTGAGGATTTGCGCGCCCTCGATGGCGTCTTCCGGCGAGGTGCAGGGCACCACGTCAAGTCCGTGACCCGCGAGGTTGGCGGCGCATTTTTCGGTGGCGGCGGAGTCGATGTCGTAGAGACGCACGGATTTCAGCCCGCAGATCGCCTTCATGGCGAGGGTCTGGAATTCCGACTGGGCCCCGTTTCCGATCATTGCCATCGTGTCGGCCCCCTTGGGCGCGAGGTGCCGGGCGACCATCGCGCTGGTTGCCGCGGTGCGCATGGCGGTCAGGATGGTCATTTCCGTCAGCAGAACCGGATACCCCGAGGCGACATCGGCCAGCAGGCCGAAGGCGGTCACGGTTTGCAGCCCCTCTGCGGTGTTCTTGGGGTGGCCATTGACATATTTGAAGCCGTAAACCTCGCCATCCGATGTCGGCATGAGTTCGATGACGCCCTCGGCGGAATGGCTGGCCACGCGGGGCGTCTTGTCGAACAGTTCCCAGCGTTTGAAATCCGCTTCGATATAATCCGCGAGACCACGCAGCATCGGTTCGATCCCGATATGGTGGATCAATTGCATCATGTGGTCGACGGAAACAAAGGGGACGAGGGCCTTGTCGGAAGGTTGGGTCATGTCGGTCTCTTTCATTTTCATCAGCGGCGGGCCGGATGGCCGGCGGTTTCGAGTCTGGGCAGTACCAGCAGCGAACCGCTGGGCTCGCGGCATGAGCGCCGGGCCGTCAGGTCG
The DNA here is from genome assembly GCA_030431825.1 of Alphaproteobacteria bacterium. Taxonomy (GTDB): domain Bacteria; phylum Pseudomonadota; class Alphaproteobacteria; order Rhodobacterales; family Rhodobacteraceae; genus Sedimentitalea. The sequence goes on from JAUIIJ010000001.1 coordinate 190,119, forward strand.
GGCGATCGAAGACGCGGCGTCCGAGTGAGGACGCGGCAAGGTCAACCATCACCGTTGCGGTGCGGCCGCGATCGTCCAGAAACGGGTTCAACTCGACGAGATCGAGCGACGTCATCAGGTCGCTGTCGCAGATCATCTCCATCACCAGATGCGCCTCGCGGATGGTGGCGCCGCCCGGAACCGTGGTGCCAACCGCAGGGGCGATCATCGGATCGAGGAAATCGACATCCAGGCTCACATGCAGCAATCCGTTCGCGGCGGCGACCTTGTCAAGGAACGCCGCCAGCGGCGCGGCGATGCCGGTCTCGTCGATCGCGCGCATGTCGTGACGTTCGATCGCGGTCTGCTGGAGCGCCTGCCGCTCTGCCGCATCGACCGATCGCAGTCCGATGATGCAGATATTTTCCTGCGGCACCGGGTTGGTGATGACGGGAAAGCCGCCAAAGCCCGACCGGCCGGTGACATAGCCCAGAGGGGTGCCGTGCAGGTTGCCGGAATCCGATGTTTCGGGCGTGTGATAGTCGCTGTGGGCGTCGAGCCAAAGCACGAAGAGCGGCCGGCCCAGGGTGGCGGCGTGGTTGGCGACGCCGGCGACGCTGCCCAGTGACAGCGCGTGGTCGCCGCCCATGAAGATCGGCAGGCCGCGACCCATGGCGTCTTCGGCGGCACGGATCAGCCGGTTGGTCCAGCCGATGGTTTCGTTCGGGCGCACCAGCTTGCCGTCGCCGGTATCGGGTGCATGCGCCGCCGGGGTGAGGTTGCCCATGTCCTTGACCTTGTGGCCAAGATCGCCGAGCGCCTCGGCGAGGCCGGCGGTACGATAGGCGTCCGGTCCCATCAGACAGCCACGCCGCTCCTTGCCACTGTCGACGGGCGCACCGATCAATATGCAGGTTTTTTGTGTCATGAAAGCCTCGCAGAATGGGGTGCTTATGATTAACTTCCGAAATGATGTTGTCGAAAGTGCATATTTTGCGCAATTGTTCCGGAATATGTGCAAATCGGAGGCTTGAATGGACAAAACGGATGAACGCCTGATTGCCGCGCTTCGCCACAATGCGCGCGCATCGCTCTCGGAACTGGCGGCGACGCTGGGCCTGTCGCGGACAACCGTGCGGTCAAGGATCGAACGGTTGCAGCAGAGTGGCCAGATTCTCGGATTCACCGTGGTGATGAAAGAGGACACGCTGCGCGATCCGGTGCGCGGACTGATGATGATCGGTATCGAAGGGCGCGGCACGGAACGGGTGGTGCGTCAGCTGCACGGGCTTGCCGCCGTGCGGGCGGTGCATTCCACCAATGGCCGCTGGGATCTGATCGTGGAACTGGGTACCGAGACACTGGAGGCGCTCGATGCGGCCCTTGCGACGATCCGGCGGTTCGATGGTGTCAGCACCAGCGAAACCAACCTGCTGCTCGCCACGCGCAAGGCGACGTGACCTACTCTGACGGGGTGACGGGCAGGTTCACGGGCCGGTAGAACCGCCAGCGCCGCATACGGTCATGCACCGAGTCGTCGATGCTGTCGCCCGCTTCGATGACGCGCGGTTCGGACAGGGGAAGGTACCACAGCCACCCGGGCCGATTGCGCCATTGCCGCCGCAGGGTGGTCTTGGGGAAGATCTCGAGCGGCGCCCAGGCCAGAGACATCGAATCGTGCAGCGGCGCCATGGCATCCGGCTGCGCAAAACGCTGGCCGTCCGGTGTCCGGCGCTTGCAATCCTTGCCTTGCAGGAACCCCGAGCGATAGCGCGACTTGATCTTGAGTCCATGAACGGGCCTGGCGCGCCGCTCGCCCGGTTTCGGCGGATCGAGCGCGGTGTCTTCCTTCCAGGCGAGGTGCTCCATGCGGCGCAATTCGTCGAGCATCCAGAGCAGGGTGATCTTGCCGATCCCGCTGAAATACTCGCGCGGGGTGCCGCCTATGTCCGAGTGGTATCCCGGGAACCATCGCTGGTGAACGAATTGCGTGCGCTTGTCGCGCGCGTGGCGGAACCGGTCGCCGTAATAATCGCTCTGCTTCCATCGCAGGGGACGGAACATGCTGCGGCGTTCGTCCACGGCCATGGCGTGCAGGACGATGCGCACCGAGGTGTTGGTCTCGACATTGGCGTGGGTGCTCAGCTCCATCGGGCTGCGATAAGTGAACAGGGACGACAACGGCCGGTTCAGTCGCACCATCGAGGCCACGGTATCAAAGAGGCCAAGGCAGCGGATGGGCACACGTGCTTTTGGCCTGAGGACGGATTCATACTGGCGCAGGGCCTTGAACACCACGGCATTCGGGGCATCGCGGTCATGCTCGGTGACGATCCTGTAGGCGCGGAAAGCCTTGGTGATCATATGCAGTCTCGCCGGATCGACCAGGCCGAAATTGTGGATGAACCCCGCGAGGATGCGTGCCGCATAGGCGCCGCGGGAAAACCCGAAAATATAGATCTGGTCGTCTTCCATCCGGCTCACGGATGTCTGTTTGCGTGGCGCTTTCATGCCCAGTTCGCGGGCGGTCTCCCGCAGGGCCATGCGGTTGGCCGCGTGGGCGCGGCGCTTGTCCGTGGCGCTTTGATAGGTGTGGCAGAGAAAGCGATAGGCATCGAGCACATCGTCCTCCAGCCCCATGCCGAAGGCCAGCCCGGCCAGAGCCCGCGCCTTGCGCGTGAGCGCCGATTCAAAGAGCCGCGGACCGTCCATGGTTCCGACGCCCGGAACATAGTGAACGATCTGCCGCTCCGATTGGGCCAGGCCCTTGTACAGCTTGAGAATATTGCTCTCGTTATCCCCGACCTGATTGCCGGTGCCGTCGATGCAGATGATGATCTTGCGGGCGTGCATGCGCAACCTTGTGCAATGACTGGATCAGGACCTCCAGCATGCCGGTTCCGCGCGCGCTGACAAGTGGGGGATACCCGACCCGAGAGGTCGCGGGCAAAGGTGTTTCACTTGCGCCGCCGCCGTCGTTCGCGCGTCTGGGTTTCCCGTCCACCCTGATTGAAGTTGACATCGGGCAGCGTCACGATGCTGTTGAGGATCGGATAGGGTTCGATCGCGTTCGGGATGTTCGAGGCATTCACGAAATGCTCCTGAAAGCGCGGCTCGATTGCCGTTTCGATCTTGTGGATGGCGCGCACGGTCTGTTCGATCTCGTCGCGTGCCTTGCGGTTGAGCAATGCGATCCGCGCCCCGGTGCCTGCCGCGTTGCCCGCCGAACTGACCTTGTCGAGCGGGGCATCCGGGATCATGCCCAGAACCATCGCGTGCTTCGGGCTGATATGGGCGCCGAACGCACCGGCCAGGACGATCCGGTCGACCTGGTCGACCTCGAATTTGTCCATCAGCAATCGGGCACCGGAATAGAGCGCCGCCTTGGCCATCTGGATCTCGCGAATGTCCCGGTTGGTCACCGTGATGCGCGGTCCGCCATCTGCCGTACCGTCCCAGACGAGATAGGAATAGGTGCGCCCATCCAGGATGCAGCGGTCGCTGCCTGTCTGTTCGGGCGATCCGATCAGCCCCGGCGCATCCACGAGGCCCGCCATGCGCATTTCGGCGACCAGTTCGATAATGCCCGAGCCGCAGATCCCGGTGATGCCGGTGGTGGCGATGGCATCGGCGAACCCGTCTTCGTCCGACCAGACATCGCTGCCGATGACACGAAAGCGCGGCGCCTTGGTCACCGGGTCGATCTCGACCCGCTCGATGGCGCCGGGCGCGGCCCGCTGGCCCGAGGAAATCTGCGCCCCTTCAAAGGCCGGCCCGGTGGGCGAGGAACAGGCCAGGACCTTGTCCTTGTTGCCCAGCAGGATCTCGGCATTGGTGCCCACGTCGACCACCAGAACGAGGTCTTCGGATTTGTCGGGCGCCTCGGACAGGGCCACCGCGGCGGCATCGGCGCCGACATGGCCGGCGATGCAGGGCAGCAGATAGATGCGCGCGCTCGGATGCAGTTTCAAATCCATCTCGGCCGCCGTCAGGTTGAGCGCGTCCGAAGTCGCCAGGGCAAACGGCGCCTGTCCCAGTTCGAACGGATCGATCCCCAGGAACAGGTGGTGCATCACCGGGTTGCACACGAAAACCGCGTCCATGATCTCGGTCTTGTCGATCCCGGCTTCGGTTGCGATCTGATCGAACAGCGTGTTCATCCCGGCCCGCACCGCCGCGGTCATTTCCGCCGCGCCGCCGGTGTTCATCATCGAATAGCTGACCCGGCTCATCAGGTCCTCGCCAAAGCGGATCTGCGGGTTCATGATCCCCGATGAGGCCACGACTTCACCGGTCTGCATGTTGCACAGATGCGCCGCGATGGTGGTGGAGCCGAGGTCGACCGCAAGGCCATAGACGGGGGCGTCGTGAAAGCCCGGCCAGACCTGCATGATACGCGGCCGATAGGCACGCGATCCGAGATGCACCGCGCAGGTCACTTTCCAGTCGCCCTTGCGCAGAACCGGTTGCAGGGTTTGCAGTGTCGGCAGGTCGATCTGCAGGTCGGTCACGTCCCACTGCTCGCGTATGGCGTTGCGCAGGCGTTCGAGATCGCCGGTGGGATCATGCATGTCCGGTTGCGCGACCTCGACGTAAAAGAGCTTGACGCTCGGGTCGAGAACGATGTCGCGGGCTTCGGCCCGCTTGCGCACCACCTGCTTGTGGACCTGGCTTTCGGGCGGCACGTCGATCACCACATCGCCGCGGACCTGCGCCTGGCACCCCAGACGGCGCCCGTCGATCATGCCACGCTTGGACCTGTAGCGTTCCTCGACCGCATTCCATTCGGTCAGCGCATCGGCGGCAACGCGGACGCCGTGCTTGGGGAATTCGCCGTAGCTCGGCGTGATCTGGCACTTGCTGCAGATGCCGCGCCCGCCGCAGACGCTGTCGAGGTCAACGCCAAGCTGGCGCGCGGCGGTCAGAATCGGCGTGCCCACGGGGAAACGGCCGCGTTTGCCCGAAGGCGTGAAGATCACGAGAGGGTCGGTTTGCATGCCTCTGTTCCACCTTGTGTGTCGACTTGGGTCACCATAGCCGGGGCTGTGTAAAGCGAAACGCGGGTAACGGCAATTTCTGATGCGCCAGCGTCATCGCTCTTGCGGACAGGGCTGCCACGCGATGTGGCGCGTGCAAAATGCGCGGGATAGGTCACAATATGCTGTATGAACCCTTTCCCCCATCATCCAACCGTGCCATAGGGAAGCGCCAAACGAGATATCCACGGAGAAAGACGATGGAGATTCGCGAGGCTCTCACCTTCGATGATGTTCTGCTGGTTCCCGCGGCCAGCAACGTGTTGCCTTCGACGGCGAGCACCGTGACCCACGTGACGCAGAGTATCCGGATGAACATTCCGTTGCTGTCCAGCGCGATGGACACGGTGACCGAGGCGCGCATGGCGATTGCCATGGCACAGGCGGGGGGCATGGGGGTGGTGCACCGCAACCTGTCGATCGCGGAACAGGCCGAGGAAGTGCGGCGCGTCAAACGGTTCGAGAGCGGCATCGTCTACAACCCGATCACGCTGCGTGCGGATCAGACGCTGGCCGATGCCAAGGCCTTGCAGGAGCGTTACAGCGTGACCGGCTTTCCGGTGGTGGACGGGTCGGGGCGCGTTGTCGGCATCGTCACCAACCGGGACATGCGATTTGCCACCGACGACAGCACGCCGGTGCGGGTCATGATGACCTCGAACAATCTCGCCATTCTGCAGGAACCCGCAGATCGTGACGAAGCGATCAGCCTGATGAAGGCACGCCGCATCGAAAAGCTGCTGGTGACGAATGCCGAGGGCAGGCTGACCGGCCTGCTGACGCTCAAGGATACCGAACAGGCGGTGCTGAACCCGACGGCCTGCAAGGATCACTTGGGGCGTTTGCGCGTCGCGGCGGCGAGCACCGTCGGGGATGCCGGTTTTGAACGCGCCGAGGCGCTCGTGGATGCAGGGGTGGACATGGTGGTGATCGACACCGCGCATGGCCATTCAGAAGGCGTGGCGCATGCGGTCGAACGCGCCAAGAAGCTGTCCAACGAGGTGCAGATCGTCGCCGGCAACGTCGCCACCGCCGAGGCGACGCGAGCGTTGATCGGGGCAGGGGCGGATGCAATCAAGGTCGGGATCGGACCGGGCAGCATCTGTACAACGCGCATGGTGGCGGGTGTCGGAGTGCCGCAACTGACCGCGATCATGGACTGCGCCGAAGGGGCCGGGGATGTGCCGGTGATTGCCGATGGCGGCATCAAGTTCTCGGGCGATTTCGCCAAGGCCATTGCGGCAGGGGCCTCCTGCGCGATGGTGGGCAGCATGATTGCCGGGACGGACGAGTCCCCCGGCGAGGTCATTCTCTATCAGGGACGCAGCTTCAAGAGTTATCGCGGCATGGGCTCGCTCGGCGCGATGGCGCGCGGATCGGCGGACCGGTATTTCCAGAAGGACGCCGCCAGCGACAAGCTGGTTCCCGAAGGCATCGAGGGCCAGGTTCCCTACAAGGGCAGCGCCGGAACGGTCATCCACCAGCTGGTTGGCGGGCTGCGCGCCGCGATGGGCTATACCGGGTGCGCGACGGTGGACGAGATGCGAAAGAACTGCAATTTCGTCAAGATCACCGGCGCGGGTCTCAAGGAAAGCCACGTGCACGACGTGCAGATCACGCGCGAGTCGCCGAACTACCGGATTGGCTGAGGCGGCGCGTTTCCGCCGCGCTTTCGGCAGGTCGGGGTGGCGTAGACAGGACTGGGCAGTGGGACGACATGGTATCGATCATTCTGTGGCCGCTGTCGCGACAACGGGGGCAAGGCGATGACACCTGCGGCGCGGGTTCAGGCGGCGATCGAGATTCTTGACGAGATCGAGGCCGGCAAACCGGCGGAGCAGGCGCTGACCGGCTGGTCGCGTCGCAGCCGCTATGCCGGGTCCAAGGATCGGGCGGCCGTGCGCGATCATGTGTTCGATGCCCTGCGCTGCCGGCGATCTTTCGCGGCGCTCGGCGGCGCGCAGACCGGTCGCGGACTGATGCTCGGCGCGCTGCGACATGCCGATGTCGATCCGGATACGGTGTTCACCGGCGCAAATTACGCCCCTGCGGCGCTGGACGAGAACGAGCGCGAGGCGGGGGCCGTGCCATCGGCAGGCCCCGTCGCGCTGGACATCCCGGACTGGCTCTGGCCGCGCTTTCAAAACAGCCTGGGCGCGCAGAGCGCGGACTGTGCGCGTGCGCTGCAATCCCGCGCGCCCGTGCATCTCAGGGTGAACCTGGGCAAGGCGGGGATCCCGGATGCACAGCAAAGCCTTCTGCGCGACGGGATCACGACGATCGCCCATCCCGCGGCGCACAGCGCACTTGAAATCACCGATGGAGCCCGGCGTTTGCGGCAGTCGGCGGCCTATCGCGCGGGCATGGTCGAGCTGCAGGACGCGGCGAGCCAGGCGGTGGTCGAGATGCTGCCTCTGCGCGACGGGATGCGGGTGCTCGATTTCTGCGCCGGCGGCGGGGGCAAGTCGCTGGCGATGGCGGCACGCGCGCGCCTCAGTCTCTTTGCCCACGATGCCGCTCCGGATCGCATGAATGACCTGCCGGCACGTGCCGAACGGGCGGGGGTACAGGTCAACCTGATTTCGGGTGAAGATGTGCAACAGGCCGCGCCGTTCGACATTGTTCTGTGTGACGTCCCGTGCTCGGGAAGCGGCGCATGGCGGCGCTCGCCCGAGGGCAAATGGCGGCTGAGCGAGGCGGCGCTGCAACGGCTTGGCGAGGTTCAGGCGGGTATTCTGCAGACCGCTTCGCGCCTGGTGGCGGATAATGGTGTGCTGGCTTACGCCACATGCTCGGTGCTGCGTGACGAAAACCGCGACCAGATCGAGCGATTTCTGCAACAAAACGACGGCTGGAAACGCGCTGTTCAGCGACAGTGGACAATGCTGGACGGGACCGACGGCTTTTTCACAGCACACTTGACGCGTGATGTTTCTGGTGGATAGACAACCTATACGGTAAAGTTCGCACGTTAATCACCGGTTAACGTCTGGCCCACGACAGTAGCGCGGACGAACACAGGTTTGGGAGCCGTCGTTTGAACATCCGCGAGTTGTCTTTCTACTCCTTCCTGGAGGCGCATTTCCCCAGCAGCGTGCGCCTCGGGATCGTTGTCGGGCTGGCATGTGCGCTTGGGGCGGTCGGGTATTTCGCGATGCCGCCGGGCCTTATGTCGCAGAGCGTTCTCGCGGGTGCGGCGACGTTGCTGGTGGTCTCGGTTATATTTTCGGCGCGCAACATCACGCAGCGCAGTTCGGCCAATGCCGAGCGCCAGGCCCTTGCGGCGGTGATCGAACGGGATGCCGCGCCCGGTTTCATGACGGATGACGACGGTTTGATCCGGCTGCGCAATAGCGCCGCCAGAACGCGGTTTTCGGATACAGCGAGCGATACGCTTGCGGGGACGCTGCGGATCATGTTCGCCAACCCTTCGGCCGTGCTCTACCGGTTGCAGTGCCGTGCGCGGCTGGAAGGCGCCGCGCATGAAGACCTCGTGACGCGCCGAGGGCATATTCGCCTGTCGGTGCATCAGGTCGGGGCGACCGGCTTTCTCTGGCGGCTCGAAGACATGCCGGCGCGCGCGACCAGTGCCGGGCGCGGCGAGACATTGCCGGTGCCGATGATAACCACCGGGCGCTCCGGGGCGGTGCTGTACATGAATGACGCGGCGCTCGATCTGGTGGGCGAGCGCGTCAAGTCGTTGGATCGGCTGTTTGCCGAGCTTCCGGTCAAACCCGCCAGCGTCAACCGGTTGAGCACCAAGGATGGCCCGATTGCCGTCATGGTGGCCGAGAATGCCGGCTTTGCCGGCCGCCGCGAACTCTACTTCCTGCCCGCGGACACTGCCGGGAATGCCGGGCATGACATCGTGTTCGAGACCCTGCCCGTGCCGATGATCAAGATCGCCACCGATGGGCGCATCGTGCTGGTCAACCAGATGGCGGCCGCGCTGCTCGGCAACGACAGCGCCGAGGGGCTGATGCTCGGACAGACGATGGAGGGGCTGGGCCGGCCGATTTCCGACTGGTTGCAGGAAACGGTATCGGGACAGGCGCAGAAGATTTCCGAGTTTCTCCGCGTGAGCCGCAAGGACAGAGAGGTCTTTTTGCAGGTCACGCTGAGCCGTGTGACGGAGAACGGCGAAACGATGCTGATCGCTGTGCTGAATGATGCGACCGAGTTGAAAACGCTCGAAGCGCAATTCGTGCAGAGCCAGAAGATGCAGGCCATCGGCCAGTTGGCGGGCGGCGTCGCACATGATTTCAACAACCTGCTGACGGCAATTTCCGGGCATTGCGATCTGTTGCTGTTGCGGCATGACCAGGGGGATCAGGATTATGGCGACCTGGTGCAGATCAATCAGAACGCCAACCGCGCGGCGGCGCTCGTCAGTCAGCTGCTGGCGTTCTCGCGCAAGCAAACGCTGCGCCCCGAGGTGATTGATCTGCGCGAAACGCTGTCGGATCTGACGCATCTGCTGAACCGGCTGGTTGGCGAGAAAGTGGCGCTGACACTCAGCCACGACCCGGTACTCAGCCCGATCAGGGCCGACAAGCGACAGCTGGAACAGGTGCTGATGAACCTCGTGGTGAACGCCCGCGACGCCATGCCCGGCGGCGGTGAAATCCGGATCGAGACGGAGATCACCACGCTCAAGACGCCGCTGACGCGTGATCGTGCGATGGTGCCGCCGGGCTCCTATGTCACCGTCAAGGTCAGCGACGAAGGTGTGGGCATCCCGCCGGACCGTCTGCAAAAGGTGTTCGAACCGTTCTACACCACCAAGCGGACCGGCGAGGGCACCGGGCTGGGGCTTTCGACCGCGTATGGCATTGTCAAACAGACAGGCGGGTTCATCTTTGTTGACAGCACCGTGGGCAACGGCACTGTGTTCACGCTGTTTTTCCCGGTATACGAGGTCGAGGCGGAAGCCACGCCCGAAGTTGCAAGGGCCGCGCCGAAACCCACCGCCAAGCAGGGTGAGGGTGTGATCCTGCTGGTCGAGGACGAAGCCCCGGTCCGGGCCTTTGCATCGCGTGCCCTCAGGTTGCGGGGCTATACCGTGCTCGAGGCGGAATCGGCAGAGGACGCGCTGAAGACGCTCGAAGATCCGGACCTGAACGTAAATGTCTTTGTGACCGATGTGGTGATGCCGGGCATGGACGGGCCGAGCTGGGTGCGCGAAGCGTTGAAGACCCGCCCGAATGTGCGGGTGGTTTTCGTGTCCGGATATGCCGAGGGCGCGTTCGGCGACGCGCAGCCGACTGTGCCGAACTCGGTCTTTCTGCCGAAACCTTTCTCGCTCAATCAACTCACCGAAACCGTGCACCAGCAATTGCACTGACGCGGGAAGGGGTCAGCCGATACTCTCGTAGAGCTGGAACTCTTCTTGGCATTTTCGCCGGTATTTGCGCTCGACCTCGGGCGACAGGTCCAAGACCATTTCGGGCGAAACATTCTCGCGCGTCAATTGCAGTTCGATACCCAGTCGCTCCTCGAGGAACCTGTCGAGACGCGGCAGTTCCTCGTATCGGAAAAGATGCGTGATCGCGGTGCCGTTGGGATGGGCCCTGAGAAATTTGGCCTGGCTGCCGACCTCGGCAAAGGCGGGCCGGTTGCCCCGCATGTAGGCGAGCACGAATTCGTCGAAACTCATCCCGCGCGTGCTGCGTTCGCTATCGCGCAAATAGTCGCGTTGCCTGTACCTGTACCAGCTCCCCAGCCAGCTGATCGGCTCGCGCATGACCGCAAGAAGTTCCATTTCGGCGCCGCCCACATTTGCAAACATCGGTCTGAAGAACCGGCTGTAGCGACTGACCGAGGCGTGCTTCAGTCCGGTCGGGTGCGAAACAACCATGTCGGCCCGTTGCGACAAAGCAGCGTGATAGGCGGTGGTGCCTGTTTTCGGGATGGCGAGAAACGCGAGGCGTTCTTTATGAAAAACAAGCATTTACCTGGAGTATCTCCGGGGTTGGGTGACGAGATTATTGGATAAACTACTCTTTAATATCTTTGGGAAACAGTGGAAGCGGGAAAAATTCCGATTGAATTGTTCTCTTTTTGGTCCTATTTGGAACAAGAGGTGAACAAAGCAGCGATTGCCGCCCGTCCGCGGGTGTGACAATAAGACAGGGAAACAGGACTATGGCGGATCTATTGACCATGAGCAGCAAGAAGAACGCGGACAAGCAAAAGGCGCTGGACAGTGCCCTTGCCCAGATCGAGCGGCAGTTCGGAAAGGGTTCGATCATGAAGCTGGGGGCTGAGGGCGCCATTCAGCAGATTGAAGCCAGTTCCACGGGCTCTCTCGGGCTTGATATCGCGCTTGGGATCGGCGGTTTGCCGATGGGTCGCATCATCGAAATCTACGGGCCGGAAAGCTCGGGCAAGACGACGCTCACCTTGCACTGCGTCGCGGAGCAGCAGAAGCGCGGTGGGGTCTGTGCGTTTGTCGATGCCGAACACGCGCTTGACCCGCAATATGCCCGCAAGCTCGGCGTTGATATCGACGAACTGCTGATCAGTCAGCCCGACACCGGAGAGCAGGCGCTCGAGATCACCGACACGCTGGTACGGTCCGGGGCGGTGAACATGGTGGTTGTGGACTCTGTTGCCGCCCTGACGCCGAAATCCGAACTCGAAGGCGACATGGGCGACAGCAGCGTCGGAGTGCAGGCCCGCCTGATGAGCCAGGCCATGCGCAAGTTGACCGGCTCCATTTCGCGCAGCAATTGCATGGTCATCTTCATCAACCAGATCCGCATGAAGATCGGCGTGATGTTCGGGAGTCCGGAAACGACCTCGGGCGGCAACGCGCTCAAATTCTACAGCTCGGTACGGCTGGATATTCGCCGCACGGGATCGGTCAAGGATCGCGACGAGATTGTCGGCAACACCACCCGTGTCAAGATCGTCAAGAACAAGGTCGCGCCGCCGTTCAAGCAGGTTGACTTCGACATCATGTATGGCGAAGGCATTTCGAAGATGGGCGAATTGCTCGATCTTGGCGTCAAGGCCGGTGTCGTGGACAAGTCCGGTGCATGGATGAGTTACGGCGACGAACGTATCGGGCAGGGGCGTGAGAACGCCAAGCAGTACCTGCGTGACAATCCCCATATCGCCTATGAGATCGAGGACAAGATCAGGGCGGCGCATGGGCTGGATTTCGATATGCCCAAACCCGGCGACGCCAGCGGCGAGGATGTGCTCGAGGCGTGATCTCTTGCCGCGAGCCGGGATGCGCGGGCGTGGTCGCTCGGCTCTTGCACGTGTGAGCGCGAGAAAATTAGGGGCGTGCCTTCGGGCGCCTTTTCTTGTTGCCGGATGGCACATGGCGGCGGTGGACAGTGGCTGGGCTTGCGGCTATTTGGGTTGCCAGACCAGAACCGCCGAAAGCTTGACCATGCCCACGTTGAATGACATTCGCTCCACCTTTCTGAGCTATTTTGCCAAGCAAGGTCATGAGGTTGTGGAAAGCAGCCCGTTGGTGCCGCGCAACGATCCGACGCTGATGTTCGCGAATTCCGGCATGGTCCAGTTCAAGAACCTGTTCACCGGGGTCGAGCATCGCGATTACAAGCGGGCCACGACGGCACAGAAATGCGTGCGTGCGGGTGGCAAGCACAACGATCTGGACAATGTGGGCTATACCGCGCGCCACCATACGTTCTTCGAGATGCTGGGTAATTTCAGCTTTGGCGACTATTTCAAATCCGACGCGATCCATTTCGCCTGGGAGTTGATCACCCGGGATCTGGCGATCGACAAGTCCCGCCTGCTGGTCACGGTCTATCACACCGATGACGAAGCGGCGGACATCTGGAAAAAGGTTGCCGGCCTTCCGGATGACCGGATCATCCGGATTCCCACCAGCGACAATTTCTGGCAGATGGGGCCCACAGGTCCCTGCGGCCCCTGTACCGAGATTTTCTACGACCACGGTGAGCAGTATTGGGGCGGCCCTCCGGGAAGTCCCGAGGAAGACGGCGACCGGTTTGTCGAGATCTGGAACCTCGTCTTCATGCAGTACGAGCAGTTCGAGGATGGCAGCCGCCGCGAGCTTGATGCCCAGTCGATCGATACCGGCATGGGAATCGAGCGGGTGGCGGCGCTGTTGCAGGGCACCAATGACAATTACGCCACCGACCTGATGCGCAGCCTGATCGAGGCCAGCGCGGATGCCAGCCATACCGACCCCGACGGGCCGGGCAAGATGCATCATCGGGTCATCGCGGATCACCTGCGCTCGACATCGTTCCTGATGGCGGACGGGGTGATGCCGTCCAATGACGGGCGGGGCTACGTGCTGCGCCGGATCATGCGGCGTGCGATGCGGCATGCGCATCTGCTCGGTGTGAGGGATCCGCTGATGTACCGTCTGGTGCCGGCGCTGGTGCAACAGATGGGCGCGGCCTATCCCGAGCTTGGCCGGGCCCAACCCCTGATCGAAGAAACCCTGAAACTCGAGGAAACCCGGTTCAAGCAGACCCTTGATCGCGGTCTCAAGCTGCTGGATGACGAAGTTGCGAAACTGCCGGATGGCGCGGTGCTTCCCGGCAAGGCGGCGTTCAAGCTCTACGATACCTACGGTTTCCCGCTCGATCTGACGCAGGATGCCCTGCGCGAGATGGACCGGGGCGTGGACACCGAAGGCTTTGATGCCGAGATGGCCGAACAGAAGGCCAAGGCGCGGGCCGCCTGGTCGGGCAGCGGCGAGGCAGCGGATGCAACCGTCTGGTTCGATGTTGCGGACCGGCATGGCACCACCGACTTCCTCGGATACGATACCGAAACCGCAGAGGGGCAAATCGTGGCGCTGGTGCGGGATGGCGCAATCGTCACCCGGGCCGAGAAGGGCGAGGAGGTTCAGATCGCGCTCAACCAGTCGCCGTTTTACGCGGAAAGCGGGGGCCAGGTTGGCGATACCGGAGAGATACGCACCGAGAGCGGTGTTGCTCAGATCACGGATACCCGCAAGACTGCGGGCGTGTTCGTGCATTTTGCAACGGTGGTCGACGGCCATGTGAAGGTTGGCGAGGCCGCCGCGCTGACGGTTGATCACGCGCGCCGCACGTCGATCCGCGCTAACCATTCGGCAACCCACCTGCTGCACGAAGCATTGCGCCGCGCGTTGGGCGATCACGTGGCACAGCGCGGATCTCTGAACGCAGAGGATCGTTTGCGGTTCGATTTCAGCCATACCAAGCCACTGAGTGCGGACGAACTGCAACAGGTGCAGGACGAGGTGAACAGCTATATTCGTCAGAATGCCCCGGTCGAAACCCGCATCATGACCCCGGATGACGCCCGCGAGATCGGCGCGCAGGCGCTGTTCGGCGAGAAATACGGCGACGAGGTGCGGGTGGTTTCGATGGGGCTTGACCCGCAGTCGGGCAAGGGCGGCAATGGCGCGACCTTTTCGATCGAACTCTGCGGCGGCACCCATGTGCGCCAGACCGGTGACATCGGGGTGTTCGTGACCCTCGGCGATTCGGCATCAAGTGCCGGCGTGCGTCGGATCGAGGCGCTGACCGGGGCCGAAGCCTTTCGCTATCTGCGCGAACAGGATCAGCGGCTTTCGGATATTGCCGGTGCCCTCAAGGCGCAGGCCGCCGACGTACCCGACCGCGTGCGTGCCCTGATGGACGAGCGCAAGGCGCTGTCCAACGAAGTGGCGCAACTGCGCCGGGAACTCGCCATGGCTGGCGGCGGTCAGGCCGCACCCGAAGCGCGGCAGGTCAACGGTGTTCCGCTGGTTGCGCAGGTTCTGAGCGGTGTGACCGGCAAGGATCTCCCGGCGCTGATCGACGAACACAAGGCGCGCATCGGCAGCGGTGCGGTGCTGCTGATTGCGGATGCGGGGGGCAAGGCCGCGGTTGCGGCGGGCGTCACCGGCGATCTGACGGACCGGCTGTCGGCGGTCGATCTGGTCAAGGCCGCGGTGCAGGAACTTGGCGGCAAGGGCGGGGGCGGACGCCCCGACATGGCGCAGGGCGGCGGCCGGAATGCGGCCAATGCGGATGCGGCGATCGCCGCGGCAGAAAAAGTCATCGGAGGATAGGATGGGCGCACTCTGGATTGCACATGTGACGGTGACGGACGCCGACGCCTATGGGAAATACGCCGAGCTTGCCGGACCGGCCATCGCCAGTCACGGGGGCGAGTTCATCGCGCGCGGCGGGCGTTTCGTTCAGCTTGAGGGCAAGGAGCGCCCGCGCAACGTCGTGGCGCGGTTCCCGTCGGTCGAGGCGGCGGTGGACTGCTACAACTCGCCCGAATATCAGGCGGCACTTGACCACGCACGCGGCGCTTCCGAGCGCGAGTTGATGGTTGTGGAAACCAGCGACTGATCCGCCGCACAGGTTGATCACATCAGGACAGGTCGGGCAGATATGCCCGGCCTGTTTCTTGTCAGCCTGCCGGTGGCGTCAACCGGCGGCCTTGGCGGCGCGCTTGCGCTCGTGCGGGTCGAGATGCCGCTTGCGCAGGCGGATTGCGTTGGGTGTGACCTCGACCAGTTCATCATCGTCGATATAGGCGATGGCCTCTTCCAGCGACATGGTGATCGGTGTGGTCAGGCGCACCGCCTCGTCGGTTCCGCTTGCACGCACGTTGGTTAGCTTCTTGCCCTTGAGCGGGTTGACCTCAAGGTCGTTCTCACGGCTGTGCTCGCCGATGATCATGCCCTGATACACCTCGGCCTGTGCGCCGATGAACATGCGTCCGCGCTCTTCGAGGTTCCAGAGGGCATAGGCGACGGACTGGCCTTTCTCCATCGAGATCAGGACCCCGGCGCGGCGGCCCGGAATCGCGCCCTTGTGCGGGGCCCAGCCGTGGAACACCCGGTTCAGCACACCGGTGCCCCGCGTGTCTGTCAGGAATTCGCCGTGATAGCCGATCAGCCCGCGTGACGGCACATGCGCGATGATGCGGGTCTTGCCCGCGCCGGCCGGCTTCATCTCGACCAGCTCGCCCCTGCGCGCGCCGGTGATCTTTTCGATCACCGCACCGGAATATTCGTCGTCGACGTCGATGGTGGTCTCTTCGATCGGCTCCATGCGCTGTCCGTCGATGTCGCGGAACAGCACCTGCGGGCGCGAAATCGAGAGCTCGAACCCTTCCCGGCGCATGTTTTCGATCAACACGCCCATCTGCAATTCGCCACGGCCCGCAACTTCGAATGCCTCGCCGCCGGGGGTGTCGCTGATCTTGATCGCGACGTTGCTTTCGGCCTCTTTCAGCAGCCGTTCGCGGATCACGCGGGACTGCACCTTTTTGCCGTCACGACCGGCAAGCGGGCTGTCGTTGATGCCGAAGGTCACGGTGATGGTCGGCGGATCGATCGGCTGTGCGGGCAGCGCGTCGTCCACCGAGGGGGCAACGATGCTGTCGGCCACGGTGGCCTTGGACATGCCCGCGAGCGAGACGATATCACCGGCCTCGGCGGTCTCGATGGCCTGCTGGCTCAGTCCGCGAAACGCCAGAATCTTGGTGCAGCGGAAATTCTCGATCAACGCGCCATCGCGGCTCAGCGCCTTGACCGTCTCACCGGCCTTGAGCGTTCCGCTTTCGACGCGGCCGGTCAGGATGCGGCCGATGAAGGGATCGCTGCCCAACGTGGTGGCCAGCATGCGAAACGGCTCGTCCTTGCGCGAAATCTGCGCCGGGGCGGGGACGTGATCGACGATCAGGTCGAACAGCGCGCTCAGGTCCTTGCGTGGGCCATCCAGTTCCATGTCCGCCCAGCCGGACCGGCCAGAGGCATACATCGACGGGAAATCGAGCTGATCGTCATCGGCACCGAGATTGGCGAACAGGTCGAAACACTCGTCCAGCGCGCGGTCGGGTTCGGCGTCGGGCTTGTCGACCTTGTTCAGGACCACGATGGGGCGCAGGCCGAGCGCGAGCGCCTTGGACGTCACGAACTTGGTCTGTGGCATCGGGCCTTCGGCGGCATCGACCAACAGCACGACACCATCCACCATCGACAGGATGCGCTCGACCTCGCCGCCGAAATCGGCGTGGCCGGGGGTGTCGACGATGTTGATCCGGGTGCCTTTCCACTCGACAGAGGTGGCCTTGGCCAGGATGGTGATCCCGCGCTCGCGTTCAAGATCGTTGCTGTCCATGGCCCGTTCGGTGGTAGCCTGGTTGTCCCGGTAGGTGCCGGATTGTTTCAGCAGTTCGTCCACCAGCGTGGTCTTGCCGTGGTCCACGTGAGCGATGATTGCGATATTGCGCAGGTCCATAGGTTCAGCCTTTGTACGGGAATTGCCGCGCGCATAGCGCGACACGCCGACAATGGCCAGAGTAAATCCGTGATTTACGTATGGTTCAGTGGCTGGCCGTATTCGAAAACAGCTGGATGATCACGATACCGGCGATGATCAGGGCAAGCCCCGCCACCGCCGCAAGGTCGAGTTTCTGACCGAACATCACCAGCCCGATCAGTGCGATCAACACGATGCCAAGGCCGGACCAGATCGCATAGGCCACACCAACCGGCATGAACCGCAACGCCAGTGCCAGAAGGTAAAAGGCCGCGCCATAGCTGATCACCACGATGATCGACGGGCCGATGCGGCTGAACTGCTGGCTGGCCTGCAACGCGGTGGTGCCGATGGTCTCGGCGACAATGGCCATGAACAGATAGAGATAGTGGATTGGCATCACGATACCCTGATTTTGCGAGGCTCTTCACAACCGCGTCTAGACCGGCTTGCACGACGTGACAATGACCTATCGCTACGGTTGAATCCATGCGGGAATCTGTGCTCTCTGGCGGTGTTCATACATGATCAACAGATTGGTCTGTATGTGGTGAAACTAACTGACCGATGGAGCCGTCCCGGGTCCAGCTGCCGGGCCTCGCCATGCGTCGGGCCGGCAGGTCGGCGTGAAGCGCTTTGAAAGGCTGTGACAGATGGAATTGAGACAACGGGGTGCGGCGGTGACGATTGCGTCTGCCGGGTACGGAGCAGGCGGCACGGATCCCGAGATTGCCGTTCTGCCCAATGGCAACCTCGTCATGGTCTGGTCGGAAGTCCTGCGCCGGTCCACGGATCAGTTCGAGGATACCGATGGCGCCGTTTTCATGCGCGTGCTGGACAGCGACGGCATTCCGCTCAGCGAGATCGTGCAGGTCAACAGCTCGTCCACCTTCGTGCAGGACAGGCCGCAGGTGCTGGTTCTGTCCGATGGCAGCTTTGCGGTCGGATTCACCCACACCGCGCAGTATGGCGACCGCCCCACGGATCAGGACGTGTTCGTCAAGTTCTATCAGCCCGACGGCTCCGCGATCACGGATTTCGACATCGATGTGGTGGCGGACACGCCCTCGGGTATATCCGGACAGCCGGCCGAGATGCAGGTGCTGCATCGCATGGTGGAACTCAGCGGTAATCGCTTTGCGGTGATCCTGACCGAGCCCGCGTCGGCGGCTCCCGCCGGATCCAATTACGGGACATATATCTACGACACGGGCGGATTGCTGCGGGCGCGCATGTCCGTTGACGTCGACGACATGGTGCAACTCGGTAGCGGCAATATTCTGAGTGCTGCGCAGTTCGCGACGCCGGACGGCTCTGATACGCATCACATCCGGCTCGTGCTGAGCGATAGCCGCTTCGAAGGCCCGGATGGTTTTGTCGGGGTTTACGATCCGCTGACGTTTTACGTCAACGCCACGCCCGGGCGGGATATCGCGAAAAACAGCCTTGAACTCGCGGCCCTCGGTGGTGGCGGGTTTGCGCTCGCCTATGTCGAAGAGCGTGGGCGCGGCGCATCGGTCATCAATCTCAAGCTGTTTTCGGCGCAAGCGGCGCAGGAATTCGCAGCGGCTCCGATCCCGCGCGAGATGCGCTTTGACAGCGAGCATGGCGAATTCGACATGCTGGCCTTGTCAGGGGGCGGTCTCGCTCTGGCAATGGTCGTTCCGGATGCGTCCGGGGCGACACGGAACATCGATCTCCTGCTGTTTGATGAGAATGGCCGTCCAAAAGGTGACGCGATCACAGTCGGGTTCTCCGGCGCCGGGACACAGGGCATGCCGTCGCTTGCGGAATTGCCGGACGGGACCATTGCGCTGGCCTATACCGACGACGGTGCGATGGACGGGAACCCGCTTCAGCTGGCCTTCTTTCACGTCTCGCAACCGCGGGCGCAACTTGCCGGCACCGGAGGCGATGACACGCTTGGCGGCCTGGCGGGCGCTGACCGGATACTCGGGCTGGCCGGTGATGACGACATCGACGGGCGTGCGGGCAACGACATCCTGCGCGGCGACGAAGGCGCGGACAGGCTGTATGGCCGGGCCGGTCATGACACCCTGCGCGGTGGCGCGGGTGACGATCTGCTGAAAGGCGGTGCCGGCAATGACGGCATGAGCGGCGGCGCGGGCGCCGATCGGCTATTTGGCGAGGCCGGTCGCGATATCATGGGCGGCGGTGGCGGCAATGACCGGTTGTTCGGCGGCGGCGGCGATGATGTGCTCATAGGCGGGGGCGGCAGCGATGTGATGTCTGGTGGCGCCGGGCGCGATACGTTCGTCTTTGTCAACGGCCACAGGGGGCGGGACACGGTCGGCGGGTTCTCTGCGACCGAGGATGTGATCCGGATCGAACTGCGTGGTGCCAGCGTATCCGAACTGGAGGTTGCGTCTGGCCGGGGAGACACCATGATAACGCTCGGGACCGTTGATATCGTCCTGTCGGGCGTCCTGCTGGATGAAACGGACATCGTGTTCCAATTCATCTGATCCCGCCGGGGCCGATGCGTGGAGAATGAGCGATGCATAAAATGGTGGCGATCTGCGTGATGGCCGTGATTGTCAGCGCCTGTGGCAAGACACGCCCCGACCTTGCCGCACTCGAATCGGCCTGCAGTGCCGGGGCGGCGGTTGCCTGTTCCGAGGTTGCGGCACGCAAACGGCAGATCGAAGCGTCAAACGCGCGACTAAACCGCGTCCCAAACCCGGCCAGTCCGGGATGCCAGCAGGGGTTCGAGGGCGAAGTGACCTGTATCTGAGCGGATCAGCCCTGAAACGCTAAGTCGATCGTGGTGCGCGCGCCGCGACGCTGCGGGCGCGCGCGATGTCCGGTTCAGCCGATAATGCCGTTCAGGGTGGCACTTGGGCGCATGACCGCGTTCAGCTTGTCGGGAACAGCCTTGTAATAGCCGCCGATATCCGCCGCCTGTCCCTGCACCGCGGCGAGTTCTGACACGATTGCCGCTTCGCCATCGGCCAGCGCCTGAGCGACCGGTGCAAACCGGGCCGCGAGGTCGGCATCCTCGGACTGTGCAGCGAGTGCCTCTGCCCAATACCGCGCGAACCAGTAGTGGCTGTCGCGGTTGTCGGGCTGGCCAACCTTGCGGCTGGGGCTGCGGTCATTATCCAGAATACCCTGTGTCGCTGCATCGACCGCCTTGCCGAGCACCGCAGCCTTGGCATTGTTCTTGCGTTCGGCGAGGAAAGAGATGCTTTCGCCGAGGGCACAGAACTCGCCCAGGCTGTCCCAGCGAAGGTGATTTTCCTCCAGCAGCTGTTGAACGTGTTTGGGCGCCGAGCCGCCGGCACCGGTTTCAAACAGCCCGCCACCCTGCATCAGTTTGACGATCGAAAGCATCTTGGCCGAGGTGCCAAGCTCCAGGATCGGGAACAGGTCGGTCAGATAGTCGCGCAGCACGTTGCCGGTGATCGCGATGCTGTCTTCGCCCTTGCGGATCGTTTCCAGCGTGAGGCGGGTGGCCTCGCGCGGGGCGAGGATCCGGAACTTGTCGGCAACGCCCTTGGCGTCGAGGATCGGCTTGACCTTGTCGATCAGCACCGCGTCATGCGCCCGGTTTGCATCCAGCCAGAAAATCGCCTGCGCGCCGGTCGCTGCCTGACGGTCGATGGCAAGCTGCACCCAATCCTCGATCGGGGCCTGTTTCGCGCTGGACGAGCGCCAGATATCGCCGGCCTCGACCTCGTGCGTGTGCAGCACGTCGCCATTTGCCGCGATCATGCGGACGGTGCCCGCCAACGGGATTTCGAAGGTCGTCGGGTGCGAGCCGTATTCCTCGGCCTTTTGCGCCATCAGGCCGACATTCTGCACCGTGCCCGAGGTCGCCACGTCCAGCGCGCCGGTTTCCTTGAAATAATTGATTGTCTCGTCATAGACGGACGCATAGCAACGATCGGGGATGACACATTTGGTGTCGGCCTCATTGCCGTCCGGTCCCCAGCCCTTGCCGCCGGCGCGGATCACTGCAGGCATCGACGCGTCAATGATCACGTCCGAGGGAACGTGAAGGTTGGTGATACCCTTGTCGGAATTGACCATGTACATCGGCGGTTGCGCCTCGAGCGCCGCCGCCAGATCGGCTTTCAGTGTTTCATCGTCGGCGATGCGGGCTTCGATATCGCCGATTCCGGAATTCGGGTTCACGCCCAACGCGTCGAGCGCGTCGCCATGCCTGGCAAAGAACTCTTCGAGATAGACCGAAACCGCGTGACCGAAGATGATCGGGTCGGAGACTTTCATCATCGTTGCCTTCATATGCAACGAGAACAGAACGCCCGGCTCCATGTTGGAGATTTCATCCTTGAGAAAACTGCGCAACGCCGAGGCCGACATGAATGTCGCGTCAACCACGGTCCCTTCGGCGAGCTGAACGCCCTCTTTCAGAACGGTTTCGCCGCCATCCGCTGCGGTCAATACGATCCTGGCGGCACCGGCCTGATCCGCGCTTATGGTCGTCGAGGTCTCGTTGGCATAAAAATCATCTGCGGGCATCGACGCGACATGCGTCTTGCTGTCGGCGCTCCACGCGCCCATGCGGTGCGGGTTGGCCTTGGCATAATTCTTGACCGCCTTGGCCGCGCGCCGGTCGGAGTTGCCTTCGCGCAGGACGGGGTTCACCGCAGAGCCCTTGATCGCGTCATAACGCGCACGAACGTCTTTCTCCTCGTCGGTGGCAGGTTCTCCGGGATAGTCGGGCAGGGCATAGCCCTTGTCCTGCAACTCGGTGATTGCCGCGACCAGTTGCGGAACAGATGCCGAGATGTTCGGCAGCTTGATCACGTTGGCGTCGGGGGTCTTGACCCATTCGCCCAGTGCGGCGAGGTCATCGTCCTGTTTCTGCGCGTCGGTCAGGTAGTCCGGAAACGCCGCGATGATCCGGCCGGCCAGCGAGATGTCGCGGGTGTCGACCTTGATATCGGCGGCTTTCGCGAAAAAGCGCACGATCGGAAGTAGCGACGCGCTCGCCAGTTCGGGCGCTTCGTCAACGGTTGTATAGACAATATCGATGTCGGAGAGGTCTGCCATAGGGTCTGCCTTTCGAGCCTTTGGGTCAAATTCAGGGGCGATATAACTGATCCCGACGGTATCTTAAAGTCCCTGTATGCCATGGTATACAGATTGTCGCAGGTTCCGAGCGACACTTGTTCCTTCACCGTCTGACAGAGAAATTTTCAATGTAGCTGTTGTAGCGCGACACTTATTCTTTCATAGTTTGACAGCAAAAATTTCAACAAACGGTTTTTTGCGCCGGGTGTGAGTCGTCATGGCGAGTTTGGAGTTTCGCGGGCGACTCGACAAGGGGCTTTCAAAGGGGGTTTGAAGGCGCATCAAAGCGTCTTGTCGGGGCAGGGAAACCGGCGTTTCAGGTCGGCCGCGATCTGGCCATCTATCGAAAAGCCGGTTCCGTGATGCGATCTGACGAGCCTGCCATCCAGTCCGTCGCGCCGCATCGCGGTCCTGATGTGGGTGAGCAGGACGTGAAGCAGGCTGCGAGCCAGCGCCTCGCTTCCCCTGCTGTCCAGCGCGATGAGGATCGCCTCCTTGCGCACCATGCGCCCCGGACGTGCCAGCAACATGGCCAGCAGCTGTGCCGCCTGCGGCGGAATGCCGAGCGACACCCGCCAGTGCTCGATGGTCTGATCGTCGTCGCCCATGACCTCGGACAACAGGTCGACAGCGGCCTGCCGGCCGTCCTCGGCAGACATCTCCATGATGGCGGTGCGCCAGTGTCGATCGCTCATAGCCCGGTCAGCGCGTGATTGTTCGCGAAGGCCCAGGCCTCGGATTGCCACCAGGCCGCGTCATCGACCGACATGGTCGTATAGGGCGTCCCGTACCTGTTCGCGGTGGCGCGGGGCAGTCCGACGGGCGAAGCGCGGTAGATCACCGAATAGACCAGGCAGGCCATTCCGTAGGCGCCGTGATCATTGAGATGGATGGTGTCGCTGAACAGATCGGCCTCGAAATCGGCATAGGACACGCCCGCGGGCTGGCTGCCGGCATCCAGAATACTCTTGATGTGGATCAGGAACTCGGAGGAGGGGATCATGTGCACGCCAAGGAGCCCGGCGGCGGGAAGCGCGGCCTCGTGGTAATTGTTCGCAGCGTGGTCGCCCGTCTGCAGATAGTCCCTGATGGTGCCCATGAGCCGGGCTTCGATCGCTCCGCGATCCGCCCAGGCATAGGCCGCATAGGGGTCCGATGCCGGGTCTTCCGATCCGGTCAGGTCGATCCACGGCTGATAGACAAAGGCCCGCGTGACGCCGTTCGCGGCCGCCAGGTTCACCCAGTCGCGCCAGCCGGTCAGGTTCTGGCCGGTTTCCGGGTCCGCCGCATCCCACTGGTTCAGGTAGACCTCGTTCACCGCATCCCAGGGCTGGGTCCCCTGATCGGTCCAGGGGGCGAGGTTGTAATGCGGCGCGGAGGTCTCGGTGATCCAGATGTAATCGGTGTTGCCCTCGGCGAGGACGGTCTTGCCGGGACGCCCCGCACCGGGGGTGTCGTTCAGCCAGTTGTTCTTGGGATTGGTGCCCGAGCGGACGTGCATTTCCGCCACCCCGCCGCCGGTCTGGGCCAGCATGCTGCGCATCATCTCGCTGGGCTGTTCGGTCAGGGAATGGCCGATGTTCAGCCCATTCGAGGCGAGGGTGATTTCATAGTGCGCGGCGGTGTTGGTGCCGGTGATGACCAGATCGCTCACAATGTCACCCCGTTCAGGCTCGCGGCCCATGCGCGGATATCGGCGCGGTCCCCGGCTGACGGCAGGCCGCCGCTTGCCGTGACCGACCCGAATATCCGGAAATCAGCGCCATTGTCGGTGCCCCAACCGGCGCCGCCGTCGTTGATCCGGCCGATATCCAGATTGGACAGGGATGCGGGGCCGGCCGCGGAGCCGCCTGTATAGGTGGTGTCGGCCCCACCGTTGTAGCACAGGCCGACCAGGCCACTGGCCTCTGCCCATGCCTCGATCACCATCGCGCCGCCCGGCGCATCCGCCAACGCCGAGCCGTCCGACAGGTTGTGTTCCGTCTGCACGCGCAGGTTTGGCTGGGAATAGCCGAAATAGCTCATGCCGCCATAGCCGGTCTGCCACCACGCGCCGGCGCCGCGCAGGCTGTGCATGAAATACACGTTGTCGGACCGGGCGTCGGCGATCTCGACCGCCGCGCACATGTACCACGCCCCCGAGGTCGACAGCGCCCTGGTCAGGTATGCCCCGTCCATGTCGATCGCGGAATATCCACCCGCCACCCGCAGGGTCGGACGCAGCGCGCCGGCGGATGTGAACGCCGCGCCCCCCGCCTGG
>JAUIIJ010000038.1 GCA_030431825.1 Alphaproteobacteria bacterium
TCACCTTCGCCTTGTCATGCCCGTACGGCACAAGGTCATCGCTCGAAATACCAAGCTTCGCACCAATCTCCTGGATCGGCGCCTTCTCCGCTTCCCGCGCTATCTCAATATCACTCTTGTAGGCCATTGGTTCTTATCCTCCCAGGGTGTCGCCGGTTTTCAGGGCCACGTCGCCGGCCCAGTCTGCTGCCGGCTGCTTGCTGCCGCCCGCGGGTTTCACACGTTTCATCCGGATGCGACCGCCGATGCACTGCACGGTGACGCCCGCATCGCCGATCTCCATGATCCGGCTGGAGATGCCGTCGCCGGGCAACCGCTCGCAGTCATAGACGCTGAGTTCCGCACCCTCGTGCGTGGTCCAGGCGCCAGGGGCCGGGTTGGTTCCCCGGATCAGGTCATAAACCTGCTTGACCGGCTTGTTCCAATCGATCCTTGCGTGCTTCTTGGTACAGCGGCGCTCGTAAGTGGCGGCGCTTTCATCCTGTTCGCTATGGGGCGGATTGCCGGCGCGGAAGAGATCGCAAACCTCGAGCACCGAGTCGACCGCCGCCGGATAGATCTTCTTGAAATAGAGATCGATCACCGTGTCGTCCGGCGCGATGTCGCATACCCATTGCAGCAGCACATCCCCCTCGTCCAGCCCGTCGGTGGGGTAGAACCAGGAAAACCCGGATTTGGTATCGCCCATGATGATCGGCCAGTTCACCGCCGACGGTCCGCGATAGAGCGGCAACAACGACGGATGAAAACAGATCGAACCGTGAGTGGGGACGTCGCGTGCCGCCTCGGGCACAAAGACGTTGACATAGGCCATTACCATCAGATCGGCCTTGAAAGCGGCCAATTCGTCTAGTGTTTCCTGATCCTTGAAGTGAGCGGGCTGCTTGACTGGCAGGCCGCGCTCAAGCGCGTATTCCTTGATCGGATCGACAGGTTTGCCCTCGCGGTCAGGCTCGCAATACACGGCAACGACCTCGTCGACACCGGTATCGAGGATTTTGGCCAGGGCATCCTTGCCGAACGCCTGCTGGCCCATCACGATGATACGCATGGATTTGGTCATTCCGCCGCCTTCCGCGTGACCTCACCCACCGCGCCTGAACCGATCACACGTTCCAGTTCCTCGCCGGTATATCCCAGCACGCTCGACAGGATTTCCTCGGTATGTTCGCCCAGCAGCGGCGAACGCTCGACCTCGACCGGGCTGTCCGACAGCTTGATCGGGCAACCGACGCTGATGTATTCGCCGCGCTCGGGATGATCGACCTTGACCAGCGTGCCGGTCGCATAAAGCCCTTCGTCCTCGGAAATTTCCTTCATCGACAGGATGGGACCGACCGGGATGTTCAGCGGGTTGCAGATGTCCATGACTTCGAACTTGGTCTTGGTCATCGTCCATTGCTCGATGCGCTCGAATATCTCGTTGAGCTTGTCCAGCCGTTCCGGAGGCGTCTTGTAACCCTCCCTGGTTTTCCACTCCGGCTCGCCGATCACGTCACAGATCTTTTCCCAGACCGCAGCCTGCGTGATGAAATAGGTATAGGCGTTGGGATCATCCTCCCATCCCTTGCACTTCAGGATACGGCCGGGCTGACCGCCGCCCGAGTCATTGCCCGCGCGCGGCGTTGCTTCGCCGAACGGAACGCCCTCGCCATACTGGCTGTATTCGGTCAGCGGACCCGCCGCCAAACGCTGCTGATCGCGCAGCTTCACGCGGGACAGGTTCAGGACACCGTCCTGCATCGCCGCGGAGACCTTCTGGCCGCGACCGGATTTTTCACGATGGAACAATGCCGTCACAATACCAAGGCACAGGTGCAGCCCGGTGCCGGAATCGCCGATCTGCGCACCCGTCACCAGCGGCGGGCCATCGCGGAACCCGGTGGTCGAGGCCGATCCGCCCGCGCATTGCGCGACGTTTTCGTAAACCTTGCAGTCCTCGTATTTGCCCGGGCCGAACCCCTTGATCGACGCCATGATGATGCGCGGATTGATCTTCTGGATGTTCTCCCAGCTGAACCCCATGCGATCCAGCGCGCCGGGCGCGAAATTCTCGACCAGCACGTCGCATTCCTCGATCAACCGGGTGAGAACCTCTTTGCCCGTCTCGTTCTTGGAGTTGAGCTCGATCGACCGCTTGTTGTGGTTGAGCATCGTGAAATACAGGCTGTCGGCGCCCGGCACATCAACGAGTTGCTTGCGGGTTGCGTCGCCGACACCGGGGCGCTCGACCTTGATCACATCCGCACCGAACCAGGCCAGCAACTGGGTGCAGGTTGGTCCCGACTGAACATGTGTGAAATCGAGAACCTTGATTCCTTCGAGTGCTTTCATGGCTGTATTCCTGTTCGTGACTTACTTGCGTGCCTGCGGATAGCGCGCCTGCGCGACCACCGACTGCGGATTGAGGTTGCCGATATTGCCGCTTTCCTTGCCGGCGGCGGGATCGATTGCGGCGTTGATCAGGGTGGGTTTGCCGCTTTCCAGTGCGGCATCGACCGCACGGCGCAACTCATCGGGCGTGGTGACATGCTCGCCGACGCCGCCAAAGGCCGCCATCATCTGGTCATAACGGGCATCGGGCACGAACACCGTCGTCGCCGGGTCGTCGCCGCCGCCCCAGTTTTCACCATCACCGCGATAGATGCCGTTGTTGTTGAACACGACCACGCAGACAGGAAGGTTGTAGCGACAGATGGTTTCCACCTCCATGCCGCAGAAGCCAAAGGCGCTGTCGCCCTCGACCGCCAGAACCTGTTTGCCGGTCTCGATCGAGGCCGCGATGGCGGCGCCCATGCCAATGCCCATCACCCCCCATGTGCCGACGTCGATCCGGTGCCGTGGCTTGTGCACGTTGATGATCGAACGCGCCAGGTCGAGCGTGTTTGCGCCCTCGTTCACGAGGATCGTGTCCGGCTTGTCGGTGATCACCTGCTTCAACACGCCCAGTGCCGCGTGGTAATCCATCGGAATGTTGTTGTTCTGAAGACGTGCCGCCATCTTCTCCATGTTGGCCGTGGCCTTGGAATGCACCTGATCCAGCCAGTCCTTGGGCGGGGCGATGCCCTCGTTCTCCATCCCGTCGATCAGCGCCCTCGCGCAGGATCCGACATCGCCGACCAGC
This sequence comes from Alphaproteobacteria bacterium, assembly GCA_030431825.1. Lineage (GTDB taxonomy): Bacteria > Pseudomonadota > Alphaproteobacteria > Rhodobacterales > Rhodobacteraceae > Sedimentitalea. Next base: position 3,125 of record JAUIIJ010000038.1, read on the forward strand.
GGTGCCGCGATTTCCACGTTGCTGTCCATCTCCTCGGCGTCGATGTCGATCTGGATGAATTTCTTGGAACCCGGTTCACCCCATTGCTTGCCCTTCCCGTGACTGAGCAGCCAGTTGATCCGCGCGCCCAGCATGATAACGACATCGCTCTCCTTGAGGACCAGCGACCGCGCCGCCGAGGCGCATTGCGGATGGGTATCGGGCAACAGGCCCTTGGCCATCGACATGGGCAGGAAAGGATAGCCCGACTTTTCGACCAGTTCGCGCACGGTGTCGTCGGATTGGTCATAGGCCGCCCCCTTGCCGATCACGATCAGCGGGCGCTTCGCCTCTTTCATAACGCCGATGGCGCGGGAAATCGCCTCCGGCGACGGGGTCTGGCGCGGTGCCGGATCAATCACCTTGACCAGCGACTGCGCACCCTTGGCGGCCTCCATGGTCTGGCCCAGCATGGCGCCCGGGATGTCGAGGTAAACGCCGCCCGGCCGGCCGCTGACGGCGCTGCGGATCGCGCGGGCTACAGCGATACCGATATCCTCTGCATAGGTCAGGCGATAGGCAGCCTTGCAAAACGGCCGCGCCATGGCGAGTTGGTCCATCTCTTCGTAATCGCCCTGCGCCAGATCGACGATTTCGCGTTCGGACGAACCGGATATCAGGATCATCGGCCAGCAGTTGGTGGTGGCATTTGCAAGCGCGGTCAGTCCGTTCATGAAGCCGGGCGCAGACACCGTCATGCAGACACCCGGTTTCTTGGTCAGGAAGCCGGCGACAGACGCGGCGTAGCCCGCATGCTGTTCGTGCCGGAACGAAATCACCCGCATGCCCTGCGCCTGGGCGTAACGACCCAGATCGGTGATCGGGATACCCGGCACGTTATAGATGGTGTTTATGTCATTCAGCTTGAGAGCGTCGATCAACAGGTGGAACCCATCGGTCAAGTTCTGCGGCGCGATGTCTGATACATCATCCTGCACGGCGGCGGATTGTGTCATTTTTGATCTCCGAATTCTTTCCGTATCTCTAGCCAGCTTCAGTTCTTGCGGACCCCAGACTTTCCAGCCGGGTCCAGGTCTTGTGAATGTGGTCGTGCAACCTCATGGTGTGCTCGCGGACCCGTCGCGACGCCAGGTCGGCATCCCGCGCCTCGAGCGCCTCGAGAATCTCGATATGATCCGCAACCGACTTGCGCGCGCGATCGCTCTCGCCCATCGCCCGCCTGCGGATCGCCTTCATGTGCGTGAACAATCCGTCCGCTGTCGTCTTGAGCAATTCGCAGCCCGACAATTCAAGAATTGTCTGATGAAACTTGATATTGGCGTCCGAATATTCTTCGAGTTCGGCCCGGACCGCATCGCTGCTGTGGCGCATGGCAAAGCGGCGCAGCGCCTTCAGATCCGCATCGCTCGCCACCTCGGTCGCAAGCCGCGCGGCCATGCTTTCGAGCGCCGCCCAGGTCACGACCATCTGCAGGATCTCGTCGCGCGACTTGCGCAAGACGAACACGCCCCGGCGCGGCACGATCTGCACCAACCCCTCATGGGCCAGCCGCGCCAAGGCTTCACGGATCGGGGTCCGTGATACCGCGAGACGTTCGGCAAGCTGCCGCTCATCCAGCCGAAGGTCGGCGTCGGGATGGTAGATGTTCATGTTCAGAATGGCTTCTTTCAGAACCTCGAAAGTGTGATCCTTCAGCGTGAAGTTCACCGAAATCGGATTCAGGCTGTCACCAATCGACACGCGAAGCACCCCTCCCAAGGCGTTTCAGTCAGACCCCGGATCGAGGCAGCTGAAATTGTGTATGTGGTATACCATACATCAGGCGCATCATCGGTCAACAGGTTTTATATCGTGGAAAATCAGCAAACTACCTTGACAAAACTCTCTGTGGTATACCACATACCTGCGAAATCGAATCTGCCATTTGGAGCAAGGGATGCTGATCAGAGCAACGGATTCGGCACTTGTTGTGATCGACATGCAGGAACGGCTCGTGCCTGCCATGCAAGCCCCTGCGCGCACCATCGCAAATACGCGGCTACTGCTGACCGCCGCAAGACGCACCGGGGTGCCGGCATTGCTGACTGAACAGTATCCACAAGGGCTTGGCAAGACAGTGCCGGAGGTACGAAACGCCGCAGAAGGCGCACTAGTCCTGCCCAAGATGCATTTTTCATGTATGGAAGACCCGGCATTCGCCGACGCATTTCTCGCGCTCGGACGCAAGCAGGCCGTTATTGCCGGAATGGAGGCACATATCTGCGTGGTACAAACTGCCGAAAGTCTTGTCGAAGCGGGCTTTGATGTCTTTGTCGTTTCCGATGCGACAGCGTCCCGCACGCTTGAAAGCGAGCGTGCCTGTCTTGCCCGGCTAAGTGCGGCGGGCGTCGGCATCGTAACCGCGGAGATGGTGGTCTTCGAATGGCTTGGCCGCGCGGGAACCCCCGAATTCAAAGAGCTTTTGCCACTCATCAAGTAAAATTCCACACCGGGAGTCTAAGACGAATGAACATCCACGAATACCAGGCCAAACAGGTGCTGAAAGGATTCGGCGCTCCGATCGCCAACGGCGTTCCCATCACCAGCCTGGATCAGGCCGAGGCGGCCATTGCATCGCTTCCGGGTCCCGTCTGGGTTGTAAAGAGCCAGATTCACGCCGGCGGACGCGGCAAGGGCAAGTTCAAGGAACTGGCCGAAGATGCCAAGGGCGGCGTTCGCGTGTCCTTTTCCGCCGAAGAGGCGCTCGACAACGTCAAGGAAATGTTCGGAAACACGCTGGTGACCAAGCAGACCGGCCCGGCGGGCAAGCAGGTCAATCGGCTGTATATCGAGGACGGCGCCGACATCGACCGGGAGCTTTACCTGTCGATCCTGGTCGATCGCGAAACCGGCAAGACATCCTTTGTGGCGTCGACCGAAGGCGGCATGGACATCGAAGCCGTGGCCGAGGAAACCCCCGACAGGATCCACACGATCGGTATTACCGCATCGCAGGGCGTGACCGACGCCGACGCGGAAAAGATCGCCGACGCCTATGAGCTCACCGGCGACACGCGCGCGCAGGGCAAGGCGCTTTTCGCGCAACTCTACGAGGCCTTCACCAGCAAGGACATGAGCCTGCTGGAAATCAACCCGCTGATCGTGACCAAGGCGGGTGACATACAGGTGCTCGACGCCAAGGTCTCGTTTGACGGCAACGCCCTGTTCCGGCATCCCGACATCATGGAACTGCGGGACGAAACCGAAGAAGACGACAAGGAAATCGAAGCGAGCAAATACGATCTTGCCTATATCGCGCTGGATGGCGAGATCGGCTGCATGGTCAACGGCGCAGGGCTCGCGATGGCGACGATGGACATCATCAAGCTCTACGGAGCGTCACCGGCCAACTTCCTTGATGTGGGCGGTGGTGCGACCACCGAAAAGGTCACCGCCGCGTTCAAGATCATCACCTCGGACCCGAACGTCAAAGGCATTCTCGTCAATATCTTCGGTGGCATCATGCGCTGTGATGTGATCGCCGAGGGCGTGGTGCAGGCGGTCAAGGACGTCGGCCTCAAGGTGCCACTGGTCGTGCGGCTGGAAGGCACGAAAGTCGAGGAAGGCAAGGCCATCATCAATGACAGCGGCCTGAATGTGATCGCAGCGGACGATCTGGATGACGCCGCACAAAAAATCGTCAAGGCCGTGAAGGGGTAAGAGCATGTCCATTCTGATCGACAAGAACACCAAGGTCATCGTTCAGGGCCTGACCGGCAAGACCGGCACGTTCCACACCGAACAGGCGCTGGCCTATCACGGCACGCAGATGGTCGCGGGCACCCACCCGAAAAAGGGCGGCACCGACTGGACCGGCTCGAATGGTGAAAGCCTGCCGATCTACGCCAGCGTTGCCGAGGCCAAGGATGCCACCGGCGCCACCGCATCGGTGATCTACGTGCCGCCCGCAGGCGCGGCCGCCGCCATCGAGGAAGCCATCGATGCGGGCATCGACCTGATCACCTGTATCACCGAAGGCGTTCCGGTGCTCGACATGGTGCGGGTCAAGGAAAAGCTCGCGGCCTCGAAAAGCCGCCTGATCGGCCCCAACTGCCCCGGCCTGATGACGCCGGACGAGTGCAAGATCGGCATCATGCCCGGTTCGATCTTCAAGAAGGGATCGGTCGGCGTCCTCTCCCGCTCGGGCACGCTCACCTACGAAGCGGTGTTCCAGACCACGGCGGCCGGGCTGGGCCAGAGTTCGGCGGTGGGGATTGGCGGCGACCCGGTCAAGGGAACCGAGTTCATCGACGTGCTGGAACTGTTCCTCGCCGATGACGAAACCCAGTCGATCATCATGATCGGCGAAATCGGCGGCAGCGCCGAAGAGGACGCCGCGCAGTTCCTGATCGACGAAGCCAGGAAGGGACGCAAGAAGCCGGTCGTCGGCTTTATCGCCGGGCGTACCGCGCCTCCGGGCCGCACGATGGGCCACGCGGGCGCCGTGATCTCGGGCGGCAAGGGCGGTGCCGAAGACAAGATCGAAGCGATGCAAGCGGCCGGCATCCGTGTCTCGCCCTCGCCTGCAAAACTGGGTGAAACTCTGGTCGACCTTCTGGGCTGACCGCGCAGGGGCGGAAGGCGTCATGCCTTCCGCCCAGAGCGACACGCGCGCGTCAGAACGACACCCGCGACTAAAGTCTGCATGATCGCCGCGATAGAATATTGCGCACAGGCGGCAAATGCTTTCTACATCGAACCCAACGGATCGGCCAAACGGCCCCCACCTGTTTCTATCCGGCCCGCCGGATTGCGCAACTTACGGAGCTGACTGTTCTCATGCCTTACAAAATCCTCATTCTCGGCGCGTCCTATGGCTCGCTTCTGGGCACCAAGTTTCTCGCCGCGGGGCATGATGTCACCCTGGTCTGCCGCGACAAGACCGCGGCGCTGATCAATGGCAAGGGAACCGAGGTACGGATCAAGCTGCGCGACGAAGACAGCCACCGCAGCATCCTGTCGGGCGATCTTGACGGCACGCTGGACGCCCGGACGCCACAGGATGCTCAGCCGCAGGAATATGACCTGGTCTGCCTCGCAATGCAGGAGCCGCAATATTCCCACCCGTCCCTGCGTGATCTGCTGGCCAGGGTGGCCGAGGCGCGGGTGCCGTGCATGTCGATCATGAACATGCCGCCCCTGCCCTACATGCGCCGCATCCCCGATCTCGATTGCACGCCGCTTGGCGGCGCCTATCAGGACCCGGACATCTGGAACAAGTTCGACCCGGCGCTGATGACCCTCTGCTCGCCCGATCCCCAGGCCTTCCGCCCGCCGGAAGAAGAGGCAAACGTGCTGCATGTGGGGCTGCCGACCAACTTCAAGGTCACCCGTTTCCACGACGCCAAGGCCGATGCGATGCTCGCCGAGCTGGAACAGGGCATCCTCGACTATCGCATCGACGGCAAGGACGTGCCGGTGAAACTGCGCGCGTTCGATTCGCTGTTCGTTCCGTTTGCCAAATGGGCAATGCTGGCCACCGGCAATTATCGCTGCATCCAGCCCGGCGATCCCATCGCCATCCGCGACGCGGTGCATGGCGACCTCGACAAATCCCGCGCGATCTATGGCGCGGTGAATGATCTGGTGGTTGGCCTCGGCGCCGAGCCCGAAGACATGGTGCCCTTCGAGAAATACGCGCGCGCCGCCGAGGGCCTCCTGAAACCCTCCTCCGCCGCCCGCGCCATCGCCGCCGGTGCTCCTGCCATCGAACGGGTCGACAAGCTGATCCTGCTTATCACCCAATCGCTCGGCCAGAACAACACCGACCTCGCCGCCACGGTGGAACTGGTGGATCAGAAACTGGCCGAGAACCAGCAGGCTGCGGATTAGCTCTTCAAGCCCCTAACAAAGGTAATCGGCTGACCACCTTTGCCGGGGGCACCTCCCCCATCAATGGGAATGCACAGTTTCTCTATGCGGACTATTTTTTGCCTTTAACTACCTGCAGCCATACCGGGCTAGCTCGTGAACCAAGCGAACCTCGCAGCCTTCTAGAAGTTCCGAACTGAGACACAGCAGCGTCGACAATATCTTGCATTCGCCTCATATGATAATTGCATATCTCGCTGATTGGTTGCTCTTCTAGATAGTTATTCTCGGGACATCCCGTGACGTTTTGGAGGTGCGTCGTCGTCTTCGCCACCGTCAGCGCATTCGCAGAGTACACCTTATAGGTCCCAGAGCCATAACTAACCTCCCAACCGGAACCTCCCAATTCGTCGCCAAAAAAGTAGCTAACAACGTTAGGCGGAGGTGGGCCCAACTCCTTCTTTGCATCTTCAAAATTTCCGTGCGCCCGAGTCGAGTACGACACAAAAAGTTGACCCCGCTTTTCAATGCGATTACGTAACTCGACAAAATTGCGGCAGATTGGATCGTCTCTGAGACCCTTCTGAAAAGGCTCATACCACTCACTAAATAGCGGCACTTTGCCTTTCAAATTCTGCACAATGAAAGTTATTGACCTTGATGTTGTGATGAAATTGCGAAGTGCGATGTGTGCTCTATTTGGGTCGCGACTATTGATTTCCTCTAAGCTATCCGTTGCCAACTTTGCTGCAGTGATAACGTTCTCCAAAATCTCGTCGATTTCATCAATTTTGTGGCTCAAACTACCGCCCCCGCCGCTTCACGTTCCCGCCCCGCTGCCCCGGTCGTCCGGCCGTTGATCGCCCACGGGAGTTGACCGCCTGTTCGCTGGCTTTCTCGACCGCGTATTGCCGCGCCAGCGGGTCGTCGGACACCACGAGGTCCACCGCTTCGAGCCGCTTGATCTCGTCGCGCAGGCGGGCGGCCTCTTCGAATTCGAGATTCTCTGCCGCCTTGCGCATGTCGGTGCGCAAACCATCGAGCACCGCCTCGAGATTGCCGCCATGCAATGGCTTGTCGATGGTCGCCGTGACCCGCGACATGTCGGTGTCGCCCTGATACAGCCCGGCCAGCACGTCCTCGACATTCTTCTTGACGGTTTCCGGCGTGATCCCGTGCTCTTCGTTATAGGCGATCTGCTTGGCCCGGCGGCGGTCGGTTTCGCCAAGCGCGCGCTCCATGCTCCCGGTGATCTTGTCGGCATACATGATGACCCGCCCGTCCGCGTTCCGCGCCGCGCGCCCGATGGTCTGGATCAGCGAGGTTTCACTGCGCAGGAACCCTTCCTTGTCCGCATCGAGAATGGCCACAAGCCCGCATTCCGGGATGTCCAGCCCCTCGCGCAAGAGGTTGATCCCGATCAGTACGTCAAACGCCCCGAGCCGCAGATCGCGCAGGATCTCGATCCGCTCCAGCGTGTCAATGTCCGAGTGCATGTAGCGCACCTTGATGCCCTGCTCATGCATGTATTCGGTCAGGTCCTCGGCCATGCGCTTGGTCAGAGTGGTCACCAGCGTGCGGAACCTGTTGGCCGCAACCTTGCGCACCTCGTCGAGCAGGTCGTCCACCTGCGTCTCGACCGGGCGAATCTCGACCACCGGGTCCAGCAGGCCGGTAGGCCGGATCACCTGTTCGACAAAGACACCGCCTGCCTGCTCGACCTCCCAGGACGCAGGCGTGGCCGAAACGAACACAGATTGCGGACGCATCGCGTCCCACTCCTCGAACTTCAACGGCCGGTTGTCCATGCAACTGGGCAGCCGGAACCCATGTTCGGCCAGCGTGAACTTGCGCCGGTGGTCGCCTTTGTACATGCCGCCGATCTGAGGCACCGAGACATGGCTTTCGTCGGCGAACACGATGGCGTTGTCGGGGATGAATTCGAAAAGCGTCGGCGGCGGTTCGCCCGGCGCACGCCCGGTCAGATAGCGCGAGTAATTCTCGATTCCGTTGCAGAACCCCTGCGCCTCGATCATCTCGATGTCGAAATTGGTGCGCTGCTCCAGCCGCTGCGCCTCAAGCAGCTTGCCTTCTGCAACCAGATGGTCCAGCCGCTCGCGCAGCTCCTTCTTGATGTTGATAACCGCCTGATTCAGCGTTGGTTTCGGCGTTACATAGTGACTGTTGGCATAGACCCTGATCTGCTCGAACGTATCCGTCTTTTCCCCGGTCAACGGGTCAAATTCGGTGATGCTCTCAAGTTCTTCGCCAAAGAACGACAGCCGCCAGGCCCGGTCTTCGAGGTGCGCCGGAAAAATCTCGAGACTGTCGCCGCGCACGCGGAAGCTGCCGCGCTGGAACGCCTGATCGTTACGACGGTATTGCTGTTCCACCAGAGCCGCCATGACCTTGCGCTGGTCATACTCCTGCCCGACCTTGAGATCCTGAGTCATCGCGCCATAGGTTTCGACCGAGCCGATACCGTAGATGCACGAAACCGAGGCCACGATGATCACGTCATCGCGCTCCAGCAACGCCCGGGTCGCCGAGTGGCGCATCCGGTCGATCTGTTCGTTGATCTGGCTTTCCTTTTCGATATAGGTGTCGCTGCGCGGAACATAGGCTTCGGGCTGGTAATAGTCGTAGAAGCTGACGAAATACTCGACCGCATTGTCCGGAAAGAACCCCTTGAACTCCCCGTAAAGCTGCGCGGCCAGCGTCTTGTTGGGCGCAAGGATGATCGCCGGTCGCTGCGTCTCTTCGATGACCTTGGCCATCGTGAATGTCTTGCCGGTGCCCGTCGCACCGAGCAGAACCTGATTGCGCTCACCATCCCGCACCGCCTGCGCCAGTTCCGCGATCGCGGTAGGCTGGTCGCCCGCCGGCTCGAACTCGGTGGCCATCACCAGCCGCTTGCCGCCTTCGAGCTTTTCGCGAGGTGCCGCATCGGGGGCGGACATCATCGGCATCGAGCGATCGGTATGAACATGGGGCATGGGGTTCTCCGGGCGGCAGGTTCCTCAAACTTGTTCTCTTTCCGTCCGGGTTCAACCCCGGATTCAGAGCATCCGCGGCGCTGATGCCAATTATCGGCATGAGAACACCGCCTGCGAGCGAGCAAACCACGCTTGCCCCGAGACCCGGAATGGCTGATAAAAGCCTCAACGACCACAGGAGCGATCAATGCGTGCACGCATCTACAAGCCAGCGAGAAACGCGATGACATCGGGCATGGCCAAGACCCGCACCTGGGTGCTCGACTTTGTCCCGGCCAGCGCGCGTGATGTCGATCCGCTGATGGGCTGGACCTCCTCGGACGACACCCAGAGCCAGGTAAGACTGCGCTTTTCCAGCAAGGAGGCCGCGCTGGACTATGCCAGGGACCACGGTATCGACGCCCAGATAATCGAACCCAAGACCCGCAAGCAGAACATTCGCCCCGGTGGCTATGCGGACAATTTCGCCGCGAGCCGGCGCACCGTCTGGACCCATTGAGGTACCCGGCAAAGCGCATCGAGATTCGCCCGGCCGATCCCGGCGCACCGACAATCCGCGCGATGATCGACGCGCATCTTGCACATAGCCGGGAAACAACCCCCGCCGATAGTATTCACGCCTTGCCGGTTGATGCCCTGCGTGCCCCGGAAATCCGGTTCTGGGCCTTGTTCGAGGATGGTGTACCGCTGGGATGCGGCGCACTCAAGGACCTGGGTGGCGGCCTGGTGGAGGTCAAATCAGTTCACGTTGCACGGACTGCGAGACGCCGCGGGCTGGCTCGTCGGATCATGCTGTTCCTGCAAGCAGAGGCCACCAAAACCGGACACACGGCAATGGCACTTGAGACAGGTTCCGAACTGCTTCCGGATTTCGAAGCTGCCCGCGCGCTGTATCACTCTCTGGGCTTTACCCCGTGCGACCCGATCCCCAGCTATGCCCCCGATCCCAACAGCGTATTTCTGCACCTCCGGCTTGATCGGCCCGACGCCGAGCGCCGCTTGTCGACATACCCAGAAACACCCTAGTTGCACCCCGCTTCGGCCCAGGTCCGGAGATGCCGCTTGAAGGCCCCGCCAAACGGGTGTTTCTTGTCGAGTGAACGTTCCATGCTGGCGCTCAGATAGGCACCGGCCTGACTGCAGAGCCGGTCCTGAGTCCATTGATGACAATTCGAACAGGTCTGCTGTTTCCAGTATTCCTCGGGCAACCCCTCTACCGGCGGGAAGAGTGGCGACATCTTGATGAGTTCCGCGATCGACCGTCCGGATACCTCCGGCAGGTCGGAGACGAGCGCCGATTCAAAGCTGATCGGGCCTGCCGCCGCGGGTGCCGGGGGTGTTGCCGGCCCCGCTTCCGCCGCGACCTCGGGCGTGTCGGTCACGCCCTCTCCCTCAGGATCATGACCGGCTTTCTCGCGGAGCGCGACGAGTTCGCCATTGGCGAATTCGGCAAAGACACCCTCGGGGTAGGCATCAAGATAGGCCTGGTAGGATGCGATGCTGGCCTCCGACTGCGCCACTTCGAACATTTCCTGTTCTTCGGGGGACGGGCCTTGCGCCGTCGGCGCGGGCCTGGCCGCTTCCGGCTGCGACAGTTCCCTTTCCATCAGAACTGACAGGAGCGCGCGCGCATCTCCGGAATAGGTACCCTCAGGATATCCGCGCAAAAACAGCATGATCTGGACGGGATCTCCCGAAGCCTGGACCGAGTTCCAGAGTTGCAGCTCCTGCAGTTCCGCCGGCGTCAGCGGCTCTTCTTCGGCGAAAACGAAGTCGCTGGTCAGCGAGGAAGAATCCCACGGTGTCTGCTGCCCCGCCGTCTTGTCGAGCACATCGATCCGCACCTTCTTGAACATCTGTTCGATACGCATCCCCGGGGTGGTGATCTGCGACGCCAGGGCCTGTGTGAACGGGCTGTTGCCGTCCAGCCCATCCAGCGCGACACCGCCCGGCGCGGTCGCATAGGCCAGAAACGTGCCGGTCGGGGCCTGCATCTCGGCAAGACCGTTATCGTTGAATTGCGGGATATCGGTGAATGGATTATTGCGACAGGCATCGAGAATCATGATGTTTGTCTTGTTGCGCGCGGAAAACATCTGGCGCAGCACCGACTGCGCCTCGACCGCCACAAGGTCGAGATCTGCGGCATCCTCAAGCGCAACATCGACCGGCAAGAGATAGTTTGTACCATAGGACTGCACACCATGTCCTGCGTAATAGAACAGCCCGGTCGCATCCGCCCCGGCCTTGCGCAGCTCACGACCAAAGCGGGAAATGCCGCGCTTCATCGCGGCCTGATCGCTATCCAGCAGCAGCGTCACCTTGAAATCGAGCCCTTCGAGCGTTTCCGCGATGAGCCTTGCGTCGTTCGACGGGTTATCGAGCGGTGACACCGCACTATAGGCGGAATTGCCGATGACAAGCGCCAGCCTTTCCTGCGCCCGCAGCGGCGCAGCCACGAGCAGGAGCAAAAGACAACAGACATTGAGTGCAATGCGCAGGTGCAACGTCCTCTTCCTGTTCAAACCCGGTTTTCCCAACGGGATCTTGTGTTTTGCGCGCCAAACTTCCTGCGAAGTCAGCCAAATTCAGGTATTTTCAATGTAACTATCGCTTTTCTCCCACAAGGGTGCAAGTTTCCTGTTACTCTGACCCAAGTGCCATGCAACCGTTTAGAATTTGTTAACTTTCGCATAAACAGGGACTGCCATGATGCTCCGATTTATCCGCCATTCGCTTTATACCTGCCTGCTGGGCTGTTCGCTGTTGATTGCCGCGCCGCCGAGCGCCGACGCACAAACCACGGATCCTTTCGAAAACGGCTGGACCCTCGATGCAGCAGCCTCGGAGTTGCGGTTCATGTCGATCAAGAAGGGCAATGTCGCGGAAACCAACACGTTCGCCACGATCAGCGGCCTGATCACACAGGAGGGCAAGGCGCAAATCCGCGTGCTGATGGATTCCGTCGACACCAAGGTCGACCTGCGCAATGTGCGGATGCGGTTCCTGTTCTTTGAAACCTTCCTGCATCCCGAAGCGACCATCACCGTCGATCTTGATCCGGCGCAGCTGACCGACCTGCACACCACCCGGCGCAAGATGATCGATGTCGAATATACCGCGACCGTGCACGGCGTTTCGGTCAGCAAATCCGCCGAGGTTGCCGTGACGCTGATCGACAATGATCGCGTGGCCGTCTCGACGACGACCCCTATCGCCGTCACGCTGGAAGAGCACAACCTGGAAGCCGGGCGCATCAAGTTGCAGGAAGCGGCCAATGTCGACATCGCGCCCCTGGGAATTGTCAGCTTCGACTTTGTTTTCGACCGCTCAAGCCCCGGCACACCGCCGGACGTGGCGGTGCTGACGAATGTCGTGGCACCGGGTTCTGCCGCGCTGGAAACCAAGGGCAACCTTGACCGTGAAGCCTGTGTCGGGCGGTTCGAAATCCTGTCGCGGACCGGAAATATCTACTTCGCGACCGGCAGCGCTCGCCTTGATGCAAAAAGCACGCCACTTCTCGACAACCTGTTCGATATCGTGAACAGATGCCCGGAGCTCGCCATCGAGGTAGCGGGGCACACGGACTCCGATGGCAGCGACGTCGCCAACCTGCGGCTGAGCGAACGCCGCGCGGCGGCGGTTGCCGGTTATCTTCAGTCAAAGGGCATCCCGGCATCACGGATGCGCGCCATCGGATATGGTGAGGCACAGCCCCTCGTGGCCAACACATCGCTCGAAAACAAGGCGCGCAACCGGCGGATCGAGTTCGCGGTCATCAACTAGGGGATCCAGCCATCGGCCGGAAACATCCGACAGTCCCGACACGTCGAAGAAGCCGATTTCAGGCGGCGTTGGATGATCGAGGCTCGTCGCGAAATGCCGCAGGCCGGTTCGTCGGCCTGCACCGTGTCCCCCTTGAATACCCTCGGCTTGACGTGATGTAAGCGGTCTGAACCAGAGGACACGATTTGCCGCGTCCACCAGATCAGTCAGAGGGCTTCCGGATGACAGAGCACATCGAAACACCCCGGGTTCTGGTGACCGGAAGCGCCGGGTTCATCGGATTTCACCTGTGCCGATTGCTGCTGGCCGAGGGGTTTCGCGTACACGGCTATGACGGGATGACGGATTATTACGATGTCGCGCTCAAACAGCGGCGGCAGCAGATCCTGCTGCAAAACCCGGAATTTTCCACGACCGAGGCGCTGCTCGAAGACGACGATCAACTCGAGCGCACGGCAACGGAATTTCAGCCGACGGTGATTGTCCACCTGGCGGCACAGGCCGGTGTGCGCTATTCGCTGGAAGCGCCGCGCTCCTACATCGACAGCAACATCATCGGCACGTTCAACGTGATGGAGGCCGCGAGAAAGCTGAGGGTGAGCCATCTTCTGATGGCCTCGACATCCTCGATCTACGGCGCGAACGAAGACATGCCCTTTCGCGAGACCGACAAGGCGGACCGTCAGTTGACGATCTATGCCGCGACAAAGAAGGCGAACGAGAGCATGGCGCATTCCTATGCCCATCTCTGGAATATCCCGACCACGATGTTTCGCTTTTTCACGGTCTACGGACCGTGGGGGCGACCCGACCTCGCCTATTTCAAGTTCACGGATGCGATCCTGGGCGGGCGGCCCATCGACATCTACAATCACGGTGACATGTACCGCGATTTCACCTATGTCGACGATCTGGTGCGCGGCATTCGTCTGCTGATCGATGCGGTACCGGTGCGTCCGGAAACACCAGATGACATCGCCGCGGGAGACAGCCTGTCCACGGTTGCGCCCTATCGCGTCGTGAACATCGGAAACTCGGAAAAAGTACGTTTGCTCGATTTCATCGAGGCCCTGGAAGATGCGCTCGGCGTCAAGGCACAACGCAACTATCTGGGAATGCAAAAAGGCGACGTCCAGGCGACCTGGGCCGATGCCGACCTTTTGCGATCCCTTACGGGATATACGCCGCAGACCGATTATCGCGAGGGTCTGAAAGCCTTTGTGAAATGGTATCGTGACTACATGCGCGGGTGACCTGACGGGCATTGTTCATGGGAAGGCGTGAACAATTCGAAACCGATCGCATTCGCTGGCGCAGCAACAACAAGGTGTTCTCCGGGGAACGCAACCCGACTTATGTGTTGGATCCGTCGATGGTCTGTTGCGGTCCGGTGTCACCCGCATTCACAAAAAAGACACACTTGCCAGCAGCGTAAAAAAGTTGTTCCATCTTCATAGGGTAAAAGTTCCACTCAGTGGAACTTGAGGAGGGACGGTCCAGCTGGACCATCAAGGAACAGGGACGCTTCGTGCCAACGATGCAAACCATCGACCGCGCCGCTGCGGTCCTTCGCGTTTTGTCTGACGGAACATCTGACGGCCTGCGCCTTTCAGATGTCGCCGAAGCGACCGGACTTGGTAAAAGCACGGCGTTGCGATTGCTCGGGGCACTCGGCGAGGTCGGCTATGTCGAGTATGACGCAGCCGCGAGGCGCTATCGGCTGGGGTACGGTCTGTTTGCACTGGGGCTTTCCGCACGGCGTTTCCATGTACTGGACCAGGCGCGCACCGCACTGGATCGCCTTGCGGAATCCACAGGCGACACCGTATTCCTGTCGGTCCGGGATGGCGATCAGGCGGTTTGCGCCGACCGGCGCACAGGTTCTTATCCGATACGCTCCCTGACCCTTTCGGTTGGCGACCGGCGTCCGCTTGGGGTCGGCGCAGGCTCGCTCGCCCTGCTCGCATCCGAACCCGATGACGAAATCGACAGGGTTCTTGCGATCAGTGCTCCGGAACGCCGGAATTTCACCCGGTTTGGCGATGCCGCACTGCGACGCATGATCGCCGCAGCGCGCAGGGATGGCTACTCCTTCAATGACGGACAGATCGTCAACGCGATGAATGCGGTTGGCGTCGCTGTTCTGGACGACGCCGGGCGCGTCATAGCGGCGCTGTCAATCGCCGCCATCCGGGAACGCATGGAGGAACCGCGCCGGGCCGAACTGGTCGCGCTGCTGCAGGCCGAGGCCCGCGCCCTCGGGCGGAGACACCCCGAAAACGCCGAAAGGACAATTGGTGCCGATGGATAATGCACATAACCTCGACCGCAAGCGCTTTGGCGCAGTGTTCGCGCTCATGCATCGCATCCGCGCCTTCGAAGAGGCGGCAATCGCCGCTCAGAAGGAAGGGCTGGTTCTCGGCGCAATTCACCCGTCGATCGGTCAGGAAGCCGTCGCGGCGGGGGTATGCTGCAACCTGCAATCTGCCGACCTTCTGCTGTCCACGCACCGCGGCCACGGGCACACATTGGCCAAGGGGGCCGATCCGCTGGCCATGATGCGCGAGTTGTTCGGCCGCGCCGGCGGAACCTGTGGCGGCAAGGGCGGATCGATGCACATCGCCGATTTCGGTGTCGGCATGCTTGGCGCGAACGGGGTCGTCGGCGCCAACATTCCGATCGCCACCGGCGCGGCGCATGGTCTCAAGCTGCAGGGATCAAAGCAGATCGTCGCCTGCATCTTCGGCGACGGCGCGATCAACCGCGGACCGTTTCTGGAGGGGTTGAACTGGGCGCGCGTATTCGATTTGCCGGTCTTGTTCGTGTGTGAGGACAATGGTTTCTCGGCAACCACCCGCACCCGGGACATGACCGCCGGCGCAGGAGCCGCAGCGCGTGCACAAAGCCTCGGCATTCCGGCGGTCGAGGTTGACGGCAATGACGTTCTGGCCGTCGATGCCGCCACCCGGACCGCCATTGACGATATTCGCGCCGGAAAGGGACCGGTCCTGTTGCACTGCCGCACTTATCGGATCACGGGCCATACGGCGGTCGATCCCGCCCTCTATCGCCCCGCCGACGAGGTCGAAGCCCAGCGCGGGAACTGTCCGATCGCCCGACTGGGTGCAGCTCTGGCGATGGCAGGCATGGAGCCCGATGCGTTGGCGGCAACCGCTCAACAGGCCGTCGAGGAAATGACTGCAATCGCGGCAAAGGCACGCGACACGGATTGGCCCGATCCGATGGCCGCCTTCAGTGATGTGCAGGACATGGGCGACCCCCGCGAAAGGGCATTCTGATGGCAACCGACACCTACCTGAACGCCGGTCGACGGGCCGTGATCGAAGAAATGCAGCGGGACAGGGCGGTCTGGGCGCTTGGCGAAGACCTTGGCCGTGGCGGTGTCTTCGGACAGTATCGCGACCTGCAGGGCATGTTCGGCGCGGACCGGATTGCCGACACGCCGATCTCGGAGGCCTGCATCATGGGCGCCGCCGTCGGTGCGGCCATGACCGGCACGCGACCCATCGTCGAAATGCGGTTCTCCGACTTTGCCCTCTGCGCGATTGATGAACTCGTCAACCAGGCGGCCAAGGCACGTTTCATGTTTGGCGGGCAGATGCGCGTCCCCATGGTCGTGCGCGAACCCATCGGCATGTGGCGGTCGTCCGCCGCCCAGCATTCGCAATCGCTGGAAAGCTGGTACACCCATATTCCCGGCCTCGTCGTGGTTGCCCCTGCCACGCCGGCCGACAACCTTGGCCTGCTGAAATCCGCGATCCGCAATGACGATCCCGTCGTCTACCTCGAACACAAGAACCTGTGGGGTCTTGAGGGTGAGTTGCCAGACGGAGAGCACCTGGTGCCGCTGGGCAAGGCCGACATCGCCCGTCATGGGGATGCCGTGACCATCGTGACATGGTCGGGTATGCGCCACGCATGCCTGCGCGCGGCGGAAGCGCTCGCGACAGCCGGCATCGAGGCCGAGGTGATCGACCTGCGCACGCTCTGGCCGTGGGATCGGGAGACGGTGTTCAACTCGGTCAGGCGCACCGGTCGCCTGCTGGTCGTGCAGGAGGCGGTCAGCGTCTCGGGTTTCGGCGCGGAAATTGCCGCGAGTGTCGCCGAGGCCCTGCACCACGAGCTCAAGGCCCCGATACGGCGGCTGGGCGCGCCACGCATACCTGTCGCCTACGCGCCTGCGCTGGAGGATCGCGCCCGTGTCGGCGACGCAGCCATCATCGACGCCGTGCGGGGGCTTGTCGCCCCTTGCCCGGCAAACTGAACCGGCGGAGAGCCCGCCACAACGACGATTAGGGAGGACCAAGAATGCAACTACTCAAGACCATGATGATGGCAGGTGCGGCTGTCGCGACGCTCGGCGTCGGCGCGGCGCTGGCGCAGGATTACAAGCCCGAGTACCGGGTCTCGACCGTGGTGCCCGCACCGTTTCCCTGGGGCATCGCCGCCGAGAAATGGGCGGAACTGACCGCCGAGCGCACCGATGGACGGATCAACATGAAGATCTATCCCGGCGTGCAACTGGTGCAGGGCGACCAGACCCGCGAATTCACCGCGATCCGTCAGGGTGTGATCGACATGGCCGTGGGGTCGACCATCAACTGGTCGCCACAGATCACCGAACTCAACCTGTTCAGCCTGCCATTCCTGATGCCGGACTACGCGGCGCTGGACGCTCTGACCCAGGGGCCGGTGGGCGAAAAGCTCTTTGAGATCATCGAATCCAAGGGCGCGGTGCCGCTGGCCTGGGCCGAGAACGGTTTTCGCGAGGTGACCAACTCGAAAACTCCGATCCGCACACCGGAAGACATGAAGGGGCTGAAGCTGCGGGTCGTCGGTTCTCCGATCTACAACGACATGTTCACTGCAATGGGCGCGAATCCCACCCAGATGAGTTGGGCAGACGCGCAGCCCGCCCTGACCACCGGAGCCGTCGACGGGCAGGAAAATCCGCTGACCATCTACACGGTTCTGAACATGCACGAACTGGGCCAGACCAATGTCACGCTTTGGGGCTATGTGGCCGATCCGCTGATCTTTGTCGTGAACCCGCAGGTCTGGGAGAGTTTCACCCCGGAAGATCAGGACATCCTGCGGCAGGCCGCGGTTGATGCGGGCGCCCACGGCATCGAGGTTGCCCGCAAGGGTCTGACCGAGGACGACCAGAGCGTGATCGAGGAAATCAAGGGGCATGGTGTCGAAATCATCACCCTGACCGAGGAAGAGCGCCAGGCATTTGTCGACGTGACGCGACCGGTCTATGACGCGTGGAAAGAGAAAATCGGCACGGAGCTTGTCGATATGGCCGAACAATCCATCGCCAACCGCTGACGAAAACGACCGCCGGGCCCGGAACCGGGCCTGGCCCAGACAAAGGGCGCGACATGGACAGCAGCGAGCAGCAACCTGACAGTGACACGGGAACCGGGCACACCGTCGTCCCGGTTCGGATCGAAGAGGCGCTTGGCGCCGCGGCGATGGCCCTGATCTGCCTGATCTCCTTTGCCAACGTGATCGTCCGCTACGCCACGAACGTCTCTTTTGCCTTCACCGAAGAATACTCGGTCTTTCTGCTGGTCTTCATGACATTCGTGGGCGCTTCGGCGGCTTTCGCCGGCAACGAGCACATTCGCATCACGTTTTTCGTCGACCGCCTGCCCGTCTTCTGGCAGCGCCTCTGCGAGGCGATCACCGTGCTGGCGACGACGCTGATGTTCTCGCTCATCATCTATTTCGGCGCGCGCGTCACCTATTCAGAATGGAAATGGGAGGAGACGACACCGGGGCTTGGCAATCCGTCCTGGATTTACACGATCTGGATGCCGATCCTCTGCATCGCCATCCTGATGCGGGTGCTGGGTCGGGCATGGGCGCGCTTTCGCGACGGGCGGCGCGCATGATCCTGGCCAATATTCTCCTGTTGGCCGTATTCGTCGGCCTGATGCTGATCGGTACGCCCATCGCGGTCGCACTCGGTCTGGGCGGCGCCGTCGGGGTCTGGCTGGGACTTGATGCAACCGCACTGGGCATGATCGGTCCCAATACCTATGCAGCCGTCGCCAAGTATCCGCTGATCGCGATCCCGCTGTTCATCCTGACCGGGGCGATGTTCGAACGCTCCGGCGTGGCGGCGCGCCTTGTCGAATTTGCGCAATCGCTGATCGGGCCGCGCCGGGGCGGGCTGGCTCTGGTGGCGATCCTCGTCTGCATGATCATGGGCGGTATGTCCGGATCCGGTCCTGCCGACGCTGCCGCTGTTGCCACGGTCATGCTGCCGTCGATGGTCAAGGCGGGCTATCCCCGCCCGTTTACCGCCAGCGTGATCGCCGCCAGTGCCTCGACCGCGATCCTGATCCCGCCCTCAATCGCGATGATCGTCTATTCCGTCATCATACCGGGCATGGACCTGCGCGCGCTCTTCGCGGCCGGGATGATCCCCGGCCTGCTGCTGGGCGTCGCGATTGCCGTTCCCACCCTGATCCTGAGCAAACGTCACGATTTCGGGGCCGACGAGCAATCCGAACGGCCGCCCTTCTGGCCCAGCCTGCGCCGCGCCTTGCCGGGCCTGATGGCTCCAGTGATCATCCTGGGCGGGCTGCGCTCCGGTCTTTTCACCCCGACGGAAACCGCCGTGGTCGCCGTGTTCTATGGCCTGTTCGTCGGCACTGTCCTCTATCGCACGATGGGGTGGCGCGATGTCTATGACGTGCTCGCCGAAAGCGCCAAGATTTCGGGCGTCCTGATGATCATCCTGTCACTTGCCGGGCTGTTCGCATGGGCCGGGTCGACCATGGGCGCATTCTCGGCGACGGCAGATCTGTTGCTGAGCGTCAGCGACAACCAGTGGGTGATCCTGTTCCTCGTGATGTTCGTGATGCTGCTTGCGGGCATGGTGCTCGACGGGGTGTCGATCTATCTCATCACCTTGCCGTTGCTGGTGCCGATCATCGAGGCCTTTGAATGGTCCTATGTCTGGTTCGGCGTGGTGATGGCAATCAATATCGCGATGGGCCAGTTCACGCCCCCTGTTGCGGTCAACCTGATGGTCACCGCCAAGATCGCCGGCGTGCCGCTCGAATCCACGTTCCGCTGGGTCGGCTGGCTGTTGCTGGCGATGGCCGTGGCGCTGGCGCTCATCATCATCTTTCCTGAAATCGCGCTCTGGCTGCCCCGGCTGCTGGGCTATCGCATCACCTGATCCGAGGACCAAATGACCGACACGAACGAAATGACCGGGGGCGAGGCCCTCGCCCGCACGCTTCTGGCCCACGAGGCCGGTCCTATTTTCGGCATGGGCGGGTTCCAGCTGCTGCCCTTCTACGACGCGGCGCGGCGCTTGGGTCTGAACCACCACCTGATCAACGACGAACGCTGCGGCACCTTTGCCGCCGATGCCTATGCCAAGGTATCCGGCCGCGTCGGGCTGGTGGATGCGACGCTGGGTCCGGGCGCGACGAATCTGGTCACGGGGCTGGTCGAAGCGCTAAACGCCGGATCGCCTCTCGTGGCCATCGTCGGCGACACGCATCGCGATCACAGCTGGAAGAACATGACGCAGGAGACCAATCAGGCCGACATCCTGCGTCCCGCCGCCAAGGAGGTTATCCGGGTCGAAGCGGTGCATCGCGTTCCCGAACTGCTGCGCCGCGCCTTTCAGGTGGCCACGACCGGGCGCCCAGGGCCCGTTGTTCTGATCGTGCCGGAAGATGTGTGCCACGGCACGCACGGCTTTGGCGACTCGGATTTTGTCTGTGATCCGCGCTATCAATCCGCTCCTGCCCTGCGCTGCCGGCCCGAGGCCGAGACCCTGGCCAGAGCGGCGGCCATGTTGGCGACGGCGGAACGTCCCTTGATCCTCGCCGGAGGCGGCGTGCATATTTCGCGGGCGGCGACGGAGCTGACGAAATTTGCCGAAACCGCACGGATACCCGTTGCCCACACCATGAGCGGCAAGGGCGCGATCCCCTGCACCAGCCCGCTGTCGGCAGGGCTGTTCGGGCGCTATGACCGCATCGCCAACACGATGATTGATGAGAGCGATTGCCTGCTGGTGGTCGGCTGCAAGCTGGGTGAAATCGCAACCAAACGCTACACGGTTCCCGCACCGGGCAAGACCGTGATCCACCTGGATTGCGTCGCCGAGGAGATCGGGCGCACCTATGCACCCGAATTGCCGCTCTGGGGCGACGCCCGTGAAGGGCTGCGTGATCTGGCCGAGGCACTGACAGGCAAGGCTGTGCCGGATGCCCGCGCCGCGTGGTGCGATAGCGTCGTGACCCGCATGGACGATTGGCGCGAGATGGCCCGACCCCGGCTGGAAAGCGACGAAACCCCGGTCGCAATGGGTCGGATGATGGGCGAATTGAACCTACACCTGCCCGAGGATGCCATCCTGATCGCGGATGGCGGGTTTGCGGCGCATTGGGGCGGCCTGATGTACGACAGCCGCCGGGCCGGGCGCGGGTTCGTACCGGATCGCGGCTTTGCGTCGATCGGCTATGGCGTGCCCGGCGCAATCGGCGCCTGCATGGCCGCCCCTGACCGCGCTGTGGTGGCAATCACAGGGGATGGCGGTTTCAACATGGTGCTGGGCGAACTGGAAACCGCGCGTCGACTGGGCATCGCGCCCACCATCATCGTGGTCAACAATGCCGCGTCGGGATATGTCAAGGCCTTGCAACACCTGATGTATGGCGAAGGCAACTATCAGTCATCCGACCTTGAAGAGACGAACTTTGCCGAGGTGGTGAACGCAATGGGCTGTCTGGGGCTGCGGGTGGAGACACCCGATGCCTTTGCCGGCGCACTGAAACAGGCGCTGGCCGAAACCGGGCGCCCCTCGGTCCTGGATGTTGTGGTGACGCGGGATGCATCCAGGATGCTGCCCGCCGCCGACAGTCGGGCGGTCACCGTGAAGAAAGGGGACCGGGTTGCCTGACGATCCCCTGCTGGCGGACAGCGTATCGAGGCTCGGGCCGGAATACGCGGGCCACGTCGTCGTAACCGGATCGCATGGTGGCGTCTTTGCCGCATTTCTTGCGCGTCGTGCCGGGTTGCGCGCCTGCGTGTTTCACGATGCAGGTATCGGGCTGGATCGAGCCGGAATTGGCGGGCTTGACTGGCTCGCCGCACAGGGTATGGCGGCGGCGGCTGTCGATCATGCAACGGCGCCGATCGGTCAGGCCCGCCAGATCCGGGACAGGGGCATCATTTCACATGCCAATGCGCCTGCCGCCGCCCTGGGTGTGACATCGGGACAGTCCTGCAATGAGGCGGCCGATCTGATGCGGGCCGCCGCAATGCCGAAGGGCGACTGCCCCGAGGTTCGGGAGGGCCGCGAGGAACTGTCGCCGGCAGGGGCATTGCGCGCCCTCGTCCTTGTGGATTCCGCCAGCCTTGTCGCGCCTGCGGACGCGGGCAAGGTCATCGTCACCGGGTCGCACGGCGCGATCTTCGGACACGATCCGGCAAATGCCCTCAAGGCGCAAGGGTATCTCGCGCTGTTCAACGACGCGGGCGGAGCGGCGACCTCCCGCCTGCCCGCCTTGCAGGAACGCGGCATCGCCGCCGCGACCGTCTTCGCCAGTTCCGCACGCATAGGCGATGCGCGCTCCACATGGCAACGCGGTGTCATCTCTGCGCTGAACGCGCAGGCTGCCGGGCTTGGTGCGGACATCGGCATGAGCGCGCGCGATCTCGTCGACCTTGCGCTGACCTCCGGAACCGGGCCGCGATCAACGTGAAATTTCAGGCGAGTCAGATTTGTCGAAAAATTCTTCCGGTTGTGCTCGCATATATTGAAGAGCGGGGCCAGGCGTGCAAGCGCGGTGCGCCCGTTGTGGCGACATGGCTTCCCGCATAGTCTGACGCAAACCGCGACACTCCCAGCTATCAGGTGAACCATACGTGACCCGTATTTTTTCCAATTCCAAACGCCCGGTTCACCTCGGACGATTTCCGCTTGAAACCCTGGCGCGCGCGGCGGAGATGCCCGATCTTTCGAACGTTCCCGCAACGCGGCAACTGTCATTCTCACGCAAGGACGATCCGGTTTCGATCGTGAATGCCATGCGGGACCATCAGGCGGTGATGGACGCGATCCGGGGCGGTTTCGTGAACGAGACCAAATCCACCTGTCCGGATGATCCGGGCGAACGGGCGAACCACATCAAGGCCTTCTGCCATTTTGCCGACGCATCCATGGTCGGCATCGCGGAACTGCCGACCGCAGCACATCTGGCGCAGCCTTTCCGCAACCCTGATATAGACAGACTGGCCGACCGGCTCAGAACGCAACAGACCAGGACGCTGGCGTCGGGGATCGACATGGTGATGGCCGACCTGCGCGAGTCCATGGAGGCACCGCCGAAACCTGTTGCGGCCCATAGCCACGTGCTGGCAATCCTGATCGAACACCAACGCGACCCCCGCGATGATGAACGCGGCTCCGACTGGATCCGGGACGCGCAGGATCATCGCGGCTGCATCCTCGCGTCGGAAGTTGCGGTGGTTCTGGCGAACTATATCCGGCTTTTGGGATGGGAGGCGCAGGCGCACACGCAAAGCACGTCGGATGTCTGCCTGAACCGGGTCGCAGTCGCCGCAGGGCTCGCGATCCTGCAGGACGGTGCGCTGGTCAATCCTTTCGTCGGCACCCGTTACAGCCTCGCGGCCGTCACCACCACCTTCGCGATGCGGTGCGATCTGCCGCTGGCCGTCGCCGGCGGGCCATACCCCCTGAGCAAACGCCCGGCCTTGGCGGAGTATCCCTTTGACACACGCGATTTCGTGGAGGGTGGGCACCCGTTCGAAACCCTGCGCCGTGTTGAAAAGCCGACGACATATATCGACGAAGACCGCGTTGCCCGCGTTCCCAAACGTGCGGACATGTTCGCGCGGGCGCAGTTCGGTGAAATGGGCAAGCGCCTGCAGGACAGCGCGAAGGGAGGTCATTACGTGCGCAAATCGGCGCCGTCCTTTGCGCAGCGCCGGCTGCTGGGCGCGTTCACGCTGTTGCAGGATGGTGAGCCCGATCCCCAACGCCTTGCCGAGGATGCTTCGCGCAATGCCGAAAACCTCAAGGCGGTGAGCTATTTTCTCGGGGCGGATGCTGTCGGGCTCTCGGCCTGCCCGGACTGGACCTGGTATGCTCACGATGCGGTCGGGGCACCGATCGTACCCGAGCATGATCAGGCGGTGTCGATGGTCATCGACCAGGGTTTCGAAACCATGGAGGGCGCCAGCGGCGACGACTGGATCGCGGTCAGCCAGTCGATGCGCGCCTACCTGCGATTTTCACTGATCGGGGGGGTGGTCGCGCAGCATTTGCGCAACCTCGGCTACAAGGCCAAGGCCCACACGGTGATGGACGGCGAAGTCCTGCAACCGCCCCTGCTGCTGCTCTCGGGCATGGGCGAGGTCAGCCGGATCGGCGAGGTCATCCTGAACCCGTTCCTGGGCCCCCGCCTGAAATCGGGTGTGGTGACAACAGACATGCCGATGACCCATGACAGGCCGATTGACTTCGGCCTGCAGAAATTCTGTGAATCCTGCAACAAATGTGCCCGCGAATGCCCCTCTGGAGCGATCACCGCCGGTCCAAAGCTGATGTTCAACGGTTATGAAATCTGGAAATCCGACAGCCAGAAATGCACCACCTACCGGGTGACACAACCGGGCGGCGCGATGTGCGGGCGCTGCATGAAAACCTGCCCGTGGAATCTTGAAGGGTTGTTCGTCGAAAAGCCGTTCCGTTGGGCCGCGATGAACATGCCATCGGCCGCGCCCCTGCTGGCCTGGCTGGACGATGCGCTTGACAAGGGCACGATCAACCCGGTCAAGAAATGGTGGTGGGATCTGGAACTGGACGAAGATGGCGGCTATCACCCGGCCAAAACGCCGGTCAACCACCGGGAGTTGCAGAAAGATCTCGACCTCAGGTACGAAGATCAGACGCTGGCCGCCTACCCGGCGAACCTGGCCCCGCATCCCTATGCCTACCCGTTCCCGATGAACCGCGAACAGGGCATCGAAGCCTATCAGGCGATGATCACCGCCGAGGAATACCAGAAACGTCTGGCAGCGGGCGAAACCGACGGGCTGGCGCATGAATACAGGGCCGATGTCACCAGCCCGGTCCTGCATGTGGAGATCTCGCTGGCGCAGGACATGGCGCCGGGCATTACAAAATACGAATTGCGTGCGCTGGACGGGGGTGGCCTGCCCGAATGGCAGGCGGGCGCGCATATCGACATTGTCGTCGCCCCCGAGTTCCTGCGCCAGTATTCGCTCTGTGGCGATCCGGCCGACCGCTCGCGCTACCAGATCGCGGTCCTGCGAGAGGACGCGGGGCGTGGCGGCTCGCGCCTGCTGCACCGGATCTTTCGCGAGGGGCGCAAGATCTTCGTCTCGCGCCCCATCAACCACTTCCCGGTCGCAGTTCCGGCGCGGCGTCATCTGTTGATGGGCGGCGGGATCGGGGTCACGCCAATGATCGCAATGGCGCATGAATTGCACGCGGGTGGCCACGATTTCGAGCTGCACTATTCGATCCCGTCCCGCGCAAGGGCCGGGTTCCTGCCCGACCTGTCCGGATTTGACTGGGCCGACCGGGTGCATCTGCATATCTCGGACGAAGACGGCCGCGCGGATTTTGCGCGATTGATCGGACCCTACGAGGACGGAACGCATATCTATGCCTGTGGCGCGGACCGTTACATGCAGGCCGTCATGGACAGCGCCCGGCAAGCGGGCTTCCCGGAAAACGCGCGGCATCTCGAATATTTCTCGGTGCCGGAATTGCCTGACTACGAAAACCATCCGTTTCGCGTCAGATTGGCCCGATCGCAGCGCGAGCTTGAGATTCCGGCGGATCAAAGCATTGCCGACGTGCTTCAGGCCAGCGGGTTTGCAATCGACATCAAATGTTCGGACGGCATCTGCGGCGTCTGCAAGTGCGGTTTGCTGGAGGGTGAGGTGGAACATCGCGACCTTGTGCTCTCCGCTCATCAGCGCGAGTCGTCCATCATCACCTGTCAATCCCGCGCCACGCAGGCAGGCGGCATGCTCGAACTGGATCTGTAGAGACCGGGCGACTTGTGCCAAACATATTTACAAAACTAGAAACATAGTTATATTGACGGCATGACAACACATGGTTCAGTCGTTCACGCGCTTGCTGCCCTTGGCCATGATGCCCGCCTTGCAATCTTTCGACTGCTGGTGCGCGCGGGCCATGACGGGCTGAATGTCGGGGATATCGGGCACGAGCTTGGCATACCCGCGTCAACCCTTGCCCACCATCTCAAGTCGCTGGTCGAGGCCGGACTGGTCGTTCAGGAACGTATGGGACGCCAGATCGTGAACCGGGTGGACTATGACGTGATGCAGCGAACCGTTTCGTTTCTCACCGCCGAATGCTGTGTCGGGGTCAAGCTCACACGGGACGATGCCGCCTGAGTCCCTTCGATTTCCGGGATAAATTTTCGAGGCAGATTTTTCGGGCAAAAGAAACTATTTATCTAGGATAATAGACATGATTACGCTCACGCAAACCACCCGCGCCCGTGTGGCCGCCATCACCCACAAGCTCTGGACCAACGAGCGGATCTGGCTGGTGTCACTCGGCATTCTGGCGCTCCTGTTGTTGTTCGATCCGGCCCAGGCTGCGCAGAGTGCCCGGTTCACCGTGATGAATCTGGCGGATGTCGCGCCCTTCCTCGTGCTGTCGATCGGCATCGCCGCCTATGCCGGGGCAACGGGCGCGGACGGGTTGATCGCACGGGCCTTTACCGGCGCACCTGCGATGATGATCCTTGTGGCGGCCCTCGCCGGGGGGCTTTCGCCCTTCTGCTCCTGCGGCGTCATTCCGTTGATTGCCGCGTTGCTCTCGATGGGCGTGCCGCTGTCGGCGGTGATGGCGTTCTGGCTGGCGTCGCCGGTGATGGACCCGTCGATGTTCGTGCTGACCACCGGCGTTCTGGGTGTCGAATTCGCCATTGCAAAGACGATCGCCGCAATCGGGTTGGGGATAGTCGGCGGCACCATCGTGCATCTGCTGGCAAAGTCAGGTGGATTGTCCGACCCGTTGCGCGACAACATCGGCAATGGCGGCTGCGGCGGGGCCAGGGTTCGCACCCCGCAACCTGTCGTCTGGGCCTTCTGGCAGGACAACGAGAGGGTCTCGAAATTCATCCGCGAAGGCATCAGGACAACGCTGTTCCTGGCGAAATGGCTCACGCTCGCCTTCGTGCTGGAGAGCCTGATGCTGGCATGGCTGCCCGCCGATCTTGTGGCGCGCACTCTGGGCGGCACCGGTCTCGCCCCCATCGGCATCGCGACCCTGGTCGGCGTGCCCGCCTATCTCAACGGCTACGCTGCGCTGCCGCTGGTGGGCGGTTTGATCGGGCAAGGCATGGCACCGGGTGCCGGGTTGGCATTTCTGGTGGCCGGTGGTGTGACCTCGCTGCCGGCGGCAATCGCGGTCTGGGCACTGGTCAAACGCCCCGTCTTCCTGTTGTATCTCGCCATCGCACTCGGCGGTTCCTTCGTTTCCGGACTGGCATTCCAGCTCTGGAACGCGCTCTGAACCCGTCGCGAGAGGGTGGCGTCCGCATGATCACGGAACAGACCAGAACCATCTCGGCGCTCGGACTGGTCCAGATCCTGTCATGGGGCAGCACCTTTTACCTGATGGCCCCGCTGGCGCAGGATATGGCGCGGGATACCGGCTGGGACATGAGCCTGTTGTCCGCGGGCGTGTCACTTGGCCTGCTTGTCTCCGGCCTTGGCGCACCGACCATCGGCAGGTGGATTGCGCATGGCGGCGGGCGGGCGACCCTGTCGTTCGGCATGATGTGCATCGCCGCGGGTCTTGTCGTGCTCGGTCTGGCACCGTCGCCCCTGGTGTATCTTGTCGGCTGGAGCGTCATCGGCGTCGGGATGGCGGCCGGGCTGTATGATGCCGCATTCTCGACGCTCGGCTACATCTATGGCCGGAATGCCCGGTCCGCGATCACGCAGCTGACGCTGTGGGGCGGGTTTGCCAGCACGATCTGCTGGCCTTTGTCCGCGTGGCTGGTCGAGTTGCACGGCTGGCGCGTCACCTGCCTGATTTACGCGGCCATACATCTGACGGTGACCGTTCCGATATGTCTGTTCCTTCTGCCCCGCGCGGCGGCACAAGCAGGACACCCCGACAGGGACCCCACCGCTCCGTCGCCGGCACGCATCGGCGCGCGAGATCTGCGGTTTTTCTGCGTCGCGGTGATCGGCGTGATCTTGTCGTTGCTTGCGACCATCTGGTCCATCCACATGGTGACCATTCTGACATCCAGCGGCCTTAGCACCGCCGCCGCAATCGGGCTGGGCACATTGATCGGTCCGGCGCAGGTGGGCGCGCGCGTGCTCGAAATGCTGGGCCGCGGGCGTCACCATCCGATCTGGACGACCGCCGCCTCCACGGGGCTGATCCTCCTGGGGTTTGCCGGTCTGCAAATGGGCCTGCCGGCATCGGCGGCACTGATCGCGTTTGGGGCTGGAAACGGCCTGTGGTCAATCGCGCGGGGGGCATTGCCGCTGGCGCTGTTCGGCGTCGGGACCTATGCGGAAACCATGGGAAGACTAGCGCGGCCTATGCTGCTGGCCAGCGCGGTGGCGCCGCTTGTCGGGGGGTTCCTGATCGACGGGATCGGCCCCGGCGCAACGATGACGACGCTTGCGGCGCTTGCAATCATACCCTGCATCGCCACCGTAATTCTCTATCGCTGGATCCTGCGTGAAAAACGTCAGGTCGGCCGCTCGAACGACGTGAAACCGCACCTCTGACCGATTGCGGCGCAGCACCACCGGCCTCAGGCACTCGCCAGCCGGAACCGGGCCTGAGACGAGAGCCGGCCCAGCGGCGAGATCATCGACCGCCCGGCGAGATCGACAAGATGCGCGAACACATTGCGTTCGGCGGCCGGCAAAAGAGCGGGCTGAACATCGGTATAGATGCGTTCGGCAAGGTCGCGCGCCGTCGCCGGCCCCGAGCCAAGTGCCGCCAGGATCGCCGCCTCGCGGCCCTTTCGATGACTGACGAGCCAGTCCAGCCTGCCCGACGGGTCGGTGACAGGCGCCCCGTGGCCCGGATAGAACACCCGCCAGTCGCGTTCGGCAAGCCGATGACAGGACAGCATGAAATCGGTCAGATCCCCGTCAGGCGGTGAGACCAGCGAGCTGGCCCACCCCATCACGTGATCTGCGGTAAAACACCGGTCCTGCCAGCCGAGCGCGATATGGTTGCCGATGTGACCCGGCGTATGAATGACCTCGAGCGCCCAGCCGTCGCCCTCGATCGTATCGCCATCCGACACCGCGTGATCGGGTTCAAAGGTCTCGTCGATGCCCTCGCCCCCGCCCGCCAGGCCGTCGGCGGCCAGTCGCTCCATCACCGCGCTGCGCCCCGCGTAGGCGGCACCGAATGCAAGGATCGGCGCTCCCGTATGCTGCGACAGGGGGCGGGCAAGCGGCGAATGGTCCAGATGGGCATGGCTCACCACGATATGCGTGATGTTCTGCCCCGGCGCCACCGCACCCAGGATCGCGTCGAGATGCGCCGGATCCTGCGGGCCGGGATCGATCACGGCCAAACCGCGCGTCCCAAGCAGGTAGGTGTTGGTGCCGCGATAGGTCATCGGCGACGGGTTCGGCGCAAGAACGCGCCGCAAACCGGGTTCCAGCGTTTCGGGGATACCCGCAATCGGGTTGAAATCGTCTGGCGGTTGGGTCATTGCGCTTCCTCTTGCCGTGGCGGCCCGATAGGCTTAGCCCATGTTCTTCCGGTGGCTCAAACAATATATGCCGCGCAGCCTGTATGGACGGGCGGCTCTGATCCTGATTCTGCCGGTTGTGAGCATGCAACTGGTGGTTTCCGTGGCCTTTATCCAGCGCCACCTCGAAGATGTCACCAGCCAGATGTCCTCGACACTGGTCAGGGAACTGGATGTGATCGTTTCCGAAGCCGCCACTGCGGACACACCGCAAGAGGCGCTGGAATTGATGCGGCCTTTCCTGTCCGCATTCCAGATGGATGTGCAGTTTGTCGCACCCGACGCGGTGCCCAAGAGCGATTATATCCGGTGGTATGATTACTCTGCCCGCGTCGTCCGCCAGACCGTGCGCGATTCGATGCCCGATCTGCTGGCTGCCACATTCCCCGACAACCGGTCGATCCAACTGTATTTCCGATCCGAATTCGGCCCCGCCCGGATCAGTTTCAGCCGCCGCAGCGTGACCGCCGCCGCCCCGCACCAATTGATCGTGACGATGGTGTTTTTCGGAGCGTTGATGACGATCATCGCCTTTGTCTACATGCGCAACCAGCTGCGTCCGATCACCCGGCTGGCCAATGCGGCGCAGGCATTCGGGCGCGGCAGGACCGTGCCTTACACGCCAACGGGCGCGATCGAGGTGCGCGCCGCGGGCGGTGCGTTCCTGGATATGCGGTCGCGGATAGAGCGCCAGATCGAGCAGCGCACGCTGATGCTGTCCGGGGTTAGCCACGATCTGCGCACGCCGCTGACCCGGCTCAAGCTCGGCCTGTCGATGATCGACGAGGACGACGCCGAGCCCCTGCTGCGGGACGTGGACGAGATGCAGCGTCTGCTCGACGCGTTTCTCGACTTTTCCAGGGGGGTTGCCGAAGGCGAGCCCGAGGCGACCGATCCGCATGACCTCGTCCGCCGGATCGTCGAGGATGCGCAACGTGCCGGCACCCAGGTGCAACTGGGAGAGATGGCCGGTGAGGGCATGGTCATGTTGCGGCCAATGGCGATCCGCAGGGCACTGGAGAATCTGATCGGAAACGCGGTGCGCTATGGCTCCCGCGCCGAGGTCTCTGTCGTATTGCTCGAAAAATCGCTGCGCATTCGCGTCGAGGATGACGGCCCCGGCATCCCCGCCGATCAGCGCGCCGAATCGATCCGCCCGTTCTCGCGGCTGGACCCGTCGCGCAACCAGAACCGCGGCAGCGGGGTCGGGCTTGGCCTCGCCATCGTGACCGACGTGGCGCGCGCGCATGGCGGCGCGCTGCGGCTTGGTACAAGCGAAACTCTCGGCGGGCTCTGCGCGGATATCGTGATCGCGCGTTAGCCGTCGATCCGGGCGGCCATGATGGCGATGGCCTGCTGGTACACGGTGGCGGCGTTCCATTGCTGGATCACCTGGAAATTGGGCTGCCCCTGCTGATAGCCGCGCCCGGGTTTCCAGCCCTTCTTGCGCAGGAAATTCGCCGTCGACGCCAGAGCATCGGTCATGTTGTAGAAATCGACGCGGCCGTCACCGGTGGCATCGACGCCGTATGTCAGCGCGTTTCCGGGCAGGAATTGCGTGTGGCCCAATTCACCATGCCTGGCCCCCAGCGTCGCCGATGTCAGCGTACCCTGATCGACCAGTTTCAGCGCGCCGATGGCATGCGGCACAAAGAAATCCGAACGGCGGCAATCATAGGCCAGGGTCGTGATGGCCGACACCACCCGGCTATCGCCCATGAAACGGCCGAAACCGGTTTCCATGCCGTGAATGGAAATCAGCACGCCCGCCGGAACCCCGTATTGCCGCTCCAGCGCCGCGTAGAACTTCGGATTACGCGCCTTGCGCTGGCGCCCCTGCGCAACAATCGTATCCGCGCCGCGTACCCGCATGAACTTGTCCAGCGAATATCGGAACGATTTCTGGTTCCGGTCCGCAGCGATGGTGCGCGTCGCGTATTGCGCCTGCGACAAGGCCTGCAACCCACGTTCCTTGACCCCGGCGTTGCGTGCCTCGTTGGCGAAAGACGCCTTCCATGTTTCGAATCCGGCCCCGGTATTGCCGCATGTCGCCGCAGAGGCCGACTGTGTCAGGCCGGTCGCAAGAGCCAGCCCGAGGGCAAGCTGTTTGAAGGACAGTGACATCATGCTGCTCAAATCTCCGTCTGCCGCCGCCCGAGTCTAGCAGACCGTCGTCATATGGAAACCGGCTTGTGCATATCATCGGCCAAACGACCGGTGCCCTGCCCGCGTGCAAAAAAGGCGCCCCGAAAACGGGACGCCCCTTTGCAACGCGTCTGATGCGGTGCTGCCGATCAGCAGCTGTAATACATGCTGTACTCGACCGGGTGCGGCGTATGCTCGTAGGTTTCGACCTCTTCCATCTTGAGCGCGATATACCCCTCGATCTGGTCCTTGGTGAACACGTCACCGGCCAGCAGGAAGTCGTGGTCATTTGCCAGCGCATCCAGCGCCTCGCGCAGCGAACCGCATACGGTGTCGATCCCGGCCAGTTCCTCGGGCGGCAGGTCATAGAGGTTCTTGTCCATCGCCTCGCCCGGATGGATCTTGTTCTTGATCCCGTCAAGCCCCGCCATCAGCAATGCCGCAAAGCAGAGATAGGGGTTCGCCGACGGATCGGGGAAACGGGCCTCGACACGTTTCGCCTTGGGCGACTCGGAAAACGGAATGCGGATACAGCCCGAACGGTTGCTTGCCGAATAGGCCCGCAGAACAGGCGCTTCAAAGCCGGGAATCAGGCGCTTGTAGCTGTTGGTGCCCGGGTTGGTGAAAGCATTCAGCGTCTTGGCATGTTTGAGGATGCCACCGATGTAATAGAGCGCCTCGTCCGACAGGTCGGCATATTTGTCTCCGGCAAACAGCGGTTTGCCATCTTTCCAGATCGACATGTTCACGTGCATGCCGGTGCCGTTGTCACCCGCAATCGGCTTGGGCATGAAGGTGGCGGATTTACCATAGGCATGTGCAACATTGTGCACGACATATTTGTATTTCTGCAGCTCGTCCGCCTGCTTGGTCAGCGTGCCGAAGATAAGGCCCAGTTCGTGCTGGCAGGATGCGACCTCGTGATGGTGCTTGTCGACCTTCATGCCAAGACGCTTCATGGTCGACAGCATCTCGGAACGCAGGTCCTGGCTTTCGTCGATCGGGTTGACCGGGAAATAGCCGCCCTTCACGCCGGGCCGGTGCCCCATGTTGCCCATCTCGTATTCGGTGTCGGAGTTCCAGGACGCGTCGGTTGCGTCGACTTCGTAGGACACCTTGTTGATGGTGTTGGAGTAGCGCACGTCATCGAACAGGAAGAATTCCGCTTCGGGGCCCATATAGGCAACATCACCGATACCGGACGCTTTCAGATAGGCTTCGGCCTTTTCCGCAGTGCCACGCGGATCGCGCTCGTAGGGCTCGCCGGTGTCGGGTTCGACAACCGAACAGTGCAGGCACAGCGTCTTTTCCGCGTAGAACGGATCGACATAGACGCTTTCGGTGTCCGGCATGAGTTTCATATCCGACGCTTCGATCGACTTCCAGCCCGCGATCGAGCTGCCATCGAACATGAAGCCTTCTTCCAGAAAGTCCTCGTCGACCAGATCGGCGACAACTGTCACATGCTGAAGTTTGCCGCGCGGATCCGTGAACCGGATATCCACGTATTCGGCATCCTCGTCCTTGATCAGCTTGAGAACTGCTTCCTTGCTCATTCCTGATTTCCCCTCTCTGGAAAATGTTTTGCTATCGGCTAAAGGGCGTCCGAGCCGGTCTCGCCGGTCCGGATGCGGATTGTCTGCTCGACCGGGCTGACAAAAATCTTGCCGTCACCGATCTTGTCGGTCTTGGCCGCGTCGACAATCGCTTCGATTGCGCCATCGACCAGGTCATCATCAAGGACGACCTCGATCTTGACCTTGGGCAGAAAATCCACGACGTATTCCGCGCCGCGGTAGAGTTCGGTATGGCCCTTCTGACGGCCAAAGCCCTTGACCTCGATCACCGATAGCCCTTGCACGCCGACTTCCTGAAGCGCTTCCTTCACTTCATCGAGCTTGAACGGTTTGATGATCGCCTCGATCTTCTTCATGAGCCCCTCCTGACTGACGGTGTTCAACAGCGGCAGACCACTTCTATTTCGGGTCCACAATCGGTTACGCTGGCGACGCGGGGGGCGCGTGTATCAAACTCGCTGCCCTGCCTCATGTTTGGGCGATTTGCACAAAAATGGGGCGAAATTGAATCGACGGGATGTTGAAATGCCTGAACTGTTAAGCGGAGCCCGGATGCGCGCCATCGAAGACGCCGCCATTACCGCGGGCAGCGTGACCGGGCTGGAACTGATGGAACGGGCGGGCGCGGGCGTGGTCGAGGCGATACTGCAGGAATGGCCCGAATTTGCAGACGGAGAACGCACGGCCTCGATCCTGTGCGGCCCGGGCAACAATGGTGGCGACGGCTTCGTCATCGCGCGTCTGCTGCAGGACAGGGGATGGCGCGTCACCTGCCATTTGCTCGGCGACGCCGGGCGTCTGCCACCCGATGCACGCACCAATCACGACCGCTGGGTGGCGCAGGGCGCCTGTAGCCCGCTGAACGAGCGCAGCGCCGGCACCGTCACATCCATGCCCGACATCGTCGTCGACGCATTGTTCGGCACCGGCTTGACTCGTCCCGTCGAAGGCGACGCGGAATTCGTTCTCGGCAACCTTGAAACCATCCGCGCCGGATTCGGCGTCCGTTGTGTCTCTGTCGACGTGCCATCGGGCATGTGCTCGGACAGCGGCAGATCGCTGGGATGTTGCCCCAAAGTGGACCTCACCGTCAGCTTTCACACCGAAAAGATCGCCCACAGGCTCGACAACGCCGACATCTGTTGCGGCAAGGTCGTGGTCAAGGATATCGGCCTCGCCCACACAGAACAGAGCGACGAACGCGCAGGCCATGTCTGGATGGTGGAACCGCCAGCCCCCGCGACGCTGTCGAAACGCACCGACGGGCACAAATACACCGAAGGCCACGCGCTGATCCTGTCGGGTGGGCCCGGCCGCACGGGGGCCGCCCGCCTGGCCGCGAGAGGCGCGTTGCGGGTCGGTGCCGGGCTGGTGACGCTCGGCGTGCCGCCCCGCGCACAATCCGAGGTCGCCGCGCATGTCACCGCGATCATGCAGACCCCGATCGCGGACGCCGACGCGCTCACCGAGCTTCTCTGGGATACGCGTCTCAACGCCCTCTGCCTCGGTCCGGGTCTCGGCATCGGTACGGCGCAGCGCGCGCTGATCGAGGCGGCTTTGCCGCTTGCGCGACCTGTTGTGCTCGACGCGGATGCGCTGACCCTGTTTCGCGATGCGCCCGGCGAGCTGTTCGACCTCTGCCACGACCGCGTTGTCCTGACCCCGCACGGCGGCGAGTTTGCCCGCCTGTTTCCCGATCTCGCGGACCGCCTGGCAGCCGATCCCTCCCGCGGTCCGGTCTATTCCAGGGTCAACGCCACGCGCGCGGCGGCGAAACGCGCGGGCTGTACCGTCCTCTACAAGGGCGCCTCCACCGTGATTGCCGCACCCGACGGGCGCTGTTCGATCCACTCGGCACAATATGAACGCCGCGCTCCGTGGCTCGCCACTGCCGGTTCGGGCGACGTGCTGGCCGGATTCATCACGGGGCTCATGGCGCGCGGCATGGGACCGATGCAGGCGAGCGAAACCGCTGCCTGGTTGCACACCGAATGCGCCCTGAGTTTTGGCCCCGCACTGACCGCCGAAGACATCCCGGAGCAGATACCCAAGGTCTTCGCGGCACTCGGAATGTGACGAGACCGCGCTTACGACGCCACGCTTTACCGCCCGGTGCGGCGGCTTCCCAAGGCGTAATTTGCCGAAGTCGACACGCATTTCTTCTCGCATCCCCGCGAGAGCTTTGCTAAGCAACGCCAATCCGCGCATGCCCCATGGCATGCAACGCGGATGTGCGGGTGTGGCGGAATTGGTAGACGCACCAGATTTAGGTTCTGGCGCCGCAAGGCGTGGGGGTTCAAGTCCCTTCACCCGCACCATCTCACACTTCTCGTTGTAAAACCTCCTAACATTTTAAAATATGAGATGGTTTTTGGTGTTCCATACACACCTTCCGGCGTGAACCTGAGCGGCTCAGAAAACGCCAGCCTTAGAGCATGGTCCTTGAAATGTGAATCGTCGGGATTCGCACGGGGCCGTTTTTGTGCTTCACCATATGTGGAGGTGGATCATGGGCAAATCGCTATCATTGGACATTCGGGAGAGGGTCGT
>JAUIIJ010000063.1 GCA_030431825.1 Alphaproteobacteria bacterium
GTCGGCGGCCACGGTCGTGATCCCCAACGGAATTTGCAGCACGGGAATGCCGATCAGCCCATCGGAGGCCCCCAACTCGCGGGTGTTGTAGACGACCTTCGCCACCACCTGCGCCATCCCGAAGGTGATGAGCGCGAAATAGACACCACGGACACGGTTGGCGATCAACCCGCCGACGATGCCCGCCAGCAAGGTGGCCCCGCCGGCGGCCCCGAGCGCCAGCCAGAAAGACGGCTCTTGGCGCAGGACCAGCGCCGCGACATAGGCACCGATGCCGAAGTAGAGCGCCTGACCCAAGGATAGAAGACCGCCGAAGCCAAGCAGAATGTCGACCGATAGGGCCAACCCGGCGAGGATGAGTGCCTCGGTCGCCAGTCGCAGGTAGAAGACATCGCCCGATGCAGCTGCAATGACGCCGAAAACAAGCGCGGCGAGGCCAAGCAGAGCGGAGAAGACGTGATTTGCCCGCATGGAAATGTCGAGACGATCAAGCATGGCCTATCCTCCCGAACAGACCTTGCGGACGTACCATCAGCACGAAAACCATCACTCCAAAGACGATTGGATCCGACCAGACCGGTGAGACCACAAGGCTGGAGATGGCCTGCACCTGTGTCAGCACGAGACCCGCAATGACAGCGCCCCAGATCGAGCCCATGCCCCCGACAATGACCACGGTAAAGGCAATCAGGATGAAGTCGCGCCCCATGGTCGGGAAGACCGAATAGATCGGTGCCAACAGCACACCGGCGAGCCCGGCTAAAGCCACGCCAAAGGCGAAGGCTCCGGAGTAGACCCAACCGACGCGGACTCCCAGGCTGGCCGCCATGTTGCGGTCAAAAGACGCAGCGCGCACCATTGCACCCAGCCGCGTCCGGTAGACGACAAAGGCCACCGCGAGGATCACCACAAGCCCGAACCCGATCAGGAACAACCGGTAGGTCGGGATGAACATGCCCAGGAACTCCGTTGCCCCCGGCAGCGGGTTCGCGGGCCGGTGCGTGTTCGGTCCGAAAAGGATTTTCAGGATGTCTTCCGCGATCAACCCCAGTCCGAAGGT
Source organism: Alphaproteobacteria bacterium (assembly GCA_030431825.1). Taxonomy (GTDB): domain Bacteria; phylum Pseudomonadota; class Alphaproteobacteria; order Rhodobacterales; family Rhodobacteraceae; genus Sedimentitalea. The sequence continues at coordinate 1,061 of JAUIIJ010000063.1, forward strand.
CAAGAGCAACGTGGAGACATGCCGATCCGCCCCGTCATAGACCCGGCGGATCAGGTACCGTTCGGTGATGACCCCCAGGGGGATCATCAGAATAGGAACCAGAGCGATCAGCACCCAGTAGTTCAGTCCCGTCAGGCTCAGCGCCAATGCTCCGAATGCGCCGATGGCATAAAACTCGCCATGGCTCATATTGATGACGTCCAGCAGGCCAAAGATGATCGTCAGCCCCAGCGCCACGAGGATCACGGAGATCCCGAGCGCCAGACCATTCAGCATCTGAGGTGCCAGAACGAATTGAAGGTATTCCATCGCTCGAAATCTCCGTTGCTACGCGCGCTTAGAAGCGCTCGCAGGTATCCTCGCCGATGGCATCTTCGCCCTCGATCCGCTTGGTGATGGTGAAAGCGCCGTCCTTGATTTGCACGACATACATCGGCTGAATTGCCTGGTGATCGCCCGCGCGGATCGTCTTGCCCCCCTGCGGTGTTTCCCAACTCAGCCCCTCGAGCGCTGCGCGCACCGCATCTGTTTCGGTCGACCCGGCCGTTTCCACGGCCTTTTTGTAGGCGAACAGCAGGCCATAGCTGTCTGCCCCATAAAGATCGGGATCGGCACCGTTGTGGGCATTGAATGCCGCAACGAACGCTTTGTTCTCGGGCGTGTCGATCAGGGTCGAATAGCCCACTCCGGTAATAAACCCCTCAGCCGCATCGCCGATGGCGCTGATGTTCTGGCTCGTAACGGTGCCGGACGCGCCGAGGATCGTCAGACCATCGCGCAGGCCGAAGTCCTGCATCTGGGTAAACAGCCGAACCGTGTCATTGCCCGCAACCGAGGTGTAGAGAACTTCCGGCTGGGCGGCGCGGATGCGACCAAAGTACTGGCTGTAATCCTTGGCATCCAGCGGTGCAAAGACCTCCCCTGTGCTTGTCGCGCCCACGCGTTCGGCATTCTCTTTGAACGCGGCCACAGTTGACCGGCCCATTTCATAGTCCGGACCTAGATAATAGACCTTCGCCCCTTTGCGCTCTTGATCGACCCAGGCGGCAAGCGCGGCAGATTGCTGACCGGCCCGCGCGTTCACGCGAAAGACGTTCGGGGAACATTTGGAACCGGTGATCGCATCCGAGAACGATACGGTTGTCGCCAACAGCTTTCCTGCACGATCCGCCACCTGACCAACAGCCAGCGTAGCACCGGAATTGACCGTACCGGTCAGAAAATCAACGTCTTCGGCGGTATACAGCTTTTCCGCCTTTTGCACGGCAACGGCCGGGTTGGCTTCGCTGTCCTCGAAGATCAATTCGATCTGACGACCGGCAATGCCACCGCTTTCGTTGATCTCTTCGGCGGCCATCTCAAGGCCCCAGGTCACCTGTTGCCCGATCCCGGCATAGGTGCCCGAAATCGGTGTAACGACGCCGATCCTGATCGGATCGTCAGCGGCAATTGCGGTGGTGCCCATGAGCGCGGCCAATGCGGCGGCGGCATAGTACTTGGTGTTAAACATCTTGGATTTCCTCCCTTTGGTGATGTTGTTCAGCGGCCGGAAAATTCCGGTTTGCGCTTTTCGTGGAAGGCGGTGACACCTTCGGCGAAGTCGTCGGACTGGCGCAGCCTGCTATAGGCATGGCCTTCAAGCTCGATACCGATGGCAACGGTTGCGTTTTCACTGTCGTTGATCAGCTTCTTGGCGGTGCGCTGCGCCAGCGGTGAGAAGGTGCAAAGCTCGGCCACCAGCCTGGCGGTTGCTTCCTCAAGCTGATCATCCTCGACCAGTTCGGTGGCGATGCCCCAGTCATAGGCCTGCTGCCCGGAGATCCGGCGCGAGCGCATGACCACGTCCTTGGTGCGGGCAATACCGATGATCGCCTGCAAACGGGCCGAGCCGCCCGATCCGGGGATCTGGCCCAGCTTCTGTTCGGGCAGAGCATAGCGGCAGGACTGCGTGGCAATGCGGAAATCACAGGCCAGCGAGATCTCGAAGCCAACACCGAAGGTGTAGCCCTGGTTCGCCGCGATGACGGGTTTGGACGCGCGCCACGGGGCGGCGACATTGTCTGCAAGGTGGCTGACATGCTCCGGCGAGGCGTCCAGAAAGCCCTTGATGTAACCGCCTGAAGAAAAATTCTCGCCCATCCCGCGCAGCACGATCACGCGCACCCGCTCGTCGGCATCCAGCGCCTCGAAGGCCGCGCGCAACTGGTCGCGCTGTTCCATGCTGATGACATTCATCGGCGGCCTTGCCAGAATGATGTCGCCACGCTGTGCGTCCGCATCAATCTCGACACGGAACCCGTCGGGATTTTCCTGCTGTGGGTCGTTGATATTGGTATTGGTCATGATTGTTCCTTCTCGCCCTTCATTGGCTGGTCTGTTCCGGGATATCGGGTTCGGGTTGGTAGTTTCCCTCGACAAGGCTGCGCCGAAGCAGCTTGCCAACAGGGGATTTCGGCAGCTCCGCGACGAAAATGAACCGACGCGGGCGTTTGAAATTGGCCAGATCGGAGGCCTTGCAGAACTGGTCCAAGGCCTCGGCTGTGACATCGCCCCGGCGCTTGACAAAGGCGGTGACGATCTTGCCCCAGCGTTCATCGGGCAGACCCACGGCGGCGCAATCCTCGACCGCCGGGTGCATCGACAGGCAGCTTTCCACCTCGACGGGCGACACGTTCTCGCCACCGGTGATGATCATGTCGTCGACGCGGCCCGTCACGAACAAATCACCCTCGGCGTCGAAATGCCCGCAATCGCCGGTAAAGTACCATCCATCGCGAAGTGATTTTTCGTTCGCGTCCGGGCGTTGCCAGTAGCCTTCGAAAGCCTCGTCTCCCGCGAGTGTCGCGATGATTTCGCCTTCTTCGCCCTGGGCCAAAAGGGCATCGGGATCGCCCGCGCCCATCTTTACGACACGCAAATCCTGATTGAGTCCCGCCTTGCCCGCCGAGCCTGGTTTCGACACCGCGTTCTGTTCGATCGAAAAGGTGTAGATCTCGGACGAGCCGTAATGGTTCACGAAAAGCTCGGGCTGGAATCCGGCCTGAACCCGCTTGAGCAACCCATCCGTCATAGACGCCCCGGCAAACCCCAGACGTTTGACAGCGGAAAGGTCCGCTGACGCAAAGTCGGGATGTTCGAGCAGGTCGTGATAGAGCGTCGGTACCAGATACAGGCTTCCGATCCGCTCATCGGCGATCAGCCCCAGCGCATCGGCACAGTTGAATCGGGGCAGGCAGACGAAGGTGCCGTTCAGCAATGTCATCGCCAGAAGCGAACGCACCCCCATGGTATGATAAAGCGGCATGACCCCCAGCGTTGCGTCGTTCATCGGCATCAGGTTCTGCGCCACATGCGCCAACGCCCCCGCCCGTTCGGCACGGTGGCGGCGCGGTACGCCTTTGGGCCGGGCGGTGGTGCCGCTGGTATAAAGCATGATGGACCAATCGTCGGCACTGGCCATTGGGCTTGCGTCCGGGGCCGAACAGGCGACGACATCCTCAAACCTGACCGCGCCGTCGACATCGGTTTCGTATGTCAGGCACGGCAGATCTTTTGCTGCCGCATGCACGGCATCCACACTCGATCCATCGCAGGCAATGGCGCGGGCGCCGCTGTTCTCGGTAAAGAATGTGATTTCGTCGGCTGTCGCCCGCCAGTTCACCGGAACGATCGTGATGCCGGCCATTTGGCAGGCCCAGTGGATGCTCGCGGCGGCATGGTTGTTCTGCATCGCCGTCACCAACCGGTCGCCATGGCGCAGGCCCATGTCCGCAAGACCCTGGACAAGCGCCGAAATCTGGCTCAGCCAATTGGCATAACTCAGACGTACATCGCGATCGACAATGGCCAGCGCATCGGGGTCGCGGGCAGCGCTTGCGATCAGAGAACGACCTAGGTCAAGCATTGTCTGTCTCCTCCCTGAGGGTTTGTGCGGCGTCCAGTGCGGCAGCGACGATCGGTTGGTAGCCGGTACAGCGGCAAAGATGCCCCGAAAGAACGTCGCGGATTCGTTCCGCGTTGGCCCGCGGTTCGGTTGCGAGCAAAGTGTCGAGCGACATCAGGATTCCGGGGGTGCAAAAGCCGCATTGTAGCGCGTGATGTTTGCGAAAGGCGTCTTGCAGGACGGACAATCTGCCGGGGGCGGGGGCCAAAGCCTCGACCGTGTCGATCTCGGCGCCTTCGATCTGGACCGCGAATGTCAGGCAACTGCGGGCCGTCGCGCCGTCGATCCGAACCGTGCAGGCGCCGCAGACACCATGTTCGCAGCCGACATGGGTGCCTGTCGCACCCTGGACGCCACGCAGGAAGTCGCTGAGCAACATGCGGGGATGGGCTGTGCCCTCGGCGGGCTTGCCATTCAGGGTAAAGCGGACGGGGTGCCTTTCGGTGGCGGTCAATCGGCGCATGTGCGGGCCTCCTTGAGTGCCTTCGCGCCCAGATGACGCACCAGATCGCGGCGATAGCGAGCGGTTGCATGCAGGTCGCCGCGCGCATCGAGCGACCAGGCGAGCGCGTTGAGCGCCTCGCCTTCGTCTTGTGGTGAGAGGGTGTCCCAATCCTTGACAAACGGCGTGTCGTTGACGCCGCCGACGGCAAGGCGGACGCGCTTGGGCGAAATCAACGCGGCGCAGGCGACGATGGCGAAATCTCCCTTGCGGCGTCCGACCTCGGCAAATCCCGTGCCGGTGCCTTGCTCGACATCGGCAAAAGTCACCGCCTCGATCATTTCGTCATCGGCCTTGTCGGTCAGCATCATTCCGAGGAAAAAATCGGTCGCCTTCACGCTGCGCCGCTTGCGCCCGCGCCGCAGGATCACCGTGCCGTCCAGCGCGGCCAGTGCGAGCGGTATCTCGGCGGAAGGATCGGCATGGGCCACCGAGCCGCAGAGGGTGCCGCGCGCACGGGTCTGAGGGTGGCCGACCCACGGCAGCATTTGCGCAAGCAGCGGGTTGCGCGAGGTCAGGTTGGGATCGTCCAACAGGCTTGCCTGCCGGACAGCGGCAGAGATTTTCAGTGTGCCATTGTCCGCCGCGACTTTCCGCGCGTCCTGGGCCGGCATGACATCGACCAGGACCGTCGGCGTAGCAAGCCGCATGTTCAGCATCGCCACCAGCGACTGACCCCCGGCGAGGATGCGGGCGTCATCGCCGGTCTGGGCGATCATCTCGGCGGCCTCATCGAGCGTTTCGCAGTGGACATAGTCGAATGCGGCGGGTTTCATCGTGTCCCCCCGATCCAGCCGCGAATGCGGGCGACGATGCCGTCGGGCTGTGGTGCGTCTCCGGCTCTGCGTCCGAGGGCGGCAAAAAACTGGCCAATGACGATTTTCGCGGCACCGTCCAGCAGCCGCCCACCCACGGATGCGACCTTGCCACCGACAGCGGCGTCATAGCTGTAGCCGATCACCGTGCCGCCCGATCCGTCCGGTGTCAGCGTGACCCGGCCC
>JAUIIJ010000064.1 GCA_030431825.1 Alphaproteobacteria bacterium
TTTCGCCATCGACGCCGCCCGGCAATCGATCACAGGACATTCTATGGGCGGGCATGGCGCGCTGACGCTGGCGATGAACCTGCCCGGCCGTTTCCGCTCGGTCTCGGCCTTTTCACCGATCTGCAATCCGACGGGGACGGATTGGGGCCGCAAGCAGCTGTCCGCCTATCTCGGCGATGACGAAGCCGCGTGGGAACGCCACGATGCCAGCATCATGATGCGCAAATCCGGCTTTGACGGTGCCGTTCTGATCGACACCGGCAGCAATGACCAGTTCATCGACCTGTTGCGCCCGGAAACGCTTGCGGACGCCATCGCCACACGCCGCCAGCCCGCGACCTTCAGACTGCAACCGGGCTACGATCACAGCTATTTCTTCGTGTCGTCCTTCATGGAAGACCATGTCGCCTTCCACGCACAGGCTCTCTGGGCCTGAGACCGGTGGGCGCGGTCTACATCGATGCCGACGCCTGCCCGGTCAAGGCCGAAGCCGAGCGCGTCGCCACCCGGCATGGCATGAGGATGTTCGTGGTCTCCAATGGCGGGTTGCGCCCCTCGGTCAATCCGCTGGTCGAGACGATCATCGTGCCCGAAGGCCCGGACGCGGCGGACATGTGGATCGCCGACCGCTGCACGGCCGGGGATGTCGTGGTGACCGGTGACATCCCGCTCGCGGCGAAATGCGTCGCCGCAGGCGCGCGGGTGATCCGCCACAACGGCGACGCCTTTACCGAGGCGAATATCGGCCAACAACTGGCGATGCGCGACCTGATGGCCGACCTGCGCGCCGCCAATCCGCTGGCAACGGGCGGCGGCGGCAAGGGCTTTACAAAGGCGGACCGCTCCCGTTTCCTGAACGCGCTGGAACGAGAGATCAGGGCCGCCAACCGATCAAGACAGGGATCATGAAATGCAACCAGAAGCCGTGGTTTTCGACATCGGCAACGTGCTGATCGAATGGCAGCCCGAGCGGTTCTATGACAGCGTCATCGGACCCGATCGCCGCAAGGCGATGTTCGAGGCGGTGGACCTGCACGCCATGAATGACCATGTCGATATGGGCGAGCACTTTACCGACACGATATACGCGACCGCCGAGGCCTACCCGGCCTGGCGCGAGGAAATCCGGATGTGGCACGATCGCTGGATCGAACTGGCGCAGCCGGAAATTCCCCATTCCATCCGCCTGCTGCGGGCGTTGCGCAACAAGGGCCTGCCGGTTTTTGCCCTGACCAATTTCGGCATCCAGAGCTTCGATTACGCCGCCACCCATTACCCGTTCCTGCGCGAATTTGACCGGCACTATATCTCGGGCCATCTCAAGCTGATCAAACCCGATCCGAAAATTTACGAAATCGTCGAAACCGACAGCGGTGTCGCCCCCGGCGCGTTGCTGTTCACCGATGATCGCGCGGACAATATCGCAATGGCACGCGACCGGGGCTGGCAAGCCCACCTGTTCGACGGGCCACGCGGCTGGGCCGACCGATTGATCGCGGCGGGATTGCTCACAGAGACGGAGGCCGCATGACGATACCCTTCATCCCCTTTGCCGAGGGCGAAGCGCAGCTTGACTGGCTGGAACTCACCGATGCGCTTGCGCGCGGCCATGATCTGCCCAGGGCGGAAATCGGCGATACCTTTCTCTATCGCGATCCGGATACGCTGCTGTCGCGCTCTGCATGGATCGACGGCATGGGGCTTGCCGTCAAGACCGCAACGATCTTTCCGGAAAACCCGGCGGGGGGCACACCGATGGTAAACGGCTCGGTCAGCCTCTATTCCGACCGGGACGGCACATTGTCGGCGCTGATCGATTTTCACCTCGTGACCAAGTGGAAAACGGTGGGCGACAGCCTGCTTGCCGCCAGACGACTTGCGCGGGCCGATAGCAAATCAATCCTGATCGTGGGTGCCGGGACGGTTGGCGGCGGTCTGTGCGAAGCCTTTGCCGCCGGGTTTCCCGAGGCCCGTATCACGCTTTGGAACCGGACCCGCGCCAAGGCCGACGCGCTGGCGAGCGCACATCCCGGCGTCACCGTTGCCGATGATCTTGAACCGGCGGTCCGCGCGGCGGACATCGTCATCACCGCGACAATGTCGTCCTCGCCGATCATCAGGGGCGAGTGGCTGCAACCCGGTCAGCACCTCAACCTGATCGGCGCCTATCGCCCGGACATGCGCGAGGCCGACGACGACGCGCTGCGCCAATCACGGCTGTTTGTCGACAGCTTTGACACGACGATCGGCCATATCGGAGAAATCCAGATTCCCCTGGACAACGGTGTGATCACCCGCGACGACCTTGTTGCCGACTATTACGACCTGGCCGCTTTTGCCCGGGGTGCAGATGACGAAATCACCCTGTTCAAGAATGGCGGCGGCGCACATCTGGATCTGATGACCAGCCGCTATATCCTCGATCGCTGGCACGCCAACCACTGAGCAGGGATCAACTGACAGGCGCACGAGGCGCGGAATGGCCGCGCACCAATTGCATTTTTTTGGAAGGGCGCTTATCTGGGCGCCACACCGGCCAACAGGGGCAACGCAATGAACTGGATTACCAACTACGTCCGTCCAAGGATCAATTCGATCTTTTCGCGCCGAGAGACCCCCGAGAACCTGTGGCAGAAATGCGACGAGTGCGGCACCATGCTGTTTCACCGCGAACTGCGCGACCACCTGAACGTCTGCACCAATTGCGGGCATCACATGGCCATCAGCCCGCGCGAACGGTTCAAGGCGCTGTTCGACGGCGGCGTTTTTGCGGAGATCGAGGTGCCCACCCCGATCGCCGATCCGTTGCATTTTCGTGACCAGAAAAAATACCCCGACCGCCTGAAGGCCGCCCAGAAGGACACCGGCGAAGCCGAAGCGATGCTGGCCGCAACCGGCGAGATCGGCCGGACACCCATTGTTGCAGTGGCGCAGGATTTCAGCTTCATGGGCGGATCGATGGGCATGTATGTGGGCAATGCGATCATTGCCGCTGCGCAAGAGGCCGTGAAACTCAAACGTCCGCTCGTCCTGTTTTCCGCCGCCGGTGGTGCCCGCATGCAGGAAGGCATCCTCAGCCTGATGCAAATGCCGCGCACCACGGTTGCGGTGCAAATGCTGAAAGAGGCCGGCCTGCCCTATATCGTCGTCCTGACCCACCCGACCACGGGCGGCGTCACCGCGTCCTATGCCATGCTGGGCGATGTCCACATCGCCGAACCCAACGCTCTGATCTGCTTTGCCGGCCCCCGCGTGATCGAACAGACGCTGGGCGAACGGCTGCCCGACGGGTTCCAGCGCGCCGAATATCTGCTGGATCACGGCATGCTGGACCGGGTGGTCAACCGCACCGACATGCGCGACGAACTGATCGTACTGACCCGGATGCTGCTTGGCCTGCCGCCTGCGGTGCGCGGCGAGCTGCCGCCTCCCGAACCGGCGACACCCGAGCCCAAGAAAACCGTGGCCGAATCCCCGGCACCCGCTGAGACGCCCAGGGAAAAATGACCGCGGCCACATCCGACATCATCCTGGAGCGGATGATGTCCTTGCACCCTAAAATCATCGATCTCACCCTCGACCGGATGTGGCGTCTGCTCGCCGCGCTGGGGCATCCCGAGCGCCGCCTGCCCCCGGTGATCCACATCGCGGGAACCAACGGCAAAGGCTCGACCCTCGCGATGATCCGGGCCGGATTGCAAGGCGCCGGACACACGGCACATGCCTATACCAGCCCCCATCTGGCGCGGTTTCACGAACGTATCCGCCTTGCCGGCGAATTGATCGGGGAAGCGGAACTGACCGCCGTTCTTGACGAGTGCTACGCGGCCAATGGCGATTCGGAAATCACCTATTTCGAGATCACCACCTGCGCGGCGCTGCTCGCCTTTGCCCGCACACCCGCCGATTTCACCCTGCTCGAAGTCGGATTGGGCGGGCGGCTGGATGCGACAAATGTCGTGTCATCCCCCCGGCTCTCGGTCATCACCCCGATTTCGATCGACCACGAACAATTTCTTGGCGATACGCTCGAACAGATCGCAGGCGAAAAGGCAGGCATCATCAAGCGCGGCGTACCCTGCGTGGTGGCTCCACAGGAAGACGCCGCCCTGGAGGTGATCGAGAAAACCGCCACACGGCTCGGCGCGCCCCTTCTGGTGCACGGACAGCACTGGCATATTACGCAGGAACGCGGACGGCTGGTCTATCAGGACGATACCGGACTGCGTGACCTGCCATTGCCCAATCTCATCGGATCGCACCAGATCGTGAACGCCGGTACGGCCCTCGCCGCACTTCGGCATCTTGACGCAGGCGAAGGTGCCTGTGAAGCGGCCGTCACCCGGGCGGAATGGCCCGCACGAATGCAGCGGCTGCGGAACGGTCCCCTCACCCAGGCCGCGCCCGATGCCGAGCTTTACCTTGATGGTGGCCACAACGCCGCCGCCGGATATGCGCTGGCGGACGTCCTCGCCGCCCTGCCGCAGCGCCCGACACATCTGATCTGCGGAATGCTGAACACCAAGGATGTGAAAGGATACCTGCGTCCGCTCGCCGAGCACGCGCAAAGCCTGACGGCGGTGTCGATTCCCGGCGAAGCCAATACCCTCACGGCGGACGAGACCGCAAAGGCCGCACAGGCGGTCGGTCTGCTGGCAACGACGGCAGCCACGGTGGCTGAGGCGCTGCGCTCGATCACCGCTCACACCCCGCGCGCCCGTGTCCTGATCTGCGGTTCGCTGTATCTTGCGGGGACCATCCTGCGCGAAAACAGCTGATCTTCGCGCAGCAAAGAGTGCTTTCTGAGTATTTTTACAAAGATGAACCGAACGACCCGCTGAAAATAGTCGCGCCTAAAGTATTCCTTTTGATCAAGCTCTGATATCGACCCATTCTCGATCTTCCTTGACGTGTGTGTTTGCGAGGATGAGCAGCTTGCGCATGATTGCTGTGATCGCGACTTTCGAGGGTTTCCCGTCTGTTTTCATGCGGTCGTATTGCGCTTTCAGACCCGGGTTGTATCGGGTCGCCACGATGGCGGGCAGATAGAGCGCATCGCGCAGGGGTTTTCGGCCACATTGGATGAAGGATTGGCCGCGCCATCGGTCCGACCGTCTCGTGATCGGTGCGATCCCGGCAGGCGAGGCGACGGCCTTCTTTCTCAGACTGCCGATTTCGGGCATTTCGATCAGGATCGTCGTGGCTGCGACGGCGCCAATGCCTTTGATACTTTGGATCAGATGCAACGCACGTTTGCGGGTTGGACGGGTTTCCAACTGCGCTCGAACGGCGTGATCCAGTTCAGCAATGTCAGCCACGACCTGGCGCAAGCGTCGGCGGGTCAGCTTTTGCGTCAGTCTCTGTTGCTGGCGGTCAAGCTGGTTCTGAAGCCGGACCTTGTCTTTGATCAGTGCGGTGCGGGCGGCCTGTAACTCTCTGAGAACAGGACGATCCTTGGCGACAGGCACATCCGGCTCCAATGCATGCGACGCCCCCATCTGTGCCAGAACGCGTGCGGCGGCTCGATCTGTCTTGGCCAGCTGTCCTTTGCTTTCCGCAAAACGACGGGCGTGTCTTGGTTCACCTTGACCAGCGGCAAGTGGTCAGCCAACGCGGCCTCGAACGATCCATGATACGGGCCTGTTGGCCCAAAAACCACACGGGCTGGCAGGTCCGGCCCGATCCAGCGGCGCAGCTTCTGGAAGCCGGGTTTGATGTTGGGGAACTGCTCAAAGGTCCCGTCGCTCAATCGGTGGCAATCGAGTTGATCTTTGGAAATGTCAACCCCAATGCCATCCTCTGTCATCTTCGTCATGCCCTGTGCTTGTCATCCGGGACGGCGATCCCGGGTATCCCTTCAGGCCTCATGAGAAGACGGTGTGCGATCGCACTCTAGAACGGTCCACTACGACCAGACGTGTCCCGATCCACACACCGCCCCTGCCCGCCATGAATCGCGTGGCTGGCAGAGGTTCCATCTTCGCATGAAGACGGGAAAAGTCATAAGACAAGCGATTACAGTTTACGTAGAAGCATATCCGGCCTCGCAAAAGTGTTTCCAGCACTCTTGCGGGGTGTAGAGGTTTCAGATTTCGCTGACTGCCTGGAATAATCCCGTGGAGGATCGCGCACCGATCCGGCACAGGTGGGCTTTGAGTTTGGAGGCCGCCATTTCGATCGGATTGAGGTCCGGGCTGTAGGGCGGCAAGAACAGGAACCAGCATCCGTGCTCGCGCAAGGCGTCTTCTGCTTCCTTGTTATCGAGGATCACGGCGGTGCCTGGTTCGATTTGTGGGATCAGCACCTCGCGAGTGTCGGCCGCGAAAGCCGGTCCATCCATTGCGCCATTGATGGTGAGCCATTGGTTCAAGCACAATGGCAAACGGGAGCAATCAGATCAGATAGACCCAGTCCGGCGATCAGCGTTTGGGTGCCTCAGGAGCCAAACGACGCGGATGCAGTGAGCCTTGTGCCCCGCAAGGAGCGACCGCGTATGCTTGT